>JADYYH010000027.1 GCA_020853775.1 Nitrospira sp.
ATCAAACGCCTCTTTGGGTGGACGAAAGTCCGCTACCGCGGGCTGGCGAAGAATACGAATTGGCTCTTCATCAGCTGCGGCTTGGCAAATCTGTATGTGATACGCCGGCGGCTCTTGGCGGGGACGTAGGGGGCCGGAGGCTGGCCGGAGGCTGGCCGGAGGCTAGCGCAGAGGCGGTGGGCCACAGGAAGAGGGGCCTGGACCAGCAAATCCCCACCAAATTCCCGCTGGTGATCAGCTCAGGACCAGCGTGCCGAATGCAAACGGGAATTAATCAGACCTTCCCTAACAGGAAGGACTACGAAACAACCTTCTTGACTGACTTATTCGCTTGCAGATACTGATCAAGCCCTGCCGCCATCTTGCGCCCTTCAGCGATGACCCAGACGATCAGCGAGGCCCTGAGGATGTCGCGTCCCAATCTCGTTGAGTAATCAGTGACCTTGGCTTCAATGCGCCACTTGCATAGGCTAGCTGAAGCGCCTCTTCCAGCCAGGCCAACCGTTGAACCGGCGTAGCAGAGAGTGTCGCCGCGAGCAGATTCTGATTGTCAGCATTCCAATCGGTTGATTGCGTGACATCCGAGGGACTTGATGACTCATTAGCCATATCAGAGACTTCCTTTTCGTCGTCGAATCGCTTCCAACTGCTCAATGTCTGCCAAATCTTGTGGCCTGCCGGCATGCCGTTTCAAGACAATAAGGTCCTCGACCGATGCAATTCGAACCGTTGTGTTATTCAAGGCCACTTCCTCTGAACGAGCCAACAGATCGTCGAATGACACATCCGGCTTCAACAATAAGTCTACCACTCGCATCGGATTAATCTGATCGACGAGCGAGAACGCCAGCATCTGCTTGTCCCGAAGCCACACTTCGCGCGCGGCAGGATCTGCAAACGCTTCAGGCGGTACCGGCACCTGAGGCCGAAACCCGTTCGCCACCAAGGTTCGGATCATCTTGATAGCTTCCTCAGGAGCAAGATCTACGGCCAGATCGACATCAGCAGTCAACCTGGCATAGCCATGTAGCACGGTGGCAAGCCCCCCCACCACGACATAGCGCACTTCTGCTGAATTCAGTGTTTGAAATATGGGTTCGAAGACCGACACGACACTATTCTAGCGGATCATCAGACAATTAACAGCCAATCTTGCAATGGCATGGAATGAACACGAGACAGAGATTCGAGTGAAGCACCGACAAAGGATGTTTACGGCTAGCCCAGGCCGCTCAAAACGGTCTTCCAACGAGGCCGAAGCGAACGAGAGCCCGAGGCGTACAGTTCCAGTACGTTGAGGGTTGGAGTGAAGCGAGAACGAAGTTGGAGGCCGTTTTCAGCGGCCTGACTTGGCAGACTTGCTGGCTTGCAGATACTTATCGACGCCCGCTGCCATCTTGCGCCCTTCGGCGATAGCCCAGACGATGAGGGAGGCGCCGCGTTTGGTGTCGCCGCCGGCAAAGACGCCGTCGAGGTTGGTCATGAATTGTTCATTGACGGTCACGCAGCCGCGCGTGTCGTAATTCACGCCGAGGCTATCAAGCAACCCGTTTCTGACCGGGCCCGTGAAACCCATGGCGAGCAGCACGAGATCGGCATCCAACTCGAAGTCCGTATTCGGGATCGGGACAAACTTACCGCCCTCGAACTTGACCCGGTTGGCATGCAGTTTGGTCACGTGACCGTTATGGCCGGTAAACTTAGTGGTGGAGACACTCCACTGACGATCACAGCCTTCTTCGTGCGCATGCGACGTACGAAGCTGCATCGGCCAGAGCGGCCAGGGTGTCGAACTGGATCGTGATGGAGGCGGCTCCGGCAACACTTCGAACTGATGCGCTTCGCTGCAGCCCTGGCGATGCGCGGTTCCCAGACAGTCGGATCCGGTGTCGCCCCCGCCGATGATCACCACCCGCTTCCCCTTGGCGGTAATCGGTTCTTCGGGCACGGAGATCCCTGCAGTCCGCTTATTCTGCTGCATGAGATATTCCATGGCGAAATGGATGCCCTTGAGTTCACGACCCGACACCGGCAGATCGCGCGCCAGTTCCGCGCCCATCGTCAGCCCGACCGCATCGAACTCCTGGCGTAACTGCTCGCCGGTGATGTCCTTCCCCACGTTGACGCCGGTTTTAAACTCCACCCCCTCGGCCTTCATCTGCTCCAGCCGCCGGTCGATGACCCACTTTTCCATCTTAAAATCAGGAATGCCGTAGCGCAGCAAGCCACCGATACGATCGGCCTTCTCGAACACAGTGACGCTATGACCGGCGCGCGTCAACTGCTGCGCAGCCGCCAGACCGGCCGGGCCTGATCCGACGATGGCGACCGTCTTCCCGGTCTTTCTCACCGGCAAGGCCGGCTCGACCAGGCCTTCGTTGAAGCCGCGATCGATAATGTTCCATTCGAGCACGCGGATCGAGACCGGGTCGCTGTTGATGCCCAGCACGCAGGCGCCTTCGCAGGGCGCGGGACAGAGACGGCCGGTGAATTCCGGAAAATTGTTCGTGGTGTGCAGCGCCTTGAGCGCGTCTTTCCAGCGGCCGCGATAGACGAGATCGTTCCATTCGGGAATCAAATTGACGACGGGACAGCCGGTATTGCCCTGGCAAAAGGGCACGCCACAGTCCATGCAGCGCGCGCCTTGGACTTTGAGCTTCTCCTCCGGGATGGGCTCGTACATTTCTTTCCAGTCGAGCACGCGCAACTCGACAGGTTTCCGCTTCGGTCCCTCACGCGCGTATTTTAGAAAGCCCTTTGGATCACCCATCGCTAATTCGTCTCTCGTCCTTCGTCGCTCGGCTATCGTCTGGATTGCTCGCACATGCGCGTCAGCAGACGCGCGCCATTTATTTTTGCACTTTGGCTGCGGCGGCCTTCCGCTCGGCCAGCACACGCTTGTAATCGATCGGCATCACCTTCACGAACTTCGGGAGGATCGCTTCCCACCCATCCAGAATACGCTTGGCATTCCGGCTGCCGGTATAGAGGAAGTGGGACGTGATCATGTCGTGCAACAGCCGCTTGTCCTCATCGCTGACGAGCGGCTCCAACTCGACCATGCCCAGGTTGCAGCGAGATTGGAACTTATCCAATTCGTTCAAGACGAAGGCGACCCCGCCTGACATGCCGGCTGCGAAATTCCTGCCGGTCCGGCCCAAGACCGCCACGACTCCGCCGGTCATGTATTCACAGCCATGGTCACCGGTGCCTTCGACGACGGCCCGCACGCCGCTGTTCCGCACCGCGAACCGCTCCCCGGCCATGCCGTAGAAGTAGGCTTCGCCCTGCGTTCCACCGTACAGCGAGGTATTGCCGACGAGAATCGTTTCTTCCGGCGTGTAAATCGCGTTCTTCGGCGGAAAGACGATGATCTTGCCGCCTGAGAGGCCCTTGCCGATGTAATCGTTGGACTCACCTTCCAACACGAGCGTGATGCCGCGCGAGAGAAAGGCTCCGAACGATTGTCCGGCTGACCCGTTGAACTTGATCGTGATCGTGTCGGCAGGCAATCCATCCTGACCGTACTTCTTGGAGACCTGGCTGGACAACATGGTGCCCACCGTCCGGTTCAAATTCCGGATCGGCAATTCGAGCGTGACTTTTTGGCCACGATCAATTGCCGGTGCGCATTGTTCAATGAGCTTCCGGTCCAAAATCTCGGCAATGCCGTGATCTTGCTTCTGCACGCAATAACGCGGAACCTCCGGGCCGACTTCAGGCATTTTCAGCAGCGGCGCCAGATCAAGGCCCTTGGCCTTCCAATGTTCGACGGCCTTGTGGGTCTTGAGCTTGTCTACACGCCCGACCATTTCATTGATGGTGCGGAATCCAAGCTTCGCCATGATCTGCCGCAACTCTTCGGCAATGAAGAAGAAGAAGTTGACGACATGTTCAGGCTGGCCGGTGAACTTCTTCCGCAACACCGGATCCTGGGTCGCAATGCCGACGGGGCAGGTATTGAGGTGGCACTTCCGCATCATGATGCAGCCTTCGATGATGAGCGGCGCCGTCGCGAAGCCGTATTCTTCCGCGCCCAGGAGCGCCGCGATAGCCACATCACGCCCGGTCTTCATCTGACCGTCTGTCTCCACGCGGATACGGCCGCGCAGGTCGTTGAGGACCAACGTTTGGTGCGTTTCCGCCAATCCCAATTCCCAGGGCACACCGGCATACTTGATAGAGGAGAGCGGAGAGGCTCCGGTCCCACCTGAGTCGCCGCTGATCAGCACCTTGTCGGCATGGGCCTTGGCGACCCCGGCTGCTACCGTGCCGACACCGACTTCGGAGACCAGCTTGACCGAGACGGCCGCATCGGCATTGGCATTCTTCAAGTCGAAGATGAGCTGCGCCAGGTCTTCGATGGAATAGATGTCATGGTGCGGCGGCGGTGAAATGAGCTGCACGCCCGGCGTGGAATAACGCAACCGCGCGATGTTCTCATCGACCTTGTGGCCCGGCAACTGACCGCCTTCACCAGGCTTGGCACCTTGCGCCATCTTGATCTGGAGTTCCTTGGCATTCACCAGATAATGGCTCGTCACCCCGAATCGCGCCGACGCCACCTGCTTAATATAGCTGTTGCGGGAATCCCCGTTCGGGAGCGGCGCAAATCGTTCGGGATCTTCGCCCCCCTCACCCGTGTTGCTCTTCGCGCCCAGCCGGTTCATCGCGATGGCCAACGTCTCGTGGGCTTCTTTGCTGATCGAACCGAACGACATGGCCCCCGTGGTGAAACGCTTCACAATGTCCTGCGCAGGCTCTACTTCGTCGATCGAGATCGGCTCCGGCAGGAACTTAAACTCGAGCAGACCGCGGAGATTCGACCGGCGCTTGCTTTCATCGTTCACCAGCTGTGAGAACTCGGCGAACGTCTTGGGGTCGTTGTTCTTCGTCGCGTGCTGCAGCTTATAGATGGTGTCCGGATTCCAATTGTGGTGCTCGCCCTGAATCCGGTAGTGAATTTCGCCGCCGAAATCCAACTGCCTGATCGGAGCCGGCTCGTAGGCCACACGGTGGCGGCGCAAGGTCTCTTCCCCGATCTCACGAACGCCGATGCCTTCGATCCGCGACGGCGTGCCGGTGAAGTACTGATCGATCAATTCATGATTGAGCCCGATCGCTTCGAAAATCTGCGCGCCGCAGTAAGACTGCACCGTGGAGATGCCCATCTTCGAGAAAATCTTGAGCAAGCCCTTGTTAATGGCTTTGATGAACTTGCCCTCGGCGGTCGCCGCATCCAACCCTTCAGGGAAATAGCCGTCTCGCTCCAGGTCCACCAGCGATTCGAAGACCAGATAGGGATTCACGGTCCCGGCTCCGAAGCCGATCAAGCAGGCGAAATGGTGCACGTCGCGCGGCTCTCCGGTTTCCACCGTCAGCCCGACTTCGGTTCTCGTGCATTCCCGCACCAGATGGTGATGGACCGCCGCCACTCCGAGGAGACTCGGGATCGGTGCCCACTCCGCATTCACTCCGCGGTCGCTGAGGATGAGAAACTTGTAGCCTTCACGAATCGCCTGCGAGGCCTGCCGGCAGAGATCATCGACCGCCGCACCCAGTCCTTCCGGACCTTCGGCCACGCGGAACAACATCTTCAACGTTTTGCTTTTGAAATGCGGATCGGCGATCTCGCGGATCTTATGGAGATCGGCATTTGTCAGGATCGGTTGCTTCACCCGAATGCGGCGGGCCGATTCCGGATGTTCGTCCATCAGATTGGGCTTGGGACCGATGCTGGTCGTGAGCGACATCACGAGTTCTTCGCGGATCGGATCGATCGGCGGATTCGTGACCTGCGCAAAAAGTTGCTTGAAGTATTTGAAGAGCAACTGCGGCCGTTCGGACAACACCGCGAGCGGCGTATCGGTGCCCATCGAAGAGATGGCTTCCTGACCTTCCACCACCATGGGGGTGATGACCATTTTCAGTTCTTCGATGGTATAGCCGAACGCCTGCTGACGCTGCCGGATTGTTGGATGATCTGGCTGCGGCACATTGATGGGATCAGGCAACTCATCCAGGGAAATCCGATGCTCGGTCACCCAGGACCGATACGGCTTGCGGCGAACGATATCGGCTTTAACTTCCTCGTCGTCGATGATACGGCCCTGCTCGGTATCGACCAGGAACATGCGGCCCGGCATCAAGCGGCCTTTTTGACGGATGCGCTGCGGGTCCATCGGCAACACCCCGGCTTCGGAGGCCAGCACGACCAATCCATCGGTCGTCACCTGATACCGGCAGGGGCGAAGCCCGTTCCGGTCCAGTGTGGCGCCGATCAATTTGCCGTCGGTAAAACAGACAGCCGCAGGGCCGTCCCACGGCTCCTGCATCGCGGCGTGGTACTCGTAGAATCCACGGCGATCCAAATCCATCTGCGGATTGGCCACCCAGGGTTCGGGAATCAACATCATCATGGCGTGCGGCAACGACCGTCCGCCGAGGACCAGGAATTCCAAGGCATTGTCCAAGCTGGCCGAGTCGCTCTGATTCTCGTACACAATCGGGAAGAGCTTCTTCATGTCTTCGCCGAAGAGCTCGGAATTCAGCCGCCCTTGCCGCGCGCGCATCCAGTTCACATTGCCTTTCAACGTATTGATCTCACCGTTGTGGCAAATGTAGCGATAGGGATGGGCCAGTGGCCAGGTGGGGAACGTATTCGTGCTGAAGCGCGAATGGACCAGCGCCATAGCACTCGTCAGGCTGCTGTCGGTCAGATCCTGGTAATACTGCGGGATCTGGTGCGGGAGCAGGAGTCCCTTGAAGACGATGGTGCTGCTGGACAAACTCGGGATGTAGAAATAGTCACGGCCTTCGATGGCGGATTCGCGAACCGCCCGCTCCACGCACTTGCGGATGACGTACAAGCGCCGCTCGAATTCCTCATCCGTGAAAATGCCGCGGGCGATGAAGACCTGGCGCATGAACGGCTCAGTGCTACGGGCAACCGGTCCAATGGCGTCGCTCTTGACCGGCACATCGCGCCAGCCGAGTAACTTGGCGCCGGCATCTTTGATCACGCGCGTAAACACCGTCTCGCACTGCGACCGGGCATCGGCATCAGGCGGCAAAAACACCATGCCGACGCCATACTCTCCCGCGCCAGGCAGCTTGATACCGCTATCCTTGGCGGCACGCTTGAAGAACTCATGCGGGACTTGAAGAAGGATGCCTGCGCCGTCTCCGGTACAGGGATCGCACCCTTGCGCGCCACGATGGGTCAGGCTTTCTAAAACCTGCAGTCCCTGCTGCACGATTTGATGCGAACGCTGGCCCTTGATATCGACGACAAATCCGACTCCGCACGAGTCTTTCTCGTGCTGCGGATCATAGAGACCTTGTTTGGGAGGAAGCCCTGGTACATTCATGGCACGTATTCTCATCTAGAGGCAGGCAATGAACCGGGGAACAGACGCCCCTTTCGGGGACGTTGAAGCTGTCGCACGACCACGGTAACTGCTACCATTCAGTTGGGGAAATCAGCGAGAAGTCACCTTACTGGATGGGCCGTGAAACTGTCAAGAGAACCGCGGTGCAAACTGAACCACACACCGTCCGACCAGTGCTTGACTTAGTGGAGTTTCCTGCCCTACTATCCGCCCCATGTCGAACGGACCGACCACCCTCACGCTCCACAGCATGGCCGATGTCTGGGACGTGTATCGCGAAGAGCTCGAGGGGGTCGAGGAACAGATCCGGAAAAATCTCGATTCCAGCGTCGATCTCGTCAATACCGTCGCCGCCCATATCCTGAACAGCGGCGGTAAACGCGTCCGTCCCCTCTTCGTGCTCCTCAGCGCCCATCTCTGCGGATACGCCGGCCAGGATCACCAGGCCCTCGGGAGCCTCGTCGAATTCATTCATACCGCCACCCTGCTGCACGACGACGTCGTCGACGACGCCGACCTGCGCCGGGGCCGCCGTACCGCGAGCAAGGTCTGGGGCAACCAAATCAGCATTCTGGTGGGGGATTATCTCTATTCGCGGGCCATCTGCCAGATCGTCGATTTTCGCAACCAAGGCATCAACGAAGCACTCTCCGAAGCCTGCCGGAAGATGGCTGAAGGCGAAGTGCTCCAACTGTATTACAACGGCAATCCGCTGATGCCGGAGCCGGAATATCTCCGCATCATCGAGCATAAGACCGCCGGGTTGATTGCGGCCTCGTGCAAGATCGGCGCGATTGTCGGCGGAGCCACGGAAGAATTACAGGAGGCGCTGTTCCGCTTCGGACAGCGGCTGGGCATTGCGTTTCAACTGGCGGATGACACGCTGGACTACACTGCCAACGGCGAACATCTGGGCAAAACACTGGGGCAGGACCTTCGGCAAGGCAAAGCGACACTGCCGCTGTTGCATCTCTTGCAACACTGCTCGGAACCGGACCGGCAGTTGATCAAAGATCGCATGGAAACCAGGACCTTGACCGACGAAGAGTTGCGCCGCATCGTCGCCTTGATGCAGGAGTATGGGTCCATCGCCTACGCCATGGAACGGGCGCACGCGTTTGTCGCCGCGGCGAAACGCGATCTCGACCTGTTCCACGACAACACCGCCAAGCGCGCCCTGTCCATCGCCGCCGATTATATGGTGACTCGCGACCGCTGAGTTGCCGCCGTCCGGCTTCACAACGCCCACGCTCTGCTGACCGTACGAATTCGTTCAGCGACGGCCTCATTTGCCGCCGGATGGACCTATAAAAAATGTTGGGACTCTAGCACCACTACGGCCATATGGCGCTTCACGACGCACACATTCAAACAGTAACCGCCGCAGACTGTGCGGAAAAGCCGTTCGTTCCGCCGACGGCCTTTCCCGACAGCCCGCATGCCACCCTGCACCCATAGCGCAAAAAGGATAGAACCGCATGGCACATATCATCCCCTTTCACGGCACCCTGTATCATCCCGCGACGGTCGGCGACGTCCGGAAGGTCGTCGCACCGCCGTACGACATCATCGACAACTCGCTGCAAAAGACCTTGCACGATCGGCACCCGAACAACGTCATCCGCCTGGAACTCGGCTATGAACAAGCGGGCGACACGCCTGCAAACAATAAATACACCCGCGCCGCAGGCGCCCTCCGCGAGTGGTTGAAGAGCGGGGCCCTCCGCAAGGATTCCCAGCCGGCTGTCTATTATCACACCATCGAATACCGGCCGCCCTATTCGGCGCCCGGCACACCGACCAAGGTCTTCAAAGGATTCCTGTCGACGGTGGAGCTCGAAGAATTCGGATCGGGCAAGATCTACCCCCACGAGAACACCCGCGCGGCGGCGAAAACCGACCGGCTCAATCTTCTCGAAGCCTGCCGCGCCAATTTCAGCGCGATCATTTCGCTGTATTCGGATCCGCAGAACGAGGTCCTCACCCTGCTCGAACAATCGATCGCTGCGGAGAAACCGCGCATCGATTTCCAGGACGACGAGGGCTTCCGGCAGCAGTTGTGGAGCGTTACCGATCCGAACGTTCTCGCGAAGGTCGTCCAGATCATGAACCAGAAACAACTGTTCATCGCCGACGGCCACCATCGGTACGAAACGGCCCTCAACCACCGCCGCGCCAGACGGCAGCAGGCCGGAGCGGCCTCGTCGCCACAACCCTACGACAACGTCCTGATGCTCTTCGCCAGCCTGGAAGACAAAGGCCTGACCGTACTGCCGACCCATCGCGTCCTGACGACCGCGGTTCCGACGCCGAAGGATTTGCTGGGGAAATTCGAGCCCGTGTTTGAGGTGACGGCGCTCCCCTTCCAAGCAGGCAATGAAGCGCAGGTGCGGGGGCAATTCATCGAACGGCTACGCAGCCAAGGACAGTCTGTGCCGATGTTCGGACTGGCCCTGAAGAACGACTCGAATTATTACCTCCTGACACTGCGGCCATCTCATCGACCCACGGCCTCCGCGTCACCTCGTGATCGCCTCGACGTGTCGCTGCTGCAGCAGCATGTGATTTCCACACTCTGCCCGACACAGCAGGAACAGGAAGCCATGTTGTATTCGAAGGACGACCACGAAGCCTTGAATTGGGTCCGCCAGGGAACCGGCACGGCCGCCCTGCTGCTCAACCCGACGAAAGTGGCCGAAGTGAAAGCTGTCGCCTCGGCTGGCGAGCGGATGCCCCACAAGTCGACCTACTTCTTTCCCAAACCGCTCACCGGCTTGGTCATGAATGTGATGGAAGGCTAGGAGCCAACACGGGATTCGATGAAAGCCAAGGTACTCATAGTCGATGACGATCAAGACATCGTGACGATGTTGCAAGATCGACTTGATGCGGGCGGATACAAAACCCTGACCGCCGGCGACGGCCAACGTGGGCTTGAACTCATCGAGCAGGAATCTCCCAACCTGGTGCTGCTGGACCTGTATCTGCCGCGGCTGAAGGGCATGGACGTCCTGAAGCGCATGGCTCAGAACAAACAATGCGAAGACATCCCGGTGATCGTCATGACCGCCGCCGGCACTATCCCGGATGCCGTGGAGGCCATGCGCCACGGCGCGTATGACTTTCTGACCAAACCGCTGGAAAAAGATCACCTGCTGATCGTCATTCAAAAGGCGCTGGAGCGGGATTCATTGAAACGGCAGGTCGCCGCGCTCAAGTCCGACGTGCAAAACCGCTACGCCACCATCGTCGGGGAAAGCCAAAAGATCAAATGCATCATCGAGTCGGCTCAGCGCGCCGCCAAGTCGGACGCCAGCATTCTCCTGCTGGGCGAAAGCGGGACCGGCAAGGAACTCTTCGCGCGTTCCATCCATCAGTGGAGCCCGCGGCAGAGCATGCCGATGGTCGTCATCAACTGCGTGGCCCTCACGGAAACGTTGCTCGAGAATGAGCTCTTCGGCCACGAACGCGGCGCCTTCACCGGTGCGGACCGGCTTCAGAAGGGCAAACTCGAAATGGCGGAGGGAGGAACGGTCTTCCTCGACGAGATCGGAGATATGCCCCTGCCGTTGCAGGCTAAACTGCTGCGGGTCCTGCAAGACAAAGAATTTCAACGCGTCGGCGGCACACGCTCGGTGTCCGTCAACATTCGTTTCGTGGCGGCCACCAATAAGGATCTCCGGCAATCAGTGAAAGCCGGACAGTTCCGGGAAGATCTCTTCTTCCGACTCAACGTCGTCAGCTTTACGCTCCCGCCCTTGCGGGAACGAAGCGAAGACATCGTGGGACTTGCGGAGTTTTTCCTGAAGCGGCATGCCTACGAAGCAAAGCGCCCCGGCGTGACCCTCAGCCCGGCGGCCAGGGCTTCGCTCACTCACTACTCCTGGCCGGGGAACATCCGCGAACTCGACAATGTCCTTTCACGGGCAGTCGTGCTCAGCCCGAACGACGTGATCGAACCGGAATTTCTGGCGCTGACCCCCGAGGATGCGGCCGGCAAAGGCGGCACGGACCATGCGCTTCCCTACATGAATCTCACCTACCATGAGTCCATGGAAGCGCACAGTGCCTATATCATCGATCGGGCATTGGAAAAAGCGGCAGGGAATCAGACGAAGGCAGCGGAGTTTCTGGATCTGCAGCGAACCTATCTGGCGCGATTGATCAAGCAGCGGAAACCCGCGGCCGCCGAATAACCTGCCGGAGGCTGAAAAAGCCCGCCAGCTTCGTTCTCGCGAGACACTGCCGCCTCACCGTCTCGGCGGCGTTCACAAACGTGACGCGCTTTATTCAGCGCGTCGTGAACCTCCGAACTCAACGTACCGCAAGGGTACGCCTCGCCTCCTCGCATTGCTGCGGCCTTGCTGGACGGCCTTTTTGAGCCTCCGGTTATACTGAAGAACCGATCTTTCGAGCCGACAAACTGAGCAACCCCGCTGCTGCATCTCGCTCCACCTGCGCATACCGCTCGGGCGTTCCCACATCGCTCCAAAATCCGTCGAAATCATAGCCCACGATCCGCTCTCCCTGCTGAATGCCCTGGACATAGGCATCGATGATCGAACATTCCGTGCCGATCGGCAGGGACCGTAAGAGCCGCGGGTGCAGAATGTGAATGCCGGCAAACATACGCGGGTGGGTCGGTGCCGCTTCTGCATGGCCGCGGCCGGTGATACGCACGACCTCTCGACCATCCGTTACTTCGACCAAGCCCCAACGGGCTGCCTCGGGATCCTTGCGCAACACCAGTGTCGCCGCCGCCTGCTGCTCACGGTGGAACGCCATGAGGGCGCCAAGGTCCAACTCAAATAGGGTATCGCCGTTGAGAATCAGCACCGGTTCACCCTTGAAGTGCGGCTCCGCCTGCTTGATTCCCCCGCCGGTGCCGAGAATAACCGGCTCGTGCGAATAGACAATGCGCATCCCCAGGGCGCGGCCGTCCCCCAGCGCCTGCGAAATCATCGTGCCGAGATGATGGAGGTTGATGATGACGTCACGAATGCCATGCCGCTTCAAGAGCAGCAGATTCCAGACGATCATCGGCGTGCCGGCGACCGGCAAAAGCGGTTTCGGTGTGGTATCGGTCAGCGGCCTCAGCCGGGTGCCGAGGCCTGCTGCGAGGATCATCGCCTTCATAACGAGTGGTGAGTTGTACGTGTTGGGTTATGAATCCGTCGGGCACTAGTGCAGTTCGGCCACGTATGGGGCGAGATGCTGCCGCAACGGAGCCAGTTCGGGGTATTTTGCCAGGTTGCGTTTGACATAGCCCAGCACGCGAGGAATATCGGCAAGAAATTTCGGATTGTGTTTAACCCGATCGATATACACAAATCGGCCGGCAGCTTTCAGATTCCGTTGGATACTGGTGAGATCGAACAAGCGACGAAAGGCCGCACGATCCGCGACCTTCACTCCCAGCTCGGCAAGGCCGTTGAGGAAATGCTCGACCAGTCGATCCACGACGGCGTCATCCAATTCGATATACGCATCCTTCAACAGCGACGCCAGATCATACGTGGCGGGTCCCATGAGGGCATCCTGGAAATCGATGATGCCCATGCGCGATCCATCGACCATGAGGTTACGCGAATGGTAATCGCGATGGACGAACACCTGCGGCTGCCCCGCCAGTAATTCGGCGATGCGCTGAAACGCCGCACGCACAGCAGAATCGTCTGCCGGTTTCATCGGTTGCCCCAGACGCGCCGCGATACCGTATTCGACAAAGTGGTCGAATTCCCACATCAGCAGCGGTACGTCGAAGCGCCGGTGAAACGCAATACATCCCGGCGCGGGCAGCGTTGTGCCCTTCACCTGTAGCAAGACTAATTGATCGATCGCCTGGCGATACAAGGCTTCGAGCCTCGCCGCCTCTGCCTGACGACAAGCCTCAGCCAGCGTCAAATCCCCGAAATCTTCCAGATACAGGAACCCGGCGTCGCGATCAAAATAATGCAATGTCGGAACAGTGACGCCCGTCCGTTGCAAATGGGTCAGTACATTGGTGAATGGTAACTCCGTAATTTGAGCGGACGCGCCGCTCACCGCCTCTTCGGATTTCTTGAACCCTTCGGGGTCGGCGAGCTGCATGAGAATCAGCGCGGACGGCGTACCCTTCAGGGCGATCCGGAAATACCGGCGATTGGAGGCATCACCGGCCAGCGCGCTGAGTGCGGTCATCTCGCCGCGAAAGGGCAATCGAGTGGCGACCGTCTGGGCAATACGTTCAGGATCAGGAGGAGCAAGCGGTGCCGCAGGCGCGGCTGGATTTGTTGTGGTCATACGATCGGCATTATAACCAAACCGTTCCGGACTGCCAGCAGAAACTCACCTGCTGCATCGTGCCTCCGCACCTCACACATCCACGCACGCGGTGAGTTGGTTGTCAGCATCCATCGAAAGCCGGTATTCTGATCGCTCTAGCCAAGGAGGCCCCATGCAATACGTTCACCTCGGCCGCTCCGGTTTACGCGTCAGCCGCCTCTGCCTCGGCACGATGAACTTCGGCCCGCAGACATCAGAAACGAACAGTTTTCACATCATGGATCGCGCGCTCGAACTCGGCATCAATTTTTTCGACAGCGCCAATGTCTATGGCTGGAAGGTCGGAGAAGGCGTGACGGAGCAGATCGTCGGCCGCTGGCTGGCTCAGGGCGGCAGACGGCGCGAGAAGGTCGTACTGGCCACCAAGGTGTATGGACGCATGGGGGACTGGCCCAACGAATCACGCCTCTCGGCGCGGCACATCAAACAAGCTTGTGAAGGCAGTCTGCGGCGTCTCCAGACGGATCACATCGATCTCTACCAGATGCACCATATCGATCGTGACTGCCCCTGGGAGGAAATCTGGCAAGCCATGGAGCAACTGTGCCGGGAAGGCAAGGTGCTGTACATCGGCAGCAGCAATTTTGCCGGCTGGCACATCGCTCAGGCCCAAGAGCTGGCAAAGTCGCGCCATTTTCTCGGACTCATTTCCGAGCAAAGTCTGTACAATCTGCTCGAGCGCACCGTCGAACTCGAAGTCATTCCGGCCTGCCAGGCCTATGGCATTGGGATCATTCCCTGGAGCCCCCTGGCGCGGGGATTGCTGGGCGGCGCCCTGAGCCCAAGCACGAGCGGTCGCCGAGCGGAAGAGGATGTCCGCAAAGACATCGACCTTCATCGTCAGAAATTAGAAGCGTATGAACTGTTGTGCCGAACGCTCCAGGCCGCGCCTGCCACGGTCGCCCTCGCCTGGCTCTTGCACCAACCAGCGGTGACGGCCCCCATCATCGGCCCGCGCACGATGGAACAATTGACGACCGCGAGCCAAAGCCTGGAACTGACATTGACACCAGAGCAACTCAAGGCATTGGATGCCATATTTCCCGGTCCCGACGGAGCAGCTCCGGAAGCCTATGCCTGGTAAGTAGCGACCTGATTCAGCACCAGCGGAAAAAATTGCCGCCCATTGTCCCTGCCGGCCAATGGGCCTAGCCTATTACACACCGCCCAATCGATTCGACGCGTTATTGCGACGACTCTGAATCCGCGTCTGCAGCGCCGCTGCTCGCCCCGATAGTGATTCTCCCAAGAGATCTTCCAACGTGACTCCATCCGTTTTGGTCCGGGCATCTTCTTTGCGGACTCACAGAGGCATACCACCCACCACCCTCACGAGCAGGAGGCCCCCATGTCGCCACACCTCAGCCCCATCACGCCAGGCGCAGGGATCACGGCCTCTTCTTCCACGAAATCCGCCGGTCTCGCCTGTTCATACTGTCCAGGACACCTCGTTACCGACCTCTACATTGACAGGGTCGACGCAGGAGGCCATGTCTGGATTCTGGCACTGCGCTGTGTGCGGTGTGGGAAGATCGAAGAGACTGGGCGTGCGGGACACGACTCCCAGAGATTGATCAGACACCAGAGTCACGCAAGGCAGGGATCTGTGTGCAAGGGACTGGATGATGAAATGATCGTCTTGGGAATCTAACCGCGGGACCCGCGCCGCTCGATCCAACGCCAGCCCCAGGCCCCCACAGTCCCGCCGACGGTGTCGGCGAGGACATCCCACACATCCGACTGACGAAACGGCACAAACCACTGATGCGTCTCATCACTCACGCCATAGAGTGCTGAACCAACTGCTGCTGCCAACACCGCATGTTGCGCCATCCATGGTCCGGATCCGTGGCGGGATGCACGATAGAGCAAGGCTCCGAACAGAGCATATTCGCTGACATGCACGACCTTGTCGGAAATATCCTTGAGCAATGACGAAATTACTTCGGGCGGGGTCGATATCGATGAGCCAAAGAAAATGAGCCCTGCATAAAGCCCCACCGGTCCCCAATACCGCAGGACCGAGATGGGCGTAACCAGCGCCCCTCCTCGCATACCTGTCGAGACCATCTGCTCTGATGCCATCGTCGTGACTTCCTCGCCGGACACTGGTATTACGACTCGCGCCATCGCACGGTCGCACGAAGCGATCATGCGTGACCGATCCAGTCGTTTCATTGCAACGCTCATACCCCTATGACATACTGCCCGTGAGTCTGCAAGAAACTTCCCGATGAAAACCATACAGCTCTGCTTTCTCTGGCATATGCACCAGCCGTACTACACGGACCCGCTCACCGGGTCTGCGAGTATGCCTTGGGTCCGCCTGCATGCCACGAAGGCCTATTACGACATGGCCTTCCTGCTCGAACAATTTCCTGAGGCCCGTTCGACCTTCAACTTCACACCGTCCCTGCTGTTGCAACTGGAAGAATTTTCGGCGGGACGCGTTCGCGATCTGTTCCTCGAACATGCACAACGTCCGGCCGGCGACCTCACGCCGACGGAAAAAGCCTTCCTGATCCGCCACTTTTTTTCAGCCAACTGGGCCACGATGGTGCGCCCGTTTCCGCGCTACCAGGAATTGCTGATCAAACGCGGCATCGATGTGCAGGGTCAAGACTTGGAACGGTTGGCCCGGCAGTTTTCATCCCAGGATTTGCTGGACCTGCAGGTCTGGCACAATCTCGCCTGGTTCGGATACGGCAGCCTGCAACGGTTCCCCCGCCTGGCGGAGCTGCGCGCAAAGAATCGCGGGTTTACCGAAGAAGATAAGCAGGAAGTGCTGGCCCTGCAGCAAACGGCCATCCGGCAGATCGTGCCCATGTATAAGGCGCTCCAGGATCGCGGGCAGATTGAACTGACCACCACCCCGTTTTTTCACCCCATCCTGCCCCTTGTGATTGACTCGGAATTCACGCGGCGCGCCAGACCGGACCTGCCGCTTCCGGCCCGGTTTCATGCGCCGGCCGATGCCGAGGCGCAAGTCAGACGAGCAGTCGAGTACCACACCCGCACGTTCGGTCGCGCGCCCGCAGGGCTTTGGCCGTCTGAGGGTTCAGTCTGCCCGGAGGTGTTACCGATCGTGGCACAAGCCGGACTCCGCTGGGTGGCGACGGATGAAGGCATCCTCTACCGCTCCTTGCAGATGGCCGGACAGGGCTGGAACCGCCACTATCATCTCTATCAGCCCTATGCGGTCGGTACGGAGACCCATCCCCTCTCCATGGTATTCCGTGACCGGGACATCTCCGACGCGTTCGGCTTTGTCTACCATAAAACGACGCCGGAAGCGGCGGCGGACGACGTGCTCCGGCGGGTCCGCAGCCTCGCCTATGACATCCGGCTCGACAACGGAACCATCGCGGTGATTCTCGACGGCGAGAATCCCTGGGAGCATTACCACGACGGCGGCGAACGTTTTCTTTCCCTGCTGTTTCGCGCGTTCGAAGGAGATGGGCTCCAATTGGGCAATGGCATTCGCGTGAACTTGAACACCATGAGCGACGCCATGAAAGCCGCGCCGCCGACCCAGCGGCTCGAACAGTTGCACTCAGGATCCTGGATCAACCAGGACTTCAAAATCTGGATCGGCCATCAGGAAGACAATCGCGGCTGGGATCTCCTGCAACACACGCGGGCACGCCTCGCGGAATTGACGCCGTCGTTGGAGCCGGACAAAGCACGCGCCGCCTGGGACGAACTGTACGCAGCCGAGGGCAGTGATTGGTTCTGGTGGTATGGCGATGATTTCGACACTGACTACAAACAGGAATTCGACCGGCTGTTTCGCACCCACCTGCGCAATGTCTGGACCTATGCCGGGATGACGCCGCCCGAGATTTTGAATCAGCCCCTGGTCGAAGCGCGCACGCCCCAAGGCCTCGATCTGGTGCAACTGCCACTGGCGCTGATCACCCCCACGCTGGACGGTCTGGCCTCGAACTTTTTCGAATGGCGCGGCGCAGGCACCATCAATACGACGCCGCCGCTCGGGGCAATGTGGAAATCTGAAGGGCTGTTCACGGCCATCTTCTTCGGGTTTGATCGCGAACACCTGTACCTTCGCCTCGATTTCGATGAACGATCGGACACCCGTCAAGAGCAGTGCACGGCCGACCTCCATATCGGGTCAGGCATTCAACAACACCGGCTGTCGTTTGCCTTAACGCCAAGCGGAGTCGATCGTTTTCAGCTCGCACGGGCGGATGAATCCGGCACGTATCGCGAGCGGGGGTTCTACAGCACCATCTGCCGACACAAAATTCTCGAACTGGGCATCCCGTTCAAAGACCTGGAAATTGAGGTCGGCACAGAATTACGGCTGACGCTCACGGTGGCCGAGCACGGAATGGAAATCGCCCGCTATCCTCATCACAGCCCGGCCACCGTTACCCGGCCGGGCGACGACTTTGAAGCCACGATGTGGCGAGTCTAAACGATACGGTGCACGGCTCCCTGTGCACGGAATCAGTCGATAGCGATTCCCTTCTGAACAATGCGCATGACCCACACGTGATTTGAACGACAGGAGTTGAGATGCCCGAATTGAGAAGAGACCCGATCGTCGGCCGCTGGGTGATTATTTCGACCGAACGGAGCGGGCGCCCCCAGGATGTGCATATGCCGTCCGCGCCGCTGCCCTCAGCAGCGCTCTGTCCGTTTTGCCCGGGACAGGAGCGGTTGACCCCGAGAGAAATCCTTGCCTACCGGCCGCATGCGTCCGAGCCGGACGGGCCGAACTGGACCGTGCGGGTCATCCCCAATAAGTTTCCGGCCCTGCACGTGGAAGGAGACATGGGGCGGGAAGGCCTCGGCTTGTATGACCGCATGAACGGAATCGGCGCCCATGAAGTCATCATCGAAACACCGGTTCATAAAGAAAGCCTCGGCGACCTTCCTGCAAAACGGGTGGAGGATGTGCTCTGGGCCTACCGCGACCGGATTCTCGACCTGAAGAAAGACCTCCGGCTTCGCTACATCCTGATTTTCAAGAACCATGGGGCCGCTGCGGGGGCCACGCTGGAACACAGCCATTCCCAGTTGATCGCCTTGCCGGTCGTGCCGACCAGTGTCATCGAAGAGATCGATGGCTGCAAACAACATTTCCAACAAAAAGAACGGTGTATTTATTGCGATATCATGCGGCAGGAATCCTCGGAGGGCACACGCGTCGTCCTGGAGAATCCGGAATTCCTCTGCCTTACGCCCTATGCCCCAAGGTTTCCGTTTGAAATGTGGATTCTTCCGAAGCGCCACGCCGGCTACTTCGAGGAGTGTCAGCGGACTCAATTCGAATTTTTGGCCCCCATGCTCGGTGAAGCACTCCGGCGGATGGATGCGGTGTTGGCCCGGCCGGCGTATAACTTCATTCTGCACAGTTCGCCGCTGCATGAAAAAACGGGCGATTTTTATCACTGGCACATCGAGATCATCCCCAAACTCACGCAGTTGGCGGGATTCGAATGGGGCACGGGTTTTTACATCAACCCGGTGTCACCGGAAGAAGCGGCCAAATGCCTCAGGGATGCCGTTCTATAATTGAGGCCGACCCTATCGATACAACCTTTCCCCCGCTCCACGCGAGACGTTGAGAAAGATCCGGCTTTTCACCTCCCCCTTCGTGCCCGTCCGGCATGAAACGAGCCGCGTTTCCTTTCATCAGCATCACCCTCGGAATGCTGCTGGTGCTGCGCTTCCTGCCGGTCAATAAGGGCGCGCGTCCCGAGGTCGTCGATGAGGAGCATCCCGCCCGCATGCTTGAGCCGAACCGGAGGTTCGCGGGTTTGAAGTCAGCGACCTGCAAACCCACTTCGCCGAACAGTTTTCCCAGCACCAACGCCGCTTTGAATTTTCGACCGACAACCATTGGCACTCTCCGGGACACGAGGTCGTCGAAGAGGCTATCGCTCACTCCACTCTCTATGGCTGGTTCCGAGGGCTCGCCAACGAACGTTCGGCACGGCCGCCCGCGACCAAAACCGAGGGCTCATGATCCGATTGCAATCCCGCGCGTATCAGCCGTATCATCGCGCATGCTCGTTCAATTGAGTCACCCTCACCGACAAGTCGAGATCAAAGGGCCCAAACGCACCAAGGAGCTGCTGCGCGAACTCAATTTGGTCATGGAAGCGCATCTGGTCATCCGGGGTGATGAACTCGTCACGGAAGATGAAATGCTTGCCGACGCCGACCAGATTGAAATCCGGCCGGTGATCTCCGGCGGCTCAGGGTAAGCGGTGAGTTCTGAGTGGTGAGCGTTGGGTCTTCCCTCGGAAAGACCTCGCAGGCACACATCCGGTCTTGGCAAGCGATTACAGTCACTTTCTC
The DNA here is from genome assembly GCA_020853775.1 of Nitrospira sp. Classification (GTDB taxonomy): domain Bacteria; phylum Nitrospirota; class Nitrospiria; order Nitrospirales; family Nitrospiraceae; genus Nitrospira_A. The sequence continues at coordinate 20,046 of JADYYH010000027.1, forward strand.
ACTCAACACTAACCACTGACCACTCAACACTTTTGACACCATGAATTGTAGTAAGTGCCCGACCAGTACACGCGCGGTCATCGGATTGCCGCGGCACAATGCCGCCTTCTGCAAGGCCTGCTTTACGACCTTTGTTCATGAGCAGGTCGCGCGCGCCATCAAGGCCTTCAAGATGTTTACGCCCGACGACCGGATTCTCGTTGCGGTCTCCGGCGGCAAAGACAGTCTGGCCCTTTGGCATATTCTGCTCGCGCTCGGATATCGGACCGACGCGCTCTATGTGAATCTCGGCATCGGCACCTATTCGGAGGAGTCACACCGAAAAGTGCGGCACTATGCCGAGACAGTGGCGGCTTCCCATGGCGCGAAGCTGCTGGTGCATGTCGTCGAGCAGGAAGCCGGGGCCGGCATCCGTGAACTCGCCACCATTCTTCACCGTCCGACCTGTTCCACCTGCGGAACCATCAAGCGGTATCAGTTCAACCGCGCAGCCGTGGAGCAGGAGTATGACGTGATGGCCACCGGCCATAATCTCGACGACGAAGCGGCACGCCTGTTAGGCAATGTCTTGCACTGGCAGGACGACTATCTGGACAAACAGAGCCCGACCCTGCCGGCATCAGTGGAAGGATTTGCAAAGAAGGTCAAGCCCCTGTGCCGGCTGTCCGAACGGGAAATTGCCGCCTATGCCGTCGTTAATCGCATCGATTACATCGTCGAAGAATGCCCCATGGCCAAGGGCTCCAAGATGATTCTCTACAAGGAAGTGCTTAACCGGCTAGAAACGGAGTCCCCTGGCACTAAGCAGCGTTTCTATTGGGGGTTTCTGGAGAAACAAACAAAGCCCCAGGCCACCACCGAATCCATGGCCGAGAAGGATCAACGGACGCTCGCTCCATGCGAGTCTTGCGGCCAACCCACCACCGCTGGCACTTGTTCGTACTGCAAAATGATGGCGAAAGCCAAAACCGCCGCGCAGCCTCGCGCCTGACTATTTGACCACAACGCTCGTTTCACGACCGACTTTGTGACGGCCGCAATCGAATGGTCGCGTCCGAAAACGGCCGATATTTCTCGGACAGATATGGCAGAGTATGGGCATGCACCCGCTCGATCCGGATGTCAGCTACCGCGCCCTGCAGACCCGCGACCCGCGGTTTGACGGCCGCCTCTTCGTCGGCGTCGTCTCGACCGGAATCTATTGTCGTCCGATCTGTCCGGCCCGAACCCCCAAACGTGAGAACTGTCGATTTTTTTCCGGCAGCGCGGCCGCCCAAGCTGCCGGGTTCCGCGCCTGCCTGCGTTGCCGCCCCGAAATTGCTCCTGAACTCCCCGGCTGGCGTGGCACCTCGAACAGCGTCTCTCGCGCGCTCGCGCTGATCGCGGATGGTTTTCTCGATCGTGAGGACAGCACGGTGGAGACACTCGCAATGCGGGTCGGAATGGGAGCCAGACAGTTGCGACGGCTCTTCGACCAACATCTCGGCGTCGCGCCGGTAGCGGTGGCCCAGTCCAGACGCCTGCTGTTCGCGAAACAGTTGCTGCACGATACAACACTCTCGATGACCGAGGTGGCCCTTGCAGGGGGATTCGGCAGTGTCCGCCGTTTCAACCATGCCTTCCGTTCCCTCTATCGTCGAGCACCGGGTGAATTGCGTCGTGCCATTACGACCGCGACCTCAGACCTTGACGCCACTGCGCCTGTCGTGCTGCAGATTCCTTATCGGCCACCGTACGACTGGGACCGCATGTTGCAGTACCTGCGAGCACGCGCCATTGACGGCCTGGAAGTCGTCGAAAATGGCCTCTATCACCGCAGCATCATGCATGAGGAAATGGCGGGCAGCATCACCATCCAGCACAGACCTGACAGAGCCAGCCTCCTGGCCACAATCTCGTTTCCATCGGTCCGTGCGCTTCAATCCATTGTCTCCCGCATCCGGCATCAATTCGACGTGGGAGCCGACGTCGATGCGATCGCCGCTCATCTCTTGAAGGATGATGCCCTCGCACCTCGTATCGCCGCACGTCCGGGATTGCGGGTGCCTGGTTGCTGGGACGGTTTTGAACTGGCCGTTCGAGCTGTGTTGGGACAGCAGATTTCGGTCTCAGCCGCACGGAGGCTGGGCGGCTCATTGGTCGAGTTGTGCGGAGATCCCTTGCCGAACTCGGGCGACACGCGCATTACGCGAACATTTCCGACGGCTCGCTGCCTCGCCACCGCCGACTTGGGCCGGCTCGGCATGCCTGCCAGTCGGCGAGCGACGATCACCGCCCTGGCACAAGCGGCCGCAACGAATCCAGAGTTACTCGCGCCGGGAGGATCGATCGAAGAACGTCTCGGGCAACTGCGGGCAATTCCCGGCATCGGAACATGGACCGCGGACTACATCGCCTTGCGCGCCTTTCACGAACCGGACGGGTTTCCAGCTACTGACCTTGGCTTGCTTCGTGGCGCCAGTCAGTTGAGAGGAGGCGGGCCCCGCACGGCCTCCCACTTATTGCAACGCGCGGAGGCCTGGCGACCCTGGCGGGCCTATGCGGCCCAGTATCTTTGGACCGTCGAGGAATAGCCCTGTCACACCTACACGGAGATGTCTCATGGCTCAACAACTTCATCTGTTGACAGAAACCCTGCTCACACCGATCGGAACCTTGCTGATCCTCTCAGACGAACAAGGGCGTCTGCGCGCCGTCGATTGGGTAGACTTTGAGCATCGCATGCGACGCCTCTTGGCACGCCACTACGGATCACACGGGGTGATGTTGACGCCGGCGCTGGAGGTTTCGCCACCCGCCTCAGCCCTCTCGGCATACTTCCAGGGTGATCGTTACGCCCTCGACTCTCTGCTGACGGCAACCGCAGGCACTCCGTTTCAGACGCGCGTTTGGAATGCGCTGCGCGAGATCCCCGTCGGGCGAACGGTAAGTTATGCTGAGCTGGCGAGACGTATCGGGCAACCGGCGGCCGTCCGTGCGGTGGGGCTCGCCAATGGCGCCAACCCCATCAGCATTGTCGTCCCTTGTCACCGGGTGATCGGCGCCGACGGCTCCCTCACCGGCTATGGCGGTGGGCTGGACCGCAAACGGTGGTTATTGAATCATGAGAAGCAGGCGGGAAAGCGCGCGGAAGATGCTGTAACCTCAGCCCTCGCGCTCCCAGGGTAGGATGGGGCCTTGTTTCCTAACCAGGAGGTCACGGACATGAACGTTCCATTCACGCTCGGCCCCGTGTGGCATTTTGGACTGGCGGTGCGCGACCCACGCACGAGCGCCAAGTGGTTTATGCGCGTATCCGGACTCAGCAAACAGTTTGAGTATGAAGGCGGCGTGGGAATCGGGAATGCCAATACGCTGATCGTCTTCTCCAAAGGCAAGCCATCACCCAAAACTATCGGGCATGTGGCGTTCCATCTGCCCACGATGACCGCGCTCAAGAAGGCTCTAGCGCATCTCAAAAAACTCAAGGTACAGGTCGAAGATCCAGGGGATGAAATCGGACCCGTGGCGCCAGGATCCAAGAGCATGGGGATCTGGTTTACCGACCCAGACGGCTACCGGTGGGAACTGGCCGTGCAGAGCAAGAAGTAAGAGACAGGCGTAGCCGGTGATGGCACATTCGCCCGACGAATTTCGTCATGTCAATAAATGCTCTTGCTCACTTCGCCGGAGTGGATACTTTCGTTCCTGCTTTGGTCGTAGGCGGTCACGGAAAAGTAATACGTCGTCCCGGACGACAGGTTCCCGGCTGTGTACGTGGTCACATTGCCCACGTCGACCGGGGTGCCGTAGAGGCCGGACAAGGTCCCCATGTACACCTTATACCCCGCCAGATCACTATCCGTGTTGGGTGCCCACGAAAGGGTTGCCGTGGTTGCGGTCGTTGCCGCTTTGGTGGAGGTGGCCGAGGCGACCGTCAAGGTCACAGGGATCGACAGGCTCCCGCCCTTACTCAACGTCACCTTCAACGAGCCACTGTACGTGCCGGCCGCCAAACCACTGGCATTCACTGCTACGACGATTTCATCTGAAGTGGTCATGGTTCCTGAAAAGGGAGCAGCGCTCAACCAGGCAGCATTATCGACCGCTTTCCAGCCTACCCGCCGGGAGGTACTTTTAGAAATGGTCACAACCTGGCTTGTCGGGTTAGGGCCTCCCTGCACGGCTGTGAAATTGAGGCTAACCGGCGTGGCTTGAACAGCCCAGGCATCAGGGATCAGAAGCAACGCCAGGGCTGCCCCCAGTAACCCACCAAGAGTCACCCGATACAGCCGACCAAGCATGGGCGAGAGCGCAGATTGTTGCAGGCTATTCATGATTCCTCCGTCTCCCCAGCGCCCGGGAGGGGGTGCTGAGTGAGTGAGTTCTCCACGTGTGTGAATTGGTAGACGACGGTGCTCTTCAATATCCACTAGCAGCGGTCGTGCCAGAAGAAGCTCTTTGCAAGCTGCCGTATTCTCAACAGTTTACTTTGACCATCTAAACCGCATCCCATGCCGGTGTAGGCGGGCTACTCCTCGATAGCTCCAAATTGTGCGATGCGGCGCGGTCGGCGGCCCGTCCCGGAGCCCCCCTTTTTTGCATCACCTCCAGGGACTGTGTATAACCTGAGAGAGTGATGCGATGGATTCCCTCACGGCAGAGAGCAAAAAAGGGGTCGGGAGTCTTAAATGCAATCAAGCCATCAAATAAATACTCCCGACCCCTTTTATTTCCCCAACGTGGTGGTGCGGGTCAGCGGATCGGTCGTGGTCAGCAGCCGCCCCAAGGCGTCATAGGTAAACGTCGTCGTCTGATTGAGCGCGTCTGTGGTCGTGATTAAGACATTTCCCTTGTCGAGTCACTTGGGTAGCAACTGATCTCGATCTCAGCATGGTAACTTGCTGCGAAAGCAACGCATGCTAATGGAATATTCACGGTACACGAAGCATCACTGAAGAACACGGAGATGTCCAAATATACTTTGGCGTCCTCAGGCAGAATTTCAGACTCTTCGAATACTCGAGTGGGAAGGAGCGCGGCTAGGCTTTGGCAGTGTTGTTCCACGGAGGCAGACGAAGAGGCAGACGAGTCGAGCCGCCAAATGGATCGATCGAATGGCTCTTTGCCTCCCAGCCGACGCTCTCCTCTCTCGTGAGAACCGGACGAATGTACAGGCCCCAATCTCGCTGAGATATCCGCCAAGCTCAGCAACGCAGTAGTAACGAGCAGCGACACGCGAGTTTCCTTCATAGAAACAATTAACCTTCCTCGCAAATCACGGGATTATGAAACGCGGTGCCGGAATAATCAGGCGTCCAGGAATTCTCGGAATTCTTGGATTCCGAGGATCAATGCCGAAAACATTGTCGGGGAGCTGGTCATCAGGTGCTGGCACTACGACTATAGGCGGAACCGGATCATTGAGAGGGCAATAGCCGTACGGCTCATTCTCTGAGTTTCTATCGGATTCCGTTTTGTGTCCTTCGGGATCCGGCCTTCCCTGACGTTTCCATTCTTCATACAAATCGCGCGCAGCATCTTGGTTAAGATCTGGGTCGCCAGGCCTCTTTTGTTGCCTGTGATACCACTTCCAGAAGTCACTAGGTAGACCATAGGTTTTGTCTTTCTTAGTTAAACCAGTCGCATCAGTCCAGTTGTTGGGATTATTATCAACATAGCGAAACACATTCAGTCCGCCTCGCAGCCCAATCGGATCCTTTTGCAAGAACCTCCCCGTCCCTGCGTCGTAATATCGCGCCCGGTAGTAGTAGAGCCCCGTCTCTGAATCGAACTCCCGACCCGTATACGTATACGGCTGCTCGACCGTGCCGGGCGATTCGAGGATGTTGCCATACGCATCGTAGGCGTAGGCTTTAGCCACGCTGCCGGTGCTGTCGGTGAGCTCCGTGACCGAACCCAGGCCATCTTGGTGGTAGAAGAGCGTGCCGTTGGCGGTGGCCGTGCTGATCGGGACCGTCGTGGCGGCGATCACGGTGGGCAGGCCCGGCTGGGCCGTCGAGGAAGCCGTCAGGCGGGCGGCAAAGAGGAGCTGGCTTTCCAGCACCCGCCCCGTCGCCTGCTCGCGCAGCACGAGATAGACGGGCGCATTCCCGCTGAGGGTCGCGGTATCCACCAATGCCACGGTGAGTGTGCCGCTGTTGGCGGCCGCCGTCACGTCGATCGGCGCCACCGGCAGATGCGACCCCGTGGTCTCGATCGATTGGCCCACCGGCGGCAAAAAGCTGGAGCCGGAGACAAAGCCCAGGTAGATCTGTCCGTTGACGACAATGGTATCGTCCACCACCGGCCCCCGAAGGCCATCCGCCGTCGAGGCCAGCACGGCGGTGACGCCGCTGCTCACGCCAGAGGTGACCACCGTTCGGCTCAGTGGCTCATCGATGCCAGGTCCGTGGGTGTAGCGGGCCTGCAGCACATTGCTGCCGTCGTATTCCAGCAGGATGTCCTCGCCGTCGTAGATGTAGCGTGTCGTCTGGCCGTTGGCGACTTTTTCGATTCTGCGCCCCAAGCCGTCATAGCGATATGTGGATGTAAAGGTCGGCGTGGGATTGCCAGCGGCGAAGTCTTCGACCTTCGTCAACCGGTTCTCGGCATCGTACATGTATTGGGTGTAGTTCCCAGTGGCGAGGAGCGTTTTGCGGGTCAAGTTCCCGTTGTCGTCGTATAGATAGCCGAAGTTCGCATCGGCGGTGAGTTGGTTGCCCACGTTCACGACACTTCCGCCCGTCGTGCGATTGCCCACGGCATCATAGGCAAACACCTGTGGATCCAGCAGCAAGGGATGGCTCGCACTTGTCAGTCGATCGAGTGGATCGTAGCTGAAGCTCTGCAAGCCTCTTCTGTCCGTCAGGCTCGTCCGATTGCCGACGTTGTTGTACACATAGTCCGCCTTGTTGATCTGGCTGCTCGTCGCGGTCAGTTGATGCAGGATATTGGTGACTTGGCTCGCGGGATCGTAGGTATAGGTCGTCTGGATCCCATTCGGCAACGTGAGGGCCGTGCGTCGGGACAGGGCGTCGTAACTCCAGGACGCGTTCGGTTGCTCGTGCAGACGCGGCGTCTGGAGCTCCGCCACGGTCCAGGCCCGGTCGGCAATCGTGATCTCATCCAGCTGCCCGGTGAACGGACTGGTGCCGCAGCCGCCGGTGCCGATCCGTAGGCCGCCCGCCGGGAGGCTGGTCAGGACTGGAGGCCCATTGAGGTAATTCCACGAGCCCTGGAGCTGGCCGTCGAGATAGATCAGTTGGGTGGTCCCGTTCCGCACCGCGCCGATCCGATGCCACTGCCCATCATTCACCGCCCGGGTCGTCGCCACACCGACGCCTACGAACGTGGTGCCAGTATTCGAGTCCGGTCCGGCGGCGGAGAAGACCACGGTGCCGTTGGCTTGCAGCTGCAGTTCCCAGGAGGCGGCATTGGCCGGGGAGGTGACGGCGCAGGTGAGCCGGTCGCTCAGGAGGGTCTCGCGCCGCGTCGAGGTGGTCTTGATCAGCAGGTCGATCGTGGCTTGGAACCCAAATCGGCCGACCGTACCGGTGACGCCGATCTCATCGTCCACGCCGTCGAAACGAAAGGCCTGCCCGACCATGCCCGTGGCGAAGCTCACGCCGTTGCGCAGGATGCCGGGATTCGCCCCCTGTTCATCCGCCCCGGTCCCTTCGCCCTTCCACCAGGAGACGAGATTGGCGGCCGGGGGCGCTACGGTGGCGCCGGCACCCAACGCCACCAACCGATTCAGGCCGTCGTAGTGATAACTCGTCGTTCTGGTCCCTTCGGTGAGGCTGACCCGGTTGCCACTCTGATCATAAGCGTAGCTCAGCGTCACCGCCGGCTGATGGGACGAACCATCGGTCGTGACCGCCGTGAGCCGATTCGCCTGATCATAGCTCATGGCCACCACGCTATCCGGATCGGTGACGTTGGTCAAGTTCCCGACGAGATCGTAAGCATAGCTGGTGACCTGGCTGCCGGGCAGGGTCTTGGAGAGCAGCTGGTTCACCGGATCGTAGGCGAAGAGGATGTCGTCGCCCTTGGGCGTACGGCGTTTCGTAAGATTGTCGTTGCCGTCGTAGGTATAGGTCTCCACCTTGCCCAACGGATCGGTGCTGCTGAGCAGCCGGTTCCGACTGTCGTAGACAAAGGTGGTGACTTGATTCTTGGCGTCGGTGACGGTCAGCAGATTCCCGTTCCCGTCGTAGGCATACCGCGTGACGCCGCTGTTCGGATCGGTCACCTGCGTGAGCCGGTTCTTCACATCGTAGGCAAACGTCGTGATGCGATTCAAGGCATCGGTGCTGGTCGCCACGTTGCCCGCTGGGTCATAGGTCAGCGTCGTCGTGCGATTCAGGGGATCGGTCGTGGTGAGCAACCGCCCCAACGCATCATAGGTAAACGTGGTGGTCTGGTTGAGCGCGTCCTTGGTCGTGAGCAAGAGCCCCTGCGGATTGTAGGTGAACGTGGTCACCTGGTTCAGCGCGTCGGTGATGGTCAACGGATTGCCCTTCGCATCATAGGCGATCTGGGTCAGGTTGCCTTTGGGATCGCGGATGCTGGTCACTTGGTTGAAGGTGGGCTCATAGGTGAAGGTGGTCGTCGCGTTGATAGCCTGCTCGGTACTCGTGAAGAGATTGCCCTTGGCGTCGTAGCTCATGGTCGTGACCGCGCCGTTGGGTCTGGTGATCTGGGTGGGATTGCCTTGGGCATCCCGGGTGATCGTGGTAGTGCGGTTCAAGGCATCGGTCTGTTTCGTGATGCGACCGAGTGCATCCATTTCAAACGCCGTGGTCTGGTTCTTGGCGTCGGTGAACGTGCCGCGATTGGCGAGGTTGGCGCTCGGTGGGAAAAAGGGGTCGGGAGTCTTAAATGCAATCCAGCCATCAAATAAATACTCCCGACCCCCTTTTCTGCACCTGAATGCTCGTGATCTCGTTTTTCGCGTTGTACGTGAGCGCGCTCGTGCGCACATCCGCCCCAGCGCCGTGGGTTATACCCATTATTTTGCAGGTGCTAATCGGTATTCTTCGTCGCAAATCACTTCGACTACTTGATGGGTCTCAATATCAATTTCAATTTGAGGTGGAGTCGATGCCAGAGCGTTTGATGCAAATATCAATATCTTGGACTTCTTTTTCCCGTCGTTGAAGGGCACAGTGTTAATCGGCGTTCCCATTATTTTTCGGACTTCCTCCTCGGTCGCGCCTAGTTTCACTTGTTTGCAGGCAGCAACCATTTTCGTATGTTCTGTGTCCAAATAACTCATTCTTAGAAGAATCCCGATGACACCAATTAGACCAAGGGAAAACGCCCAGACCATAGCGGTGTTCTTCTTCATGCCTGTTTAAGGTCTCCTCACTGGACATGAACGAGTGCGCATATTGAAGAAAGTCCTCAACTGGTCCGCCAAAGGTTTCTTCGGATCATAAGTCCTAAAGAATTCCGCTCCCAACGCGTTAGAATAAAAATCCTGGGGATCAAATGTGCTCTTGCGATCTCCTCCTAACCCTTGGATGATTTCGACTGCCAGTCCAAACGCTTCCCCTTTTTCTCCCACGACTAGAAAATGTCTCATGTCGATGACCGCATTCGGATTTCCAGGATCGGTCACATATCGGAATTTATCAGGTGGACCGCCAGCACTTGAATCGCTCCTCGTAAAATTGTCAGTCATATGCTGCACATCTCCCAGATTCATTCCCTGTATGTTATTGAGAAACTGGTCTGATGTCACAGCAATATTCGAATGCCCGTCCATGGGACCTGTGAATACCTTTTCGAAGAAAAGGCCAAGTGCATCCTTGTTATTCACTGGATCAGCGAAAACATAGCCGTATAGGTTCACATCGCCCGCTGCAAACCGAAGCGGATCCTTCGCCGTCCAGCGGCCCACCTGTGCATCGTAGTCCCTGGCGCCAAACCTCGTCAGCCCAGTCTGCGGATCATACAGTCCACCCGCAAACCCGAACGGCTGAAAGCCCGAAGCGGTATCGTTGGTGACATTGCCGAATTCATCGTAGTCGATTCTCTGGGCAACACTCCCATCCGCCGTGTTGATGACCAGCCGCGGGCTGCCCAAATGATCGGAGACAATGCGGTAGGTCACTCCTGCTTTAATCATGTAGTCTGGCACATTGGCTTTCGTCCCATACACGAATCGACTCACCACTGCTCCTGCTCCATCAAGTTCGGCGACCGGATTCAACTGGTCCTGGTACAGGAAGGCTTGAGTGAGCGTGCCGCCCACTTTCTTTCCAATTCTCCGGTTCTGCCCATCGATGACGTATTCAATCACGGTCCCATTCGGCAGCGTGACGGACTTCAGATTCCCGAGGACATCGTAGACGTAGCTGGTCGTCTGTGCTCCTACCGTCTTGCTCTGGAGTTCCCCATTGGGGGAATAGGTGTACGTGGCGGTCCCATAGGCCGTGAGCCGGTCTTGGGCATCATAGGTCCCGTTCACTGTCCCGCCGGTCGTAGTCACGCTCAGCCGGTTGCCATTCGAATCATAATTGTACGTGGCCGTGACCGGTCCGTTGGTCTTGACCTCTTGCAGCCGGCCCGCTTGATCGTACGAATAGTCGTATGTGGTCGTCGTGCCGCTGATGGTTTCGATCTTCTGCGTGATCCGGCCGAGTTTGTCACGGGTAAAGGTCGTGCTGAACACCGGGGAGCCGCTCACATTGGCGGAGTATGTGCCAAGCTCGCCAAATGTGGAATACGACCGAGAATCTACGACCGGGCCAAGCGTTGAGCCTGTGATCAATCCATGCTGCGGATTCCTTGTGATCGTCAACGAACCAGCCGCCGTGAGCAAACTGTCATTGTCGTAGCCAAAGTTGATGGTGTTCGCGCCGTTCACGCTCTGGTTGGTGATCCGGAAGTTGTTGTCGTAATTCCGCGAAACACTGCCGGCGACCGTCCCCGCCCAGGTCGTCTGCTTGAGCAATGAGCCGTCGTAGGTATAGGCAAGGGTGGAACCCGGCGCGGTGATGCTGGCTAGTGTGCCTTTGGTCGGCTCGTAGGCATAGGTCGTGACCTGGCTCCCCGGCAGCGTGAGCGTGGTCAGTCGCCCGCCGGTCGGCTCATAGCCCAGCTGAATCGTTTGCCCGTCGGGACGGGTGACCGTGGTCACCTGTTTGTCGAGATTGTAGGCATACTGCGTGTGGCGCGGGGCGAACCCCGCATCCGGCGGGTTGTAGTTCGACTCCAAATCCACCGGCGTGTAGGCAAATTGATGCTGCGGCTTGCCGGGCGGCGTAATGCTCGTGACATTGCCGTTGGCATCGTATGAGTAGCCGATCGTTCTCGTATCGGGCAAGGTTTGCGTGAGGATGCGGCCTGCCAAGTCATAGGCGAATCCAACATTGCGCAAGAGCGGATCTTGAATGTTAGTCAACTCGTGCTTGCTGTTGTAGGTGAGAGTGGATGTTCTCGCTCCTGCCCCGCTTCCCTGTGTAATCGTACTCAGCCGGCCGAGGCTGTCGTACGTATAGCTCACCCCATCCAGGCCTGTCACCTGCTCTTGAATCACCCGGTCCTTGGTATCGAGCGTCACGGTACTCGTCCGGCTCACCGGCGTGGTGGTGGTCAGCGTCTTGGCTGCCTGGTTAAACACGCTTGTATACGTTCTTCCGTTGATCGTCAACGTATCGGTCTGCGTGGCGAGACTCAAGGGATCGTTCGGATTGGTGAGCGTAACGGCACGGGTCGAGGTTGAGGTTAAGGTTGAGGGGGTTTGAACGGTCAGACTTTTCAGAATCGGTGCCTGCATGCCGAAGCGGGGATCAGGGCCTTCGACCGGCGTCGTGACCGTCCCATCGGGTACGGTGATCGTGCGGCTGCCGTTGGGCTTGATCAGCGTGGTCGTGAGGAGGCCGGTCGGCTCCGTGACCTTGCGGCGAATGTCTCCGATCGGCAGATTCTCGACCTGATAGGTCGTCGTGCGGTTGAG
>JADYYH010000028.1 GCA_020853775.1 Nitrospira sp.
ACCCCGGAAACGGGCCGATTCAACGCTTCACAACGAGCAACAAGCTCCAGATCGGAGCACAGACACGTGCAGGCCACGCATTCGCGCACGTCACTGGGCTCGTTTTGGCGGGTTTTTCAGCACCCTGCTAACGGAGAGCGATTTGATGATCCTGGAGAATTTGCCGGCCCCGTAGACTATTTGAAGAGCCGGCCATGGTTCGAAGTAATTGTCGACATTACTGGGGCGTATTGAGTGGCGCTCGCAGCATCAATCATTGCTGTGCTGGGTCTGCTAGTCAGTTTCTTTCTGCTGATGGGTTACGTTTCATGGCGTCTCATTCGCACCAGGAAGGATGGCGAACGATACCGGGAAAGATTTCGGGACTGGGTTTGTTCGCTCTTGGATGGGATTGGATGGTTCTAGCGCTTTTCGCATTCATGGGGGCAATAGCAGCAGAAACCGAACCGCTTCGGAAGGTTGCATTGTTGGTTCGATAGAGGCGTTCGTGATCTGATTGTGAATAGCGGCGACGACGATCTGATTGTTGAATTTCGCAGTCCCCCTACTAGACCGTTTTGGGATGTAAGAGAATGGGACTTGCTAACATATTGATTGTCACGCTTTTTTGGCCATGGCTCACATATGCCACCGAAGGGGTGCGCCCCGGAGTAGTGCAGCAGGTCGACAACTCTGCGATGAGTTTCGGTTTTGCTTCGGGCAGAGCGAATATCACTAGACACCTCGATGGCCATTATATCGAAATCAGCGTGAAGACAAGCGACGCAAAGATCATGCCTTACAGGGAAGGATTTAGGTGGGGAGGGGAAGAAGCTGAAGCGCCGGCGACCTTGGTCACTCTGATTGTTGTCCAGCGGGATGCCAAGAAGTTGTTCGTGCCGTTGTCGGCATACAGTGACCTTGGTAACCCGCGTAGGGTTTACTTGAAAGGCAGCGTTTCTGGATTCGAGGTTCGGATCGCAGGTGGCGACGCAGGAACCGCCTACAATGCAAGTCTTGTATTTGAGAATGAGTTCCTGGTACGTAGACGCGTTACGCATGGTGAGTTTCCGGGTGAAGCGTGGGAGGAAACTCACTACGCTTACAACACGCTCAATAATTGAGTGACTTGCGATCGACCCTTCTGGTCCCTGTATACGATCAAAGGGGCGCCCTGCGCAGCGTGGCCTTGCCGGGCGGTGCCAGCGTCGAGTATGTGATCGACGGTCTCGACCGCCGTATCGGTCGCAAGGAGAACGGCGTGTTGACGCGCCAGTACCTGTACAAGGATGGCCTCAAGCCGGTGGCCGAGCTCGATGGCAGCGGCGAGCTGGTCGCGCTGTACGCCTACGCCGAGTGGTCGCACGCGCCGAGCCTGATGCTCAAGGGCGCCAAGAGCTACCGCATCGTGAGCGATCACCTGGGCAGCCCGCGCCGCGTGATCGACAGCGACAGCGGCGCCATCGTGCAGGCGCTCGATTACGACGAATGGGGAAACGTGCTGGCCGACAGCAACCCGGGCTTCCAGCCATTCGGCTTCGCCGGCGGGCTGTACGATCCGGCGACCGGCCTGCTGCGTTTCGGTGCCCGCGACTACGACCCCTCGACCGGGCGCTGGACGGCCAAGGATCCGATCATGTTCAATGGTGGGGATACGAATCTTTATGCGTATGTAGGCAACAATCCACTTAGTTACACTGATCCCTATGGATTGTCGAAGTTTGACCCGTTCTACGGTCTCCCGAAGAAATTCTGGAATTGGTTACACGCAGAAGATGGCGGCAAGCTGATTAAGGATTTGAAAGATGGGACGGGAAACGTTCCTCCAGATATCGCCAAGGATTACCACAAGGAATGGGAGAACCTTGGTAAGCCCAATCAACGCAACGAAAAGGGCTTTGCCGATCCGGAACTGCTGGAATGGCTCTTTCCTTGGTGGTTAACGCCCTCGGAACTTGGCGCTGATCCATGTGAGATGCCTGGTGGACCTGCCTGTGCGCCTCCACCAAGTTGCCCGTAGCCAAGAAGCGAGAACAACAATGGCCTTTATCTTATTTAGCGCGTTTGGCCCTGATTTTTCGGCGAGCGACTTTGTTTCGAAGCATGGCCTCAAGACTGATTCCACATGGTCTAAAGGGCAGCCTCTTCGTTCAAGAAATCTCCACAAAGATGCTGGCTTCAGTCTGAATTTTGACGAGGTACAAACAACCAACGAAGTTGTTCCGTTGATTGAAACCTTCCTTAAGGAAAGCCAGGGATGGCTTGCTGATTTGCGTGAGCAACCGGTAGTGCGTCTTCTCCATCTTGGTGTGACGGTCGGTGAGGAGAGTTCGTTTGCGCCTTGCCTTGAATTTTGTGTCTCTTTCCTAAAGCTGCTTGTCGATGAACGAATTGAACTACATGTTTCGGCGTATCCAACGAACGATACGGATGAACAGATAGATACATCCAGGCAGCAACCCTGACAACTTCAAAGGTTGCTTCGGAGCAGGTAATAGACACTCGCCAGATTTTCTGGGCGGTACACGGGAGACTCAGGAAAAGATTCTTTCTCTGATCAATGCCGATGGATCTGGGAACATTAATGTAACAGTTAATGAGATCCCACCGCTTGGCCCGGTGTCTGCAGGGCCGGGGAGTCAATTTGGTTTTCAAATTCCATGAAACGCAAAGACATGAGTGACAGTTGCAAGAAAGCATTTGCATCGTGGTTTATGGGCCATCAGATATTGGCCGTGGTTTTTGCTTGTGGCTTTTCGCTTGAAGCCTTCGCGGGCGAGACGTCACCTCGGTGTTATGGGGCGGTCAGCATGTTCATTCAGCGTGCAGACGAAAAGTCCCTGGCCGAACTGAGGGCGGCTGATCCAAAGGAATGTTGGATCTATTTTGACCTGTGTGACGATAGGCGTGGGGCTTTGCAACAGCGGGTGGCGGAAGGGAATCGCCCTGCGGCGACGTACCTCGCATCGAAGCTCAAGTTGCTCGACGGCGGGAATCTGGAGGATGCAATGGTCGCCTTGGGACAATTCTCGGAGAAAGACATGGAGAGCTTTCTTGCCTTTGCGCGAGACCATGTACTTGCGCCCGAAACGATATCGGATGCAGTCGTCATGCTGCCCTTGGACATTGCGGATGAGCCAGCGTTGCAACTTGGCGAAATCGTGAAGCGCCGTAATGCAGCGGCAAAGGTCTCCGACGAATCATTGCAGGAGTATCGAAGAAGCGTCTTGGTCGCACTCGATGCGGTTACGCTCAGGATCAAGAAGAATTACGGTGAATGACACCATCGACAGAAGCGTGCAGTGGAAGCGGGCGGGCGGCTCACGAGCCGCATCGGCCCGGACGGCACCGAAGAGCCGCCGAGCCGTTTTGGCCATGATGACGTGAGAAACCTGGTTTCGGATAGTGCTCTTGGTCGTCAGCGACGACTTGGGTCCGATCACGCTTTGCTGATTGATGTGCGTTGTTTCTACTGGACCCGCTATGGCGTGCTGTTCAGCAGCGGCGGGATCCTGGCCAAGCGGTTCCGGTTCCATGATGAGTATTTCACGATTGGAAATACCATCGAGATCGAATACCGAGAGATCGAGCGCGTTTCGGTGAATTCGCTCTGCGTTTGCGGGATCGTCATCATGCGGCTGGCTTGCGGATCCACGTTCTATATTGTGTCAAGGCGGGCCAAGGAGATCGCGAACCTGCTTGAGCAGGCTGCCGAGTGAGCGGACGGCGCGAGCCAGCAAGCTGAACTGAATAGCTGCTCCTTGACAGGCCATGGCGGCGCAGGCCGCGAGGTGCCGATGGCCGCCGTGACGCGGATGCTGGGGATATCGGGTGATCGGTTGGGCCGTGTGCTCGACTTCCACGTCAACACGGCCCGTGATCGTGTTCCGGTGTTCCGGACTCTCCGTTACTGCGGCAGCGCGAGATCGTCGAGCAGGGCCTTGAGGAAGCGCGCGGCTTCGCCGCCGGTGCAGGCGCGGTGATCGAAGGTGAGGCTGATCGGCAGGCGGCGGTGCACTTCGATGCCGCCCATCACCGCGACGACGTCGTGGCTGAGCTTGCCCGCGCCGATGATCGCCACACAGGGCGGTACCACGACGACGGTGCCGTAACGACCCGCGAACACGCCGAAGTTGGACAGGCTGATCGTGTAGCCCGAGAGTTCCGAGGCGGGGATCGAGCGATCCTCGACTTGTGTGCGCAGGCGATTGATGCCTTCGCGCAGGCCACGGCCATCGAGCAGGTGGGCATTGCGCAGCGCGGGCACGAACAGGCCATCGGGCGTGTCCACCGCGATGCCCAGATCGACATGCGGATGCTTGGTGAGGCTGAGGTTTGCATCGTCGAACCAGGCGTTGAGCGCGGGCTCGACGCGGCAGGCGGTGACGATCGCGCGGATCGTGCGCGCGGTGATGTCCTGCTTGCCCAGCCAGGCGTGCAGGTCGGCGTCATCGACGATCGTGG
>JADYYH010000029.1 GCA_020853775.1 Nitrospira sp.
CTATGCCCGAGTCCCTCAGCCAAATGCTCCATGTATTGCCCAAATCGCTGACTTGCACTCATTGCTCCTCCGAAGCAGGACGAAGAAGCTCGTACAATACATTGTTTTTAATGACACAGTAAGACTAGGTAGCTCCAAGGAACTAGAGCCTTGACAGCGCTGGCTCAACACTGATATTGAGAAATATACTCAATTAAGATTCTCTGCGCATTGCCAGCAGAGGCCCGAGGAATCCGATTCCCAGAGCCCACGGTCATCCGATCGCGGGCTCTTCTATTTTGTAGGGAGGATCATGTTTCAGAAATCGCAGACACGAACCACTGATTACCGGCTTAAGGACCTCAGCCTCCCGGCGCTCGCCGGCCATCCTGGGCCTAATTCCGAGGTCCGTTCACGGCACTACACTCAATCTTATCCAGAATCCGTCACACGCCACGCCTTTCGCCCGACCGCTACGTCCTCACCCGAGGACACCATGACGGTGTCCGACCGTCTGCACGCCTTTCTCTCCGGTCGCCTTGGCGAACGTATCACTCTCAAGGAGCTCTCAGGCTTCTTGGGCTATTCGGAAAAATATGCGTCGGACGTCTTTCAGCGGTACATGGGTCTCCCGTTTTCTCAGCACCTCAAGCAATTGCGCCTCGACAAGGCCACGTCCATGCTCATAGAAGAAGGCCACACCATTGCAGGAATTGCAGAATCCGTCGGCTTCAGTGATGCCTTTGCGTTCAGCCATTTTTTTAAACGGGCGATCGGCTGCTCACCCAGCGAATTTCGCAGACAGCACCTCCGTCAGGCGAACGCCACATGAGCAGCCACAGTCCCCTCACATCGATCGGCGCCTGGACGTTTTCGCTAGCGCTCCACGGACTGAGTCTCGGCGCCGCACTCGTACTCGCCGCGGAGTTTTCCGTCATCCCGCGAGAACACCCGTTTCGATGGGAGGTGTCGTTGATCAGTGCCCCAGTGGAGCAACCATTCGCCTCGGAAGTGCCAAGCCAAGCACCCACCTCCTCGGCGCCGGCCTCATCCTTCACCAGCAACGCGGCGGCGCAGCGCGTCACAACGGCCAAACAGACCGCCCGCATCGGGAGCGCATCCGTCGCGAAGCGAGGCGTCGCCCTGGACCAGGGTACACTCGCCCCCTCCCCCGACAGACGTCGCTCCTCGGAACCGATCTCAACCAATATGGCAACGCCCGACCCGGTCATGACGCCTCTCGAACAGCCACAGCCTGGCCGAGGCTCCGATGCGTCCCCTCTTCCTTTGTCTACAGACTGGCCGGTCACCACCGCAACGATCGGAGAACTCCCGCCTCCCATCATCGAAGCGGTCGACACGTCGAACCTTGCGATGGATCCCGCCGTGCCGGAAACCCCTCGCCTGGTCAACCGCCCCTCACCCCAGTTCCGAGACGCCGCGGTATCACGTTCCGTCTTGGCTGATTACGGATGGTTGGCCAAAATGTTGTTCGAAGAAGTCGAACAGGCCAAGCGGTATCCCCCGATCGCCAAACGCCATCGCTGGCAAGGCAGTGTGGTGCTGCAGGCACGTATCCATGAGGATGGCCGCGTCAGCGATATTACCGTGATCCAACAGTCGGAACACCCTCCCCTCGATCTTGATGCCATTGCTCTCTTGGAAGGGACGTCTCCGATATCCCTGAAGTACCCACTTGGGCAACCGTCCGTTGTTGTACAAATTCCCATCGGCTACCGCCTGGAATAGGATATCGACCATGCACCATGAACAAACCATTCCGTGCCTGTCGGCCTTCGAACAGCATCATGACGACCTACTGAGATTTTTTACTCATAAGCTCGGCTGCCACGACCTTGCTGCTGATTGTACGCAGGAAACTTACATGCACTTAATTCGCATGAAGCCCACAAATGACGTGCAGAATCCGCGAGCCTTTCTCTTCCGGGTTGCGGCCAACCTGGCCGTGGACAATTTGCGGAAAATACGAACCCGCAGAGGCGCGTTCAGTATCGAACCGCCACCGGAACATGCGGCTTGCCCCACCCCCTCAGCTGAAGAGGCCCTGGATGCCAAACAGCGGCTCGTGAAGTTGGAGGCCGCCATCGGCGAACTATCATCAAAATGTCGCAAGGCCCTGATTCTCAATAGGTTGGAGGGAAAGACTCACCGAGAGATCGCACAAAACCTTGGGGTCTCGGAAAGCATGGTGGCGAAATATATCCTCCAGGCCCTGAAGCACTGCCGTGCGCGAATGAGCCCAGATGACACACCCAGTCGCGAGTAACTGTTGAAAGCCGACGTCTATCCGTCTTATAGAATACGCGCCAACTGTAACCATGAGATCGACGGCGGCAGGCACTGTGCGCGACGGAAAGACGGATGCCCGACGCGACTTCCCCACAATCCCCTTCTTCGCTCACCGATGAAGCCTTGGCATGGCTGGTTCGGATTCACTCCGGTCACGCATCCGAAGCGGAGCGACTAGCCTGCGAAGCGTGGCGAACCCAAAGCCCGGCACATGATCTCGCTTATCGGGAGGCGGAAGCGCTGTGGCACGAGATCGGGCTGACCCCTTCCTCAGGAGCCTCTCGACTATCCGACGCCCGTCCCTCCTCTCGATCTGTCTCCCGAACTAGAACGCTGCGCACATGGAGTCTCGCTGCCTGCCTCGTCCTGGCAGTCGGCTGGGCTGCATCAGGGCTGATCCTGCCACACCTACTGCCGACCTTGGCCGATTATCATACCGGGACAGGACAACAACGAATCGTTCTGCTGAACGATGGAACCCGGGTGACGCTGAATACCGACTCCGCCATCAATGTGGCCTTCTCCAGCCAACAGCGCGCCGTTCAACTGCTCAAAGGTGAAGCTGCGTTCGACGTAACGTCCGACGACACTCGCCCCTTCACCGTACAGAGCAAGGAAGTCACCACTCGCGCGCTGGGTACCGGCTTCATCGTTCATCTTGAGCCGCGTTCCGTCACGGTTACGGTCTCGGAGCATGCCGTTCAAGTTTCGACAGGAACAGGAGGAGCATTTTCACCGTTGGTTTTAGAGGAGGGCCAGCAGGTGTCCTATTCTGACGAGGGAGGTTTGAGCCGGATACAGGCGGTGGATCTGAACCGGGTCTCCTCCTGGCAACGCGGCAAATTGATCTTTGAAGACCAACCGTTGAGTACCGTCATCGAGGAACTGAATCGGTACCGTCCTGGACGTATTCTCATTCTGAATCCGGCTCTCCGCACCCTCAAGGTCACGGGGTTGTTCGACATCGCCGACTCCGACGCCTCCCTCCGGATGATTGAACAGACGCTACGAATTCACGACACCACCATGACGCCCTACCTCGTCCTCTTGCACTAACAGACACTGCAGCTTCCCCAAGACATCATCATCCTCTTCACCATTAGACCCTGGCTTCCGTCATCTCCTTCAAATTTTTTTCAACGCACACGATTTCGATTACAAGTTTTTCGGCCCGGTCCGTCTTTACCTATTGAAACGCCGAGTGCGCCTCGCTCGGTTTCTGCCTGGATACGTGCGCTTATTCATACCGGACTATTAGAGGGGGAATGATGCATCTCTCATGGCAAGTCTTCGTCACACTTTCTATATCGGCCGTTCTGGTGCATACGACTGGCAACCTAGTGTAGTGCGTCCAACGCTTCTTTACATTTGGCGACCTTGGCCACAATGCTCTCCGCGGACGCCGTCCAGGTGAACACGCGAGGATTTTGGTTGTGAGTGGTGATGTACGTCTGAATTGCAGC
>JADYYH010000030.1 GCA_020853775.1 Nitrospira sp.
AACCCGGCCCCGTGATTCCGTCTCGTGCGCTTCATTGCCTCGCTCCTCTCGTGAGCCACCCGCTGGTGGCGTGGGTGAAGCCAGGCTACCACTTACCACACTGTCCGAATTTCCGGAGCCCCCTCTATGTGGCGGCGAGCTTCCGCGCCACCAGTGTGATGACGATTGCGGGGCAGATAGCCGGCTTCATTCAGAAGATCACTACGATTGCGATTCTGTGGACAGGCGCCTATCTCGTCATTGACGGGGAGCTCAGTATCGGGCAATTGATCGCGTTCAATATGCTGTCGGGGCAGGTCACCGGACCGCTCTTGCGACTCGTGAATCTCTGGCAGGAATTTCAGCAGGTTGGTATCTCGCTCCAGCGGCTCGGGGATGTGCTGAACACCAAACCAGAGCCGTCCTCCTCTCCGAACCGCACCACCTTGCCACAGATCGCGGGACAGATCATCTTCGAGGAAGTCACGTTTCGCTATCGTCCTGACAGTCCGCCCGTGTTGCATCATGTGAGATTGGCCATTCCACCCGGACAGGTCGTCGGCATCGTCGGTCGGTCTGGTTCCGGCAAGAGTACGATCGCCAAACTGTTGCAACGGCTCTATGTGTCGGAGCGTGGCCGGATACTCGTGGACGGTGTGGATGTAGGGCAAGTCGACCCGGCCTGGTTGCGCCGTCAAGTCGGGGTCGTGCTGCAAGAGAACTTTCTCTTCAATCTGTCTGTACGGGAGAACATCGCCTTAACCGACCCAGGTCTGTCGATGGAGCACGTGATCCAGGCTGCCACACTCTCCGGCGCGCACGAATTTATCGTTGAACTCCCCGAGGGATACGACACCCGTGTCGGCGAGCATGGGTGTTCCCTATCGGGTGGCCAGAAGCAACGCATTGCCATTGCACGTGCGCTGGTGGCGAATCCGCGCATCCTCATCTTTGATGAGGCGACCAGTGCGCTGGATTACGAATCGGAGGCCATTATCCAGCGCAATCTGGCTCAGATCAGCACCGGCCGGACGGTCCTGATCATCGCCCATCGATTGAGTACGGTGCGGGCCGCGCATCGGATCTATGTCCTAGACAAGGGCGTCATTATTGAGGACGGTTCCCATGATGAATTGCTGAATCGGAATGGGATGTATAGCCGCTTGCATCGACATCAGGAGGGGCGATCCGCCGCAGCATGATGAATGTGTTCCTCACCTGCTCGCGTCATTTCTCCGTCTGGCGAGATGCCTGGCGTATGGAAACACGGAAGCCGATTGCGGTGGTGCCAAGAGCCAAGGTGGTCGAGTTTTTGCCTGCCCTCCTCGAGATCGAAGATGCCCCGCCTTCCCCGGTGGGAAGAGCGATTCTGTGGACGATTGTCATGGTGATTCTAGCGGGGCTTGTGTGGTCGAGCGTGAGCTGGATCGATATGGTAGCCGTGGCGCCAGGCCAGATCATTCCGAGTGGCTATTCAAAAACGATTCAACCGTTCGAAACGGGTGTTATCGCGGCCATTCATGTCCAAGACGGGCAGAGCGTCAAGCAGGGGGAGGTGCTGTTGGAACTCGATCCCACTCAGAATCGTGCAGATCGAGATCGCGCCGCCAATGAATATCGCGCCGCCAACGTGGAGACCGTCAGGTTGCGCGCACTCATCGCAGGGTCCTCCACGTTTGAGCCGCCGTCGGACGCCGATCCTCAGTATGTCCTACTGCAGCATGCGTTGCTTAAGAACCAGTTGACTGAATTTCACGCACGGGTCGATGCCGCCCAGCAGCTGATTGGCCAGCGCAAAGCGGCATGGGCACAAACGAAAGAAAATATCCTGCGGCTGGAGACGACAGTGCCGATGGAGACCGAGCGCGCAGGGGCTTACAAGCGATTGCTGGAACGGGATGCCGTGACCAGGTTGGATTACCTTCAGGCGGAGCAGCAGCGAGTCGATAAGCTTCAGGAGTTGGCCGGTCAGAAGAAACGGCTGATGCAAGATCACGCGGCATGGGAGGAAGCGGATAATAATCTGCGGGCGCTGGTGTCGGAGTTTCACCAGACCAAGCAGGGAGAATTGTCCGTCACGGAAACGAAAGCTGCCTCCTTGCTGCAGGAGGTCACTAAAGCTGGTCAGAAGGCGGAACTGCAACGGCTGGTCAGTCCGATTGACGGCGTCGTGCAGCAGCTCGCCGTACATACCGTAGGCGGGGTGGTCACACCCGCTCAGCCGTTGCTCATCGTCGTGCCTCAGGATCACCCGGTGGAGGTGGAAGCGCAACTCGAGAACAAGGATGTCGGCTTCGTCAAAGAAGGCCACTCGGCCGAAATCAAGGTGGAAACCTTTCCCTTCACGCTCTATGGCACGATCCCTGGCACTGTGCTCACCGTGTCAGATGATGCCGTGCCTCTCGACGCAAAGAAGGGCAGGTCCATGGATGAGCTTGTCTTTGCCACGCGGGTGAGCATGGAACGAGCCTCTATTCCGGTGGAAGGCAAGCTGGTGCATCTCTCACCGGGGATGGCGGTGACGGTCGAGATTAAGACTGGCCAGCGCCGTGTCATTGAATATCTGTTAAGTCCGTTGCTCAAGTCGGCGAAGGAAAGTATGAGGGAACGGTAGATGGGGAGGACGTTCCGACGAGCCCGCCTGCGGCCGTTGTCCGCACGTGTCATCGGCGCCGTCGCACTGGCGCTGGCACTGATACCTGCCAGCTTCGTGAGCGCGGCGAATTCAGAACGAGACATGCCACTTCCCACTCAGGACGTGTCGCTGAGCTTGCGGGAGGCCATGGCGGTGGCCGCGCAGCACAATCCGTCGGTCTTACTGTCGAAGGAACGGATTGAAGCGGCGAAAGGCGATGTCACCACACAATTAGGGGCCATGCTCCCCAACCTGTCCTCGAACGTTCGCGAAAGCCGGCAGACACAGTTTCTCGGGACCTTTGGCCTCTCGCCGGTGAGGACCGCCCCGTTCAGCATTTTTGATGCCCGCATCTCGGCCTCTCAGAATATTTTCAGCCTGAGCCTCATTCAGCGATGGCGCGCCTCGCGGGAAGCGCTGCATGTGGCCGAGTTCGACGCCGAAAGCAGCCGATTCGATACGATGGCTGGCGCAGGGCTGACGTATACCGAAGGCCTCAAAGCCGCGGCCGCCATGAGCATGCGGCAGGCGAATCAACAGATGATTCAAGACCTGCTGAACATGACTAAGACGAGGCGAAAAGAAGGAGCCGCAACTGGACTGGATGTGGCTCGATTGGAAGGTCAACTCGCGAACGAACAACAGCAGTTGGTCGTGGCGCAAGCCGATCTGGAGCGAGCCAAAAACACACTGGCCAATCTTCTGGGGTTCTCCAGTGCAGTCCGGCTGACGCTGACCGATCAGTTCACGCTCGATCTCCCCGACGTGGAAGACGGTCGGGCCGCCTGGGAGCGAGCCGTCTCAAACCGAACCGAAGTCCAGGCACAAACCAAGCGCGTCCGCGCGGCGGAACTCACCTATTCGTCTATTACCGGTGAGCGTCTTCCGGCATTGGTGGCGCAGGGAGATACGGGCTTGATCGGCAATCGATGGAACAATAGCCTTGAGACCTACAACATGGCGCTCGTGCTTCAAATTCCGCTCTTTGATGGAGGCCAACGGGAAGGTCGGATCAGCACGGCTCGAAGCCAATTACGCCAGGAGGCGCTGCGGATGCAGGTGGTGCTCAATCAAGTCCGTAGTGAGGTGAATGATGCCCGTATCGCCGTGAGCGCAGCCAAAGAAAAGGCCATTCTGGCTCAAGTTGGCTTGCAGGCCGCAATGAAAGAATCCGAATTTGCGCGGGAGCGGTATGCTCACCTCACCTCCGCAAGTCAGTTCGACGTGATCAGTGCCATTACCGCGATTGGGCGAGCCCGCGACAATCTGGTGAACGCGCTCTTCGAGCTCAATGCAGCTCGGGTGAATTATGCGCGCGCCACCGGCATGCTGGACCGGATGAGCTAAGGGGGCACAGTTTTCGTCGACCAGTTGGATAGGCTTCTGTACATCGTCAGCGAGCCGTCAACGAACATGGGCAGCGGGACAGTTGGATAACCAGGAGTGTGGCCAAGAGAGCACCCAACTTTAGACAAGGGTCCCAATACTTCTTCTGGGTTGTTGGATGTGGGCGAATGAGCGTACATCGTGGGATGCCGCGAAGACGCGACTCGCCTGAGTGACACCCCACAAGGCAATAACCGGAAAGGATAGCGGCATGAAGAATGCGATCTGTCAAATTCTGTTCCTGCTCGTAGTTGCACTCGCGGTACCTACTGGGGCAGTAGGTGATGCATACGACTTTAAGTTAGTGATGAGTCAGGACAAGAACCTGTGCCCCGCGATTTCTGAAGTGTTGTCAACGGAATATAGCGCTATCGGAATTCAGGACCCACCGCGTCATGAGTGGTTCGTGAAGTGGGAGCCTCTGAGTGGCCTCAATGAGCAATTTCGGGAGGAGCCGCAATTTAATGACGATCATTGCAGTATCTATCGCTGGGCCATGTTCGATATTGACAATGATGGGCAAGCCGAGTTGGTTATCAAATGGAGTGCATGCCTCGGGGGGATTCGTAGTGACCATGTGTACATTTTTCGAAGCGATGAACCGCGCGAGGGCATTTCTGAAACACTTCTAGACCGCGCCCCATGGGATAGCACACAGGGGAAAGTGAATCGGGAGCGATTGCTTGGGCAAATCAACTATACGGGCCAATGGTATGAACTCAGGAAGCTCCCGCCATTCAAGGATGACCGTGGTCACTCTCAGTTACATGGGATTGGTGGCAAGGTATGGATTTATCCTTTTATGTTCGGCGGACAAACATATTTGAACTTGCATGGACTAAGCGGGATGCATGTCATTGCGCGATATAAACGACCAGGGAAGATCGGCGAGAAGCTTGAGGACGTCTGCTACGTGGATCGACGGAAACGCTAGCCCGCAACGAAAAGAAGGGAAATGGAATATGGCGCTCTCCAACTTGCATACCAACTGGACACTTGGTTCCTATTTTGCTGACCGCAATGACGTAATAAAGCGAGAGGAAAATAAGCCGTTGTATGGACAGGTTACGAAAGGTCTGCAAGGGGAGACGTTCGTCTTTAATAGTGTGAAGTCTATAGAGTTAGGGCTTCAGCCATATCTCGATGATCTTGGCAGTGGTCGATTTTCCCTCGCGATGGGATATGGGTTTGATCTCTACAAGAATTCGCTCAGCGATATTGTCAATTTTCTTGGGCAGATTGGGGTGACTCTCAGCCAAGCGGATATTGGATGGCTCACCATTCGAAACTCGCTGTCTCCGGCCGCGTTGCAGGCAAACCTCTCATTTACGCTCGGCAATGAAATCACTGCTTCGAACTTGATGGGGCTCTATCTAGAGCAAAAATCTGAAACAGCCTTGGATCAAGTTCTTGGCTACCATCGAGTTAAAGTCAAATGTTGTGTATGGGTAATCAGGCGGCGATTTTCTGATCCTCCACTTTGACTCCGTCTTTGAACTGCACGCCGGTGATGATGTCAGCGAGCCGCTCAGGCCCGTTGAGCCGACGCCACCCCTGCTCGGCGCTGGTGGCCAGTTTAAACACCATGGCCAGAATACTGTCCCGTGAAACACACCCGCGGGTCTTGGCCGTTCGCAGCCGAACCGTGGCGAAGGTCGACTCAATCGGGTTGGTCGTGCGAATATGCACCCAGTGCTCGGCAGGGAAGTCATACAAGGCCAGTAACGTCTCCCGATCCTTGGCCAGACACGCGGCCGCCTTGGGGTATTTCTGCGTGTATGCCTTTTCGAAATGATCGAAGTGGCGACTCGCGTCTTCCCGACTCGGGGCCATCCAGATGTCATGCAACCCCGCCTTGGCTTTCGCGTGCAGACTCTTTGGTAACTTGTTCAGCACATTGGCCGTCTTGTGGACCCAGCACCGTTGCGAGCGTGTGTGTCCGAACACCTGTGGCAACGCCTTCCAAAACCCCAACGCCCCATCACCGATGGCCAACGCCGGTTCGACTGCCATGCCGCGTGTCTTGAGACCCAGCAGCAATTCCCGCCAGGACTCCTCACTCTCGCGGTAGCCATCCGAGAGCGCGACCAGTTCCTTCTTGCCTTCCGCCGTGGCGCCCATCACCACCAGCACACATTGACTCGCGTCTTCCAGGCGTACGCCAAAATGCACGCCATCGACCCACAGATACACGTACCGCTTGTTCGACAGGTCTCGCTGACGCCAGCGGGTCTGCTCGTCCTTCCAGACTTCTTTTAACCGACTGATCGTTGAGGCCGACAGGCCGGGGGCATCCTTCCCGAGCAAGGCCACCAGGGCTTCGCCAAAGTCCCCGGTCGAGAGCCCCTTGAGATACAGCCACGGCAGCAACGTTTCGATGCTACGGCTCCGCCGCACATACGGCGGCAGGAGGGCCGACGTAAATCTGATGTCGCCGGCGCGATCCCGCACCCGTGGTGCCATGACCGCAACTGGCCCGATGCCGGTTTGAATCTTCCGCTCCGGCAGGTACCCGTTGCGCACCACACGACTGCGTCCATCGGCCAGTACCTGACGATGTTGTGCCAGAAACTCTGTCACCTCCGCCTCGACCGCCTGCGCCAGCAACTGTCGCGCCCCCGTCCGCAAGACCTCGGTCAACGCATCCGCCACTGGTGCGGCCACCCCTGGATTCTCGAACCCAATTACTGTAGTGGTACTCACGGCGTATTCACTCCTTTGCAAAAAGGTTGATGACCCGAAGAATCATCAAGAATACGCCACCCTCTTTATCCCCTCATACACAAGTTTCGAGTATAACTCGGCTACCATCTCACTGAGTCAAAGGAAAGAGCCGCGTTACTATCCGTAGTTTACAATGGTGGCGCCGGACTTATTGGGCCCCTGTTGCGAGCAGCCTTGGACAACGACAATCGTGCCGAAGCCTGGTACCAGATTCGGTACCAGTCTAATAGTGATGGGAAACATGCCCCTCGCCGCATTGCCGAATCCAACCTCTTTAGTCTTTACGACAATCCCGGGCAAGGAGTCAGTGAGGCGGAAGCCAAAGAAGTGCTGCGAATGTACACGGTCCACCGGACTGAGATCCAGGCCTATGAAACCAAATTTTCGGGTCCATTCGCGCCCACTGGCAGCAACACCATTACCAGTCAGCTCCTCGGTGCAAAGGAGAAGTTGATTACAGTCTATGGCGAAGGTCGCTCAATCGATGAAGTGTTGGTCGGTCAAAACGATCTGGGGCGGGGTGATACGCTCGTAGGCACCGCGAATGGAGATCTCCTGTTCGGTGAGCAGGGGACTGATGTCCTCACCGGGGGAGCCGGGACCGATGTGCTCTATGGCGGGGATGGCGTTGATACGCTCTCTGGGGGTGCCGATGCCGATCTGCTCAGAGGGGGCGCTGGGAACGATACGCTTCAGGGCGGCACTGGAGACGACGATCTCCTCGAAGGCGGCGCCGGCTTCGATACCTATCTCTATACCACCGGTGATGGGCACGATCGGATCGAGGATTCCGATGCGAGCGGCGTGATCATCGTCAATGGAAAGACCCTCGCAGGCGGGGTGAAAAAAGCAGGACATACAGACTGGACCAGCCCGGACGGAACCATAAAATATCTAATGTCAGGCACGGATTTGATTGTGCAGTTGAACGGTGTGCAGATCCTAACCGTCAACGAGGATTTTCAGAGCGGGCAGTTCGGGACTCGGCGGCGTGTGGAGAAGGAAGAAAGGATGGCGGCATGAAACAACTGTTGAGGCTGGTGTGTCTTTCGCTGGCCTTGGTTGAGGCGTTCGGAGGGGCGGGGTGCGCCGCAATGATGGAGACGGAGGTACCAGCGCAAACGGCCCCGCCGGTACAAGCGATATCTAAGCCGTCGATCAAACCGGTCTGGCTCACACCGGAGAAAGAATCCGCGCTGGTCGAGGTGCGGAAGATTCTGCGGGAGGCGAGGCAGGTGGCGGAAGGCATTCAACCCCCTTCACCTTTACTCAGTGATCGGCATCGGCGCAAAGGATTGGAGCGGATCAAAAACAGTCTGCTCAATCGGATCGAAGAGGCTCAATTACAGGCTGGTGATGTGACGATTACGTCAACGCTTACTGGCGAAAGTAGAATCGGCTTTAAGCGGAGTCTCGCCCAGACGCAGGCCAGGTATGGTTTCACCGACGAGGCAGTGCAAACCGTCTCGAGTGAGACGGTGACGCAAGAGAGTCTGCTGGTGCTGGTTGAAGCGCTGGTTCAGTCGGGAGATATTCCGGCGGCCATCAGGGTTGCCGACATGCAGGTGCCCAAAGAAGGCGTGGAACTCTACCGCCAAAAGGCGGCCGCCACGGTTTATTCCTACATTGCCGAGGCACAACACAAAGCCGGGGATCTCAACGCTCGTGACACGCTGGACCGTGCTGTCAGGGAAGGTCCGACGTCCAAGTTTGCGCATACCACTGAGTACATCCATGCCTTGCTTTATCTCGGGCGTGCTCAGGCAGCCTTGGGCGAGAAGCAGGCGAGCGCCGAGACCTTCAAGCAGGCCATCGACGCCTTGGCCATCAAGCGAAAGGACCGGAAGCCATCGAGTGCGCTCATGGTCATTGCCAAAGCGCAAGCCGAGACTGGTGATCGAGCGGCCAGTGAACAGACATTCCAGCGGGCGATAGAACTGCGGACTGGGCCGCGTGATCTGACCTGTCTGGCCTGGGCGCAGGCCGTAACAGGTCAGCGCGACGCCGCGTTGCAGAGTTTCAAACTGGCCATCGAGGATGCAGCGAAACTGCCACTTGAGGAGCAGCGACGAGCCTTGAGCGACCTCGTACCATGGCAATTGGAAATTGGAGATCGTGAGGGGGCTCTAGAAACGGTTGAAAGGGCACGCCGCATAGAAGCACCGAATGTTATCTCAATGGCGGGAACTGCCAGGAATTGGAAGTTGGCCTATGACCTGGCAATTGCAGCATCAGATGATGCAAGCAAGGCCGCATGGCTTAACTACATTGCTGGCACCCTGGTGAAAAGCGGAGATCCTTTCGGAACACCTGAACTGTTTAAGAAGCTTGCGGACGAAGCATCGCCCGTACTTGACCATCGCCCACCTGAAAGCGACAGCAAAACAGGCGTGATGTATGCGAACATCGCAGAAATTCAAGCTGCGGCTGGCGATGTGGCCGCAGCGACAAAAACCGTCAAAAGAATCGTGTCCGAATCTCAACAAAGTGTGGCTTATGAAAATATCATAAAAATCCTCATAGGCAGACGCGATCTCCTTATTGCGACACAGATTGCTTCCAGCTTGAAAGACGAAAGGCGTCCCTTCACCGACAGCTTCCGCAGGCTGGGGGTCGCGTATGTTTATGCCGGGAAGGCAGAAGCTGGCCTAGCCTGGGCGCGGCAACAACAGAATCCTTACGAGAAATCGAGTGCAATGCTCGGTATCGGGCGAGGTCTCCTGAAACAACACGGTATCAAAGATCAGCAGACTTCTGCATACAAAAGCAGAAACTTTTGCCCTGACCTGAATGATTATGATGATTGAGGTTGATACAACGGAGGACTCGCCCCATGACTGACACGCTCAAGACCTATTTCGATTTTGCCCAGTTCTCAATGGCAGCCTATGCCAACTTGCCTCTCGGCATACCAAATCTGGGAGCGCTGCAAGGGGCGGGATTCTCTAGCTTGCTTGCAGACCACTTCACTACCAACTACCGAGTCGTTTCTGTGCCTTCTATTCAACAGCAAGAATTTGGGTTTTTCGCCCAAGTGTTTGAGAGATGGGATGTGCGCAATGATCGAGGTACAGGAGAGTACACGCTGGCCATCCGCGGTACGGATGACGCGGCAGACATTCTCATTGATGCGGTGAGCATCGGCATCCTGGGCTCAGAAAATTTGAACCCCCAGTATGCAAAGCTGAAAGAATATGTTCAGAGCTTAACGGCAGAGAATGGCCTCCTTTTCGGGAAAACCTTTACGGTGACTGGTCATTCATTAGGTGGATTTTTGGCTCAAGCTCTGGTTGCTGATTCCGAGGTCTCGGACTCTGTTTCAAAGGTGTACACCTACAACGGTCCCGGCTTTGGTGGACCGGTTACGGACCTCCTCAATGCCTTAGGTATCAGCAATCCCCTTGTCGGAAGCGTGCCGGTCGGTAAGGTCACCAACCTTGTGGCCTCCAATGGGCTCTCGCCCATCGCCGGGCTGGGACAGCATATTGGGGAAACCTTGCCGGTGTTCATCGAAGCCGGAACTCCGTTGAACAATCACTCCATTACAACCCTCACCGATGCGCTGGCGGTTTATGACTTGTTCGGTAAGCTCGATGCACAAGCGCAAGTTCAACCTATCACCGATATCCTCAACGCGATGTCGGCTGTCCCTGCGAATAGCCTGGAGCAGGCCGTCGTGGCGCTTCAGAGATTGCTCGACCCCACCCAACCCCGTACGCTGCCAACGGGCGATCAGGACGCGCTATATA
This sequence comes from Nitrospira sp., assembly GCA_020853775.1. Lineage (GTDB taxonomy): Bacteria > Nitrospirota > Nitrospiria > Nitrospirales > Nitrospiraceae > Nitrospira_A. Next base: position 10,474 of record JADYYH010000030.1, read on the forward strand.
ACGCGCTTCAAACCTTGGCAAGTCATGCCCAGGTCAATGGGAGCAAGGTGGTGATCAGTCTCGTGCACGAGTCGGCCAGTGATCTTCAGACCATGGCGCAGGTTGATTCCACGCTGGGGCTGGCGGCCCGCTACGCCCTCCGCGAGCTGAATCCGTTCGTGATCGCTGGTGATCCAGCGGTGTATCTTCCCCACAACCAACATGGTGAGCTGAATCTGTTTGACGCCAGTACAGGAACCGGTGAATTAACGGCAGAATATGTCACCGATCGTGCTGAGTTCCTGGCCAAGAAAATGGAAATCAATAGGACCGACGGAGGGCTGCTGACCGGCCTGACGGGGCTCTTCAACGACGTGCATTTCAAGGATTATCAGAGCGGGTATGACATCCCCGCAGGATTATTTGCACAAGTTGTGACCACCCCACGAGAGTTTCTGTTCGGGTCGGTCCATTCGGAGACGCTCACGGGTAACAGCGCGGACGATCGTTTGTACGGAGGGGACGGCCATGATGCGCTGATAGGACAAGACGGGGCCGATTATTTCGAAGGGAGTGCCGGCAACGATACCCTGACCGGCGGAACAGGTAACGACGAACTATGGGGTGGTACGGGCTTCGACACCTATGTCTGGAACACGGGGGATGGGCATGACCGGATCGAGGATTCCGATGCGAGCGGCGTGATCATCGTCAATGGCAAAACCCTCGCAGGTGGGGTGAAAAAAGCAGGACATACGGATTGGATCAGCGCGGATGGCACCCTTAAGTATGTGATGCAAGGAACGGACTTGGTGGTCAAGCTGAATGACGTGACGATCCTGACCGTCAACGAAAACTTTCAGAGCGGACAGTTCGGCATCCAGTTGATGGATGCCCCGACCATCAGTACCGCACTGCCTACCACGACCCGCACCATCGTCGGCGATTATGATCCGCTGGACATTGATCCGGATGTGGAATGGATCCAAGTTGGCTATGACGACCTGGGGAACATCATTCCAGATTTGGAGAGTCCGAATGATCGGAGCGACATGCTCAATGGGAGCGCGGGCAACGATACGATCAATGGCGGAGCGATGAACGATCAGCTCACGGCCTTGGGGGGCAGTGACATCCTGACGGGCGGCACGGACAGCGATATCCTGATCGGGCAAGACGGCAACGACCACCTGTTTGCCGATCAACTAGTGAACGTGTCTGGTTTATCGACTTTCGAGAACTATGGTGGCACGGCGGGGACAGGGGCGAACGGAGATTTTCTCACGGGCGGCGTGAACGACGATGTGTTGGTGGGCAGGCATGTAGGGGTCGGTTCATACGTTGGTATGTGATCCACATGCACGGCAGCCGAAGAAAGAAGGGAAAGGATGGCGAGGGATGAGAAAGATATTCAGACAACTAGCTGTCCTCTTGGTATCCAGCCTCGCGTTGACGTCGCTCGCTGAAGCGGATGGGCCGGCGCAGATAGGCGAACCCCAAAGAGGCGCCGAGGTCGTCAAGAAGTATCCGCCGTATCCGAATATATGGAGTGCGAAAGGAATAATTTGGGCGTTTTGCGCAGCCAGCGATGGCGATTTCTATACTATGTCGCCCCCATCTATTCGCCGTGGGAAGAGCGCTGAAACCTGGGAAATTACAAGTTTCTTTGGTCGTTCAACGATCGAGTTGCCTTCAGAGCAATCTGAGCACATTTGGCGTTCAAGGGAGCCTCTGCCAGGCATAGGCATGCTGAAATGTTTTGGAGTGCCCGACCATACAACGAATCGCAAGTACGAACACCCTCCTTCGCTGACATTGCCAAATGGTGTGACTATCCGCGTGGCCTGTCTCGGCGGTGCTCAATTCGGCCGTTCTTGTGAATTTCCATATTTTGGAAGTGGCATTCAAGCGACAGATCAGGCGGGACACATCATTGCTCATAAGACATTACTCTACATGCCCAAAAAACCAAAGCAGCGATACCTGCCTAGTCCAAGAATATCGGAGGATGGTGGGCAAATTACCGAACGAGTCATATACCTAGACCCACAGCTCGTGGCGCTCGACGACGGAACCTTTCTTGTAAAGACTGATCAAGGCGTCGTTCGATTTGATGGTCATATTAGTGCGTCCATCCCACACAATTGGCACGATCTGGCCATTGTAGATACGAAGGCGCTTGATGATGTCTATGACCAGCTATTTGGATTTAAAGGAAGTCCATCCACAGTAGCGGATTTTCAGGCGCTGCAGGATGTGACTGCCAAATTTCTTCACAAATTAGAGGAAGGAATGCAGCCATGAGTCATCCCTTTACTGGACAATCTTCCTTGACTGGTTTTGCCTTTCTGTTAAGTGATCTTCTTTGGTTAAATGAAGTGAATCGCCGAGATCCTTATCATCTCTATGTTCCACCGAGCGCCAATAGTGGGTATAGCTTTGGTGCTGTCCAGTGGGACATCCCCAACCATGCTCCTTTGTCGGGCGCCAGAAAAGCCGATGAAATTATCCGTGACATTCTCCTCCATGCACAGAACGCAAGTGGACAGTTATATTTCACGCAGAGCGAGGTTGATCAAATAGTCGATACCTCATCTCGGACAGGCCTCGCATACCTAAAGGGGAACACCACAGCTCTCAATGCGTACATTGGAAGAATCAATGATGCTCTCGACAGCACTTATGGCAGAGCGGTCATTGATGCCGATCATGGTGCCACGATCAATAGTTATGTTGCCTGGATTAATGATACGATCGCCCTAATAATTGATCCTGCCGATCAAGCGATTTTTAGCGGAGCAAATAAAGACCTTGCCAAATTATTCATTGGAGATTTTCGCAACCAGTTTGGTACTACCGCTAACAATCAGCTACGCAGTTACCTGCAAGGGCAAGCGGTAGTTGGTATCACTAAGCAAGGGGCCCTTGGTATCGATGATCTGCTCAATTTCTATTTCCGGACACCTCACGCTGCATTATTGCCTCATGATCCTATTCGCCGCTTTGGACATATTGTCGAAACCGTCGGCTATGCACCAGCAGATGCGCAAGAGGCTAAGGGGGTGCTGCAGGCCTACACTTCCTTTGTCGTTCCTCACCGGAGTCAGATCCAAACCGCGAATGCTGCAGCATTAAATGTCTTTATGAATTTGGTCGTGGATCCCGCTCGAGGCGTTGCCATTGGAGTTTACGCTTCTAGCCATACGATCGGTGGTGAGGTGTTGGTTGGCCAAGATAATCTGGGCCGGGGCGACATTTTAGAAGGGACTGCTAATGGGGATCTTCTCTTTGGAGAGAAGGGGGCTGATGTCCTTCGTGGGCTCGAAGGAGCAGATGTTCTTTATGGTGGGGAAGGAATCGATACCTTGTCGGGAGGCGCGGGAGAGGATTGGCTCTACGGTGACGATGGCGACGATACCCTTGATGGTGGAACCGAGAACGATGTGATGGAGGGCGGAGAAGGGCGCGATACTTTGGTGGGCGGTGCCGGCATCGATCTTCTTCGAGGCGGCACTGAAAATGACACCCTGATCGGCGGGACCGGCGATGACCTTCTCGAAGGCGGAGGCGGCTTTGACACCTATATCTATAATTTGGGCGATGGCGCCGACACGATCATCGATTCCGATGGGAAAGGGCAGGTAAATTTCAAGGGCCAAGTGTTGAAGGTCGGCCTCCATCGCGCAAACGATCCTAGCAATGTGTATCGCTCCGCGGACGGCACCATCACGCTGACGAAGACCGGCAACGATCTCGTCATCACAGGCTCTGGCCCACTCACGATCAAGAATTTTGATTTCACGAATGGCATGCTTGGCATTACGCTGAAGGAGGCTCCGGTTACCGCGACCGTCACTCCGTCTACGTAGGGAAAAAAGGGGTCTGACCCCTTTCTTCCCCCTGACGGGCGGCGTGAACGACGATGTGTTGGTGGGCGGCGCCGGGAATGACGCCTTGTATGGAGGAGCTGGGAAAGACCTCGTGCTGGGCGGGGCCGGCCGCGATGTGATCTCCGGCGACGCCGATTTTGTCGCCGCCAACTTCGGATGGTCGTATAGCTTCAGTGATCAATTTGCTTATGTCCTGAACAACGCCGCTCTACTGTCTGACGGCTTCACCATTGGTGACGATGACGAACTCTATGGAGGGGCCGGCGACGATGTGATCGTGGGGCAAAAAGGCAAGGATTTGATCTATGGTGACGAGGGCAACGATGAGATCAGTGGGGGCGACGGGGATGATACGGTTCTAGGCGGGATGGGAGATGACTTCATTGCAGGCGATGAGCTCGACAACACCGGCGATGACTATATCGATGGCGGTGACGGCGTAGACGTACTCTTGGGAATGGAAGGTGCCGATACCGCCTGGGATCGAGCCGTCTCAAACCGGACCGAAGTCCAAGCGCAAACCAAACGCGTCCGTGCGGCGGAACTCACCTATTCGTCCATTACCGGTGAGCGCCTGCCGGCGTTGGTGGCGCAGGGAGATACGGGCCTGGTCGGCAATCGGTGGAACAATAGCCTTGAGACCTACAACATGGCGCTCGTGCTTCAAATTCCACTCTTTGATGGAGGCCAACGGGAAGGCCGGATCAGCACGGCTCGCAGTCAATTACGCCAGGAGGCGCTGCGGATGCAGGTGGTGCTCAATCAAGTTCGGAGTGAGGTGAATGACGCCCGCATCGCTCTAGAGGCTGCCAAAGAGAAGGCTGGCATCGCTCAAGTCGGCTTGCAGGCCGCGATCAAAGAATCGGAATTTGCGCGGGAGCGGTATGCTCACCTCACGTCCGCCAGTCAGTTCGACGTGATCAGCGCCATTACCGCGATTGGGCGAGCCCGCGACAATCTGGTGAACGCGCTCTTCGAGCTCAATGCAGCACGGGTGAATTATGCACGCGCCACTGGCATGTTGGAGGGTGTGAGCTAAGGGGCACGTCGTTCGTCGATCAGCCGGATATGCTTCTATCGTCGTCAGCGGGCGTCAACGAACATGCGCAGCGGGACATTTGAACAACCAGGAGTGTGGCCAAGAGAGCACCCAACTTTAGACAAGGGTACCAATACTTCTTCTGGGTTGTTGCGGGTGGGCGAACGAGCGTACATCGTGGGATGCCGCGAAGACGCGACTGGCATGCCGATTTAACTGTCGAAGAAGCAGGCCAGGACTATTTGGTACCGACAAGTAAGTCAAGAAAAGTGTGATAGTACCTCTTTCCCATTGCAGCGAAGTTATATGGAAGTTATATGAAGGAGCACACCGTCCATGAATAAGAAGCGGTTGCCTCATATGTATTGGTCATTTGTACCCCTGTGCCTTCTCCTCATCGTAGCCAGCGGGGCGTCTGCGGTGCCGGCCAAGACAGAGAACGAATACCAGGTTATTAACACAGGGATACAAGGTGGCGGATGCTGGTATGACGATTCGCATTTCATCGTCGTGCAGGGGCATCAGCCAGCTCCTGGGCGAGAGTTCGAAGTGGACGGGTTGTATTATCTTGATCCTCATCGGCCGAAGGATCTCAGGCGGATTGATCTCGCGCCGTTAGAGCCCAGCCTTCAGAGGCAGATTCGTGATGTGTCTTGTCAAGAGGAAACTATCCTCTTCCACATCCTGATTGCTGATGGCACCAGAAATCAGATCTACACCCTGAAGATTGGACAACCACCGGTGCTGTTAGCAGAAAAACCCAAGGGCTTTGTTGTGCCAAGAGCCGTGAACATCAAAAATCAGTATGTGCTCGGTTTTTCGGGCGTTCTCAAAGCGCGTGGTGTGGAACACTCGGCGACTCCCGAAGCGGCCAAAGTCGATTGTCCATTTGCATACCTCCGGTCTCCATACCGGGTCGTCTGTTTACGTCATGATCCAGGCAGAAAACTTACGTGGTTGGCGGGTAACACATTTCTAACCCAGTATCTTTGGGATGAGACGATTCGAGTAGGTCAGGAGGGTGCCTACAAATGGGTGCCGAATCCAGAGCCGCCACTGAAGCGGGCGGATGGCACCGAAGTTAAACTCGGCTTCTTCCTTCGAGATCTGGAGAATAGGATTCTCAGGGAAATTCCACTGCGGCAGGACGATTACCGATACGACACGATCCACCTGAAGGTCGATCCACAGGGAGAATATCTTTATTGCCCGTGTTGGAAGGCCGGCGATCATGGAGAAAAACGATACACGGTCGGAGGACGGATCTGTCGGGTTCGACTGGATGGCCGGAACCATCGTTGGGAAGAAGTGGTGAGTGTGCAGCAGAGCCCTCGCGATCCGTTCAGTCTGCAAGATTTGGATATCAATAGCCAAGGTGACGTGGTGATGATCGAGCGAGGCCATCGCCTCCTTGCGACTCTGTGGATGTATCACCCGCAAAGTGGCATGGTCGATAAGCTCTTGCAAGTGCGTTTTCCTGATGAGTTGGGTGGCCCGCAGGTGTCACCTAACGGCCGATGGGTGACTGCAGGCCGGCAAGGGGGGCAACTCGTATTGATTGAACGAAAGGGAGTACGACCATGACAGCATTTGTAAGCCTTGAGGAAACACAGGTAGCCGCACGTACCGTCTATGGCGGGGATCAAGGGGAACTCATGCTGCCGACTGGCTGGCAACTCGATACGTCGTTTAATAATGGCACAGGCGATGCTGGTGCATCAGCCGGTGGCTATGTCTATGCGCTCAAACCGGCTGGAACTGACGATGGCCGACGGATGCTGGTGTTCAGAGGAACAGAAGTGACGCTCACCAATGTGAAGGATGTATTTGCCGATGTGACGGACATCGGAAAAACACAATTCAGCGAGCTTCGCAACGCAGTGAACCAGTGGCTTGCACAGGAATTAGTTGCAGGTCACCAGGTGGAGCTCGTGGGCCACAGTTCCGGCGGGGCGCTGGTGCAATGGGCCATCAATGATACGAATATGCGGGACACGACAGATCCAAACTTTTCTTCCGTCCTTGAGCGTGCGCGCCTGCTGCCTGATCCCAATGACCCGGATGGCCTTCCCAATACGTCATTCCAAATCAACCCCTCCCAACTTCATTTCACCACCTTCAATGCTCCAGGGATCACTCACGTGTTAGGTGGAAGCTCTCCTGTCACGGATCGGACGTCGGTGGTGGTTGGTGAGCATCATGTGGTGATCGGCCAACCTCCGATTGTGCAAGGGGACCCCATCCATTTACTGGGTGGGCCACAGATAGGTGCGCTGGGAACCCAGGTACTCGGCCATCTCGTGAGTTTCGCTACAGTCGGTGAGGGATGGTTTACCCATACCATTAGGAAACCGGAGTATTGGACGGCCCCCGTCGTGCCCTACACACCGCTGCAATTGGATCTTGCGCTCGCGCAGTCCTTTGCTAGCCATTATGCCCAACTTGGAAATACCGACGGCACGGTCCAAGGCAACACCGAAGCGGCTTTGCGCCTGGCGCTCTATGCCTCGGCGATGGGTGTGTCGCTGGGAGTGGGTGTGTTGGGTAATCAAGCCGCAGCCGCAGCGCAACTGGCAGGACTGCAGTTCGATCGTGATGTGTTCGCCGACACGTTGGCACTGCCAGGTGTCGGAATTAATCGGGCGTTAGAGATGATTACCCGAGCTGCAGATGCGGCCGGCCAAAATGTGGCACAGGTACAAGGCCTGGTGAGTTCGGCGTTGATTGAGGTTGGGAGAATGTTGACTGGTGCAGTGGGAACTGTGGATGCATTTGTCACAGGCACGCTGCTTCCGTGGATCACCAACACGGCTCAGGGTATTGCAAACGCCTTTTCGGAGTTCATTGCTGATATCCCGGGGGCGTTCGACCTCGGACGCACATTGGGTTTTGTCGAATACGGTACGTATCGGAACGCCTATGAGCAAGCGTTGCAGGATCAGACGATTGATCCAGCCCTCAACGCGGCACTGGAATCGGCGAAAACTACACTCGACCAGGCCGGCCAAACCTTGGTGATACAGCCAGGGTTCAGCGCAAATCCATTCAACGCCACGGGATTTAATCCTGAGGCTGCACCACCGGCCGCGGTGAACATGAACGAAGGGCAGTTGAAAGCGCTCACGATCAATTTGCCGTTTGAGGCGGGACCGGGCGGCCAGAAGCTCTCATTGACACTGAGTGGCCCCAATGCCAGCGGGTTTGTCCTCCGGACCAACGGCACGGATCTACTGCCGCAGGGCAATGCCTTTACATTGACCATCCCCGAAGGTCAGCGACAATTGGTGGTCGGACTGAAGTCAACACAAGACATCGCGGCCAATACTGCGCTCACAGTCTCCGCCACCTTAGTGGATGCCGCAGGCCAACCCACCCACACCACGCAGGTGGAAGCCACGGTGGCGGTGGCCGATACCGGGGCGCTCTTCGACGGGACCGTCCCCACCATTGACTACGGCGCCAATGGATTTGCGACCGAAGAAATCCTGCTTCCGCAGACCGGATCGTGGATCATGGAGCGCGTCGAAGCGAAGAATTATATCTTCCAAGGTGGACAGGGGAGCTATCGGATTTATGCGGGACCGGGCAACGATCAGTTGTACGGTGGCCCCAATTTCGATCGTCTTTCCAGCCGAGGCGGCAACGATCTCCTTCAGGCATTCGGAGGCAATGACGAGTTGTATGGATGGGAAGACAACGACGTGCTGGAGGGCGGCGACGGCGATGACCAACTCTATGGCGATCTGGCGCTCGAACAGGCGGGCCAGGACTATTTAGACGGCGGCGCGGGCGACGATATGTTGGTTGGAGGGTCGGAGGATGATGTCCTGGTCGGCGGCAGTGGCAACGATACTCTCTGGGGCGAAGGCGGCACCACAGAACTCACCATCATTCCGCCTGGTGACCCGGTCAATACCGGGTTCTCCTTTACCATGGATCGTGCCCTGGGTTTGGGGGATGACACCTTAGATGGCGGAGCGGGAGATGACACCATCATTGGATCTGGAGGTGCGGACACCTTGTTCGGTGGCGACGGCATCGATGTGTTATATGGAGATCATACTGGTGGAGAGACCCTTGTGCCGTGGGATCCTGCAAAAGACGGCGAGGATTATCTGGACGGCGGCGCGGGGAATGATTGGCTCTATGGCGGAGGACGGGCCGATGTCCTGATGGGGGGCAGTGGCGATGACATGCTGTTTGGTGAAGGAGTGCTATATGCCGCGCCAGCGGGCGATGACTGGCTCGAGGGCGGAGATGGAAACGATCAGTTATATGGTGGATTAGGAGCGGATGCGCTGTTCGGCGGTATTGGGGATGATGTGCTTGTTGGGGACTACGCGAATGAGTCGGGGGCTGATGACATGCTCGATGGTGGGGTCGGCATCGATGAGCTGCAAGGTGGCGGAGGAAACGATCTCCTCATCGGGGGCAGCGAAAACGATCGGCTCTTTGGGCAGGACGGCGACGATGATTTGTCGGGTGATGCGGGCGATGATGAACTGCAGGGCGGCCTAGGTGATGATGCTCTCTTTGGGGGCACCGGAAACGATTTCTTATTGGGGCAAGAGGGTGAGGACTTTCTCGACGGCGAAGAAGGCGATGACCTCATCAAAGGCGCGGATGGGAACGATACGCTCTTCGGTGGAGATGGAATCGATGAACTGCAGGGAGGTACTGGTGATGATCAGTTGGCGGGTGATGCCGGCGACGACTTTCTCCTGGGTGAGGCGGGGAATGACACCCTGTTTGGTGACGAGGGTGCGGATCGCTTGCAGGGTGGTATCGGCGACGACCTCATTGCTGGTGATGCAGGAAACGATGGGTTATTCGGCGAGGACGGGGCTGATCAACTCTTCGGCGATGAAGGAAATGACGAACTATTCGGAGGCATCGGGAACGACATTCTGACAGGTGGAACCGGAAGCGATAAATATCTCTTCATTCCCGGCGACGGCCAGGATCAAATCCTTGAAGAAGATGTCGTGGGCGAGGTGAACACGATTTTGTTCGATCCCATTATTACGCGGGAGATGCTCTCGTTTACGCACAATACGATTGACAATACGTTGCTGATCCAGGTCGGGGCGAGCAGCGATTCCATTCTCATTCATGGATTCACGAATACAGGAGTCAATGGGACGGGTGGGATCCAAAATATCGTCGCGGGCGGCCAGACGTTTGCGCTCGCTGACTTGCTGGGACTGCCGAGTGGACAGATCATCGGCACATCTGAAAACGACGTGATCAGGACTGGTGTCGGCAACGATACGATTTTCGCCGGAGGAGGGAACGATACGATTACGGGGAATGCAGGGAACGATGTGTTGCGTGGAGGATCGGGACACGACCTCTACACCTTCGCGCTCGGCGATGGGCTCGATACGATCCACGATACAGTCACGACAACTGAAGGAAACCGTATTGTCTTCGGCCCCGGTGTTACAGCGGCCAACCTTACCTATACGCAAGGCGCGAATACTCTCACAATTGGCTACAACGGTGGGGCCGATGCGGTTCAGTTAGCCGGGTTCAACCGAAATACCGTTCTTGGGTCGCTGGTCGTCTCCACGCTGCAATTGGCAGACGGCACTCTTGTAAACCTGGGCGATTTGTTCCCGGTATTTACGAATCACGCCCCCACTGTCACGAACGCCGTCCCCGATCAAACGGTGCCCGAGGACGCGCCCTGGACGTTTGCGGTTCCCGCGAATACCTTTGCCGACGAGGACCTGGGCGACGTGCTGACATTGAGCGCACGTCTAGCCGACGGCTCAGCACTTCCGGCCTGGCTCAGCTTTGACGCACAGACCGGCACGTTCAGTGGGACGCCGGACGATGCGCAGATCGGGATGCTGGGGTTGAAAGTCACCGCGACGGACGGCTTGAATGGGACCGTCTCAGAGAGTTTCAATCTGACGATTACCAATGTCAACGATGCGCCCACCGTTGCCACGCCGTTGCCGGATCAAAGTGCGACGAAAGACGTGCCGTTCAGTCTTGTCGTGCCGACAGGGACGTTCGCGGATGTCGATCCCGGCGATTCACTGGTCTACAGCGCCACGTTGTCCGACAACAGCCCGTTGCCCACCTGGCTCCAGTTCAATCCGACAACCCGCACCTTCACCGGGACGCCTCAGTTGGCGGATGTTGGCACCTTGAATGTGAAAGTCACCGCGACTGACACGGGCAGCCTGAACGTGTCGGATGTGTTTGCCCTGACGGTGTCGCATGGGCTGAATGAGATTCTTGGCACCGCAGCCAGCGAAACTTTGACCGGCACGGCGGGGAACGACCTGATTCGCGGCTTGGGCGGAAATGACACGCTCCAAGGCCTCGACGGCAACGACACCTTGGAAGGTGGAGACGGTGATGATCAGCTCAGCGGCGGAACGGGTGACAACACATTGGATGGCGGAGCGGGAAGTGATCGGTTGATCGTTGTAGCAGCGACGGGAACCAATGTGCTGATCGGAGGCTCGGGCGGCGACCGTCTAGAAGGCTCCGCAGGCACGGACACCCTTCAAGGCGGTACTGGTAACGACGAGATCTCTGATAGTGGTGGACAAAACCTGATTCTCTTTGATCGTGGCGATGGGCAGGACACTATATATGCGCCCACTGGCACCATCCGATTTGGCACGAGCGTGTTGCCGACGGATGTCACGGTGAGGGGCGTGTCAACAAATTATTCTCTCGTTCTCAGCATCAATGGGACGGCTGATAACATGTCTCTTTTTAATTGGCTGAACCCATTTAACGATTATCGGATCAACCGCGTGGAATTCTCGAATGGCATGGTCTGGGATTCGTCCATGTTACGGTCTCTCGCAAGTACTGGTACAGTGGCCGATGATTACCTAGGCGGTACAAACGCGGATGAAATTCTTTCAGGCATGGGCGGGAACGACTTAATAGAAGCCTGGGATGGCAATGACGTCTTGGATGGCGGGACGGGGAACGACACCTTGCGAGGTGGATTAGGCAATGACACCTATCTCTTTGGGCGTGGGGCTGGATCGGACTTAATTGGAGACGACGGAGGCACGACCGACAAGATTCAGTTGACTCCAGGAGTGCTCCCCGGTGACGTCACACTTCTTCGAAATGGAACAGAACTGTTGCTCAGTATCGATCAAAGTCCGACTCAACTAAGGATGAACAACGCCACGGCCATTGAGCAGATCACGTTCAATGATGGGACGATCTGGGATGCCGCTGCGATTGTGAGTCATACGTTCATCGGCACGGTAAATTCGCAGACTGGGACGGCCGGCAATGACACCTTTGTCGTGGACAACACCCAAGATACCGTGACCGAAGGGATCAGCCAGGGGACGGACACTATCCAAAGTCTGGTGTCGTACACCTTGCCAGGAAACGTCGAAAATCTGACATTGACGGGCTATTACAACGTCGATGGGACCGGAAATTTATTGGACAATGTGATTATCGGGAACAGCGGCAATAACAAGCTCGTTGGAGGCGGCAACTCTGTTAACGACGGCGGCAGCGACATACTACAAGGCGGCTTGGGGGACGATAACTATGAAGTGATCGGTACTGATACGGTGATTGAGGCCTCGAATGAAGGTATTGACACGGTTAAGTTCCTCGGCACTTGGGACTTCGGCATGCATTATACCTTGCCAGACAACGTTGAGAATCTCATTGTCTGGGATGGCCCTCCCGTACAAGGATTAGTGGTACATAATTTGTCTGGCAACGCGTTGAACAACGTCATAGTAGGAAATCAGCATTGGTACAACTACATTGACGGTGGACTCGGAGCCGATACAATGATCGGCGGTAATGCGTCCGATACCTATGTGGTAGACAATCTCGGTGACACCGTATCCGACGTTGGTTTCGCCACCGATACGGTATTGAGCTCGGTCAGTTTCACCCTAGGTGCTAATTTAGAGAATCTCACTCTCACCGGTACGGCGACTAGCAACGGCACCGGCAATGAATTGAATAACGTGCTGACAGGCAACAGTGCGGCCAACGTGCTGACTGGCGGAGCCGGCAATGACACTTATGTCATCGGAGCAGGTGATACGATCGTGGAATTAGCCGGTCAGGGCATAGACACGATTAACACGGATCAGAGTTTTGTCCTGAGCGCAGAGTTGGAAGACGTGTTGGAAAATGTGACCTTAACCGGCACGGAGGCCATCAACGCGACCGGGAATGCCGGCGACAATGTACTCACCGGCAACAGTGGCAACAACGTGTTGGATGGCGGCGGCGGAATAGATCAGCTCATTGGGGGCACTGGCGACGATACTTATGTCGTCGGCGCTGGCGACACGATCGTCGAACAACAATTCGGCGGGACCGACACGGTCATCACCGACCAGACCTTCACCCTCGGCAGTGAGTTGGAAAATCTGACGCTGACAGGCACCGCAGCCATCAATGGGACCGGCAACGAGTTGGACAACGTCTTGACGGGAAACAGTGGGGCAAACGTCCTGATCGGTGGAACAGGCAACGACACCTATGTAGTGGACGACGCCGATACAATTGTCGAACTTCCCGGCGAAGGGTGGGCCGACACGGTGGTAGCATCGACCAGTTGGACGCTCGCGGCCGATTTAGAAAACCTCACCCTAACGGGGACGGGCGCCATTAATGGAACCGGCAACGCACAAGACAATGTGTTGACGGGCAATAGCGGCGCCAATGTGTTGACCGGCGGTGCGGGCGACGATACGTACATCGTTGACGGGGGAGACACGATCGTAGAACTGGCCAATCAGGGGACCGATCAGGTCATGAGTTCAGCCACTTTCATGCTCGGCGCCAATGTCGAGTATCTGACTCTGACTGGCACCGATGCGATCAACGGCACCGGTAATGCTCTGGACAATATACTCAGTGGCAATGCCGGTGCGAACATGCTGGACGGCGGGGTTGGCGCCGATTGGATGATGGGGTACAGTGGCAACGATACGTATGTGATCGATCATGTGGGTGATACCGTCGAGGAGGAGGCAGCAGAAGGGATCGATACGGTCCAAAGTTCGCTCACCTATACCCTCGGGGCGAATATCGAGAATTTGACGTTGACTGGCTCGTCCGCCATTAACGGCACAGGCAATGCGCTTAGTAACGTATTGACCGGGAATAGTGCCGCTAACGTACTGACGGGTGGCGCTGGCAACGATACCTATGTGGTCGGAACGGGTGATACGGTGACTGAATCTTCCGGCCAAGGGACTGACACAGTACAGAGTTCAGTGACGTGGACGTTAGGGGCGAATCTCGAGAATCTCACGCTGACGGGTACCGCGGCGATCAACGGGACAGGCAATACGCTGAACAACACCCTCGTGGGCAACAGCGGCGCAAATGTGTTGAGTGGTGGCACGGGAGCCGATGCCATGTCCGGCGGCGCCGGTGATGACACCTATGTCCTCGACAATGCCGGAGACACGGTGACGGAGAACGCGAATGAAGGCGTAGACACGGTCCAAAGTGCGCTGACTTACACCTTAGGTGCGAACGTGGAGAACCTGACGCTTATGGGCACCACCGCCATTAACGGCACGGGCAACGCGCTGGATAACGTCCTCACCGGCAACAGCGCGGCCAATATGCTGACTGGCGGCGCAGGAAACGACACCTATGTCGTCGGCACCGGTGATACGGTGACCGAAGCGGCTGGTGCCGGAACCGATACGGTGCAGAGCTTCATCACGTGGACGCTGGGGAACAATCTCGAGAATCTCACGCTGACCGGGTCGAGTGCCATCAATGGCACGGGCAACACGTTGAATAATGTCCTTACGGGGAACAGTGGGCTCAATACGTTGAATGGTGGAGCCGGCGCCGATACGATGGCGGGCGGAGCAGGCAACGACACCTACGTCGTCGACAATGTCGGAGATGTGATCACCGAGAACGTCGGCGGCGGAACGGACTTGGTGCAAAGCGCGGTTACGTATGCGTTGGGAGCGGAGGTCGAAAACCTGACGTTGACGGGGGCCTTAGCCATCAATGGCACCGGCAACGCGCTGAATAATAGCCTGACCGGCAATACGGGAAACAACATGTTGGATGGCGGTGCGGGTGCGGATGCCATGTCTGGCGGGACGGGCAACGACACCTATATCGTCGACAATGCCGGGGATACCGTGACCGAGGCCGCGAGCGCGGGGACAGACACGGTGCAGAGTGCGGTCACATTCACCCTCGGTGCGAACATTGAAAATCTGACGTTGACAGGCTCGGCGGCGATCAATGCCACTGGCAACACGCTAAACAACACCCTCGTCGGCAACAGCGGGGCGAACGTGTTAAATGGCGGCACCGGTGCGGACGGGATGTCCGGCGGCGCCGGCGATGATACCTATGTCCGTGACAATGCCGGAGATACAGTGACAGAAAATACGAACGAGGGACTCGACACGGTTCAGAGTTCCCTGACCTATACCTTAGGCGCGAACGTAGAGAATCTGACGCTCACGGGTACCACCGCCATTAACGGCACGGGCAACGCGCTGGACAACATTCTCACAGGGAACAGCGCCGCCAACGTGTTGACCGGCGGAGCCGGCAACGATACCTATGTGGTGGGAACCGGCGACACGGTGACCGAATTGGCCAATGCCGGCATTGATACGGTCCAAAGTTCGTTGACCTACACCTTAGGCGCGAATGTGGAAAACCTGACGCTGACCGGCACGACAGCGATCAATGGCACGGGCAATGCGCTGGATAACCTTCTCATGGGCAATAGCGCCGCGAACGTCCTGACCGGCGGGGCCGGCAACGACACGTATATCGTGGGGACCGGCGATACGGTGACGGAGGCCGCAAGTGCCGGGACCGATACGGTTCAGAGTGCGGTGGCCTGGACGTTGGGCGCAAATCTCGAAAATCTCACATTGATCGGCACGGCGGCGGTCAATGGGACCGGGAATACTGCGAATAACATCCTGGCGGGGAATAGCGCCAACAATATGCTCTCCGGGCTCGGCGGCAACGATACCTACCTCTACAGCCGAGGCGGGGGGCAAGACACGGTGAGTGATAACTCGGGTACAGCCGACGTTCTAGCATTCGGTGTCACCATCAACCCATTAGATCTCGTTCTGACTCGTCAAGTGAACGATTTGAGGTTGGCGATTCATGGATCAACGGACTCTGTGACCATTCAGAATTGGTATACAAGCCCGACTACCAATCAGCTCGAGGATCTTCAGGCGGGTAATGGTCAGCACCTTGCGAATACGAAAGTCGATCAGCTGATTCAAGCCATGGCCGCCTTCGGTCAGCAGACCGGGCTGACGTGGGATCAAGCCATCGATCAGCGGCCGCAGGATGTTCAGACCATTTTGGCGGCGAATTGGCAGTAACACGTGTATGGCCAAGTACGCCTGGGTGTGTGTCTTCACCGTTCTCACCATCGGCCTGGCCCTCACCACAGTGGGGGCCGGGCCTGATGTCGGTCAGTCTCGAGCGTCATCTGGTCTGTCCCTCGCGCTGCCGCTGGATTGTCGAGTTGGGGAAACCTGCTGGGTTGCCAACTACGTAGACGTCGTGCCTGGCCCTCACGCGCAGGACTTTCACTGTCAGCCTCGAACCTATGAGGGCCATGACGGGACTGATTTCGCCATTCGCGATCTAGACGAGATGTATCGGGGAGTGGTGGTGCTGGCAGCGGAGTCCGGCACGGTGAGAGCCATTCGCAATGACATGGAGGACGTCCTTATCAAACAGGAGTCACTCGGTGCTATTGCTGGGCGCGAATGTGGCAATGGGCTATTGGTAGACCATGACGGAGGATGGCAGACACAGTACTGCCATCTTCAGCGGGGAACCGTTCGTGTGCATTCGGGAGATCGGGTTGCACGTGGTAGCCCACTCGGCCTGATAGGCATTTCAGGTAAGACTGAATTCCCTCACCTGCATTTCACGGTTCGTCACAATGGTCAGACAATTGACCCTTTCACAGGGTTGAGGGCGGACGCGGGATGTCATGCTCATGGGCAACCACTTTGGTCTGAAGGCCAGCAGATCTCTTATGAAGAGGCCGCCCTCTATCACATTGGATTCTCAGACAGGGTTCCTCGGCTTCTGGACATTCGTCACGGGCAGTATCATCACGAGGTATTGGGCCACACCATACCCACGTTGATTCTGTGGGTGGATATCTTGGGGGTGCAGGCAGAGGATGTCATCACCATGCGCATCCTTGCTCCTGACAATCGAGTCGCGCTTGACAAGAAACAGTTCGTTGGGAGAACACAAGCCAGACGATTTATGTTTGTAGGCACCTCTCCCACTTCCCTGCCCTTGCCAAAGGGAAACTATAGAGGAGAGGTCATCCTCTACAGAGCCCAATCCAGTGAAGCTATCATCGCCCAAGCGGATACTGCTGTCCGTCTCCAGTAACCTCGCCTGAGAAGTGTGGGATTGTAGATCGTCGGAGATCTTCGGAAGACTCCAGCGAACGAGTTTTTATGTTTGGAAACGTCCTTCGCACCGATTCTTACTTTCTCCTCCTGGCACTACCGTCTTCGCTACCTTGATCAAGCGAGAGCAAGCCAGGGCCATCCGGCCCTATCGCTTGTATTTCGGCCCTAGGACCACTTTTTGTGCCACGTTGCCATAATCTCGTCGCTATTCACTCCTCATTCGACCTAGGACTTCTTCCCGAATGCCTCACCCTCTCTCCCTAGTCTTTTTCCCTTAAGATTTCAAACCCCGCATTCAGCGCGGCATTTGACCAATCTACTCGCTCCTAGAACACTCTGCCAACCTTCTTGCATGACAGGCATTCCTCTCACGACCGGCTCAGAGGATTGCTCTGCGCATCTGTCCTCCTCTGACCCCTCGGGTCCCCTCCTGACCTTTCCAGGGGATCTTTCACCGTTCACGTGATGCTCGGTATGGTCAGCGCCGTGCACGACAAGAATACGAGGAGGACAGCAATGAGACCCACGTTACTCAACGTACGAGAGTTGGCCGGGTACTTAAACGTCAGCGAAAAATCGATCCGTCGCGCGTACCGAAAAGGGCAGATTCCATTCAAGCGGATTTTCCGCTGTGTTCGGTTTGACCTGGAGCACGTCATTGAAGCTCTCCAGCGCGCTCGTCCAGGCAATCTCGAGAGAACGAGCGTGATACTAGGACAGCGCAGCGCGACCGGCGGCGCCAGCCGGCGGCGCGCGCAGCTGCCCCGCCCCCGACTGGGTAAGACGGGGGCGTCTATCGCCACCAAGCCAAGGAGGAAGTAATGACGAGTTCAGGAGGATTCACCCAGACCATCGATTGGCTGGCGTTCACCCTGCCGAAAGCGGAGGTCGCCGATGTGATCGCGCTGATTGGTGGCGATTGGTTCCAGAGTGAGTCCGGCTTTCGCGGGTATCCCGTGGCGCAGCTCATGACGGAAGGCAAGACGGGCGTCGGCAAGTTGGGGACGGGTGCTCCTCGCAACCTGAAGGAAGTGCATGTCGATCTCTCTGCAGGGATCGTCTCCCAGTGGAATGAGAGCAAATTGAAGACGGTGTTGGCCTGGATCTTCGCCCAGAAAGGCCATGTCACCCGCATTGATGTGGCCTTGGACGACCGGGAGGCCTCTGTCGCAGTGGAGACCGTCCGGCTCGCCGTGGAGGCCGGACAGCTAGTGAGTCGTTCAAAGCAATTCAAAGTCATTCAAGCATCGAATCATCGTGAGGGCGTCCGGACCGGAGAGACACTCTATTTCGGCAGCCGGGAAAGTCATAGCATGCTGCGCGTCTATGACAAACGCCTAGTGTAGTGCGTCCAACGCTTCTTTACATTTGGCGACCTTGGCCACAATGCTCTCCGCGGACGCCGTCCAGGTGAACACGCGAGGATTTTGGTTGTGAGTGGTGATGTACGTCTGAATTGCAGC
>JADYYH010000031.1 GCA_020853775.1 Nitrospira sp.
CAATCACACCCCGACACATCATCGCCGACCGTTCTCTGCACCGAACGTCTCGCATCTGCCGAAGGAGGAACCAGTGAGGATTGAACGAAGATTCACCAAGCGTGGGCAGAGCCCCTATGAGGGTCTTGCGTTCGTAAAACGTTCCTCGGAGATCCGGAATCCAGACGGATCGACCGTGTTCAAGTTGGAGCATATCGATATCCCGGAACATTGGACGCAATTGGCGATCGATATTCTGGCCCAAAAATATTTCCGGAAGGCTGGAGTGCCGCAAGTGCATGAGGACGACACGCCCGTGGTGGATGCCGCGGGCAAGCCGGTGCTGGGCGGCGAGCGCGACTCCCGTCAGGTCTTCAACCGGTTGGCTGGATGCTGGACTTTCTGGGGCAAGAACCACGGGTATTTCAAGACGCCGGAAGACGCGACCGCCTTCCACGATGAAATGTGTTACATGCTGGCCTATCAGATGGCCGCCCCCAACAGCCCGCAGTGGTTCAATACCGGGCTGCATTATGCCTACGGGCTGTCGGGGCCGGCGCAGGGCCACTTCTACGTCGATCCCAAGCTGGGTGAGGTCGTCAGAGCGACGAACGCCTTCGAGCATCCGCAGCCGCATGCCTGCTTCATTCAGTCCATTGAAGACGATCTGGTCAATGAAAACGGCATCATGGACCTGTGGGTGCGTGAAGCGCGGCTGTTCAAGTACGGGTCGGGCACCGGCACCAATTTCTCGCGGTTGCGCGGCGACGGCGAATCCCTGTCGGGCGGCGGCCGCTCCTCCGGCCTCATGTCGTTCCTGAAGATCGGCGACCGCGCTGCCGGAGCGATCAAGTCTGGCGGGACGACCA
Organism: Nitrospira sp.; assembly: GCA_020853775.1. Taxonomy (GTDB): domain Bacteria; phylum Nitrospirota; class Nitrospiria; order Nitrospirales; family Nitrospiraceae; genus Nitrospira_A. The sequence goes on from JADYYH010000031.1 coordinate 849, forward strand.
GGCGCGCGGCCAAGATGGTCTGCCTGGATCTCGACCACCCCGATATCGAAGAGTTCATCGATTGGAAAGTTGTCGAAGAGCAGAAGGTGGCCGCCATGGTCACCGGCTCCAAGATTTGCGCGCAACGGCTCAACGCCGTGCTCAAAGCCTGCCAATCGGTTGATGCGCAGGGCCAGGCCCAGGCCCACCTCGAATTGGATATGAAGCACAATCAGGTGTTGCGGGAGGCCGTAGCGGCTGCCCGTCGCGATATGGTGCCGGAGGCGTACATCCATCGCATGTTCGACTATGCGAAGCAGGGGTATACCCACTTCGTGTTTCACGAATATGACACCAACTGGGACGGCAAGGCCTACCAGACCGTGTCGGGACAGAACTCCAACAATAGCGTCCGTATCCCGAACGGCTTCTTCGATGCGTTGGAGCGTGACGGCGACTGGGAATTGCGCCGCCGGATCGACGGCAAGGTCAGCAAGACGATCAAGGCCCGCGACCTCTGGGACAAGATCGCCTGGGCTGCCTGGATTTGCGCCGATCCCGGCACGCAATACGATACGACGATCAATGAATGGCATACCTGTCCGGAAGACGGGCGCATCAACGCGTCGAATCCCTGTTCCGAATATATGTTTCTGGACGACACGGCCTGCAACCTGGCCTCGTTGAACCTCGCCAAGTTTTTTAACGCGGAAGGGGAGTTCGACCTGGATTCTTTCCGCCATGCCGTTCGGTTGTGGACCGTAGCCTTGGAGATCAGTGTGCTGATGGCCTCGTTCCCCAGCCGCGCGATTGCGCAGAAGAGTTATGAGTATCGAACGCTGGGACTGGGCTATGCCAACCTCGGCACCATCCTGATGAAGCAGAGCATTCCCTATGATTCGCACAAAGCGACGGCGATTTGCGGCGCGATCACGGCGATCATGACCGGAGAATCCTATGCGACGTCGGCCGAAATGGCGGCGGAAATCGGCCCGTTCCCCGGCTACAACCGGAATCGGGACTCGATGTTGCGCGTCATCCGCAATCACCGGCGGGCTGCGTATAGCTCGCCCGTTGAGGAGTATGAAGGCCTCACGATTCTGCCGGCCTCGATTCAACCGGAACATTGTCCGCCGGCCATGCTGTTGGCGGCGCGGCGCGCCTGGGATCGTGCCTTGGAATTGGGCACGGCCTACGGCTTCCGCAACGCGCAGGTCACCGTCATCGCACCGACCGGCACGATCGGGCTGGTCATGGATTGCGACACGACCGGCATCGAGCCGGATTTCGCCCTGGTCAAGTTCAAGAAACTGGCGGGCGGCGGCTATTTCAAGATCATCAACCAGAGTCTGCCGCCGGCGCTGCAAGCGCTCGGGTATACAGACGCGCAGATCCGGGACATCGTGGCCTATTGCGCGGGCCATCAAACCCTGAAAGGCGCGCCGTTCATCAACCATGAAGTGCTGCGTCAAAAAGGTTTTGACGAGGCGGCGCTGGAGCGGCTCGAAGGATCGTTGGCGCAAGCGTTTGAAATCCAGTTCGTCTTCAACAAATACACGTTAGGCGAAGAGTTCTGCCGGCAGAAACTGGGCATCAGCGAGGCGCAGCTGGCGGATCCGGCGTTCAACATGCTCAAGACCCTGGGCTTCACCCAGGAGGATGTGGCGGCGGCGAACGATTATTGCTGCGGCACGATGACCGTGGAAGGCGCCCCGCACCTGAAGCTTGAACATTTACCCATCTTCGATTGTGCCAACCGTTGCGGCAGGATCGGGCAGCGCTACATCGCCGTCGATGCGCATATTCGCATGATGGCGGCGGCCCAGCCCTTCATCAGCGGCGCGATCAGCAAGACCATCAATATGCCGGCGGACGCCACCTTGGAAGACGTCAAGGCGGCCTACCTCTTCGCCTGGAAGAGCATGGTCAAGGCCGTGGCGCTCTATCGTGACGGGTCGAAGTTGAGCCAACCGTTGAACGCCTCCTCCGACAGCGGGAAGGGTGCAGAGGCGGCACCGAGTATTGCCACGGTGGCGGAAAAGGTCGCCGAACGGGTGTTGGTGCGGTATCTTCACAAGCGCCGTTCCTTGCCGGCGCGGCGCGGCGGATACACACAGAAAGCCATCATCGGCGGACACAAGTTGTACCTGCGCACGGGCGAGTACGAGGACGGCACGCTGGGCGAAATCTTCCTCGACATGCACAAGGAAGGCGCCGCCTTCCGCAGCTTGATGAATAACTTCGCCATCGCGATTTCCCTCGGCCTCCAGCATGGTGTGCCGCTGGAGGAGTTCGTCGAAGCCTTCGTGTTTACCCGCTTCGAGCCGAACGGGCCGGTGAAACTGAACGATCGCATCAAGATGGCCACGTCGATCATCGACTACATTTTCCGCGAGTTGGCGATCACCTACCTTGAGCGGAAAGATCTGGCGCAGGTGCAGGAAGACGACCTGCGGATGGATTCGATGAAGAAGGATGATCAGGATCCCGAGTGTGACGAGGAAGAGGTCGACATGACGGCATTGAAGAGAGCCTCCATCCTGACCGAACACTTGCCTGTGCGTCGAAACGGCATGAACGGGGGGAATGGTCATACCCAGAAAGCCGGGAACGGCAGTGTCGCCCATAAATTGGAGTTGAAGCGGGAGACGTTGACCGTGACCTCAGTGAGACAAGAAGCGAGGGAGAAGGGCTACGAAGGCGACCCTTGCCAGAATTGTAAGCAGTTTACCCTCGTCCGTAACGGCACGTGCCTGAAGTGCATGAGCTGCGGAGAAACGAGCGGCTGCTCATAATAATAAGGGGAGAGCGCAATAACCGTATCGACGGGAGAAGATTGTTATTTGCTGGAAGGGCCGCGACTGCTCTAGGGCGTGTCATCAATTAAGCCATGTCATTGAAGCAGCGAGATAGATCGCGCCAAGGAAGTTGATGGCACGTTTGTCGTAGCGGGTGGCGATGGCGCGGAATGGCTTGAGTCTCGCGAAAAAGTTCTCAATCAGATGCCGGGCTCGGTAGAGGTCTTGATCGTAGTCGCGTGGGGTGGTTCTGTTGGCTTTGGGGGGAATGACCACGACCTTGCCCGCTTGTTGCAGTGGCTGGATCACCCGTTCATCAGCATCAAAGGCCTTATCGGCAATGATCGTATCCGCATCAAGGCCAGGGAGCAGGGCATCGGCTCCCTCCAGATCATGCGCCTGTCCCGGTGTGAGATGAAAGCCTGTCGGGTTGCCCAGCGCATCGCAGGTGGCGTGGATCTTCGTGGTCAGGCCACCCGTGCTGCGCCCGATGGCTTCCTGCGCTTGGTGCCCCCTTTTGCTCCAGCGGCATGCTGGTGGGCACGGACGATCGTGGAGTCAATCATCGCATATTCGTTGTCAGGATCCTCGGCCAGACGTTCGAACACCCGCTTCCAGACACCGCGGCGACTCCAGCGCGTATGGCGCGTGTGGATCACGCGGAAATCTCCGAACCGTTCCGGCAGATCCCGCCACGGGATTCCTGCGCGATACCGGTACAACACGGCTTCGACAAACAGCCGGTTGTCCTTCGCGGTCACCCCCACCGTGCCTTCACGCCCAGGCAACAGCGGTTCAATCTTCTCCCACTGGTCATCGCGCAACCCGTACCGTCTCACCATCCGCAGGCCCCTCCCTTGGCCCGGAACGGAGTGAAGCACAACACGATGGCTTTGTGAACCTAAAAAATTAATTGATGACACGCCCTA
>JADYYH010000032.1 GCA_020853775.1 Nitrospira sp.
GCATTATCGAGGCCTTGACCTATCAATACGATGCAGCCGGGAATCGGACGAGCCTGACCCGCAGCAATGCCACAGCTTCGTTGTTGCCGAGTGCGGTGGCCTCGGCAACCTATGACGCCACGAACGAACAAACCTCGTTCGCCGGGGTCGCGCAGACTTTCGATGCGAACGGGAACCTCACCCACGACGGTGAACTTTGTCTATGACGCGTTTGAATGATGCGACGTATGGATACGAACTTTGTTGGAGCATTGCTCCGCGTTCTGATAGCCCTTGTCTTGACATGGCCGGTCGCGCTTCCCGCCGACAGCGCTCAGTATTTTTATGACGAACTGGGGCGATTGGTGGGCGTGGTCGATGGGCAAGGGCAGGTCGCGGTCTATCGCTATGACGAAGTCGGCAATCTCCTTGCCATTCAACGGTTCACGATCGGGAGCAGCGGAATCGGCCTGTTTGCGATCACGCCAGGCAGCGCGCGGGTGAATACGGCGGTGACGATCCAGGGCTTTGGCTTCACCGCTCCGGCTTCGAGCAACCAGGTATCGTTCAATGGAGTGTCTGCCTCCATCCTCTCGGGGACGGCAACCAGTTTGACCGTTACGGTGCCGGTCGGCGCTACCACAGGATTTGTCTCTGTGACGAATGCCAACGGCACTGCCACCAGCTCGTCGACGTTTACGGTGTTGATTCCACCCGTGATCGTAAGCGTGACGCCTGACAGGGTTCCGCAGGGCAGCACGAGTCAGTTGGTAATCAAAGGATTTAACCTTAGCACGACTCCCACCGTCACGTTCACGCCTCCGACGCTCACGGCTGTGGTAGTGGCAAGTCTGAACCCCCAAGAGATCACGATGACTGTGACGGTTCCGTCATCCGCACCGCTGCAAGCCTATACATTCTCGGTCGCCACGCTTGGTGGTACGGCAACCAGTGGAGCCGTTACCGTAACCGTGACGCAACCGCAATCGTCGTTCGCGGTTGGCAAGAAAGGCAGCGTGTTTCGCCCGGGACCCTCAACCGGATCGTCGTCGAGCATCACCAAGGGGAGCGCCCTCCTGGATGGGCCACATCTCGGTCCCTCGGCCGCTGTTGCCAAGGGCAGTGTCTTGTTGCCGTGAGAAGAGTTGAAACAATGATGATGTACACGTCGAGTCCATATCGAGACGATTGATCATAAGGAGCCGCCTATGACTCGCTACCCACACCGTCTTGCTCTCATTGCGTCTTGTTTCCTCTGGGGATTGTCGGAAGTCAGCCCGGTATCGGCGCAAGTGCAATTTACGAGCGGCAGCACCGGCGCGTTAGGTGCGCTGAATCCGGCAGTCAACATGGCCGTTGCCCTGCCGCCGGACGGTGTCTTGAATTACACAACTGTGACGATTCCTGCCGGGGTGACAGTGACGTTCACCCGGAACGCCAGCAATACCCCGGTGACCATGTTGGCAACCGGCGATGTGACCATTGCCGGGACTGTGAGTGTGAACGGGTTTGATGGGGTGCCTCAATCGAATACTGGTCCCACGTTGAATGTCGGAGGTTCGGGCGGCCCCGGTGGATTTGACGGAGGCAATGGCGGACAGCGAGGCACCAACGACGCCGGCACGACTGGGCAAGGTCCCGGCGGTGGCCCGGGGTGCGCCTCTTCAACGTGTAACGGTGGTGCGCTACCAGGACATGGGACGTATGGGACTGATCTGTCCTTTGTTTCGCTGGTTCCTCTCTATGGTGGATCAGGTGGAGGTGGAACCCGTGCCAATTCGACGTCTGGACAAACAATAGCCGGTGGATCTGGCGGCGGAGGGGGTGGGGCTATCGTTATTGCCTCATCAACGAAGATCACCATCGATGGCGCCGTGACGGCAAACGGCGGTAAGGGGGGGATGCTTGGTCCTGCTTGCTTCAACAATCAAGTTGCCGGCAGTGGAAGCGGCGGCGCGATTCGCCTGGTTGCACCACAGATTCTCGGCGCAGGGTCCCTTCAGGCGGCACCTGGCATTCAACCGGCGTGCTTGTACAATTTGGCGAACAGCGGCCGCATCCGACTTGAAGCCAATACGCTGTCTTTCACAGGAACGAGCAACCCCGGCCCCTCGCCTGGCGCGCCGACGGGAGTGACGGCAGCCAGTATCCCCCCCTTGATCAGCCCGCCGAGCCTGCGCATCGCCTCGATCGCCGGTGTGGCGATGCCTCCGGTGCCGATTGGATCCGCCACGACACCGGATGTGACGCTCCCGGTTGGAACAGGCAGCCTGGTTCCGGTGGTGCTTACGGCCAACAATATTCCCGTACCCACCTTGTTCACGGTACAGGTTCATGTGCCCATGACATCCAACCCAATGGTCACCGTCACGAGCGGGGCGTCGAGCGGGAACTTTGCCTCTTCGACTGCCACCGCCAATGTGACTCTCACGCCCAGTCAAGTGTCCGTCCTCATTGTGTATGCTAATTTTACGATTCCCCCCACGATTGCCCGCTTGTTGCCCTTGATCGATGGAGAGGAAGTGGATCAGATCCTGTTGGCGGCCGCGCTGGGCGACAGGGCCTCCACATCATTGAAGCCGAAACAAGGCAAACAGATCGCGCTTGCCCGTCTTTCCCCGGAGGATCAGCTGAACGTCGCCATGGCGCTGAAAGCGCTTGACCGCACCGAACCGTGAGAACGGTCATAGGCAACGGCCTCTTGGTGGTAATGCTCAAGCATTACCACACAGAGCCATCACGCAGAGCTAACGGTCGACAAGGCCGAGCGTCGCTTTCCACCGGTCAACATACGTCTAATCGATGCGTAAATCGGCATGGCGCGCGTGGATTTTCTCCAGATCCGCGCGATCCTGAAGTCGTCCTGCCACCACCTTGAGGATGACGAGATCTTCAATCGACAGCATCGGGACCCGCAGCGCACCGAAGGGAACCGTCTGTCTACGCTCCAATGCGGTGCGAAGATAGGCCGAGTCTGCAAGGAGGAAATCGATGACGACTTCCTGCCCGGATCGGATTCCCACAATTCGCCAAATCGAGATCCCCTGAAAGACCATAGGGGCCGGATAAATGATGGCGGAGTCAAAGAGGGAGGAGACGAGCGCTTCCACCTGTTCGCGTGAGGGGGGCTCCAGAAGAATGAGGATGTCGATGTCCGTTGTGGCGCGAGGCTCAACGAGGGCGCTGTAGGCCCAGCCCCCGGCCAGCGCATAGGTCATGCCGCGTCGGTTGAAGTCGGTAATGAGGTCGGAGAACGCTCGGACTAGGATTGGCTCTGCCGCCATGCCTGCTCTTTGGCCAGTCGAATTTCGTGCATAACCTGCGCGATTCCCTCGCCCTCGCCCGGTCCATCCCGTTGCTCGATCACAGCTCGGCGCAAGGCCAGCCCCAACTCCGTGAGTTCGACCGTGCGGCGCAAATTATCGGCAATACGTACGTCGTCTGGATGGGAGGGTGATGGTGACATGACCGGGGCTCCGAGCAAAGGCGGACGCTGAAGGAGAGTCTACTTGACGGCTCGGTCGGGAGCAAGCAGGAAGGCGCGTTCGGCCGGTGTCCTCTCTCGGGGACAGGGTGGCACTCGGCATCGATGGGAGATCACGACCGCCTGGCGCGGCCAGAATTCAGGACTGTGAATAGAGCCGACCGACGATCTCGTTGAAGTTGAAGAGCATCGCATTGGCGCGAGTGTAGGCGGCATGGCCGTAGTAGTGGTCGCGGACATTGGTTGAGCTCGTGCAGTCTTTGTAATCCACCAGCAGACACTGTCCTTCGCTCGGGAAGCGTCCGGCGCGGCGCGCGCATTCCACCCAGCGTTCGAACCCATCGTACGGTTCCAGCAATTCCCACACGGCTTTATTGGCGGCCTTGGCGCTCTCAGCGGGCAGGGCATCGCTCCCGGCCACAGCCAGTTCCTGCACGTAGTCGCCTCCCCACGCAATCGGCATCTCGACGGTGATCTGCGGCAGGTCCATTTTGGAGAGCCAGGTTTTTCCGTCGGTGCGCAGATTGCGATGGTTCACGATGTGCAGGAGCTTGCCAAGCCCGGAGGGGTCCCAGCCATACCGCACAGGGGTGCCAAGGGTGACGATATCGAGTGCTGCGCCATTGAGTAAGGTGCTACTGGTCAGCAACGGGTCGATGCGTTGAATGGCCTGCGCATCCGGATCTTGGGGGCTCGCGGCCAGGAGAAGCTCGAAAAACGCCTTTCGTCCCGTGATCGGCGAAGGGCAGAGCAGATTCGAGGCCAGCGCCAGCACGAGCCCGGCCTGACCATGGGCCTGAATCAAGATACGATCACCGGCTCCGAGATGCTGTTCACTGACGAGGGCGCGCAGTCGATCCAAGAGGCGGCAGGCGGCCAGGGCGCGGCCGAGGTGATGGTGTTCGCTCGACCAGAGTTCCCGGATGCAGGCGATGGGTTTGGCCAGTTTCTGATTCAAGGCTTTGCGGCATTGTTCGACGGTCAGTGCGGTGAAATTGCCCGCGTCGCCGATCTGACTGTCGAGCAGATTTTTTGTGGCCTCATCGTTGGCCAGCGGCGGTTTCAGGCCGCCAGGCAGCGGGGTGATGCCGTTCGTGCCTTCCCGCATGAAGGAGAGGAGCGAATCCAGGCCGGAGATGCCGCGTGAGTAACCACGCTTGAGGCCACCCACTTCATCAAGGCGCCCCAAGCCGAAGACGTCGGTGCCGGGAATGGCTCCATGCAGAAACATGATCAGCCGCACATCGGCCTGTGACAATTTCTGCCCGAGCTGGCTCATCGCCTCCTGCCAGGCTGGAGAGTCGGCGTCGGGCGGTGTCGTCCACTCCGCATAGGTGAGCCGGTCGCCGGGGTTCTTCCGGGAAAGTTCGTCGTGCTGGAAGTTGTTCTCGATTGGCATGGGAAGATTGTCTTACCCGAAACGCAGTCCGAAGTTCAATGGAGGGCATGCAGATGAAGCCGGACGCGCTCAATGACGGGCGGAAGAGTCGGCGGCTGGTGATTCCCCAGCTGGTGCTGCATGGAGTGTGGGTTTCGGCATAACGGCCACGGCTGAGCAGGTCTTCGCCTCGTCATCGATGCGACGATCGATGATCGTGACACCCTGCAGATATTCCTGCACGATTTCTTCGCGCACCACTTCGAGATCCTGTTCTGGTTCGCGGCCTGTGCGTTCCCGTAGGCGGTCGATCGCATGCTCTTTGATCTGCACGCGGATTTGTTTGGCAATGTCGGCCCGGGCGGCCAGCTCAGATACTCGCTGACACACCAGTTTCCCTTTACTCAGATCGCCCTGGCCCTGTCCGATCAGAAACTGCTCGGAATTATAAGAAGGGGAGGTCTCGCCCTGCCGCCGGTCTCTGGTTGCTGGGGCGATGCGCTGTTCCAGCGCGCGAAGCTGCTGAATGTGTTGTTCCGCATGGGCACGAACGTCTTCAAGGGTGGATTCTCCCGCCATGCTAGATGTGGCCACGAGCAACACACTGGCCATCCCTACTGCCATGTGAATGTGGCTGGGTGTCGCCGGCATGGCTATTTCTCTCCCTGATTGTTGGCGGAACCTCGCTGTGGAGTGGATTCGGAAGGCGAAACCGGTGGCGCTTGGTGTATGGCCGGGGGGCGTCCTCCCCGAGTGGCCCCGTCAGGCGATGCTGGTGTCGGAGCCGAGAAGGTGCTGCCTCCTGCACGATAGGTGTGCAACGTCGGATGATTGGACAGACTATTGGACGCGGGAACCTGTCGATAGGTCGGCATCGTGCTGCGTCCGGGGAGGGACGGGGAGGTTCCTGGCCGGGGATGGACCTGGATAATTGTCGTACTGTTGCCGGATTGCGGCGGTTGTCCTGATGGATCGGGCAACAAGGGATTGAGTTGGTAGACGCTTGAGAGCTGCTTGGAATCAGTGGGTGGAGTCGTGCCCGGAGGAGCCGGTTCCTTCGGCACGACATAGTATCCCGGTAAAAAAGGCACGGTATGCGGGACAGGCGGCTGTCGAGGTTGAGGTGGCGCCGGTGGTGAGTTGGCTCCGACCGTCTGTCGGGCGATGGCGAGATGGGGATTATTTGGGTTCAATCGGCCGGCGATGCCTAACAAGGCTTGGACTTGGGCCACACCCGCCGAAGGGTACGGTTGTGCGAAGGGCGCGATCAACACCCAGTCGGTCCAGGCTTGCGCGACCATGGCGTCCGCTTCGGCTTGATTGAGCAGGTCGGTGCGCTGGTGATTCAGCTGACGGGTTTGCTCGGGTGTCCTCGCGCGGGCGAGGGCCTTATTGGCGTCGTCGAGTTGCTGGTGAAGGTGATCGACATCGTCCTTCAGGGCGATGAGTTCCTGCCGCACATCCTCATTCTGCTTCAGCGCGATGATGGCCTGCGCCGCCTCTTCGCTGTCTACTTGCGCCTTGAGGGTGACTCGGATGACGACGATATCTCCATCCAGCGCGGTTTCCACATGTTGATCGAGCACGAGTACCATCCCGGCCGTGTAGCTGCGAATGTCATCCTGCGTGATGTCGAGATCCCGTACGACGGTCACGCTTTCCAGATAGGACGCGACCTGTTCCAATGCCTGTTTTTTCGCCTGTTGCGTGGCGAGTCGGACCGCGTCAACTCTGGTTTCTCGCTCGGTCATGCGATGCTCTCCTGTGGCCGTCACCGTGCGAACCTCGGCGAGACTTGGCCTCGGCCAGGCAAGACAGAGGAAGAGGCTTATCGTTGTGAGAGCAAGTCGCAGAACGAGGCGCGGCTTTCGTGAACACGCGGCGAACCCAAGGCTGGCATCGCTGAAAGCATGGTTGTCGAGCATGGCTGTGCACCGTGGCAAAAAGGGCTTCGGCGATCGGGATCGCACTGGTCGAACGCCGGCTCGCTCAGGATACCATCGAACCAGATCAGGCGCTATGAGAGCCGGGTTTCGTGCCTTGCCTTCCCGGAAAACAGCGTGCTAAGGTACTTTTTCTTCGCGTCATAAATCGATCGTGTGGTGAGGCATCTCATGAGTGTAATCCGCAATAAATCAGTCGCCTTGGTGGCGTGTTGCCTGGCGGTGGTCTTGAGCATCACTGTGGCGGCCTCCTCTTCTCCGTCGGTGGCATTGGCTGCACGGGATGCGGGAGGCACTTCGCCCGCAACGCCGGCAGGGATGACGGAACATGTGATTCTGTTTGTCCTGGAAGGGGTTGGCCAGGAATCCTTGAAGAGTGGCGCGATGCCGGTCCTGTCCTCCCTGGTGAAGGATGGCGCGGTCACCTGGTCGGCCACGGCGGTCTCGCCTGCCCGCCGGTTACCGACCATGGCATCCTTGGTGACGGGGATGCCTGTCGCCAAACACGGCATCACCTGGAACGTCTTTGAATTCAGCCGCGGGTACCCGCGCGCCCCCACGGTGTTCGATTATCTCGATTTGAGCGGCGGTCGCGACAGCGCCATTTTCTACATGGACGAGTCTCTGTATCAGCTGGCCAAACCGGAGCCCTATACGGACTATCAAATGTGCGGACCACTTCGGGTGGAGTGCAACCCCGACCGGTTGGTCGGGTATGTGCGCGACTACTTCAAGAAGGCGACGAGCGGATCGGGATATGGCCATGCCATTCCCTCCTTGCCGCATTTTCTGGTCGTGCACCTGCCGGCTCCCGGTCGTGTGGGGGAAGCACAGGGCTGGAAATCGGCTCCCTACAAAGATGCACTGAAGGCCGTGGATAAAGCCATGGGCACGGTGTTGGATTTGTACCGTGAACTCGGCCTGATGAAACGGACGACAGTTTTTGCCACGTCGCTGAGCGCCTTCGGAGAGACGCAATTTTCTTCCGGCGAGATGTCCGCCGAGCAAGCCGGCGCCGTCCCCGTGGTGCCCTGGATCGCGTCGGGCGTCGGCATTAAGGCCGGGTACGCGATTCGTCAGCCGGTGTCGATCATCGATACGGGCGCGACCGTCATGCGTGCGCTCGGGCTCACGACCTATACCGAATGGGAAAGCCACCCGGTCGAAGAAATTTTCAAGACCGCATTCACGGCGGCTCCTGTGAATCCACTCCTGCAATAGAGGACCGATGCGTATCTTGTCGCACAGATCGTTCACGGGGCGGCAGAGGTTTGTTTGGATGTTTGCGTTGTCATGCGCGGTGCTCGCCGGACAGGCGGAGCAACTCCTAGCCGCCGGTCCGCCGCCTGCCTATACCAAGGAACATACGATCACCATTGATCCGACCCCGCTGGTGCCTCAATCCTGGTGGCAGGTGCCCGGCATCACGCCGCCGCTCTGGGTGTTGGATCCGGAAACGTCCGATGCGTACCGGACCACTGAGACGCGTGAGTTACAGCTCAAGCCGGGACAATATAAGTTCATCAGTTTTACCTTCGACTTCCCCTTCACGGTGAGTTTGGACGGGAAACTGGAATACTCCAAGTCACTCGATCAATGTGTGGAGGGCCGCGGGACTCAGACCCTGGTGGTACGGTGCAAGC
>JADYYH010000033.1 GCA_020853775.1 Nitrospira sp.
CCGACTCGCCTTGACCCGCCCGCACAAGAACCTGTTGAGGCGCCCCGTCTATTGTGGGAGAATCGTGCCATGGCTTCTCCTGCAACCACCCATAAAAAAATTCTGATTGTCGAAGATGAGAAAGATATTCTGCAGCTCGTCAAACTCTATCTCGGAAAAGAGGGGTTTCGAACGGTTTCGGCCATGACCGGCACAGAGGGGTTGCGTCAGGTCAAAGCTGAGCACCCTGACCTGATCATTCTCGACCTCATGCTGCCTGAACTGGACGGACTTGAGGTCTGCAAGCGGATCCGCCTGAATCAAGAGACCGCGTTGCTCCCGATTCTCATGCTGACGGCCAAGGCGGAAGAGTCCGACACGGTCATCGGGCTTGAGCTGGGAGCCGACGATTACGTGACCAAACCCTTTAGCCCCAAAGCTCTGGTGGCGCGGGTCAAGGCGTTGCTCCGCCGGCTGGATCGCAACGCAAACAGCCCTCAAACTCAATACCATTACGGCCCGTTGACCGTCGATCTTTCACGGCATGAAGTCAGGCTGCAGGGGGAAGAGGTCGCGCTCACGGCAAAAGAGTTCGGCCTGCTGGAGCACTTGCTGCGGAATGTCGGGCGGGTGCTCACGCGCGACGTGCTGCTCAGTGCCGTCTGGGGCTATGACTATTACGGAACCACGCGCACCGTCGACGTCCACGTGCGCCGGCTGAAACAAAAACTCCCGCTCCTGGATGACGCCATCGTGTCGATCAAATCGCTCGGATATAAATTGCGCGAGTCCGACATTCCGGCATGAACCTCGGCATCCGGTGGAAAGTCGCCCTGGGCACGCTCGCCGCCGTCCTCGTCGGCCTCGTGGTCGCGGGCTGGCTCGTAATCCGCTCGGTGGAACAGACCGAACTCAGCCGCATGGCGGAGATGCTGGAGACGCGCAGCAGCCTAGCTGCTATGGCGCTCCGGCCGCTGTTTGACCAGACCGGCCAAACCGTTCCAGGCCCCTTGCTCCACGCCACCATCCGCGAACTCAGCCAGCAGGCGCGCCTTCGTATTACCGTCATTAAGCAAGACGGCACCGTGCTTTCGGACAGCGCGGTCCCCGCCGAAGGACTCACTCACGTCGACAATCATCTTGCGCGGCCGGAAGTGGCCCAAGCCCTGTCGTCTGGCCGCGGCATGGACATTCGGGCCAGCCAGACTACCGGAGAACGAACCTATTATGTCGCGCGGCTTCTCACCGACCCGCCACGCGTGCAACCGGGCGTCCCCATCATCCGCCTCGGCCTGCCCTTGACCTCCATCGATGAGCGGGTACGGCACATTCAGCAGGATTTGCTAACGGCATTCGGCGCCGCTTTTCTCCTGGCCATGGTACTCAGCCTCTGGGTGTCACGCAATCTCACGAAGCCACTGTCAGAGATGGCCGCGGCCGCTCGGCAACTCGCTGCGGGAACGCCCGGAATCCGCCTCGTCGTCTCCTCATCGGACGAGGTCGGCTTGCTGGCGCGCACGCTCAACCAGATGACCGACCAGCTGGAGACGAAAATCAAGGAAGTCTCCGACGACCGCGCGCAACTCCTGGCCATGCTCATCGCGATGGTCGAGGGCGTCATGGTACTGGACTATCGAGGCACGGTCGTGCAGGTGAATCCGGCGTTGGAGCGGATGTTCGCATTGGAACTGACGGAGTCGCGGGGCCGTCATTATGCCGAACTCATCCGGCATGAGGGGCTGACCGCGCTGGTCTCCGCCGTATTGCAGACACGGTCCGGCCAGGGCGGCGAAATTACGCTCTCCCCCAGCGGCAGCTGCCTGCGAGTGGAAGCCTCAATTGCCGGCGGCAACCGTGAGCAGGAGGCCTGTGCCGTATTTGTCTTCCATGACATTACTGAACTGCGTCGATTGGAGAAAATCCGCAAAGATTTCGTCGCCAACGTGTCACACGAGCTCCGTACCCCGCTGACGTCCATCAAGGGATATGTCGAAGCGCTGCTGGACGGGGGTAAGGACGACCCTTCGACAGCAACAGCGTTTCTGGAAATCATCATGCGGCAGAGCAATCGCTTAAACCTCATCCTCGACGATCTGCTGCAGTTGTCGCAAATCGAGTCCGGCCAGGTGCTGTTTCGCCGCGAGCCGGTGGAGTTGCGGGCGTTGCTGGAGCGGACGGTAGCGGTCATCAAACCCTTAGCGGACAAGAAGCACCACACGATCGAACTGTCGCTGCCGGACGAGTATGTCGTGGTGGAAGGGGATGAAGAGCGCCTGGTTCAAGTGTTTATCAATCTGCTGGAAAACGCGGTAAAGTACACGCCGGATCAGGGCCGGATCTCCATGACCATCCGGCATACGACGCAAAGCCGGGCGGCGTCACCACGCCCGATGATTGAGGTCGTCGTGGCCGACTCGGGAATCGGCATTCCCGAAGCGGATCGGCCGAGGGTCTTCGAACGATTCTACAGAGTCGACAAGGCCCGCTCGCGCGAACTCGGCGGAACGGGTTTGGGACTCGCCATCGTCAAACATATCGTCGAGGCCCATAACGGGCACGTCTGGGTGGAAGGCAATGCGCCCAGGGGGAGCCGGTTTGTGGTGCACCTGCCCGTCGCGCAGGAGCCTTCTACGACAATTTCGATAGGAGCAAGTAACACATAGTCGAGAGGAGCGCCGCTCCCGGCAAGGTGAAGAGCCAGGCCGACAGGATACGACGGGTTACGCCCCACCGCACCGCCGATAGCCGCTTGACGGCTCCAACCCCCATCACGGTCGAGGTGATGGTATGCGTGGTACTGACGGGAAGTCCGATATGGGCCGTGGCCATCAAGACGATCGCGGCGCCGGTCTCGGCCGCAAATCCATGGACCGGCTCGAGCTTCACGATCCGCATGCCCAGAGTGCGCACGATGCGCCATCCCCCCACCGCCGTGCCGAGCCCCATCGCCAGGGCACAGGACCAGATCACCCAGGTCGGCACTTCCGCGGTAGGCAGTACGCCGGCTGAGACGAGCGCCAGCGTGATGATGCCCATGGCTTTTTGCGCATCGTTCGCCCCGTGACTGAACGCCATAAAACTCGCGGAGACGAGTTGCAGCCGGGAAAACAATCTCAAGGCCAGGGCCCGTGGCACCCGAAAGAAGAGCCAGCTCAACACGATCATCAGTACCAATCCGATCGCAAATCCGAAAAATGGCGACAGGATCATCGCCTCAAGCACCGACCGCAGGCCTGAGAATTTCACGGCTGCCATCCCGCCATGGGTGAGCGCGGCCCCCACTAACCCGCCGATGAGCGCATGGGAGGAGCTGGTCGGCAGACCCAACAGGAGGGTCATGAAATTCCACACGATGGCGCCGGCCAGCGCGGAGGCCACCACAGTCTGGGTCACCGACTGAGGATCGACGATCCCCGTGCCGACCATCTTGGCCACCGCAGTGGACATGAACGCGCCGGCCACATTGAGGGCGCCGGCAACAAGGACCGCCGTAGAGGGACTGACCACGCGGGTGGACACCACCGTCGCGATAGCATTGGCGCTGTCATGCCATCCGTTGGAAAAGTCAAACAGCAACGCCAGAATCACGACGACTAACAACAATCCGCTCAGTTCAGCCATGAATGCCGAGTCCTACCCCTCGAGTATTGGTCAGGATGAGTATCGAAGAATGTGCGGGATTGCTCACGTGTGCTTCAAGGCGATGCGCTCGAGAATGTTCGCCACATCCTCGCACCGATCGGTTCCCGCCTCGAAGTTTTCGTAGATCTCTTTCCATTTGATGACGGCAATCGGGTCCGTCTCCTTCTCGAACAAGGACGAGATGGCATCGCGGGAGATGCGATCGGCCTCGTTTTCCAGGCTATTCACCCGCACGCTGCATTCCGTGACCGCCTGATGGGACTTGCCGAGTAAGTCCACCGTGGCGCCGACTTCGACCGCCGCCTGATACAGGACGTTTGCCAATCTGATCGCGGCGTCCGTCGGAGCGACCACCTTATACAGCACGAAGCGATCGGCGATCGCCTCCACCACATCCAGGATGTCGTCCAGGGCGCTCGCCAAATCGTGGATGTCTTCCCGATCAATGGGCGTAATGAAGGTCTGATTCAGTTTCCGGGCGATGTCATGGGTGATGCCGTCCCCGACATGTTCGACATCCTTAATACGTTTTGCTTTCTCGACCGGATTCCGAAAGTCTTCCGTCATGTCCTTCAAGAGACGGCTGCCTTCGATCATGTTATGCGCCGCGTTCTTGAACAAATCGAAAAACGCTTCTTCCCGGGGTATGAGACCGAACATAACGTCCTTTCTAGCCGCGAGGGGTTACCAGCGCACCAACCCGGTGGCCCAGGTTAAGCCCCCGCCGAATGCTGCTAATACCACGACATCTCCTGCCGCGAGCCGTTGTTCCCGAACCGCACAATCTAACGCGATGGGAAGGGACGCGGACGACGTATTGCCGTAGCGTTCAATGACCGAATAGATCACCTCTCGTGGCAGCCCGAGGCGGCGACGAAGTTGCTCCAAAATCCTGGCGTTGGCTTGGTGGGCAATGACC
This sequence comes from Nitrospira sp., assembly GCA_020853775.1. Lineage (GTDB taxonomy): Bacteria > Nitrospirota > Nitrospiria > Nitrospirales > Nitrospiraceae > Nitrospira_A. The sequence continues at coordinate 4,541 of JADYYH010000033.1, forward strand.
CTGTTCACATCGCCCGACGAGAGCCCGAATTCCTTCAACAGGTCGACAATCGCCTGCTCCAAATGACGGATTGCGGTGCGAAACACGGCACTCCCCCGCATCCGCAAGAGATGTTCTTTTCCACGAACGGTTTCCTCCCCGCTTGGCTTCCGCGATCCTCCGGCAGGAATGGTGATGAGGCCATGCCCCGCCCCCTCTGCATACAGACGCACGCCAAGGATACCGGCAGCCTCCGGCTCAACCGCCTCTTCCTGCACTATTACTACGGCACCCGCCCCATCGCCGAATAAGACGGCGGTTTCTCTGTCCGCTGGATCCAGCGAGCGGGACTTCACTTCAGCGGCCACGACCAAGCAGGATCTGAGATGACCACTCCGGATCATGGCATCAGCCATCGACAATCCGTAGAGAAATCCTGAGCAAGAAGCCGACAGGTCAAACGCCATGACCGAGTCCGCCCCCAGGGCGCGCTGCAGGTGACAGGCGGTGGAAGGAAAGGCGCTATCCGGTGAGGTGGTCGAAACGAGAATCGCGTCCAGCGATCGCGGCGGTATTCCAGCCGCCTCGCAGGCCCGCTGCGCTGCCTCGGCAGCCAGATCCGATGAGGCGTGCCCCGGCTCGGCCCAATGTCTCGTGCGAATACCGGTCAGGGCCACGATTTGGTCCGAATTCAGCCCGAGCGGCTTCCCCACCTCCTCATTAAGGACCACTCGAGGAGGCACAAAGGAACCGGTCCCGACAATCCGACTGCGCTTCACGGAATTCCTACTGGAGCATTCTGGGAGTTGGTTTTGTACAACAGATCGCACCGCATTCAGAGGTGCGGCGCGATTATAGGACCCGGCTTCAGGAGGGTCAACTCCGGACATTGATTTCGTTGCTTTTCATTTCACGATCTGCTAGAAAAATTGTGTAGTTACGTTTGTTCTCCGATCACCGTTTACTGCGCGAAGGAGTCGGGATGCAGCGGCATTCGAAGGATTGGTGTGTGCGCATAGCCCTGATGGTTGGCTTGCTGTGTTTTTCGGCCGGATGTTCGAGCAAACCCAAAACCACGGCTCAAGGTAAACCCGTGAGCGGGACGGACGAGCAAATCTTCCTCGGCGACACGATTGAAAAGAACTACGACCCCAACGTGATCATGAAGCGCGGCGAGGCCTTTTTCGACAAGGAAGAGTTCGCCGAGGCCATCGTTGAATACCAGCATTTTCTGGAACTGCATCGCAGTCACCAGCTGGCCGTCTACGCCCAATTCCGTTTAGCCGAGAGCCATCTCCGGATGGGCAAATCGATTGACCGCGATCCGGATCCGATACAGAAAGCCATTGCCACATTTGAAAAATTGCGGAAGGAATTCCCCAACAGCAAATATGAGGCCCAAGCGCTCCAGCGACTGGCCGACTGCCATGATTGGCTCGCCCAGACACACCTGTTTGTGGGGCAGTTTTACTATCGCCGCTCGTCATACCTGGCAGCCGCCCACCGATTCGATTTGGTTATGAAGGATTATCCAGATAAGAAAGTGGCGCCGGAGGCCTTGTACTACCTGGCCCTGACCTATCAAGAGCTTGGGGCTAACGACTGGGCCATGGAAAAGCTGCAGCTTTTGACAGAAAAATATCCGAACAGCGATCAGGCGGGAAGCGGCCGTCGACTACTGGCCAAACTCGAGAAACAATCACCGCCGGCGGCCATCGTGGCCACCAAAGACGCGCCGGCTCCGCAGACCCAACCGTCCAATACGCTGCTCGCGGCCTCTGTCCCCTCGACCTTTGCTGCGCCGGCCGTTCCCGACCTCAAACGCGCACCGAGTGCTGCCTTGTCTCAGCGATTCGTTTCCTGTCGGCTCGGAGCCTGGTGCTGACGCACCAACTCTCCGGCTCACCCCCCTATCGCAGATGTAAGGCTTCAAGGAGAAGGTCGTTGACCGAAGCCTTCAGGCGTTGCTTGGTCTGGGGGAGAAATTGCTGAGCCGTCGTGCGGCCCTGCAGCACTTCGAAATAATCCTGAACGACATCTTGATACCGGCGCAAGAGCTTGAATGCCAGGCGAGGGACAGCATAGATGACCTGGGCCATTCTGGCCGTCACACGGAAATCCGGCAGGATCTCCCGCTCCAGGGCAGCCTCGTATGCAGCCAGCGACGAGCGCTGGTCGGCTTGATGCGCGAGTATTGCCTGGGCTGCCAGTTGCCCTGAGCGAACAGCGTAGTAGATTCCCTCGCCGAACAATGGGTCCACCAGATGGGCAGCATCACCGACAAGCATCGTGCGGCCCGCGACGAACCGGGAATCCACGCCCCGCCCCTGCGCCTTAGATTCTTCGTACACAGGAATCGGATGCCCTGCCGGCCGCGGCACCGTCCCGCCAATGATGCCTCGCTCATCCGTCACAAAGCGATCAAAGGTAGCGCGCAGGCTTCTCGATTTACGGCGAAACTCTCCGACGCCCACAGAAAGGCATTTTTTCTTCGGGAAAATCCATCCGTATCCCTGACGCGCCGCGCCCACATCGACGAGAATCGCTGTTGCGGCTGAACCATGAACACCCTCCGCGATCGGAACCTCGCTTTCGAGTGCGGGAGCCCGGTACTGAGATCGCTGGGGAAAGAACTGCCGCGCCACTAGACTATTCGCTCCATCTGCTCCGATGACGATCTGGGCCCGATAACGTCCCTGTGCCGTAACCACTTCCACACCTTGCTGATCCTGCATGAGTTCTACGACACCCTCGCCGGTTCGGATATGAGCTCCGGCGTGACGCGCTGCCTGCACGAGATAATGGTCGAAACGGTCACGCATAACCATGTAGGCGATCGGCTGGGCTGACTCGATGAGCAACGGATCCTGCCCTCGATAGACAAACTGCACGCCATTCACCGACTGCTCGACCACGGATCGAAAACCAGGTTCCAACACGTGATCGATACGTGCCGACAAGCCGCCGCCACAGACTTTGTACCGGGGATGCGTCTCCTTATCCACACCGAGCACTGCCAGGCCGCCGCGGCTCAGAGCCGCCGCAGCAGTCGCTCCAGCCGGGCCCATCCCAACTATGATCACATCGTACGTTGCGAGTCCGTATCCATCAACCATGGCGATACACCGATTGTGGGAGAGCTTTGCTCAGGCAAGTCCTGCCTGACCAACGTGAGAAGTTGTGGGTGGGAGGGGTCAGGAAGAGCCGCGCAGGGAGGGACTCATGGGTAATTACTGCCCGAGGTACCAGCCAATCCCGTATCGCTCGAGAAAGCTTGTAATCATGGTCAACGAATTCCCATAGATCATCACGCCCACCACAATGAGCAATACCCCGCTCACCGTGGAGACCCCCCAAAGATAGGCGCGCACTTCCTTGAAGTAACTTAAGAATCGATCGACCCCAAGCGCCGTGAGGAACAACGGCAGGGCTAATCCCAGGGAATAGAACGTGAGTAACACGACCCCGCTGAACATCGACTCCGTCGTGCTTGCATAGAGGAGGATCGTCCCGAGCACAGGCCCGACGCAGGGCGTCCATCCAGCCGCAAATGCAATCCCGATCAAGAACGAGCCGAGAAATCCGGCCGGCCGATTCCGGAATTGGTACCGGTGCTCCATTTTCAGGAAATTCAGATTCAGGATACCCAGCAGATAAAGCCCGAACACAATCACGACAATGCCCCCGAACCGTCGCAAGTGTTCTTGATAGGTAATCAATGCCTGGCCCAATAGGCTCGCCGAAGCACCGAACGCTACGAATACCGTCGAGAAGCCCGCGATGAACAGCAGGGAGTTCAGAATGATCGCCTTGCGAAAGCGGCTTCGCTCTGAAACGTCGGTGAGCTGCTCGATCGAAAGGCCCGTGATGTAAGAGATGTAGGACGGTACCAGCGGCAGGACGCAGGGAGAGACAAACGACAGGAGGCCGGCCGAAAATGCGGCTAGCAATGAAATCGATTGCACTGAGTCGGTCATACTAGGACCCTTGCAACAACGCTTCGACCAACCGTTTCCCTGCCGGCGCGCTCCAGTCGCGAGCACCGGGAATCCGATTGCGAATGATGCCCTTGCGATCGATCAAAAATGTCATCGGCAGCTGGCGAGCGCCATACTGGAGCCCGATTCTGAAATCGGCGTCGTGTAGCACGGGGAATGTGAAGCCGACTTCCTGCTGAAAGGGGCGGGTGACGACCGTGCCTTGAGCATCGGTTGACACCGCCAGAATCTCGAAATCCTTCCGGCTAAACGATCGGTAGAGCCGTTCCATCGCCGGCATCTCAATTTTACAGGGGCCGCACCACGTGGCCCAAAAATTTAGCAGCACGACCTTCCCGCGAAACTGGTCCAAGGTCACATTGAACCCTTCGGAGTCCTTGAGCAAAAAGTTCGGCGCCTCTTCATCAACCTGCGGTGCACGGTTCGCCACGGGCACCGGGGCCGGGCCCAAAAGAGGCGAGGCCCAGGGAGCCTCGGCAACAATAACGCCGACTATCACTAATCCTCCGCCAATGATGGAGAGCACCGACCACCGGTTCATCATATGCCTAGAACGCGGAGACTGCTTCGGACGTGGCTGCACTCGCCGCCTTTTCAGCAGGCTTGAGCAATTGCGTGAGGACTTTGAGATTATCCAATCGCGTCCAGTCCCTGGGGCCGATCACTTTTTCGCGCAGCACACCTTGTTGGTCAATGATATACGTTTCGGGAACCCCCATCAATTTGTAGCGCTTATCCGTTTGCCCCCAGGAATCGACCAGGACAGGAAAGGTGAGGTTCAGGCCTTTGACGAAGGGCGGAATTTCTTTCTTCGTCGTGACCCGGTCGATGCTGACCGCCAGAATCACGAGTCCGTCCTTCTCAAAGTTTTTATACAACACTTCCATGGAAGGCATTTCTTCCCGGCAGGGTTTGCACCAGGTGGCCCAAAAATTCAAAAAGACCACTTTCCCCCGGTAGTCGGATAGTTTCAGCTGCTTGTCGTTTAAGTCGGGCAGTTGAAAATCCGGCGCCTCTTTGCCGACAACCAGCGGCTCATACTTTGAGCTTTGCAGCCATACGACGAGAAACATCACGCCAAGAATAGCCGCGGCCGCAAGCACCACGACCGTTCGAGAAGGTCCCGTTCGTGCTGCAGGGCCGACTGAACTCTGATTCACGGTATCACTCATGGCTTAGGCGTACGCATGCAGCCCAGAGAGCAGAAAGTTCACTCCCCAGAAGCAAAAGACCACCATCAAAAAGCCGAAGATCGCGTAAATGGCCGCCTTGCGCCCTTCCCAGCCTCGCGTCATCCTGGCATGGATATAGGCCCCGTAAATCAACCAGACGATCAACGACCAGGTTTCCTTAGGATCCCAACTCCAATACCCGCCCCAGGCGTAGTTGGCCCACATGGCTCCGAGAATAATGCCGAAGGCCAGCAGCGGGAATCCCAACATAATGGCCTTGTACCCGAGTTCATCGATCGTTTCGAGGTCCGGGAAGGCCGCATAAAAACGGGACTGACTGCCCCGATTGACCGCTCTCTCCTTGAAGAGATACATCAGGCCCAATCCGCCGGCCATGGCAAATGCCGCATAACTCGTGAGGGTGACGGACACATGGATATAGATCCAATAACTATTGAGGGCGGGCACCAGCGGCTCTGCCGTTTGGTAGCGATAGGGCAGTAGAGAGGCTGCGCCCATCGCAATAAACCCGATCCCCACCACAAACGCTCCGACCGCTTTGATCCGATAACGAAACTCTAACAACACATAGCCGAGAATGATCGCCCACGACACATAGGCCATGGCTTCAAATTGGTTGGACCAGGGGGCAAAGGTCCCAGAGTGCTCCATTCGTTCGAACGCCCGGGTCATCAGGGCCATGGTATTGAGCACCCATCCGAACACGGTCACCAGGGTCGCGACCTGTCCCAATTGAGTCGCCCATGCGCCATCGCGGTCTTCGAGGTTTTCGATGGGATGACCCGCGGGAGCCATCTGCATGGCTGGACGCTTTGCGAACAGATATGCGACATAGAGGCCCAGCGCTGCCAGGTAGAGCCAGAAGGTCATATCGAACAGGAACAGTGATCGCATCATACGGGCCTCCGTCTATCGTAGAGACAGCGTCGTCTCGAATCGAAGCATTCCGCAACGGCGCTGAAACGGGCTTTAAGCAGAAGTCTTGGCTTGAATCTTCTCCGTCAATTTCCTGAACTCTTTTTGGAAGTCGATCTGACTTTTGTGCGTGGTTCCACCGAGATGAACAGTCACGCCCGATTCGCCCGGTAGAATTTTGGCCCATAGCCGCCGGTGATAGATGAGTGATGACAATGTCATTCCCACCACCAACATCGTACACCCGATCCACACCATCATGATGCCCGGATTTCTGGCAATCTGCAGACCGGTGAACTTCTTCGGCTGATACCCGATGAATTCAAACTGATAGGCGGAATCCTTGATCTCAAATAGATCGGGGTAATGATAAAACACCCAGGGGGTGGATTGCACGGTGCTGCGCTCATCGACCGCCAGACGAATGGCGGGATTGGCATGTTCGGCAGTCTTGGAGAACACTTTCTTTTCGGTGGAGTTGAACGCAAAGTCGGCCACGAAGTCCGTCATCTTCATTTTCAACGGAAGACCCTCGACTGCCTTCTCCTTGTTCCACTCCAAATCCACCGTCGCCACGACCTTATCCGACGCCTTGTCCTTGATATTGATCCGCGCCGCCTCGATTTGGTCCCAGGCATCTCCATAACTGGACTGGTAAAACCAGATGCCTTTGTAAACCAATGGGTCATTGACCGTGATTGTCTTCGTCATGGTCGGCGCGCCTTGATCGATAACCGTCAATGTGCTGTTGTAGGATTTGACGGAACCATTTTCATGGTAATCGATCCAGAATTTGTCGACGCGCAAGTCAAAGTTGCCTCTGGGGATATGATAGGTCTGCCCCTCAAGGCACACGCCGAATTCGGAAAACCCGTAATAGCTGCCGAGCAGGCCTCCTAATACGATCACGGTCGCACTGAGGTGCGCAACGTGGGCACCGACCCGGCCCATAATCCCTTTGGTGGCATAGACGGTGACCTCGCCTGGATCACTTTTGGCCAGCACCTTGTAGCCTTTTTCCGCAAACAGCCTGACCAGTGACTCGGCCACTGTTTCTTTCGGCTGACTGAGCGACAGGGTGATCTGCTGCTTCATGCCCTGAATGAATGCCAGCGAAACACTCACCTTGTCCTGACGCATGGAGCGCCAGACGCTGGGAAAACGTTTATGGAAACAGGTCAGCGAGTTAACGCAGAGCAGACCTAGGAGGCCGGTGAACCACCAGGTGTGATACACGTCCGTAAAGCCCAGGCGAACAAACCAGCGATAGGCTTCTTCCCCGTATTCCTGGACATACGTTTCGGGTCGCTCGCCTTGCTGGATCACCGTGCCGATGGTCGCCGTCATGGCCAGCACGATAAACAGGAACATCGCCAGCTTGATGGAGGCGAAAAAGTCCACGACTTCGCGCGAAAACTCTTCCCACCCGAGGCCGGACGTAGAAGGACCGGAGGCACTCATCTCTGATGCTGCGTCGGGTTTATCGTTCATGAATCAACACACCTCGCTGCTTCGACCTGGCCGTCATACAGATCCCATCATCATAACGAATGACGAGCTGCGTGTGGGATCCTGCATCAACGCAGGCCGATACCACGAGGTTGGAAGTGCCGGGGCAGAGCGTTTATGATGAAAAATGTTCCAAATACGCGAAAAGTAAGCTATCTTACAAGTCGCCTCAAAGGGCTGTCAAGCAAGGCACGGGTCTCACAAAAGATGCCAGGAATTCCGTCACAACGGTAGACAAAAACCACTCGCTCGGCTACTATTGCCGTAGCGTTTTTGCGGGGTTGTCTTATCAGTGCACGGTCAGCATCTTCCACGCTCGGTCGTTGTGCCGCCGAACTCTAACCGCCGCATCCTCGATTCACTTCACTTCCAGGGGGAACAATGAGACATAACTACCTGTTTACGTCTGAGTCGGTCACCGAAGGACACCCGGACAAAATCGCGGATCAAATTTCTGATGGAATTCTAGACGCCATCATCGCGCAAGACAAGACATCGCGAGTTGCATGTGAAACTATCCTCACGACCGGTATCGCCTTCGTGGCCGGCGAGATCTCCACCAAAGCCTATGTGGAGATTCCCGATATCATTCGGGACGTGATCAAGGATGTGGGGTATACAGACGCCTCCTGGGGATTCGACTCCAATACGTGCTCGGTCCTCACCTCCATTCATCAGCAATCCGGCGATATCGCGATGGGCGTGGATTCCGGCGGCGCCGGTGACCAAGGGCTCATGTTCGGCTATGCCACCAACGAAACGACCGAACTCATGCCCATGCCGATCGTCCTGGCCCATCGCTTGACCAAACGTCTGGCTGAAGTACGGAAGAAAAAAATCTTGAAGTGGGTTCGCCCCGACGGCAAATCCCAAGTCACTGTCGAATATAAGGATGGTAAGCCTTTCCGCATCGATACCATTGTCGTCTCCACCCAACACAGCCCGGATGTGACCAATAAACAGATCGAGCGAGATCTGATGGAACACGTCATCAAGCCGTCCATGCCAAAAGGACTGTACGATGCCACCAGCGTGAAGCATCATATCAACCCGACCGGTCGATTCGTCGTCGGCGGCCCCATGGGCGACACGGGTTTGACCGGACGCAAGATTATTGTCGACACCTACGGCGGACACGGCAGCCACGGCGGAGGCGCGTTCTCAGGCAAGGATCCCTCCAAAGTCGACCGCTCGGCCTCGTACATGGCGCGCTACATTGCGAAGAACATTGTTGCCGCAGGATTGGCCGCAAAATGCGAAGTGCAGCTGGCCTACGCCATCGGCGTGGCAGATCCTGTCTCCGTCTTGGTCGACACCAAAGACACGGAGAAGGTGGCTCCCGAAAGCCTGGATAAGTTGGTCCGGAAACATTTCCCCCTAACTCCCCGCGGGATCATTGATCACCTGAAACTGCGTCGTCCTATTTTCAGAAAGACGGCCGCCTACGGGCACTTTGGTCGCAACGAACCGGAGTTTACGTGGGAAAAGACCGATAAAGCGAAAGCCTTGCGGAAGGATGCGGGCCTCTAAGGTCCTGTCGCGCGTGACACCAGCCGAGGGGGCGGGTTGTAAGCCCGCCCCCTTTTTTCTGCAATCGAACATCAACATTATTCACGACACAGGAGGAGGAACCAGTGGATTACGACGTGAAAGATATGGGTCTGGCAGATCAGGGGAAACTGAAAATCGAATGGGCCGAGGCCACGATGCCGGTGTTGCGCTTGATTCGAAAGCGCTTTGAGAAGGAGCAGCCATTCAGAGGTATTCGTGCGACGGCCTGTCTCCACGTGACAACCGAAACCGCTAATCTCATGAAGACCCTCAAGGCCGGAGGGGCTGATGTTCGTCTCTGCGCCTCTAACCCTCTTAGCACGCAAGATGACGTCGCAGCCGCCCTGGTACAACACGAGGGCATTCCGACTTTCGCCGTCAAGGGTGAGGATAACAAGACTTATTATCGGCACATTGAATCGGCCATCGCCCACAAGCCCCACCTCTCAATGGACGACGGTGCCGATGTGGTCTCCCATCTGCACTCGAAACGAAAAGACCTGCTCCGTCATGTGATCGGTGGAACCGAAGAAACCACCACCGGCGTGATCCGGCTTCGCAGCATGGCCGAAAAGAAGGTCTTGAAGTTTCCTGTCATTTCCGTGAACGACGCGGACACGAAGCACATGTTCGACAACCGGTATGGGACAGGCCAGAGCACCTTGGACGGCATCGTGCGCGCCACCAACCGGCTGGTCTGTGGTTCAACGCTGGTGGTGGCCGGCTACGGCTGGTGCGGGCGCGGTATTGCCACGCGAGCGCGGGGCATGGGCGCCAACGTCATCGTGACCGAAATCGACCCTCTCAAGGGGCTCGAAGCGGTCATGGACGGATTTCGCGTCATGCCCATGGATGAAGCGGCGCCGCTCGGCGACTTCTTTGTGACCGTCACAGGCAATCTCAAGGTCATTCGCGGCGAGCATTTCGCAGCCATGAAAGACGGTGCGATCGTCTGCAACTCCGGACACTTCAACGTTGAATTAGATATCCCTGCCCTCGAGAAGCTCAGCAAGAAAAAACTTGCCGTGCGTTCAGGGGTGGATCAATACACCTTGAAGAACGGTCGCCGTGTCAGCCTCTTGGGAGAAGGACGCCTCGTAAATTTGGCGACCGCTGAAGGGCACCCCTCCAGCGTCATGGACATGAGCTTCGCGAACCAAGCCCTCGGCGCGGAGTTTATCGTAAAAAACTACAAGAAGTTGGAAAAGAAGGTGTACCCGGTGCCGGCGGATATTGACAAGGAAATTTCCCGCCTCAAGCTTGCCGGCATGGGTGTGACCATCGACAAGCTCACCAAAGAGCAGGTGAAATACCTGGCTTCGTGGGAAATGGGAACCTAGCAGCGACCTCTTCAAGGAGAGTGAAAACGAAAAGGCCGCCTATATAGGCGGCCTTTTTGTTGCTACCATCTGACAATCGAAGTTCTGGGGAGAATCCAGTTTAGATCGTAATTGTAGCCTCGATTCGTCGTTTGAGTTTCTCACACAAATCTTGTTCATCTCTCCAAACAACGTGGTTGTACTGTCGCGTGTCAAAATGTGTTTGATTCAATTCGTTTTCTCGGCACGTCCAGATGACCGGGATACCTAGCCCAAGAGCATACCCAGCCTCAAAATAAACGCCTCCTCGATGACCCGTGAAGTCAGCCACAAGAAATCTGCTTTTCCTAATTTCCGCAATGATGGCATCGCATATTTTTTCGTTATGCTCTTTTAAATCCATACGGAGAGACTTATATCCGAGACCATCACAAGCTTTTCTAAAACCATCTTCCCAGGCCTTATCAAGGTTACGGTCGAACCACATAGCAACAAACGCTTGCCTGGAATCTTTCCCAGTTACAGTGCGCTCCAACTCTGCAATTCGGTTCAGCCCGCGCGCAGTGAGCACGGTTTCAGTTGTGCCCTGAACCGGATCGATTCGTATCCAGCCAGCCTCTTGTAATGCATTCACGATAAATTCGAAAGAATCCTTATGCTCTGCAAAAACCACAGGACAATCCATGCTCGGATCCAACCAAATTCTGTCGCCCAACTGTGCTGAAAGTCTGTAAAGGTTCTTCAACGCACGATCAAGCCTCTCGCTAATTGTTCGCGGGAAGCGATCTCTAACAATTTCATCTACAGTAGTTACAGGCGTGTCGAATGCCCTATTAGGGGACTGCTGACTCAGGATTCTAATCCTTGAGTCGCCACGCAACGTCCTTTCTCTCAGATATGCAGCCACTTTGGCCCTATCCTGTTTGTTGGTAGCAGCGGCTTCTAAATTAGTTGCGGCCTCCTGAGTGATCGAATAGTTTCCGCATCGTGAACAATCATACTCCATCACATCGTTAGTCCCAACTTGTCGTCCGTCGCTACACTTCATGCCGCAAATCTTGCAAGTGACTGAGTCGTTCATTTGGCTGACCTCCATATAGCTGCCATGACCATACCGAATACGGCTGTATCAGATAATCGTCCTCTCTTAGAAACTGATACAGCCTAAGACATCGATGGATTGTCCACTCGCGTTTCTGATCATCGAGATGGTGGGGGATTGCTCGACAAATCGCGCCGTGGCAAAGGCACCTTACAATCGTGCAGGACGGCAGATTAGACCCTATCTCAAAATGGTTGTGTCGCTAGAAAATGTCTCTATAATGCGCCCGCATGTGGCGTCTGCGCGATGACCAATGGGAACAGATTCGGAAGCATTTTCCCGAGGAACGTATCCCCGAAGGTTGCCCGGGCCGCAAGCCGGTGTCGGCTCGCACCGTGTTAGAAGCGGTCCTGTGGATTCTGAACACGGGCGCACAGTGGCACATGCTGCCGCAGTGCTACCCCAATTACAAACGGTGCATCGCCGCTTTCAGCAGTGGTGCGGACGTGAGGTGCTACGCGAGATCCTCACCCAGTTGGCGAATACGTTGCGCGACGAAGGCGCGATCGACGAGCGCGAGAGCTTCATCAACGCGACGTTTGCGGCGGCGAAGGGCGGGGGCGACGCAGTGGGGCTCACGAAACGCGGCAAAGGTGTGAAGATCCTGGCAATTGTGGATCGCCATGGGTTGCCGCTCTCGGTCAGCACGCACGCGGCCAATTATCATGAAGTCACGTTGGTGCAGTTGAGTTTCGACTTCTACATGCTGGAGGCTAAGCCGGAGCATCTCATCGGTGATCGGGCGTAAAAGAGCGATGGACGCGATGCCGACCTCAAGGAGGACCGCGTCAACATGATCGCACCGCATCGATCCACGCGGAAACTGAAAACTCAGGACGGCCGCCATCTCCGACGGTATCAACACTGCTGGCTGGTGAAGCGATTCTTTGCATGGCTCCAATGGAAGCGGCCGCGGCTGGTTCGTTGGGAATATTACGCCACTAACTTCCTGGGTTTTGCGCAACTCGTATCCATGACCATGCTGCTCGAGCAATTTTGAGAGAGGTTCTAGCTTGAACCGAGCCAGGCCACCGCTGACCTGTCCGCCGCATCGGTGTACATGCATCGTGGGAAAGCTTAACCGGCACAGACTCGAGAAATTTTGGCCTTCGCCGGTACCAGGAAGAGAGAGCCCGTTTCTGGCGATCAGGGGATAGGCGGGTAAGAATGACGGCAATTCCCTCCAAAACACTGCCCACGCCCATAGACGTGACGCTTTTTACTCTTCAGGCTGTGCGCCTCACTGAGCGCCCGTCTTGAGCATTCGGCAGTAGCTGTTGAATCGATCACGCCTAGCGCATATTGACCATCGGTAATTCTCGAGTTCCCTCCGCTTCTTGCTGAATCCGCTGACGCTCCGCTTTCGACTCTTCCAGCACGCTGTGCAATAATTCATCACTCAATTGAGTCAGTTGCGCAGCCGCATCCTTCATCTCCGAATGTTCCACCGCGCGCGAAAGGACTTCTGCCTTGGTCGCCCCCTTCTTCTGCCCTAGGAATGGCTTGATGATGAGATAGGCCACGTCACGGAAAGGCATGTAGCGCAAGAATCTGCGAAGCAGCTTGAAGGTCTGGATCGGGTAACGGGTGAGCTTGTAAATGAAGAGCTTCTTCAGTCCCTCTTGCCGGACCGAATTGATGGTTGCCCCTGGCAAGCAGGTAGGATCGATCTCGGAACACTTGAAATATTTGTACCAATCCTTGGCATCACTTACTAATCCACGTTTGATGTACTCTTGCCAGAGTGGCGTTCCGCGATAGACACACAGTCGATTGAATCCAAACGTATCCAACGGAAGCTTCGAGGCAAAGTCGAAGGTTTTTTGCATGTCTTCCACGGTCTCATCAGGGTTCCCGACCGTAAAAAAGCCGTGCACAATTTCAATCCCGGCTTTCTTGGCATTTCTCACAGCCGTCTCAACTTCGGCCAACGTCTGTTCCTTTTGCAAGCGATCGAGAATTTTCTGGCTTCCGCTTTCGATGCCGAACATCACTGTGCGGCAATGGGCCTTCGCCATGGCGGGGAAAAGATGCTGGGCTACGGAGTCAACACGGCCTTCGATACCCCACTGAATAGAAAGCTTGGCCTCAATGATGCCGTTGCAGATTGCATCGATACGCTTCGGCTGCAGCAGAAAGTGGTCGTCCACGAAATAGACGGATCCATACCCGTTTGCTTCCAGGTACTTCAGTTCGTCGACGACGTGCTGCGCGCTACGCGCGCGCCATTTGCCTTCGTTAAAAATCGGGATATCGCAAAACACGCAGGGCCACGGGCAGCCTCGGGACGTCTGCATGGTTGTGAAGCGCTCCATCGAAAGGACCGCTGGCACATCCAAAGGCATGGATTCGACGAAATCCAGCTCCAAACTTTCTCGATCCGGGAAAGGCCACTGGTCCAGGTGGCGTTCCATGGCCCGATTCGGGTTATTGATGACCTTTCCCTCTTTCGCCCATGTCACTCCAGCCACATCCTGAGGGTCATCAATACGGTCCATCAAATCCAGGAGCAACTGTTCTCCGTCGCCACGGCAGATAAAGTCGACTTCCGGACATTGCAATTTGACCAGCCCCGCGTTCAGGCTGGCAAATACGCCGCCGAAGGCCAACTTCACTGTGGCATCAGCACCACGAATCTGGCGCGCAAGGATTTTGGCGTAAGGATAGCTCGTCGTGCTGAGGAAGCTCATGCCGACCAAGGCCGGCTTTCGGCGTTTGATCTCTTCAATGATCAATTCGTTCGGCGTCTCCGGGTGCGCCTGGTCGAACATCACACATTCGTGACCCGCCCGCTTAAGGACGGATGAAAGAGACATGATGCCGATCGGCGGAAATCCCATGACCCGAATGCGGCCATTCTTCGCTCGCGTCTTAGCCGGAAGCGCGTAAAACTGGGGATCACGCACATGTATGAGAAACACGAGCATAGTGGCGTCCTTTCATGGACAGGTCGGACCCTTACCGGACGGTTGCGGCTCCGGAAAGAAACCAGACCCGATCAGGCGGGCCCACGTTCGAGGTTCACTCGCCTCACGCTGGGCGCCCTACAGTACCACGTCTGGCAGGTGGGAAAAAGGGAAGATTCTGACACGAGAGTCAAAAAGTCGAGGGCGCCGAGATCTCACCACAGAAACATGTACTCGGCCCTAAACCACAGAGGGCGTCGGATCGATCCGACGCCCTCTCTTGAATCTACATGTGTAGTGTACGCTACCGGCCAAGCGCCTTCATCACAGCATGGCCGATTTCGGCGGGATTTTTTACGACCCGAACGCCAGCAGATTCAAGAGCCTTCATTTTCTCTGTTGCTGTGCCCTTGCCGCCTGAAATGATGGCTCCAGCATGGCCCATACGGCGGCCTGGAGGCGCAGTGATTCCAGCGATAAAACTGATGACCGGCTTTTTTACATGCTGCTTGATGTATTCGGCCGCCTTCTCCTCTGCATCGCCACCGATTTCGCCGATCATGACCACAGCCTGGGTTTCGGGGTCCTTCTCAAAGAGCGGCAGAACATCCACGAAGCCGGTACCGTTGACCGGATCTCCACCTATACCGACGCATGTCGTCTCGCCGAGTCCCAACGTAGAGAGTTGGTGCACCGCTTCATAGGTCAAGGTCCCGCTGCGAGACACCACTCCGACTACGCCGCGCTTGTGGATGAAGCCCGGCATAATGCCGATTTTCGCTTCGTCGACCGTAATGACCCCAGGGCAGTTTGGACCAATCAGACGGACATCACGTCCATGTAGTGCCCGCTTGACTTTCACCATATCATTGACGGGAATGCCTTCGGTGATGCAGATGATTAATTTCACACCTGCATCGGCGGCTTCCAAAATTGCGTCCGCACAGAAGGGAGGCGGGACAAAAATCAGGGAGGTATCGCAGTCGGTCTTTTTCACGGCATCGGCCACAGTATTAAAAACAGGTATGCCTTCAACTTCCTGGCCGGCCTTACCGGGCGTGACACCGGCGACCATCTTCGTGCCATAGGCCTTGCACTGCGTCGCGTGGAAAGATCCCTCCTTCCCCGTGATCCCCTGTACCACCACTCGCGTATTCTTATTGACGAGAATGCTCACGATGCCACCTTAACAAGGTTAGAATTTGGAATTGTTATCTGGCGACCAATTCCAGGAATTGATCGAAATTTCTAAAGCGACGGGCAATTCCTTTTCGCTCGGCTCTTTCAACATTGTCCAAGTTAATCTTAGTGTAGCGTCCAAAACCTGATTCCCAATCTTTGCCGGAAATCCAAAAACCATCTACGTAGGTCTTCCCAAGTTGGAGTAGAACGATACCCCACTCGCAACCTCGCCGCTTATGCATGGCATGAAATCCGGCACTTGGGACGTCCCACCATCCCTCATGCGATGCTAAAGGAGAAATCGCAACCTGCTTGCCACCTATTTCCACACAAAAGTAGTTTGTGGAGGCACTCGGTTCTTCGACTATACTCACGCTTCCGTTCTTCCCAAGTGCCTCTGAGAAGCTGTTGGCATACGCGTGGCTCTTTGACCTTTTAACTGCACGGTCTGACGAACTCTTCGTTGCACTCTCAGAAAGAATCGCCTTAAGATCACTACTCATTCACGTCTTTCCAGCGTTTCTCCCCTACGCCGCCTTGCCGGTCAGCTTCACGATTTTCTGCGCCGCTTCCCACAGGTCGTCGGCGACCTCCAGCTTTAGACCGGATTCTGCCAACAACTTGCGCCCCTCATCTGCATTCGTGCCTTGCAGGCGAACGACTAAAGGCACCGTGATCTTCACTTCCTTGGCAGCTTCGATCACCCCATGTGCGATTCGCTCGCACCGAACAATGCCGCCGAAGATATTGATGAAAATGCCCTTGACGTTCGGATCCTTGAGCAAAATCCTGAAACCCGCCGCCACAGTCTCTTTGGTCGCGCCGCCGCCGACATCAAGGAAGTTTGCCGGTTCACTACCTGCCAGCTTAATGACATCCATCGTTGCCATCGCAAGACCCGCACCGTTCACCATGCAGCCGATGTTGCCGTCAAGCTTCACATAGTTGAGATTGTTCGCCGTCGCTTCAATCTCCAGCGGATCCTCCTCATTGAGATCCCGCATTTTCTGCACATCGTCATGTTTGAAAATGCCGTTATCGTCAAAGGACACCTTCCCGTCCAATGCCACCAAAGTCTTTTCCTTGGTGATGATTAGCGGATTAATTTCGACAAGTGCAGCATGTTTCTCCATGAACAGACGGTAGAGATTGCCGAGCATCTGCACAAAGGGATTGATGACGGCCGGCTCCATGGTTTGAAGCCCCAGAGCGAAGGCCACGTTACGTCCGTTATGCCCCTGAAATCCCACCGCCGGATCAATCGCTTCCTTAATGATCTTCTCCGGAGTCTTCTCGGCGACCTCTTCGATCTCCATGCCACCTTCGGTGCTGGCAATAAAGGTGGGCCAGCCCGTGTCGCGATCTACCAGAATGCTCAGGTAGAGCTCCTTGGCAATATTCGCGCCTTCCTCAAGCAGCAACCGATGGACCTTTCTACCTTTGGGCCCGGTTTGGTGCGTAATCAGGGTTTTGCCGATCAGCTCCTTGGCGAGACCTGCAACGGTTCCCTTATCTTTCGTGATCTTGACACCACCGGCCTTACCGCGTCCGCCCGCATGGATCTGAGCCTTAACAACAAAGACCGAGGTGTTCAGTTCATTGGCCCACGCGGTCGCTCCCTCGGGCGAGGTAATTTCCTTTCCGCGCGGCACCGGTACCCCGAACTGTGCAAATAACTGTTTGGCCTGAAACTCATGAACGTTCATTGAATCCTCATAAGAGCTAATGGCTCATGACAAATAACGTAGCACCTGCAACCGCGGCGAGGCCTCATTGCCCAGCCCCACCATCACTTGTTCGCAGTACGTTCTGGTTCTTTGCGCGTATAGGCAGGAAGAATCATCGGAGAGATCACGCCGCTGAAATTGCCGTGTTTCTTGGCCTCGGCACGGAACCGCTGCAAATGATTGACCGTGAGTTTCCCTTGCGGCATGGACCCAGCACGCGAGGCGGCCGTCAGGCCTGAACGTTTGCCGAAAACCATTAGATCGAGCAACGAATTGCCCATCAATCGATTCCGCCCGTGCAACCCTCCGGATGCTTCTCCCGCAACAAACAAGTTCTTCACATTGGTTTCAGAATTTGAATCGATCTTCACTCCGCCGTTCTGGTAATGCAAGGTGGGATAGATAAGCACCGGGTCTTTACTGATGTCGATCCCAAACCGTTCGAATTGCATCATCATGGCCGGAAAATGTTTCTCTACCGTCCCTGGCCCATGTTCCGCATCGAGCAACGGCGTATCCAGCCATACCCCGATCCTGCCGGACATGGTCCGGATTCCGCGTCCTTCCTCGCACTCTCGAATGATCGAGGAGGAAACCACGTCACGCGTATCCAGCTCATTGACGAACCGCTCTCCCTTGGCGTTCACGAGATGGCCTCCCTCTGACCGGATTCCTTCCGTGACGAGAGCGCCGATCAATTGTTCTGGGTAAACCGCCCCGGAAGGGTGATACTGGAAAGTATCGATATGGTCAAGTTTAGCGCCCATTCGATACGAGAGACATAAACCATCTCCGGTAGCGCCGTAGTGATTGCTCGTTGGAAAACCCTGGATATGCAATCGGCCGATCCCACCGGTGGCAAGAATGACTGACTTGGCAGCCACGACAACCTGCCGGTGGTTGTCGAGATCCTTAAAAATCGCTCCGGTACACTGACCGTGATCGTCACTGAGTAATTCGACAGCGGCGCAGAACTCCAGAAGCTGAATTTTTTGGTTCAGCACTTCGTCCTTCAGCACACGCATGATTTCAAGGCCGGTGTAGTCCGAGCATGTGAGAAGACGTGGCTTCGAACTGCCTCCGCCCTTTTTGACATGCAAATTGCCATCAGCCTGCCGATCAAAGAGCACACCAAGCTCAATCAGCCACTTGGCAATCGATGGGCCCTCTTCCACCATCACCTTGAGGAGGTCATGGTCGTTTTGCATGTGCCCGCCCTTGAGGGTGTCCAGAAAATGGGTGACCGGGGAATCTTCAGGGGCAACTGAAATTTGCATCCCTCCCTGGGCCATCACACTATTGGAGTCGCCGAGACGAAGTTTTGTGGCCAGGATCACCTTCGACCCGCTGGCGTGAGCATGAAGTGCTGCAGCACATCCGGCCCCTCCGCCGCCAATCACCAACACATCTGTCGTGTAGTGGGGTGTCAAGTCGATGTGCTCTTGGATAGAGCTATCGCCTTCGAGTAGCGCCGCCAGTTCGACGACGGTTTTATCGCCGGCATTCGGCCCAAATTGAATTGGGCGATATGCGCTAGTTCGATAATCCGGGTGATACTTATGAATCAACTGGTCGCGATCGGCAGGGGAAAATTTTGGAATGGTCTGCTTGCGACGAACATCTCGGGTTTGGTGAACAATCTGCTGGAGTGCATGAATATCCATGGTTTCACTTTCAGCGCGGAGCACAGTACCCGAGCCATGCGCTCAGAACCGGCTAACGGCACGATGCATTACTTCACGGTCGCACAGTGATCGACCAACTCCTGCTCGTTCATCGAGAGGACTTTCTTCCACTCGTCATTGAATCGGCCGTCTTGAATTTCTTTGATGCGAATATCAAGGCCCTGTGGCTTGTCGGTAAAATGAGCACCCTGTGCTCGGCTGACATAGAGGGCCACCAGATTGGGGGCTATGTCGGCAATACAGACGGGTGTGCACATCCCGCACATGACACAGTCCATGAACATTTCTGATACGCTTTTGAAATCGCCAAAGACCGCTTTCCAGACTCCTTCACGCACGTCAATTTTCTGAGGGCAGGCTTCCGTGCAAGCATTACAGTTCCTGCAGAGCGGCGCCTCGGGATACAAATTGAAGAGGTCTTGTTTGGGATCTTTCAGCGACTGAATGTCATAAAGTGCTTTGCGGGCTGGAAACGGAGGCATGATGGTAAAGGACATGCCGTCTTCAACGGCCATCTGGCACGCCAAACAGGTTCGAACCTTCGGGTCGTCCTTGGTGCGATAATACGTTGCGCAAGCACCACAGAACCCTCCGAGACACCCCGCACCTCGCACCACTTCTTGGCCGGTGTGCCACAAGGCCTTGATCACGGTGATACCTTCCGGCACTTCGTACTTCTTGCCGGAAATCTCAATCGTCACCATTTTGTGGCGCAGTACTTCCGGCTGATCGATCACATTGGTGTCTTCTTGTGCCATGGCTCTCTCGTGAGTCGTGAAAAGGTTCGGCGCAAGAAGGAATTTCTTGTCCTCCTTGCGCCTCACCGGATCAAATCATAACGGCTTAGGCAATCGCGTCGATGATGACATTCAAGGTCGCACTAGGCCGCAAGGCTTTGGCCGCCTTGGCATCGTTCGGGTGATAATACCCGCCGACATCCTGCGGCTTACCCTGCGCGGCGATCAGTTCCCCATCGATCTTCTTCTCGTTGTCGCTCAGGTCCTTCGCAATCTTCGTAAACCGTTCTGCGATTTTTTTGTCGGCGGTCTGAGCAGCCAACGCCTGCGCCCAGTAGAGCGCAAGGTAGAAATGGCTGCCACGATTGTCGATTTCACCGACCTTGCGGGCGGGAGACTTGTTGCTCTCGAGGAACTTCGCGTTGGCTTGGTCCAGCGTATCCGCCAAAATCTTCGCCACTGGATTGTTTCCCACCTTCGCAAGATGTTCGAGCGACGCGGCCAACGCGAGGAATTCGCCGAGCGAATCCCACCGCAGATAGCCTTCTTCCTGGAACTGCTGCACATGCTTCGGGGCCGATCCTCCCGCGCCGGTTTCGAACAAGCCTCCGCCGTTGAGCAGCGGAACGATCGAGAGCATCTTAGCGCTGGTGCCGATTTCAAGGATCGGGAACAGGTCCGTGAGGTAATCGCGGAGCACATTGCCGGTGACGGAAATCGTGTCCTTCCCTTCCTTCATTCGCTCGATTGAGTAGCGGCAGGCCTCAGCCGGCGACATGATCTTGATTTCCAGACCATTCGTATCATGCTTCGGAAGGTAGGCATTCACCTTCTTGATCAATTCGGCGTCATGGGCGCGGGTCTTGTCCAACCAGAAGACGGCAGGAGCCCCGGTGGCGCGGGCACGCGAGACGGCCAGCTTCACCCAATCCTGAATCGGGGCATCTTTCACCTGGCAGGCTCGCCAGATATCACCGGCTTCCACCTGATGCTGGTGCAAGACCGTTCCGTTCGCATCGGCAATGCGGATGGTGCCGTTGCCCGGTGCCTTGAAGGTCTTGTCGTGGGAACCGTACTCTTCCGCCGCCTGAGCCATCAACCCGACGTTCGGGATCGTGCCCATCGTGCGGGGATCGAATTGGCCTTTTTGCTTACAGAACTCCACGACCTCGTGGTAGACCGGCGCGTAACTGGCATCGGGAATCACACACTTGACGTCCGCGGCTTTTCCATCCGGCCCCCACATCTTCCCACCATCGCGAATGACAGGTGGCATGGACGCATCAATGATGATGTCGCTGGGCACGTGAAGATTGGTGATGCCCTTGTCGCTATTGACCATCGCCATCGGCGGACGCTTTTGATAGACGGCCTGGATGTCGGCTTCGATGGTCTTGCGCTGATCATCCGGGAGTGTCTTGATCTTGGCATAGACGTCTCCAAGACCGTTGTCGGGGTCGACGCCCAGCTTTTTGAACGTCTCGGCGTATTTCTCGAAGACATCCTTGTAATAAACGGTGACGCCGTGCCCGAAGATTTTCGGGTCGGAGACCTTCATCATAGTCGCCTTCATGTGGAGCGACCAAAGGACACCCTGCTTCTTGGCTTCCTCGATTTGTTGCTCCAGAAACGTGCGCAGCGCCTTGACGCTCATGAACGTGGCGTCGAGCACTTCGCCCGCCTGAAGGGCGACCTTTTCCTTCAAAACGGTGGTCTTGCCGTCCGCACCGACGAACTCGATTTTCGCCGTCGTCGCGGCGGGAATCGTCACCGATTTTTCGTTCGAACGGAAGTCGCCGCTTTTCATGTGAGAGACATGAGTCTTGGAATCGGTGCTCCAGGGCGACATCTTGTGTGGGTGCTTCCGGGCATAGGCCTTGACGGACAACGGCGCACGGCGATCGGAGTTACCTTCGCGCAACACCGGATTGACCGCGCTACCCTTCACTTTGTCGTAGCGGGACTTGATGTCCTTCTCTTTGTCATCTTTCGGATTCTCTGGATAGTCTGGGAGCTTATACCCTTGACTCTGTAGCTCCTTAATGGTCGCCACGAGCTGCGGTATCGATGCGCTGATGTTTGGTAGCTTGATAATGTTGGCTTCCGGAGTCTTCGCCAGGTCGCCTAATTCGACGAGGGCGTCGTGCTGCTTCTGTTCAGCTGTCAGGTATTCCGGGAAGACCGCGATGACACGGCCGGCGAGCGAAATATCGCGTAGCTCGACCGTCACACCCGCCGCTTTCGTGAAGGCATTGATAATCGGCAGGAATGAATAGGTCGCCAGCATGGGCGCTTCGTCGGTCTTTGTATAGATAATTTTATCTGCTTTTGCCATGGCGCTTCTCCCCTTTGCTGTATTGGTTTAGTTCAAAGCATTCAACGCTGATCCGGCCTTGAACCAGGTGATTTGCTGAGCGGTCATGCTGTGATTCGCCTGAATCTTCACATCACCGCCAGTCTTATGGATAACGACGATCACAGGTTTTCCTGGCGCCAAGTGGGCTAAGTCCACGACGCTGATGCGATCGTTCTGCTCGATCTTTTCATAGTCCTTGGGATCAGCGAACGTGAGCGGGAGAATCCCCTGCTTCTTGAGATTTGTCTCATGGATGCGGGCAAAGCTCTTGGTGATCACTGCCCGCACGTTCAAGAAGCGAGGAGACATTGCAGCGTGTTCTCGACTGCTACCTTCGCCATAGTTCTCATCTCCCACAACAATGGACCCGATGCCCTTAGCTTTATAGTCCCGCGCAATCTGAGCCATCGTGAGATTGGAGGCCCCGGTCAGCACATTGGTCCCCTTACCAGGCTCCGACGAAAAGCTATTGTTGGCTCCCAGGAACATATTGTCGCTGATCTTGTCCAAGTGACCGCGAAACTTGAGCCATGGCCCTGCCGGCGAAATATGGTCCGTCGTAGTCTTACCTTTGGTCTTGATCAGGAGCGGCAACTTCTCAAAATCTTTACCATCCCATTTCGGGAAAGGCTGCAACAATTGCAAGCGCTCGCTAGTCGGCGGAATGTCCACAGTCAAGTTCGAGCCGTCCTCTGCTGGCGCCACGAACCCTTCTTCCCCTTTAGCAAAGCCCTTGGCCGGTAATTCCTCACCCACCGGCGGCTGAAGCTTAAACTCCTTCCCGTCTGCCCCCTTCACCGATTGATTCACGGGGTCAAAACCCAAATCACCCGTGATGGCATAGGCGGTCACGACTTCGGGGCTGGCGAGGAAGGACAACGTTTCACTGATACCGTCATTGCGTCCAGGGAAGTTACGATTGAAGGAGCTGACAATCGAATCCGCACGCCCCTTGACCCCATCCGCCCGCTTCCACTGTCCAATGCAGGGGCCGCAGGAATTAGACAACACCGTCCCACCGAGCTTCTCAAACGTCTCCATGAAGCCATCCCGCTTCATCGTGTGATAAATGCGTTCAGAGCCAGGAGAGATCAGAAATGAAGCCTTCGCTTTCAAGCCGGCATTCAGTGCCTGCTGAGCCACGTGCGCAGAACGGCTGATGTCCTCATACGAGGAGTTCGTACAACTCCCGATCAACGCCGCCTTCAGTTCAACCGGATACCCTTTTTCCTGGGCCTCAGCTTTTAACTTTGAAATAGGCCGCGCCAGATCCGGCGTGTGGGGGCCGACGACGTGCGGCTCCAGCTTCGACAGGTCGATCTCGACGATTTGATCGTAGTATTTTTCAGGTGACTGGGCGACCTCAGGATCCGCCACCAGCAGATCTTTGTGTGACTGAGTGAAGCTGGCCAGATCGGCGCGGTCGGTAATTTTCATGTAGGCCACCATCTTCTCATCGAACGGGAAGACGGAGGTCGTAGCGCCTAATTCTGCGCCCATGTTGCAGATCGTGCCCTTACCGGTGGCGCTGATGGTTTCAGCACCCGGCCCGAAGTACTCCACAATCTTGTTGGTGCCGCCTTTCACAGTAAGCAGCCCACAGAGATAGAGAATCACGTCTTTTGGGGAAGCCCAGCCATTGAGTTTTCCGGTCAGTCGCACGCCGATCAGCTTGGGATGCAGCACTTCCCAGGGAAGGCCAGCCATGACTTCGCCGGCATCCGCTCCGCCAACACCAATCGCCAGCCCACCCAAGCCACCCCCATTGGGAGTGTGTGAGTCGGTTCCGATGATCAAGCACCCGGGAAATGCGTAGTTCTCCAATACGACCTGGTGGATGATTCCGGCACCTGGTTTCCAAAACCCAATGCCATACTTTTTCGCCGCAGAGGCGAGGAAATTATAGACTTCTTTGTTCTCGTCGAGCGCGCGCAGGAGATCCTTTTCTGATCCCATTTCAGCACGGATCAAATGGTCACAGTGGATCGTACTCGGCACCGCCGCCTTTTTCTTGTTGGCTTGCATGAATTGCAGCACGGCCATCTGAGCTGTGGCATCCTGCATCGCCACACGATCGGGCCGAAGCGCCAACATGGCCTTGCCCCGTTCCCAGTTCTGGCTATCAAAGTTGTCGGCGTGCGAAATAAGTATTTTTTCGGCAAGCGTCAAGCCCCGACCGAACTTCTTCCTGGCCTTGGCAAAGACATCCGGCATCTTGGCATAGAGTGCTCTGGCTAGATCCATGGACATAGTGAATTCTCCGTCTGTTAGTACGATCTATAGGTTGCGCGCCCAGCGTTCATGAGGACGTCGGCTCCAGCCGAGCTTCTCACAAAAACAGGTCACATTTTATGCTACTTCAGCGGCGGCACTTCCCGACGCTTAGGGGCCGCATAATTCACCAGATAATCGAACAACCGAATCAATCGACTATCTTGACGCTTCTGATCAACCCAGTGACCAATCAACCCGATTGTGCGCGAAAGGATGAAGAATCCGTTCAAGCTATCGACTGGAAAGCCGATGTCAACCAAAACGGCGGCCATAGTTCCATCGACGTTCAAAATCAGGTTGTCCTTTTTGACGGATGTGACCTTCTCCACTTCCAACGCAAAATCCAAGCAAGGCGTCTTAATCTTGAGGCTCTTGACGTAGCCTACCAACTCCTTGACCCGCTTATCCGGATTACGCAAGCTCTTCACACGGTGACCGATACCCGGCACCGGCCCATGATTTTTCTTCATGTACGCCAGGAATTCGTCGACCGACATCTTATTGTCGACGGCATACTTGAAGAACCGTCCGGCATCAGTCACCGCTCCGCCAAAACGCGGCCCGATCATGATCATGCCCGCCGCAACAGATTGCGACAACCCAATGCCTGCACAGGCCGCCAAGATTGTTGCATACGCACCGCTCACACAAGGGCCATGATCCGCGGAAAGCATCATGATGCGCTTAATGATTTCGGCTTCCTGCTTTGAGATCAATCGTTTGTCCCACAGAAGCCCGATGACGTGAGGAATCTCGTAGCCCTTATTGATAAGTTCAGAGGCAGGATATCCGTCGTAGCATGGTTCATCACCACGGTCGTCGCTGATTGTCGTGCGAATGAGCGGTGCGACCATGACTTCATCAGCCTTCATCGCCTCTTCAACCGTCTTCGGCAAGCGAGGCAAAACCGCGGGTTCAACAGGAGCCTTGACCTGCCCAGACTCCAGCAAGTCCTCATATGTTTCCTTGATAGCCGGACCGAGCGCGCCGAAGGTTGGAGGGACCAGTGCGCCGGATTTTTTGAGGGCATCGGACTTCGACCGAGCGGATCCTTCGCCTTTCATGCCTTCCTTCGCACCGGCATGACCGAACTTCATTCCTTTAGGCAAACTCTCCTGGCAGAAACCGGACACCACGGCGATCAATTTCACTCGCCGCTTCTTCGCCCCATACCATTCAGCCGCCCGTTCTTCCAGGTCGCCGCCCATTTCGCCCACGATCACAACAGCTTTGGTCTGCGGATCATTTTCGAACATCTCAAGATAGCTGACGTAATCCGTGCCAGGGTAGGCATCGCCACCAATGCCGATGGCCGTCGTAATGCCGTCGGCAAATTGGGAGCAGATCCAAATAATTTCGTTGGAAAGCCCACCAGACTTCGTAATAACGCCGAACGACCCTTCTCGATACAGCTTCGAAAGGACGAGATTGTCGAATGCGCCGCCGATTACGCCAAGACGGCAGGCGCCTGCTGAAATGATACCGATGGAGGAGGGGCCGTTAAAAACCTTACCCAGCTTGCGGGCATGGGCGCCCAGAATCTTCGCATCCTTCTCCGGCACACCTTCGGTGATCATCGAGACCACCTTGATATGCGAATCATCGAGCGCTTCCATTCCGCCCTTCATGGCACGATCAGCGCCAATATAGACAAGACTGGTATTAAGCGTGGGGTGATTCTTCGTCGCTTCAGCAATAGACTTGTACACAGGAATAGCGATGAGGCCGCTGCCGTAAGGGATCTCATTGGTCTTACCGGCGTCGGGTGGATAGACAAATGCCTCGACGTTCAGCGGACGCTTGATGAGATAACAGAACTCGGCCATGCGGCGGGCCGCGTTGACACCGGCTTGACCACCCTGGATTACCACACGGGTGTCTTTGTTTGCCAGAATACTCATCTCGGGATCTCCCCTTATATTCAGTTGGTCATAGGCGGCAGGCTACTTTGCCTGAAGTGCCTTGTCGACAATGTCGGTAAGCGGTGTATTGCGGTCGAAGACGTTGATATCAAAGCCCTCGTCTTTCAGCGCGCGCATGGCATCAAGACCCTCTTTTTCACGGGGACCACCACGACGCACCCAAATCTTCACATTCTTCAGCTTGCCTTCTGATTTTGCTTTCCGGAAACCGTTAATGATGCCGCCGAATGTCTTTTTCACATCGGTAAAGTTGGCGATGGCACCACCGACGATGATGTTTCTGATACCAGGAAGGGAGCAGACTTTTTCGGTGAGAACTTCGACCGCCCAATCGGGTGGATCACCGGAATACTCGGCATAATTCGCCAATTTTCCCCCACGAGCGACGACAGCATCCGAGTAATACACACTGGCGCCCCCGCCGGCAGGCAACATGGCTGTATCGCCACCGGGGATTTCGATGAACTTAACTGAACCTTTGATCTTGCTATCGACTGCCATGACCTCAAGCTCTTGCTTGGAATAGGCCCGGCCGAATTCTGCGGCGAAAGCAAAGTTCCAATCCGGATGCCTGAACTTGGCGTCACCATCGAGAAGCGTGACCGCATCAAGGGCCACCAGCTCATCATCCCCGGCTCGCAAAACCACCGGATTCACTTCAAGGTATTGCGCATCTTCGCTATCGAAGCAGGCAAACATTTTCCCCGCGAAATCCGCCATTTTTTTAGCAAGCGCGCCCGAGAAGCCTGCTTCCTTGCTCAATTTTTCAAGGGATTCGGGGGAGGGAGATTGCCCAATCTCGAGGCATAAGCGCTTGACACGTTCCCAATTTGACTCAACTTCAATGCCGCCACAATTGGCAACCAGGATTTCGCTACCTTCGCGCGTGGATTTCACAGCACAATAATATTCTTCCTTGTGCGGGATCATTTCAGAGACGATGACCTGTGTCACCGTGATGCTACCGACTTGCCGGCCGATCATTTCCTTCGTAGCGGCTTCCGCCGCCTTGAAATCCAAATCAACCTTGACCAATCCAAGCTTAAAACGCGAGCCGAGGGCCTCATGCGCTTTGGCAACAAGCTTCGACTTCTTCAGCCACTCATTGACTTGCCCGAGCTTGGTGAGCTCATCAACTGAAGTGACGACCACGTAATTGGGAACATTGATTCCCCACTTCTTCATCAGCCCCATCCCGGGACCTTCCAGCACTTTCGCCATGATTGACGACTCCTTGGTGTGTGATAGGGCAGAGAAACGGAGCGACAGAGTACCGAATTCCGCCGATTAGCTCAATCCTCCAAAGGGCCTACGCTACGAGCTCAGAAGTCCTACCATAATGGGCGCTGAAGATTCATCACCATAAATTATTGATAAGTCTATCTTGTCGCGACAAATATTGTGAAGAACAGTCGCGGCCCTTCAGCTGCTACCTGATCCGAAGTCGACGAATCCGTTGGCATCGAGGACAGTAAAATGAGCTCCGTTCGCCCACGGATCGCTTGATCGCGGCCCCACAAAGGTTCGGACAGGGCTCGCCGGACTTGGCATAGACTAAATGCCGGCGTTTATACTGGCCCTCCGTCCCATCGGGGGCAAAATAATCCCGCACGCTGGAACCACCCAGATTTATTGCCTCTCTTAAGACGCCTACCATTATTTCATGCAGACGCATCGCCGCCTTTTCCGTCACCTGATTGGCTACCTGGTCAGGATGAAGTCGGGCACGAAATAGTATTTCATTGGCGTAAATATTCCCAATCCCTGCAATAGCCTGTTGATGCATCAAAAGAGGCTTCAGCCTCCTCCGCGTGGATGAAAGCAACTGTACAAACTTTTCTGGATTCAGCACTAGAGGATCGGGACCAAATCGACGAGAGGTATATCGATCCAATCCAGGCTGATCTAACAACGAAAGCCGTCCAAACCGACGCGGGTTCCAATACCGAATTTCAGACTCACTCCTTCCTTCGAGATGAAGGATAAAGTGCGTATGTTGCGGGTATTTAGTCGGTGCCTTTCGAAACAACAGCAATCCCGTCATGCCCAATTCGGCCGCAAGAAATTTTGTTTGTTCTGCGCGGAGAAAAGCGATGATTACACTCTTGCCTCTTCGCTCGACTCCTGTAATTGCAGCCCCGCGGAACCACTGCAACGCGGACAAGCCTTCCCGCACAATGTCTTCTCGCCCTACCCAACAATCCCTCACAATGGCTCCAACAACTCGCTCGCGCAGCTGACGCGCAGCCACTTCTGCTTCCGGCAATTCAGGCATGGACTGGTTCCCGTGCAAAGAGGTGATGATGCAACAGCGTCAAATTACGCCATGACGTAGAAAGAAATTGCAACTCCCTGCAGATGGCCGGCTCAACCGACTTGACAATGAAATAGATGCGAATGGGAAGGAGGATTGTAGGGAGAAGCTGTGGAGCTCCTGCTAATCAAACTTAAGGAAGGTCTGATTAATTCGCATTTGCGCTGAGCAATCTGTTTCTTAGCTGGTCGCCAGGGGATTTTGGTGGACCTCCGCTCATCCGGCAGCCTCTTTGTGGAGACACCCGACGTCTGATAGACCACTGTCACCCGGCTTCCCTACGTCCCTGCCACGAGGCGCCGTCGCGCCAGATACAGATTCGTCAAGCCGCAGGTGACGAAGAGCCAATGGGTGTTCTTCGCGAGCCCGCGGTACCGCACCTTGGACCACCCAAAGAGCCGCTTGATCACCAAGAACACATGCTCGACTTTCGCACGGACTTTCGACTTGGTCCGGTTCCGGGCGCGCTCGTCTTCGCTGAGGGGCTGATGGCGGTGTGCTTTCGCGTGGATGAAGCTCGTGGCGCCAGGGGCGTGTTGGTGGAGCACGTCCTGTTGTCAGCACCGATGATATACATCCTCACATCACCGAATTCGAACGTCCCCTCAACAACGACCAGAATGTCCCTTCACCGATTATCCAACCGGAGGAGGGACGGATGCTGCGAAGGGAGGACTACAGGGTGATTCACGCCTTGGCACAACGGGGGCTCTATTGCTGCGACATCGCCAAAGAGGTGGGGGTTCATCCCCGGACAGTCCGCCGGGCGCTCGCTCGTGGTGGGGCGCCAGCCCCGCGGCCCAGCCGACGGGGCTGGCGGCTGGATCCCTATCGGGCCGACATCGACCAGCTGCTGGCTGAGGGCGTCTGGAACGCGGTGGTGATCGTTCGGGAACTACAGGCCAAAGGGTATCGGGGCCGACTCTCGATCCTGCGGGCCGACATTCGCCCGAAGCGAGCGCTGCGCGTCCGCCGGGCGACCGTGCGGTTTGAGACGGCTCCGGGGCGGCAACTGCAGAGCGATTGGGCCGAGCACCGGACGCGGATTGCCGGAGAGGACACCACCGTCCACTTCATCGTCAACACGCTAGTGTAGTGCGTCCAACGCTTCTTTACATTTGGCGACCTTGGCCACAATGCTCTCCGCGGACGCCGTCCAGGTGAACACGCGAGGATTTTGGTTGTGAGTGGTGATGTACGTCTGAATTGCAG
>JADYYH010000034.1 GCA_020853775.1 Nitrospira sp.
GCCTCGGCTTCTTCGCTTTCCTCGATGGCCTCTTCGCCTTCAGCGGCCTTCGGGGCGCGTTCGGTCTCAGCAGACTCCACAATCTCAATGTCCATTTCCCCGAACATCGTCATGATCGTGCTGAACTGGTCCGATGACACGACATCGGCCGGCAACGTGCTGTTGAGATCGTCGTAGGTGAGAAAGCCCTTCTCTTTGCCGAGATTGATGAGCTTCTTCACCTCGCCGAGTAATTCTTGTTTCGGCATACCTACTCCTTCACCGCAGACGTCAGCGCAGCCGGCATCACGCCGGCCTTCCGAATCCGCATCTCGTTAATCAATCCGTTCAGGCGGTGCACATCCGCTTCACGCCGCTCCCGTTCGGCGGCCTTCAACTCCTGAATCAGGGCCCCCATGGTCCGCTCACGGCCTCTCCGCTCCAGCGTTTCCAAACATCCGGCAATATGTGCCGGGACATCATCATAATGCTGCTCCAGCATCGACAACTCAGACACTAATGAGCCACAGTTCTCGTCATTGATCAAGGCATCCAGCAGGCCCCGGACGGACACCCGCCCATCCTGCTCAAGATGCTGCATCGCGCATTCAATCAGTCGGCGATAGGCCGGTGCGGAAAAGGCGTCCGGCGACAACTTCCGAAGATCCTCGGCCGACAGACTTCCCTGCACCAAGAGATGTGCCAGATCACGCTCCTCCGGATTGCCCTTCGGTTTCGACGCCGCCGCAGCGGGCAGGGCCGTGGGCCGGGAAGAAGGCCGGCGTGTCTCCTCGGATGCCAGCGTCGGATAGCGATCAATCAATCGTTGCTGGCTGAGTCCCAACCGTTCCGCAACTAAACGAATCCGTTCCTCTCGCTCGATGGGATGGGCGCTTTTCTGCAGAATCCGTAACACCTCATCCACAGCGCGGATCCGGTCTTCCACGGTCCCGGACTCAGCCGTCCGCAGACTATGCTCCACGGCAAAATCCAGCAGACTCGGGGCCGCTTCATGTAAAGCCGTAAACCCTTCGGCGCCGTATTTCCTCACGTACGTATCGGGATCATCTCCCTCCGGAAGCGAGACAACCTTGACGCTCAACCCGCTATTAACGAATAAATCCAACGTCCGCAGTGCAGCCCGTACCCCGGCCTGATCGGGATCGAACAGCAGCACAACATTGGAGGCAAAGCGCCTGATCACGGTGATGTGTTCGGCGGTCAGGGCTGTGCCCAATGTGGCGGCCACATGGCGGATGCCGGCCTGGTGCAACGCCACGGCATCGAAATACCCTTCCACAATGATCAATGTGTGTTGCTGCCCCGCCGCCTCACGAGCTGCTTCCAGGGCGAACAAGGTCTGCCCCTTCTTAAAGAGCGGCGTCTCGGGGGAGTTCAAATATTTGGGCATCCCCTCGCCGAGAATACGTCCGCCGAACGCCACGACCCGCTTGCGCAGATCCATGATCGGAAACATGACCCGGGCGCGGAATCGATCGTAGTGGCCTGACACGGCGGCTTTCTGTTGTCCGCTCTGATCTCGCGGAATGGACAGGCCCGCCGCAACCAGATCCGCAGGGGCGAAGCCCTCTTTCAACATAGCTTTGGTCAATCCATCCCACTCCGGCAGGGCATAGCCGATTTGAAACTGCGCCATTGTGTTGTGCTGAATGCCGCGCCCGTCGAGATAAGCACGGGCAGGAGCACCGGCGGTGTTATCCAGTAACATGCGCTGATAATAGGCCCCGGCCGCAGCATTGAGCCGCTCCAGCCGACCCAGCTGCGTGCGCGCCTCGCTGGAATATCCACCGGCCGACTCCGGAACATCCACCCCTACCTTGCGGCCCAGATCACGAACAATCTCAGGAAAGCCGGCCCCGGTCAATTTCATCAAAAACGTATACACATTGCCGCCGGCGCCGCAGCCGAAGCAGTGAAAAATCTGTCGCGAAGAGCTGACCGTAAAGGAGGGAGACTTTTCTTGATGGAACGGACAGAGCCCCTTAAGATTCTGGCCGGCTCGGGTCAATGCCACGTGTTGACCCACGATCTCCGCGATGTCCACTCGGTCTCTGATTTGGTTGATGACGTCGTCCGAAATCAGGCCTTGGCCCACGGCGGTCCTCGCTTGTGCCCGCAGGGATCCAACCAGGCTGCAGCCGGCTGGAGTGCATTAAGCGCGATTGAAAGTTGACCGTTCACCCTAACAAACGGTCTGCATAAGTGTCAATCGAGGAGAGGAGCGGATTATCCCGGAGGCCAGGCCATGTGCCTCCCGCCGAGCACATGAAGATGGAGATGAAACACGGTCTGCCCGCTCTCCGCGCCCGTATTTGTCACAATCCGATAGCCGGATTCAGCCAGGTTTTTCATGCCTGCAATTTTTGAGCAGGTTAACAGGAGATGCCCTAGGAGAGCCTGGTCTCCCTCTCGACAGTCCTGCACAGCGGCCACATGGCGTTTCGGAATCACCAGGATATGGACCGGAGCCTGGGCATTGATGTCATCGAATGCCAGAACCTGATCATCCTGGTACACAATTTTGGCCGGAATACCGCCTTCAACAATGCGACAAAAAATACAGTTATCCACGCGATCCCCCCTCAGGCGAAGGCCGGATCCCGGACTTTCCGAAGCGGGTCCCGAGTTCACGGTACACCTCGTTCAGCGTCACATCGTGGTACCCCAGCACCAGCAAGGTGTGAAAGAGCAGATCGGCTGTCTCGTAGATGATCTCTTCCCGCTTTTGATTCTTTGCGGCAATAATCACTTCCCCCGCCTCTTCAGCAACCTTCTTTAGAATGCGATCGGCTCCGCCCTGCAATAATTTCGACACATAGGAGTCGGGCTGCGGACTGGCCTTACGCGTCAGAATGGTCTGATACACCCGATCCAAGATCCCCCCACCGGCATCCTGGGTCTTCTCCTCACTGGCCTGCCCCTCTTCCGTCATCCGGGCGAAAAAGCAGGCACGCTCACCGGTATGGCAGGTCGGCCCGACAGGTTCGGCCTTCACGAGAATCGTGTCACGATCACAATCGACAAAGAGATCCTTCACCTTGAGGAAATGCCCGGACGTCTCGCCCTTTTCCCACAACTTCCGGCGAGACCGGCTCCAAAAGTGAACGGATCTCGTCTGAAGCGTCTTGGCAATGGCCTCCTGATTCATGTACCCGACCATCAACACGGTGCCATCCAGCCAATCTTGAATCACGGCGGGAATCAACCCTTGTCCATCAAACGTCATGGTCCGACTCTCTTTCGACATCACATTCTGCTCCATCTAGGCTGGTCCCAGTCGCACCGGAACCCCGCGATCTCGCAGATATGCCTTGGCTTGCTGAATGGTATGAGTTCGATAGTGAAAGATCGAGGCGGCCAGGACGGCGTCCGCTTTCCCCTTCACCAACCCGTCGTAGAGGTGCTCCAGGGTCCCCACCCCGCCCGAGGCAATCACTGGAATCGAGAGACGTTCCGAAACCGCCGCAGTCAACGCCAGATCATACCCGTTCTGGCGACCATCCTGATCCATGCTGGTCAAGAGGATCTCTCCGGCCCCATACCCTTCCATCCGTTGCGCCCACTCGACGGCGTCCAGGCCGGTTGGTTTTCGTCCACCGTGGGTGAACACTTCCCAGCGACCCGCCTGACCGGACTGTTTGGCGTCGATCGCCACCACGATGCACTGCGTACCGAATCGCTGGGCAGCCTCGCGAACAAATTCCGGCTGCTGCACCGCCGTGGTGTTGATGCTGACTTTGTCGGCCCCGGCATTGAGCAAAGTCCGAATGTCATCCAGCGTACGCACCCCGCCTCCGACCGTGAGCGGCATAAACACACGAGCGGCGGTTTGCTCCACTACATCGATGATGGTCTTGCGGTTTTCGTGTGAGGCGGTGATATCCAGGAAACACAATTCGTCCGCGCCTTCGCGATCATAGATGGCAGCCACCTCGACCGGATCACCGGCATCCCGCAAATTCACGAAGCTCACGCCTTTGACGACTCGACCATCCTTCACATCCAAACAGGGAATGATGCGCTTAGTCAGCATAGAGGTTCGTCAAGCGTGACTCGTGAAGCGAGCCGGTTTTATTTTCGTCCAGCCGCATGCAAGATCCTCAACGTTTTCCGATGGCTGCAACCGCTGCCGCATAATCCAATTTCCCGTCGTAGAGGGCCTTGCCGACGATGGCCCCCTCCACGCGAGGACCAAGCGCATGCACCGCCTGCAGATCTTCCACACGCGTGATGCCACCGGACGCGATGACGGGAAACGACGAACAATCAACGACTTCTCGCAACGCCGTCAGGTTCGGCCCATTGAGCATTCCATCCCGGGCGATATCGGTGTAAATGACGGCCCCCAGTTCAAGGCCGGCAAGTTCTTTGAGGAGATCGATGGCCTTCGTTTCGGACACCGCCGTCCAGCCCTTCACCGCGACCTTCCCGTCTCGCGCGTCGAGTCCCAACAAAATACGCCGAGGGAACTCCTGACAGGCCTGCGCCAGAAACGTTCGATCCATAAGGGCAGCCGTGCCGAGCACCACGCGCGCCACACCCGCATGGAGATATCGCCGCACGGTCTCAATGGTCCGGATTCCACCTCCCACCTGCACCTTCACGCTGACTGTCTTCATGACCGCTTCGATCTGGGGAAGATTCTTCGGCTCCCCATCGACGGCTCCGTTCAGATCGACGACATGAATAAGATCGGCGCCTTGCTGCTGCCAGCGGCCGGCCACCGAAGGCACGTCCTCTGAGTACACCGTTTCAGCGGCCATGTCGCCCTGCCGCAATCGGACACAGCGGCCGTCTTTGAGATCAATCGCCGGAATTACACGCATGACACCACCTGTCGCAACACGTTCATTTTCCCCCGCCTGCTGCGCCGCCATATGGAAACGCATCTGCCAATTCCTCCGCTCCATAGGCGGCCAACTCCTCGGCAGTGACAAACACGCCATAGCGCTGGACAAAGCCTAAAAAGTCTTCCGTCATCGGCCGCTGCTTTTCATAGTAGTTGCCCTCCCACAGGACTATGCCGTCGGGCGCTACCAGCTTCACCTCGAATCCCACGGCGGCCGGTGGGTCCGCGCCAAGCCGACTGCCGACTCGTTCCTGATAGACAAGCACCTTGCCGCTGAGTGCCGCATCGGCTCCGAGTCGTTGAGCAATCTTGTGGGCCGGCATCGTTTCCGTCGCAGTCCCCCCGGAAACTTCCCGAGCAACCCTTGCCGATTCGTTAGGGGAGAGTAGTTGTAACCCGGATCGGGCCTTGAGTTTTGCCCACATCAGATCGGTGACTTTCTCACCTGCGGAGGCCGGTACGCGATGAGTCTGGCGCACGGCTTGATCGGTCGTCGGAGGGACCCCGACAGCCATGTCGGACCGTCTTGCGCCGGACGGGACGGGAAACGCGGGCCCAGACGCCTCGATCGCTTGGGGAGTCGCCATAGTTTCAAACGGAATGAGGGCGATTGTGCGGACCGGATACTTTCCCACCTGCGATGAAGCTTTGGACGTGACCTTCGTCCCGCTGCAGCCCGCCAGAAGCAGCAACGTCATCGGAATCAATAGAGCCCGCACAGACCGGTCTCTCACGTCCAGGCCCCGAAGTTCTTGATCACTTGAAGTCCGACAGCTTGGCTTTTTTCAGGATGAAACTGGCAGGCGACGACATTGTCTTTCCACACGGCGGACGCAAAGGACCGCCCGTACTCGGTCACGGTGGCGATCACCGAAGACTCAACCGGCTCAACGTAGTAGGAATGCACAAAATAACAATAACTGCCGGTCGCGAGGCCTGCAAACGGAGGGGCGGATTGCACGATTTGAATCTCGTTCCACCCCATATGTGGCACCTTCAGCGGAGGTTCCAGCACAAATTTCTTCACCCGACCAGGAATGATGCCGAGACCTGCGTGCACCCCGAACTCTTCACTCTCCGTGAACAGCAATTGCAGCCCCAGGCAGATACCTAGAAAAGGTTTTCCGGATTGAACGGCGGCGTGAATCGGCGCGATTAATTCGTACCGTTCCAGATTCGCCATGCAATCCCCGAAGGCCCCCACACCGGGCAACACCACGTGACTGGCATCAGCAATGACACGAGCCTCGCGCGTGACCACCGCTTGATGCCCCATCGCCTCAAAGGCCTTGGAGACACTCCGCAAATTACCCATGCCGTAATCGATGATGGCAATCATATATTGCGTTCGGAGACGGCCCGTGGGGACTTGATGGACGACAGACAGGACGGCAGACACTGCCTCCTATCGCGCCACCGGTTTCACTTAGAGGCTTCCCTTCGTGGAGAGGACTGTCCCTGACAAGCGCTCTTCCAACGTGGTGGCTTGATCCAACGCTCGGGCCAACGCCTTGAAGATAGCTTCCATGATGTGGTGCGGATTGCGTCCGTATTGGAGATTCACATGCAAATTCAGCCCACCGTGGGTCACAAAGGCCTGAAAAAAATCCTCGAACAGGCCGAGATCGAAGGTCTTAATCTTTCGATCCGGCAAATTGACGTTGTACACGAGATAGGGACGCCCACTCAGATCAACCGTCACCTGCGCGAGGGTTTCATCCAATGGGACCGAGGCGAATCCGAATCGCTTGATCCCCGCCTTTTCACCCAACGCCTGGTGCAGGACCTTCCCCATGACAATCCCGACATCCTCTACGGTGTGGTGTTCGTCGATTTCGATATCGCCCTTGGCCTGAACCGTCAGGTCGAAGAAACCATGCTTGGCGAGAAGATCGAGCATGTGGTCGAAGAACCGGATGGAGGTGTCGACAGTCCCCTGCCCGGTGCCGTCCAGACTCCAGTCAACGCGGATATCCGTTTCCTTCGTGGCACGGTGAAGCGAGGCCTGCCTGGGAGCGCCGTTCTTTTTCATGCGAACCTGCTTTGGGCTGATTTGGCATGCGCATCGAAGCCCTCGATATGCGCCAGTCGGACGATATGATCCTTGGCTTTCGTCAACTCTTCCTTGGTGTAATGCACGATGTTGCTCACCTTCACGTAATCGCTGACCGACAACGGCGAAAAGAAGCGGGCCGTCGCCCCGGTCGGCAACACGTGGTTCGGACCGGCGACGTAATCCGCGACCGCAGGTGGCGTGTAGCGGCCCAGGAACAGGGCCCCGGCGTGCCGCACCTGCTCCAAATAATCGAACGGCCGATCAACCGAGAGGGTCAAGTGCTCGGGCGCAATCGCATTCGCCACCTCAATGGCTTCATCCATGGTAGGAACCACGAATGCCACAAAATGCCGGGCAATCGACTTCGCCGCAATTTTCTCTCGTTGCAAGCCTTTCAACTGCACCTGAATCAGGCGCACCACTTCTTTGGCCAACGACGCGGAGGTCGTCACGAGATAGACCTGCGCATCTTCGTCATGCTCCGCCTCGCAGAGCAGATCCGCCGCCACATGTGCCGGCTTGGCGTCATCATCCGCCACCACGAGCAACTCACTGGGACCGGCCACCATATCGATACCGACGGTGCCATAAAGTAGTCGCTTGGCCGTGGCGACGAAAATATTTCCGGGACCCACAATTTTATCGACCTTGGCGATGGTCTTCGTCCCGAACGCCATCGCGCCGACTGCCTGCACACCGCCCACACGGTAGATTTCATCGACACCAGCGATATCCGCGGCCACCAACAGATAGGGATTGATCTCCCCTTTTGGGGTCGGGGTACACATGACGATACGCCGAACACCGGCGACTTTTGCGGGAATCGCGCACATCAGCACCGATGAGGGATAGACGGCCTTGCCGCCCGGCACGTACACACCGACAGCGTCCAGGGGCGTGACCATTTGACCGAGCGTGGCGTTTTGTTCCTGATACATCCAGGTTTTGGTGCGCTGACGCTCATGGAATTGCCGTACACGTTCCGCGGCATAGCGCAAAGAGTCTCCCTCATCCTTGCGAATGTGGTAGTAGGCCTCCTTGATCTCTTCGGGGGTTACACGCATGTGATCGAGCTTCAAGGACAGCCGATCGAACTTCTTCGTGTACCGGAGGACTGCACGATCTCCGCCCCGCTCCACGGCCTTCAGAATCGTGCGCACGCTCTTCTCCACACCTGCGCCTTGAGTGCGCGCGCGGGTCACGATTTTTCGCAACGCCTTGTCATACGCCCGATCGGTACTTGCCAGAATGGTCATATCATCTGTCTCGCCGCTTCGACACCCGCCACGAACTCATATACTTACACTTAGGCGCGCGATGCTGCCCCGTTGCTATCTTCCACCGCCACCGCGGCGCGCAACCGCTCGATCAACACCGTGAGAGGTTCATGTTTCAATTTGAGGCTGGCTCGATTCACAATCAGCCTGGCGGTCGAGTGCGTGATCACCTCAACCTCTGCCAGGTCATGCGCCTTGAGCGTGCTGCCTGTTTCAACCAAATCGACGATTCGATCGGCTAATCCGACGATCGGCGCGAGCTCTATAGACCCGTACAATTTCACAATTTCGACCGGCACCCCACGCTGATTGAAATACCGCTCGGTTACGTTGGGGTACTTCGTCGCAACCCGAATCTTCGACGACCACCGGTCCGGCGAAGGCTGCCCCTGCAGCGCGGCGACCGAGATTCTACACGCTCCGACCTTCAAATCCAACGGCTCATAGACGTCGCTGCCCTGCTCCAGTAACACATCTTTGCCCACCACCCCGACATCCGCCGCTCCGTGCTCAACATAGGTGGGCACATCGGTTGGCCTGACGATCAAGAAGGTGGCATCGTTGGACGAACAGGCAAACACCAACTTACGGCTCTCCGTCGACAGGCCGGGACTATAATAGCCGGCTTGCTTCAGCAGGTGCAGCACCGGTCCCAACAACTTGCCCTTGGACAGTGCAATGGTCAGCCCCCGCGACTTCTTGCTGTGCGATTTCGTCGCCCCCACGGTCACTTCCCCTTTCTCCGCTCTACACTGGCGCCCAACGCTCTGAACTTCTCTTCGAGACGCTCGTAGCCTCGATCGAGGTGATAGACCCGCGAGACTTCCGTCGTCCCCTCGGCGGCGAGCCCGGCCACGATCAGTCCGGCGCTGGCGCGAAGATCCGAGGCCATGACCGGAGCACCTGTTAACCGTTCTTTGCCCGTAATGACCACCCGGTTTCCTTCGACTCGAATATCCGCTCCCATACGGCGCAACTCCTCCACATGCATGAACCGGCTCTCGAAAATCGTTTCCGTGACGACGCTGGTCCCTTCGGCTACCGTCATGAGCGCAACAAACTGCGCCTGCATATCCGTGGGAAAACCAGGGTGCGGACTGGTCCGGACATTCGTCCCCTTCAAGCGCCCGGTGACCTTGAGGCGAATCCGTTCCTTTTCCTCGATCAACTCCACGCCGCTCTCCCGCAGTTTCATCAACAACGGCTCCATGTGCTCCGGGCGACAGCAATCAATCACCACCTCACCGCCGGTAATGGCGCCGGCGATAAGATACGTGCCCGCCTCAATTCGGTCGGGAATCACGGCATGATCCGCGCCATGTAACTCCGTCACACCCTCAATCGTAATCATGTCCGTGCCCGCCCCGGTGATGCGCGCGCCGCGTTTGATGAGAAAGGCTGCCAGATCGGTGATTTCAGGTTCTTTCGCCGCATTTTCGAGCACCGTAGTTCCCTCGGCCAGGACGGCTGCCATCATGAGGTTCTCAGTACCGGTCACGCTGGGCGTATCGAAGTAAATACGAGCTCCTCTCAAACGACGTGCGGTCGCCTTGATATAGCCGTGCTCGATTTCGACGGTCGCGCCCATTTTTTCCAAGCCCGCGAGGTGGAAGTTGACCGGGCGAGACCCGATCGCACAACCGCCTGGAAGCGACACCTTCGCCTCACCTAGCCTGGCCACCAGGGGTCCCAGCACTAAGACGGAGGCCCGCATGGTTCGAACAAGATCGTACGGCGCTTCCGTGGAAGCAATCGCCTGCGCCTGCACAACCGTATGATTCACCTCCTGCGCGACGGAGATGCCCAGCATGCCGAGCAACTTCCCCATCGTGAGTACATCGACGACCCGAGGCATATTCGAAAGCACACACTCGCCGCCGCCAAGAATGGTCGACGCGAGAATCGGCAGCGCGGCGTTTTTCGCCCCGCTGGTGCGCACTTCCCCTCGTAACGGCCTGCCACCCTGGATAATGATTTGGTCCATGAGAATTAAGAAGACGATCTGCTCGTTGCCGTTTGGATGCTTGGTTGACCGCTCTGAGGATTCCTCCCCTCTTCTTTTTTCTCGAAACAGACCACGCGGTCAATGCCACCTTCGTCCCGCAGAACATCGTAGGTGCGAAACCATCCGCTTTCCTCGGCCTCGCGGCAGACCGCCGCCGCCTGACCAAGGCCCACTTCCAGCAGCAGCACACCATCCGACTTCAAATAGACGGGAGCTTGCTGCAGAAGCCGACGATGCACATCCATTCCATCGGGCCCGCCGGCTAACGCCAAATGCGGCTCGAAACATCGCACTTCCGGTTGGAGCGTCACCAGATCGAGGTCGGGGATATAGGGAGGATTCGACACAATGACGTCAATTTGA
This sequence comes from Nitrospira sp., assembly GCA_020853775.1. GTDB lineage: Bacteria > Nitrospirota > Nitrospiria > Nitrospirales > Nitrospiraceae > Nitrospira_A. The sequence goes on from JADYYH010000034.1 coordinate 10,551, forward strand.
CTCACGAACCCACACTCGGCCAACGGCGCAAGGAGATCCCCCTGCATACATTCAATTCGTGCATCGAGTCCGTGTTGTTCCATATTGGCCTGCGCCACAGCCAATGCATCAGCCGAGGCATCGATCGCCAGCACTCGCGCGTCAGGCAGGGCCGATGCCACAGACACAGCCAGGCAACCGGACCCGGTTCCCACATCCACCACTATCGCGGCGGGATTCTGCCCGCACCGACGGATCGCCTCTCGAACCAATAAGACACTCTCCGGCCGTGGAATAAGGACAGCGGATGTGACACGGAATTCCCGCCCGCAAAACTCCTGCGTACCCAGCAGATACTGCAGCGGCTCACGGTTGGCCCGCCGTGCGACGAGCGCTAGCACCCTCGCATAGTCCAGCGCCGGCACCGGACGCTCGGCCTTCACCCGCTGCATGAGCGGCGAGAGATGCAGCACATGCTCCAACAGCCAGGCAGCCTCCAATGCCGGCTGCTCGATACCGGCCGCATGCAGACTCCGTTCAGCCTCAGCCAGCATGGAACGGATGGTAACTGCGGAAGTGGCGGCAATGCCGAGCTGCTCCGTACTCATTTCACTTCCAAGGAGGCTACATGTTCATAGTGCGCGCGTAGCGCCTGAACAATCTCTTCCAGATCACCCGCCAAGACTTGATCGAGCTTGTGGACCGTCAGGCCGATGCGATGATCGGTCACACGGTTCTGAGGGAAGTTGTAGGTGCGGATCTTTTCGCTTCGATCACCCGTTCCCACCTGCGATTTCCGGTTTTGTGCGATTTCCGCATCCTGTTTTTCACGCTCAGCTTCGACAATGCGCGCCCGCAAATTCCGCATGGCTTTGGTTCGATTCTTGAGCTGCGACCGCTCATCCTGGCAGCTGACAACCACACCGGTTGGAATGTGCGTAATGCGGACCGCCGAATAGGTCGTATTGACACTCTGCCCGCCCGCACCTGACGAACAAAACGTGTCGATACGCAAATCCTTCGGATCGATATGCACCTCGACTTCATCCACCTCCGGCATGACCGCAACCGTCACCGTCGAGGTATGAATTCTTCCACTGGCTTCCGTGGTCGGTACCCGCTGCACACGGTGCACTCCGCTTTCGTACCGGAGACGCCCGTACGCGCCCTTCCCTTCGAGTAGAGCGATCACCTCTCGATAACCACCAATTCCGGTCTCAGACGCATCGACGACTTCTAACTTGAGCCGATTGCGCTCGGCATATTTGAGATACATCCGGAACAGATCTCCGGCAAACAGGGCTGCCTCATCCCCACCCGTTCCAGCTCGAATTTCGAGAAACATATTCTTCTCGTCGCGCGGATCCTTCGGAGTGAGAAAGTCTTTAGCGCGATGCTCGAGATCCAGCACCTGCTGCTGGAGATGGTCACTTTCTTCCGCAAACAGCTGCTTCATGTCCGCCCCTGTCGAGGCGTCCTGGAGCATGGCAGATACTTCGTCCAGCTGCTTCTTCGCCTCGCAGTAGGCGACAAATTGAAGCGCCGGCTCTTCCAACTCTGTCCGCTCCTTGTTCAGCTTGTGGATCATCCCCGGCTGATTAAGGACAGACGGATCCATGAGCTGATTGGTCAACTCTTGGAAGCGCGCAGCCATGCCTTCCCACTTCTTGATCAGCCCGTCTTCCATGTCCCGCCCATTCCGGCCGTAGCCCGCTTTACCCCAAAAAACAAGAGACCCTGCCCCAAAAGGAAGCAGGGTCTCCATGATGTCCTGACTGAGGCCTACTTATCTTTCTTGGCGTACTTCTTCTTGAACCGTTCGACACGCCCTTCGGTATCGACGATTTTCTGAGTTCCCGTAAAGAAGGGATGACACCCGGCACAAATGTCGACCTTGATGTTTCCGATGGTGGATCGCGTCTTGAACGTGTTCCCGCAGGCACAATGCACAGTCGCTTCACGGTAGACTGGATGAATTCCCTTTTGCATACGAGCTCCTCTACTGCCCTTGATTCGTTGACTCGCCCGGTCCTGCTCGCCAGGGTGCACGACTTTACACTGGAGTGCCCCACACTGGCAAGCGCGACACCTAACGATTCATGGATTGCAAAAATTCCTGATTGGTTTTGGTGCCGCCGATCTTGTCCATTAAGAACTCCATAGCTTCCATCGTCCCCAACGGGCTCAACACCTTCCGCAGGATCCACATCTTGTTCAAGCGATCGCGGTCGACCAGCAACTCTTCCTTGCGGGTCCCGGACTGACTGATATCGATCGCCGGGAACAAACGCTTGTCGGCCAGGCGACGATCCAAGTGTACTTCCATGTTACCAGTTCCCTTGAATTCTTCGAAGATCACATCGTCCATGCGGCTGCCGGTATCGATCAGCGCGGTCGCCATGATCGTCAAGCTCCCGCCGTTTTCAATGTTTCTGGCAGCGCCGAAGAATCGTTTCGGACGCTGCAAAGCGTTGGAATCCAATCCGCCGGAGAGAACCTTTCCGCTGGGAGGGGCAATCGTATTGTATGCCCTGGCCAACCGAGTGATGCTATCGAGGAGGATCACCACATCCTTCTTGTGCTCCACCAGCCGCTTCGCCTTTTCCAGCACCATTTCCGCAACCTGAGCATGGCGCTGTGCCGGTTCGTCGAATGTAGAACTGATGACTTCGGCTTTCACTTGCCGCTGCCAGTCTGTGACTTCTTCAGGTCGCTCATCAATTAACAGGACAATAAGCGTGACTTCCTTGTGATTTTTCAAAATCGCGCGGGCGATCGCCTGCAGCAGCATGGTTTTTCCGGTTCGCGGCGCGGCGACGATCAGGCCGCGCTGCCCTTTGCCGATCGGCGTCGTGAGATCCATGACACGCGTGCAGTACTCTTCCCGGTCAAATTCGAGATTGAGGCGCTCTTCAGGATAGAGGGGGGTCAGGTTATCGAACAGGATCTTGTCACGCGCGACTTCAGGATCCTCATAGTTAACCTTCTCCACCTTGAGCAAAGCGAAATAACGCTCGCTCTCCTTGGGCGGACGTATTTGCCCCGACACAATATCGCCCGTCCGGAGGTTGAATCGGCGAATCTGTGAGGGGGAGATATAGATATCGTCAGGCCCAGGGAGATAGTTCGAGTCAGGTGCGCGCAGAAACCCAAAACCATCCGGCAAGGTCTCCAGCACTCCTTCGCCAAACACAACACCGTTTTTCTCAGTCTGTGCTTGGAGAATGGCAAAAATGAGCTCCTGCTTGCGCAAGTTTGCCGCCCCCTCAATCTTCAGATCCCGCGCCACCTCATTCAGGTCGGCAATCGACTTCTGCTTGAGTTCCGCGAGATGCATAACTTCCCCTTTAACCTGTGTCATACCTCTTCCCTATCGGGCTCTCAACCCGACAGCTCCCCAAAATGAGAAAAACGATTTAGTGGTCATGAACGAATTCACGGAAGTGATTGTCTAGATGTCGACCTGCTGGTTGTCTACGGCAGGATGGTTCGATGAAGGTGTTGTCGATTTAGATTTTGCGGAAATGAAAACAACCCACTATTGCACAACTGCCGCTGCACTGCCCTTGGGAATTTATGCTTGAGATGGGTCTCGGAAGCTGATGCACAGAAGGTAAAGCAATTTCTACAAATCGCGAAGTTGAGCTAATTTTAGCGCCGACCCCGAACATTGTCAATAGATTAACGTCTGATCCGTCGTCCTTCGAACCACAACACACCTTCTTACTAGCCCCACAACGCTCCGACCGTTACATACCAGTCTCCTTAATAAGTAAACCCCAAGTGTGGACGGGCATCTCGGTTGCAGGCCGTGGAGTGATATGTTAAAGATCGCGCGGGGAAATTTTCATGGCCAAATCAGACAACGACACACCGGATCGCATATTTACGTTGGCCGAAGCCAACGAACTCCTCCCTCAACTCAATCAGCGATTTGCCTCGGTACGCCGGGCGAAAACCGTTATCGCGAGCACGAAGGAGGAGGTGAGCAAAGCCAGCGCGCAGGCCGCGTCAGGCGGCGGAAGCCCCGTTGGAGCGCTCTATATCCGAGCCCTCCACGAGATCAGCGGAAGCCTTCAGGCGATTCACGAACTCGGCGTGGTCATCAAAGACGTCGATCTCGGGCTATGTGACTTTCCATATAAGCTCGAAGGTCGTGTGGTCTATCTGTGCTGGAAGTTCGGTGAGGATGAAATTCGATGGTGGCACGAGACTTCCTGTGGATATAAAGATCGCCACCCGCTTGACGAAACCTCTAGCTAGCAAAGGACTGTGCCCTCCATGACATTCGTCATCCTTGGCTTTGATGGGCCCGACGGCCAAGCAAAACGCAAAATTCATCGCACCGCTCATCTGACCGGACTGGAGCCATTGAACCGCGCAGGGCGAGTGCTCTTAGCCGGCCCGTTCACTGATCAGGCAGGGAGCCTGATCATCATAGAGGCAGATTCTCTCGAAGAAGCCAAGCGGATCGCCCAAGAAGACCCCTACACAGTGCACGGAATTTTCGAACGCGTGGAAGTCCATCCCTTCCAACAGGTACTTCCCGCTTCACAATCGCACACGTAATCAACGTTCTTCAGGGACCCGAGGTGAGTTACTCGCAGCAAGAGTAAGCACCTACGTCCCACTTACACTGGGTAGCGTCCCGCATATTCCTCAGATTGACAACCCGAAAGATCGCCACCTATAATGCGCACTTAGCGCCGTTTGTGAAAGCCGAATCACTCTAGTTCAAAAGACCTAACGGCCTTCTCCAGCGCTGGCCCTAAATTTCCCCAAAGTGGGCCTTCTGCCGTGTTGCAGAGAAACATCGAGAAAGCATAGAGTGACTTGACCCCACGCTTTAACCGAGGGTGTCCCTTCTCCAAGTTGTTAACCCCCAAAAGAGAGCAGGTTCGAATGACTCAGTATCGCGTGTTACCAGGCCCAGAGCACTTCCTGCCACCGGCAGCAGCCTCCATGGGGATCTATCTCCCCAATCCAGGCGAGGCACATATCAACGGCGTGATCGTTCCTGAAGAAAAAGCCTACGAAGAAGCGGCACGCCAGTTCCTGATGGCACAGGTACCGACCATTTTCCCGGGCCCCTTAGTCTTGTGGGCCTGGAACGAAAAGGCCGCTAAGAAGGCCGCTGCCGTCAGAAAGCTGTACGAAATTTTGAAGGAGTGCGTTCAGCCCGGGCAGAAACCGATGCTGATTCCTATGCCGGACTATCGTCCCAAGTATCCGAAGATCAATCCCGAAGTGGAAATCAATCCCAACCACCCGAACCTGACCATCTGGCATAACAAGATTGACTGCTGCATGTTCATCGGGGTGCACTGCCACCAGGCGAATCTGTCGCTTAAGATCATCCGGGGCGGAACGTCCTGCTATACCGTCGCGATGTGCGCCCAGGCAGGACATGAAGATGCCATGCTCTCCTTTAGAGATGCCTCTGTGGAGAAAATACTCAAGCTCGGCGAATGGATCCGTAAACTCAAGGGCACGGTCAAACCGCGGCTGACCACAGCAAAGACCAGCGCGTCAAACTAAGTGGCTTCAAGCACTTCTAACGATTAAAAGGAGGCCGAGTCCATGGCGGAAATAAAATCCCACATCGGGACACAGAATAAAAAGGGCCAGACGTATACAGATGCGTGGGAGATGATGCACGAGGCCCCTCGCAACCCGTCCTTTTATACCGGCAGCGAGGTTATTAAAGAAGCCTTGCGGCGTGCAAGCTGCGACGTGATGATTGCCTATCCCATCACCCCTCAAAGCGAAGCTGCTGCCCTCATCGGCGAATTATTTGCTGAAGGCTATATCGGCGACTATTTCCGAGGAGAGAGCGAGTTTGCCGTTATGTCCCAATGCGCCGGCGCTGCCTTTGGTGGCGCACGGGTGTTCACTACGACCGCAGGACCCGGCACAATGCGCGCGATGGAGAACTTTCCTATGTGGGCAGGTGCGCGTCTGCCGATTCAAATGATCGTCACGTGTCGCGGCATCAACTCCCCGTTGTCGATTCAGCCGGATACCATTGAGATTTCCTACCTGTTAAATACAGGCATGCTGGTTTGGCATGCAGAAACGGCACAGGACTTTTTCGATTGGATCCTCAAAGGCTTCATGGTATCGGAAGAGCCGGAAGTGCATTTACCTCTGGCGCTATGCTGCGACGGCTTCTTCGTGACCCATACGAAAGACGTCGTGAACCTCACTCCAGCAGATATGTGCCTACCACCTTACGATCCCTACCGCTCACCCGTGCCTTGCATGGACATGGAGTGTCCGCCGGTCAGAATGATGCGTGACCCGTTCATTATGAAGAGCAACTACATCAGTTATGCCACCCACGCTTCATGGCAACAAGAAATTTGGGCGGCGGTTGAACGCTCGCGCAAACACACCATCAAGTGGATCAATGGCCTGATCGATACGGAAAACACCGATGCTGAGGTCGTGATTGTTGCGTCAGGCACTGCGGTCTCGCAGGGGCGAGAAGCTATTCGCCTGCTCGAAGACGAAGGCGTGCGTTGCGGACTGGTGAAGGTAAAGTCACTCCGTCCTTGGCCCGGAGAGGAAATTCGCGAGGCCACCAAGAATGCGAAACACATTTTTGTGCCCGAGTTTAACGTGACGGGCTGGTTGGCGAAAGAAATCAAAGCCACCATCCCTAACAGCGAGCGTGTTCATGCCGGCCCGCATGTGTGTGGCGGAATGACAATGCCGCCAGAAATTATTGCCTCAGAGATCAAAGCGGCTCTAGGCTTGCGCTCCGAGTCACTCGCTGGAAGAGGTAGCTGATAGTAGCTGAGTTGTGACACCGTCCATTGAGCCATCATTACGTGATAGACAAGCCTTGAGGAGGCATACATGAGCAAAGAGCGAATCAAAATTTCGCCGGACCTATATGACATCATGCCGTCGGACTATCAGGACCTCGTTCAAAGCGCGACCTATGGGAAAGAGGACCGTGGCTGGAAAGATATTGGAACCTCTAAAGAACTGATTGAGCAGCACTCCTTGTGCGCCGGTTGCCCTGAATCCATGGCCTTTCGCTATATCCTGGCCTCACTCCCAAACCCTGAGGATACGGTGATGGTCGGTTCCACAGGCTGCACCAGCCTCGTGTTTCCCATGGTGGCTGTGCACAACATTCACTCCCTCTTTGGCAATCAAAACGCCATTGCATCCGGGCTGAAGCGAGCCCTGAGCGTGAGATTCCCTGACCGCGTGAAAGACGTAGTCGTCTTGGCAGGCGATGGTGCGACGGTCGATATCGGCCTGGACATGACCCTGCAAGCCTGGTTCCGCCAGGAAAAGTTCACGACCATCTGTTTCGACAATGAACTGTACGCCAATACCGGTGGCCAGGAGAGCGGCCTGATGCAAAAAGGCTTCGTTGCCAAAATGGCCCCGGTTGGAAAACTGTTCGACAAAGTCCGTTTGCCTGAAATTGCCCGAGAGTCCGGCTGTCACTACGTCGTTAACTGCACAGTGAGCAAGCCGTCACTTGTGGAAAAGGTGATTCGGAATTCCGTCCTCATTGCACGTGAAATTGGACCTACGTATATCCAGCTGTACACGCCGTGCATCCTTGAAATCGGCAAGAACAGCATGGAAGGCCTCCAGGAAATGCGTGACTCTGAAAAGCCAACTGAGCGATTTGCTTATAAAGAGTATGTCAGCGAACCGGCGAAGCAGTTCCTGGCTGAACTAGCTGCTAAGGACAAGGAACGCAAAGCCGCCGCAAAACAGTTAGCGGGAAAAGCTTAAGGAATCGGAGGTCGCTCATGATCAAGAAGAGACTCAATATTCGCATGTCCGGGTTGGGTGGGCAAGGCGCCGTGACGGCAGCCCACGTAATGGCCATGGCCGCCAACCGAGACGGAAAGTTTTCCATTTCGAATCCATTTTTTGGCGCTGAAAAACGAATGGCTCCCGCAGAAAGTTACTGTCGGATCGGGATTGAGCGGATCTATGACCGGGGTGAGTTGGTATTTCCCGATGTGATCGAAGTATTTCATCCTCAAGTTATTACGATGGGCAAGAGCTACACCATGCCCTTCTACTCCGGTGTCAAAGAGGGGGGGGTTGTCATCATCAACTCGGCCCAGCCTCTCTTGTCAGAAGAAGATATCAATCGCCTCAAGGACCTGAACGTGGCCTTGTTCTACATTGCGGGAACCGAGCTCGCGATCGAAGTCGCCGGTACCGAGCTCTCGACGAATATGTCGATGATCGGTTCGGTCGCAGGTATTACCAAATGCGTCTCAATGGAAGCTCTCGACGGCGCCTTGCAAGAACGATTCGGCAAGAAGTTCGTGGCATCCGGTGGTACCGCCTCCTTGGACGAAGCGATCAAGAAGAAGTTCGCCAAGAAAGAAATGCTATTGGCGAAGAACCTGGCAACAGTCAAGCGAGCCTACGAAATCGCAAGCGAATGGGCTGATAAGAACAAGGTCGAGTTGCGGGTTGGCAATCCTGCCGTTGCAGCTTAACGAGAGAGAAGGAACCACGTCGCATGTATAACGTAGCGCAAGTGATCGACGAGAAGTGCGTGGCCAAGAAGGGCTGCCGCCTCTGCATCATGTATTGCCCGGAAGCCAACTGCTTGGACCTTAACTCGACCAAAATGGTGGCGGAAGTCACAATTGATCGTTGTAAGGGATGCGAACTTTGTGTCGTTGTCTGCAACGCCGCCAAACACGAAGCGATTGAGATGCAGGCAGTCAGCGCCACTGGGCAGCTGATGAGCCACAAGGGCGAGTCCGCAGGCCTCGGGCAAGCCTACCAAGGGTAGCGAGTCGCGTTGTCGCAAGGCCCCATAGCGTTCCACGCTATGGGGCCTTTTCTTGAACTGAGCACTGAGAGGATCCCATGGAACGTGAAGACAATGTGCTCGATGAACTGCTTCGTGATATCGCCGGCCTGCTGAATGAATATCCCAAGGCGATTGAGCGGCAAGCCGCAGCCATACACGCCGGAGGAAAAGACCCTGAATTAGCCGAGAAACTCATCAAAGCCGCCGATACGATGCGGGATAGCGGGAATCTCTACCTCACCTGGGCAAAACATTTTGCCGCGCTGGCGGAAGGAAATACGGACGCCTCATCAGACGAAGACGAGACTGATGATTTCGGCATCTAAAAAAGTCTCCCCCTTCTCTCTTTAGTTTTGCTAGAATGCCGACGATTATCTTGAATCTCTTTGTTCCCCGGTAGCTCAGTTGGTAGAGCAGCCGGCTGTTAACCGGCTGGTCGCAGGTTCGAGTCCTGCCCGGGGAGCCAATCTAGAAATAGAAAGGGGGCTGGCGGTATCACCGGCAGCCCCCTGCTTTCTCTGCAGCGTTTACGGCCACGCTTGCGCGTTGAGTCGTTATCGACGGGCTAGTCGCGCGCCGACTCCACTTTTCAATACGATTTCACAAATATGATCGAGCCGCTCAATGTGCTCGTAGGCCGCCCATGGATCCGTCGCCACGGCGCACACGCCGTGATTCGTTTGCCCCACGATGTCGAATTCCAGGGTCCCGTCTGTTTTCAACCCTAAATATTCCGCTGTCACATCGGCGAGATCACGGGACAGGGCCGGCAACGCAGCAACCGTTCGCCCAACACGCGTATACCGAGAAATCTCGGGAAATTCAGCACTCATCGCCTGCAAATCAATTCCCGCATACATCGCCGCCACGATATGGGTCGCATGAACATGCACAACCGTGCGAGTCTTTTTCGTATCTCGTTGGAGATTCCAATGCATCCACAGTTCACCGGAAGGCTGCTGCCCGTCCCGTACGCTTGGCACCAATTGGCCGGTTGTGGGGTCAGTCACCACCTCCAATCTCACGACATGTTCGGGATGAACAATGGTTTTCCGCCATCCCGACGGTGTGATATACAGGTATTTTCCATCCCGTTTCCGCATGCTGATGTTTCCGTCTCTGGTAGTGATCCAGCCTCGCTCATACACTCGCCTCATCACATCGCCGATTGCGGTCAGCATAGCTGCCTCCTATGAGAAACAAGGATCCAGCATCTGTTATCGGCTTTTTGCTTCCGGGTCTTGAGCAACACACGATGACTCAGAAGGAACGGAAATTGATTTGGGCAGCCCGAGCGAATTTTGGCTATGATACCCAGCCTATGACTCTCCTCGACGCGTTTAACCCTGCGTTGCTGCTTCGAAACCCACATCTCATGACGCTGATTCCTCGCTATTGGCCTCGTCGGGGATGGAGTGAAAGCCTGCCATCCAGTGAACGTCGTTTCACGACTCAACCAGGCACCCAACTTCTCGGACTTTGCCATTGGCAGGATGACCCCACAACGGCACCCACCGCCCTCTTGGTTCATGGCCTTGAAGGCTCGGCCGATTCTCACTATATGCGTGGGATAGCGGCAAAGGCCTTCTGTGCGGGGTTCAATGTCATTCGGGTGAACCAACGCACCTGCGGGGGTACGGATCACCTGACGCCGACTCTGTATAACAGCGGACTCAGCAATGACTACCGCGCCATCCTCCACGAATTACGCGAACGCGATGGCCTGAGCCGTATTTGGCTCGTGGGCTACTCGATGGGAGGCAATCTCGTCCTCAAGGCAGCGGGCGAGCTCCAACGCTCGGACGCAGCCCTTGCAGGGGTGGTGGCCGTCAGTCCTAATATTGATCCCACGCAATGCGTGGCCGCTCTAGAGGAACCTCGGAACTGGCTCTATCATGCGCACTTCCTTTCGAGCCTCAAAGCGCGAATGCAACGAAAAGCCGCGCTGTTTCCAGGCCAATGGAATCTCTCACCGCTGCGATCCATGAAAACGATTACACAGTTCGATGACACCTACACCGCGCGCGACGGAGGATATCGGGATGCTTCGGACTATTACAATCGAGCAGGAGCTCGCCACGTATTGTCTGAGATTGCGGTACCGACGTTGATTATCACGGCCGAAGATGACCCGTTTATTCCGGCATCAATATTTAAAACGGCAGGGATCAGCACCAATCGCCATATCACCCTGGCGATGCTACGGAACGGCGGACACTGCGGGTTTTTTCAGAAACGCCGGTATGGAGAAGATCGGTTCTGGGCGGAAAACAGACTTATTGAATGGATCTCTTCGCGGTCATAACTCACTCGGCAAGGTCGACGTCTCACACTTCAAGCCAGATATTTTCAGGAATTGGGACGAGAGCGAACCAGGCCGATCCCAACATCAGACAGTACGCATTCCTCATCTCATGTTCGCGTTTTGATGGGCGGGTCCGGCTTGCTGAACTGGTCTTCAAACCCCAGATGAGGCCTGGCCAAAAATGCTCCCGCGAGTTTTCGACCATCATCATAGACCGGCTGGGCCGCCTGCCATTCCGCCATGGGCGGGTTTACGGGAAGGCTCACCATAAATTTGGTGCCGTGCCCTACGTCACTGAACACTTCCACGTAGCCGCCGTGCTCCTGGACAATTTGGTGGGCAATGGTCAAACCAAGACCCGTGCCCTCACGTTCGCCGCTCTCGTGCTTCGTGGTATAAAACGGATCAAAAATATGATCCAGATCGTGCGGTTCGATTCCCGGCCCACTATCCTCCACCTCGATCTGCACCCACGGCTCATTCACAGATTTGACGAGTTTTCGTGTACGGACGGAGAGGCGGCCCCCCTGTTCGTTGCCGATGGCTTCCATCGCGTTGATAAATAAATTCAGCAGCACCTGTTTGATTTGCTGACGATCCAGCTTGACGTAGGGCAAATCGGGCGCGAGTTCCTTTTGAATGGTGATCGCTTTGCTGCTCGCCTTCACCTCGATAAAATACAAACAAGAGGACACGACATCGTTCAAGCTCTCCTGTGTCAATTTCGGGGTCATATACCGCGCGTAATCCAGAATCTCGTGGACCAACCGTTCAATCCGCTCCACATCCTCACAGACCACCTGACTAAACTGCTCCATGAATTCCACATCATCCCGCCGGTCGGGAGCCAGTTGAACGAATGTTTTAATGGAGGTCAGCGGATTCCGGATCTCGTGAGCAAATCCTCCGGCCATGGTTTCCAGCGACCGGAGCCGGTCGGTGCGGCGCATCAACAACTGAGACCGCCGCAAATCTTCGTACAGCAGGGCGTTATCGATGGCGATCGCCGCATGCTGCGCCAGCGTTTTGAGCAGCGCCAGTTCTTCCGTCGAATACATCCCATGATTTGCACGGCGTCCTAAATTGCAAAAGCCGACAAGCCGTTCCTTGCTGATCAAGGGAATGCACACTTCCGATTCCAAGCTATTCAGCGTATCCAGCAGTCGCAGATAGTCGAGATCCGCCTTGTCATATTCGATCTCCTCCCGGACGAGAGCGGTTTCCGTTCGCAATAAAGCTCGCGGGAATTCGCTTTCCATCTTGATGGGAGGCACGATGACATCTCTCGTCACAAACCCATAGGACGCCGTCAAACTGTACACCCCCTGCTCTTTATCGAGGACATACACTGACGCGGTTTTGATGTTCATCACACGGGCCAGGGTTTGGACAATTTCCTTCGTGAGTGATTTCAGCTCGAGGATTGCCACCAGGGACTTCGAGAACTGCACCAGTGTGTCATACGCATCATAGCGCTCACGAAAGAGGGTCTGCCCGATCGCACGCTCGACGCCTTTTTGCAGATTGGCCAACCCACTCGACACAATGACAAAGAGCCCGAAGAGCACTCCGGCCAGCAGATAGTGGAAGGTGCCGGTGAAAATTCGAATGACCAGCAGAATCATCATGTAGGCCGGAATCAGCCCCGCCAGCTTGATCGATAACATGACCTTCGGCCTGCTCGGCGCGAAGGAAATATCCATCAATTCATATCGTGCGATGGCATAGGCGACGACCGTGACGGACAGTCCTGCCAGCAGATAGCCGACCGGATAAAATCCGATGCCGTAATTCTGCAAGAAGTCGAGGGAGGCCGAGAAGCCAAGTACCAACGCTGCGAAGGTATATTTTAATTGGGCGCCTAACAGAGGAGCGGAGGACTGATGCAATCGATACCCCTGATAGAGCCGATACACGGTCAGACCGCCGCCCCCCACCATATAGGCGACCAACCATGGGTGGAGCACTCCCGCCTTCGGGTACCGGCCCCAGTAATAGAGGTACTGTCCATCCACCACATAGGGCGTGAATAAGAGACTCCAGAATAGGCCGCCTATGGCGTAGTGCCACAAAATCACCCGATCTGGCGCGGCCCCTCCCGCAAGCCGGTGCGCAAAGTGGTAGGTCAAGGCGGGCAAAAAGACGACGCCGGTGTAAATCACTCGCACCCAGAACAGGGCTTCCTCGTCATGGGGAGCAGAGAACAGCATGAAGCAGCCGAACAGCCAGAGGCACGCGGCACCGCAGACGGCGCTAAACACCGTATTAGAGGAGGAGCGCGGATTATTGCTCAGCACCCACAAGGCACAGATCAAAAACAGAGTTCCGGCCAATAAGGGAGGAGTGGAATGCCCGGTCGCCCGATTGCTAAGAACGGCGCCGATAGACGTCGCCACCACGATAATCGCCAGCACGATGGCATATCCCAGGCCCTTGTTCAGGACGACGCTGATATTCATCAGGCGATACCGCACGATCGTATACGCCATCAAGGCGGTATACACCGTGATCAGCACCGTGCCGTAGGGCAGAAGCGGCACACCGTACCAGAGCGGGAAATTCGTCGCCCCGCCTGTATAGCCAATGACGCTGGCCACCAGCATGTAGGCATATTGATGGCGCCGGATTCCATTGGCATCGCGAAGCGCGACCCCCACAAGCGAGGTGGCGTAGATCACATACCAGAGAAAGTAGGCGAGAAACGGATGAAAAAATGGGCCGGGAATCGGCCAGAAGGAGAACGACATGGCCGGATGCACGCCCGCCACAAACCAGGGCGTCGTATCCGCGAGCAGGAACAGTCCGGCGAGTCCATAGCCGATCTTGAGCGCCTTGGCATGACGCGCCGCAATATCGAGAAACGTGACCGTGTGGTGAAAATACAGGATGGGGATGAGCGACGCGCCGGCCATGACCAGACGCAACAGGCTCAGCGCGAGGTCCCTCGACTCCGCAAGCTGCCACCCGCAGTAAAACACGCTCCAGAACGCGATGCTCAGACAATACAGCCCGTAGATCCGGTTGCGCGCGGCGGCAGGATCCCGGAAATAGACGAACATTCCGAGCCCTGTCGCAGCCAACGCATTGACCAGCGCGCTGAGTGCGAGCACTTTCATATCACGTACTCTGGGAGGAGCGGAGCCCTGTCATCATGCGGCAACCGTGACGTGCGCCAGGCCCTTCTCGGCCACGGCGATCAGCGCTTGATTTCCGAACGTGGAATAAATCCGCGGGCGAGAGACTCCCGCCGCTCGCAGCAGACTTTCTAATTCCGTCTGATAGTGGAAATGAAACGTGCCTTCGCCTTCGCGTTCCTTGATTCTACCAGAATTGTCCAGCAGGCGACGGCCTTCCTCGACCTGATCCCTCGTCTGAGCGGTATCCACGAAATTCCGATAAATGGCCGAGAGATCCGCATAGGGTTTCAAATTCGAAATGACCAACCGCCCCTGCGGCGTCAGCACGCGCAGATATTCGCGCAAGGTAAACAGCGGGTCGCGCACATACCCCAACACCAGGTTGCACACGACGCGATCGAAGGAATGATCGGGAAACGGCAGCGCAGATTCCAGATCGGCCTGGCACACGCGCATCGACATGGGCTCATAGGTGCGCAGCCCTTCGTAGAATTGCCCCTGCAGCGTCGCGCCGACCTGCTCGAAATTGCTCATGGCCTGCGCCAAGGCGGCCGGCACGAAGTCGAGACCGACATAGTCGGGTGAGCGAAAGTCCCCCCGCTTGCCGTATCGCTGCCGAAAGGCTTGATTCAGCTGCAGGAAGACACCGAAATTTCCGTTCCCGCACCCGGCGTCCAGAATCCGTTCGCCCTGGTGGCAATTGCCCATCAATCGATAGAGATGATCCATAAGGCGCCAGAAATCGGCCACATTGGGAATCGTTTGAAAGTTCTGCAAATACTCCTGCCAGAAGGCCACGTGATCCGATTTTCCCATCGGTCGCCGCTGCTTGCTCCGTTCGCGCTCAAGCCGGTTCTGCGCGCCGATTTCACGGTGGGACGGTTCGACCAGCCGTTCCTGACGCCGCGCCGTCCAGAGTTCCTGTTGGCAACAGGCGGCAATTTGCCGATACACCGCGCGGGACTTCCGTGGGCTTTCTTGCAAGCGATGTAAGGCGCCCGGCACGACGAAGGAGTGGCGCAGATACGGCCCGATCGCCTCCGTCACACGCTCAATGGAGGCTGGATCAACCCACGCGTCCTGCTCAGCATGAAACAGCACGACCGGAGTCCGTACACGCGCGGCATCGCACTGCGTCGTCAGAAGATCGGCATAGTTCCCCTCCACCGCATGCGCCAACCATCGATCGGCATCGATGGTGAGCCCCATGATATTCACCACGCCTTTGTGCACACCCGCCAGATGCTCTCCAATCAAATCCTCTTGATGCACGGCCTGCAGCGTATGCCGGACATCCATGATCCCGTTGATGACCGTCAAGAGGCGTACATGGGGCACCTTGCCGGCCACCTTTAATGCGACACGTCCCGCCAGACTTGTGGCCACAAGGCCGATCGGTCGACCCGGCCATTGATGGGCGACATGGTCCAACACGGTTTCGAGATCCGCCTCCATGTCCTCCAGGCGGAATTGAGTCACCAAGCCGTCACTTTCACCGACATGGTTCACATTGTCGTAGCGGACCACGTGGAACCCGTTACCCGCCAGGTAGTAGGCCAGGGGCACATAATCGCGCTTGCTCTCCCCATATCCGGGCGCCAAGACGACAATCGGGGCATCAGCCCCCTGCTCAACTCGCGGCCGGTCATGGCAGATCACGATCCGAAGGCCGGAAGGTCGGCGACATTCAGAAAACTCACTGAGCACGGCGGGACTTCCGGCCGTCGATTCGAGGCTCGGCTGCTGTATCTGTCCCAGCAGATGATCGATGATATCTTCCGCTTCCTTGGCCACCGGAAGAAACCGCACTCCGGCCAGCACGGAACGCCCAGCCACGGGCACACAGCCGGGTCGGGCGTCAGGTGCAGCCGGTCTGATCCACACGACTTGCCCCACCACCGAACAGGCCGTGGCCGGCAGTGGGGTGCTCACAGATTCCTGGAAAGCGGCCGACTGCAACCATCGTAATTCGAGTTCCGATCCCAAGAGATCCTCTTCCGCAGATAGCTGAACACAGGCGCCGTTGGGGGACAGGTCCGTCGTGACGCCGGCGGACAATGGTCGGCCACCCGTATGCGTCCGGAGACTCACTTCGGTGCTCAATCCAACCACGACCCGCTGCTGGCGCCGTCGCTCTTCCCGCGGACGCTCTGGCCGTCGCACCAACTGCATGGGAACCGGCGGCGCGGGAGCGGGCTGTGGAGAACCCGTATCGATGAGGGACTCTTCCCCTTCCTGCACGACCAAGGCGGCTGCCAGGCGCATCTGTCTTGGTGCGGTCGCACCTTGACTGAGGAGTGATGCCACGACCCGTTCGTCTGCGGCACTTAGGCGGACGAATTGGATGGCCAGGGTCACCGCGGTGTGCGTACGACCGGACACGTGCAGATCCTCAGACGAGCGAATGCCGCACACGATGCCGAGGCTGTCCAATCTGCCCTCATCCGGGTTGAAGCTCAACATCATCTGTTGATTCAGCATGGCAGGAATGTCGAACACAAAGTCCATCGACAGCCCCCCGAGACTGAGGCTCTTGGTGACCCCTTTCCAGGTTTGCCCCTGAAAGAACAACTGAGTAGAGAGGCGAAGCGCAAGACGACGAGACGCGCGTCGTTCGGCAAGAGACAGTGACCAGGCGTCCTTCGTTTTCTTTCTATCGGCCACCGGAACGTTCAGGCTATCCTCATGCCCGCAGAGAGCAGGTAACGGCTGACTCACATTACGCGCAGTGCTATCAGACGACATACATTTCCTCCCGCTAGTTTGAGTCCTGGTGTCGGCCCGGCCACAGCATCGCGCTCAACAATCTGTGGCCACCTCGCCCCTTCATGCATCGACCTCCGGGCGAGGCTGGACTCTTGCAAGCGCACGAACGATTCCAAAACAGCGGGAGGATGTCGGATGATCAAAACCAGGAAGGTTACGCGGCACGCACAGCCTCAGTGTAGGCACACAGCGACTAGCTCACCTGTCTGAGATTCGAAGCTTATTCTAGGGAATTAGACATAATTGTCAACTCATCAGCTAAAAAAAGATGCCGCAGCCTACTAGAAATAACTTAGTCGATAGCTGCAGAGCTGAAAGTCCTTGGTCGTGACGCCCACCGCCGCGAGAAAGAGGGCGAGACCAGTCAGAGCGCTGACGATCGTCATAATGCTGACGGACACACACTCAGGGCGCATACGTAATACCGTATCTCCACCACTCCGCACCAGGAACCTAAGAGCCGCCCGGCCTTTTGCCGGAGGCGTAGGCCTCATCTCTTCCGTGGTGCCTCAGACAACCAGCACAGACCCGATAGCCAGCTCATCAGCTTCATGGGCCAAGCGATGGTTCGGCGGCCTACGAGAGCGGTTCGGTTGCTTTGAAGGGGGAGTTATGTTACCCACAGGGCTTGAGCCTTCATGCTGTCACTCATCATGCACACTACTGCCATCCGACTCTACACTGGCCTGCTGAGCCTCCTCATGACCGGCTTTGTGCTGGGCTGCCAGTCCAGCCCGCCCGTCACGGAAGGGTATCCTCACCAGCAAGCACTCCAGGGGAAAACCCTCCAACAGGTGCTGGCCTGCGCCGGCCCTCCACTGCAGAAGCGGGAAAACGATACCGTGACCATGCTCCGGTACTACAGAGAGGCGCCGATCCTGGAGGAATCCATGGTGTCGTCGAAGGGAAGCCGGCCGACCGTTCATCACGGCTGCTGGGCGACCGTGATCCTCCACGATCAGCGGGTCGATCACGTCCGGTACCATTTCGTGCCGAGTTCCATGGACGCGTCCAATGATTGCGAAGAAATCTTTGCGAATTGCCGGAAATGAAGACCCGGCGCTCCAATGCTCACACCATTCTGGGCCTGATGTTGCTCGCCTGGTGCCTGCCGGCTGTGACCGACTGGACGGCGCCGGCCTACGGGCTCGAGAAATATGGCCGTCCACTTCCCTCCATGGACGAACCGGACCACGAAACCCGGAAAGAGGAGGAAACCCTCTTCGGCGGGTACTTCCTGACCGGCGCATTTGTGAAAAATCCGACCTTTGCCGCCCGCCCAGACAATACCGGTCTGGTCGGCATGCGTCACATGCTGCATCTGGAAACGGACCTCTACAAGCAATACCTCACCTTCTATACCGATCAGAACTTTTTCTCGGATCGAACCGACGGGTGGATCAAACTCTCTGAGTGGGACGCCACCTTCGCATTCACCGGCGTGCTGGACCGGTTCAATTGGCGGCTGCAGTATGAACGCGATGCGCCCCTCGACCGCCGGGGCTTGAAGCAAGCCTATGCCGACGCCCTTGTGACGGCACGGTTTCAAGCCATTCAGGATTCCACCTGGTGGCGGCGCACCTTTCCACACCAAAATTTCACCGCCTATGCCGGGGCGGGCTGGCTCTTCCACAACAGCCAGTACTTCGCGCGACCCAACAATACTGGCCGCGCCCTGTTCCGATATGTCGCCCATGCCGACCTGGACGTGTACAAGAACAAGGTTGTGCTTTATGGAGACATGAACCTCTTTACCGACCGAGAGGCGAGTAATACCCTGAATCCCTCCGAGCTCGACTGGATCGTCGGTATTGCCGTGCGCTGGCGAGATATGGAACTGGCGTTTTATCGCGAAGAAGACCGGCCGCTGGATCAATCAGGGCTGGTCCAAAAGTACTTTGCGGTGCAATGGCGCTTTGCGTTCGACGTGTCCAAAGGCGCGATGGAGCGAATGGGATGGAAACAGTAGGCGGGCACTATCGTCCGCTGAGATGACTCCGCACATCCTGCACATAGGTCTTGAAGGGGTCCGCCATAAAAAACGGCTCGGCGTCACGTAACTTAAAATTGGACCAGTTGATGATGTACTCGCAGGACAGATGATCACCATAATTGTGCGCGGCCTCCGCTTCGGCTCCGGTCGGGGGCGACGCGAGCAGATGCCGGACCAATTCACCCCGGCCGAAGGCCCGCGTGTTGCGAGGCGGATGGTCCTGCGCTAATTGAACGCTCTTGTCCGTCGTCAGGCGAGGCCCTCGCCCTTCCTCTTCAAGGCCGTAGCAGAGTCCCCGGTCGGGATGGAGGTTGTGGTATTCCAGATCGAGACTCTTCAGCATGGGATCATCCCAGGTCAGCTGCTCCGCTCCACGGTAGGTTTCCAGCAGCCAGAGTTTCGAAGCCCAATCGATCCGCCCCACGAGTGTTTCATACCCCTGCCGCAGGTCGCTCAGCACCGATTCCCATTGTTCCAGTACCCAATCCGTCTCTTCGTCCTGTCCCTTGCAGTGGCGCTGCGCGGCAGCGAGAAACTGCTCTTGAATATCGATGGCGGACATCGACTGCCCGGAGTCCAGGCGGACGATCCATTGGCGATCCGGGTCTCGCGAGATCTCCTGCAAGGCCTCGACCGGCTCGCTGATTCCCAATCCACGGGGAGCCTGCCCGGCTTCGATGAGCTGCAAAACCAATCCTGTCGTGCCCATCTTCAGTGCCGTGGCATACTCGGCCATATTCGAATCGCCGCAGAGGAGATGGATGCGGCGGTATTGATTGGGATCCGCCAGCGGTTCATCGCGTGTATTGACGATCGCCCGGTTGTGCTGCACCCACTCGAAGAAATCGTTCACGATATAATCGGCCCGCTGCGAGATCTGAAACGGAACAATCGATCGATCCTGCGCATCCCGCAGCCCGGGGCGATGCAAGATGAGCCCGCCGATTTGCACCCATTCATTAGGATCACCGGCACAACCGATCCTGCCCGCGCCGGTAAACACCTGGCGGGTGACCAAAAAGGTCACCAGGGGGCCAAGACCACGCCGGGAAAACGGGAACTGACGGGTGACGAGGTAGTTTTCGTGCGAACCGAACGTGGCGTCGGTTTCGTGATCGATATTGTTCTTGATGAGCGAGACCGTATCTTCCAGCCCCAGCGCCGTCACGGCCTGCTGAATGATCCGGTCTCCGGCGCGATCGGATGCGACGAGATCCGCCAGCGTCGTGCATTCCGGCGAGGCATATTCCAGATGGCCCATGTCGATGTAGATCCGCCCGGCATTCGTCAAAAACCCCCCGTTGCCGGGCGGCTCATCATGTCCACGGTGGTGAAGATCGAGGACACCGCGGCGAGCGGCATGAAAAATGTGATCCCGGATACGCTGCGCCACCCAGGACGGCGAATGGTCAGGCCGATCCTGGTTGACCAGGAGGCCATATTCCGTTTCGATTCCAAAAATACGATTCAGCATGTCAGCACACTATTGATACGGGGCTCCAGGGCCTGCTCGATACCAGGCCGATTTGTTCCGTCATACGTCGATAGCACATCGGTGAGAATCTGAGGCCCGAACGGCCGGAGGCAGCAAGCGGCCTAATTCATCCGCACGCAAGGCCCGGTATTTAGACGAACCAGGACCATTGCGTTCCAGCAGCACACATTCCAGCGACTTTTCCGCCACGGTCTGCCGCACATGGGCCAGCAAAGCCGTTGTGTCCGGCAAGGCCTCAGCTGCTGCCTTTTCTCCGGACTCGCGCACGGACGATAACTCACCCTCTGGATTTCCGGATGACGTTTGCGCCAGAGATCCCACCGCCCACGCGCAGAGGCCGGTTTCTACGGCCTGCGCCAATGGAGCCTGAGCAAATCCTGGCTGTGCGTCGATATACCGACCCATTTCGATTTGCACGGCGGACGTCGCACCCAATGCTGCCCAGCCGCGCCGCTCTTCAAAATTTCCATCATAGTTGATAGTCAGAAACAGGTCTCGTTCCGGCTTCACGCCCAATTCGGCCAGCAGAATTTTGGCGATGAAAGGCGCTTTGTAAATTTCTTCAAAGGCCTGTTTGATGGTCGGCGCTAACCCGTATTTCATCAGTCGCGCGCCCGTCACATCGGACGGCGATCGATTAAACCCTTCGACATGGGCCATTTCCAAGAGCGAGAAGCGCAATTTCTCCAGATCGGCCGGATGCCCCATCCCGCCGAGCGCAATGCGATCATAAATCTCATAGAGTTTGGGCGTCCCACGGCTCACGGTCAGCATCACAATGCCGCCGGCATAGGCCAACGCCACCACCGGCGAGCCCATCGTAAACTGTTCATCGAGATACTGGCGTCGATTGCCGACCGCCTCGATCCACCGATAGGGTTCTTCATACATATCGCGTCACCTTCATCCTGATCATAGAGCCCGTGAGTTCGCGAGCCTTCACGCGACCATCTGTCGGCTAGAGCGCGCGGACGACGTCACGCTCGTACAATTGTTTCAAATTGGTATCTGGAATGGTCTGCACGCCTGCTGCGGTAATGAGTTTCACGACCGGGTAGAGATTCAGCTCACGATTCACGCCGCCCGTCGCCGAGTCGAACTCCGCCGCGCTGGAGAGTAATCGCAGGGCTTGCACGGTAGCCTGCTCTTCAGGCAAGGCTGCCAGCGGTTGAGGGCCCCAGGTATTCACATAATGAAGAATGCCCCGGATCGTGGGCGAGCCGGAACCGGACACGGCATACTCCACCGCTTCGAACTCGGCCCCCAGAATGTCGTAGAAATAGATCTTCGCCGCCTCTTGCTCATGGTCATACCCGGCAAAGACCGGCACCACCGCTCCCGTTCCGGCTAACGCCGCCGGCACGTTTTCCTTGAGCAACTTGGACACCGCGCGAAGTTTGCCCTCAAAACTCAGCTCCTGCAGCTGCGTGCGGCGATAGTACTTGAATGAATGTTCCAGCACGCGCACCATCTCGTAGGCCGTGGCCGGCACACCGGCAATCGCCAGGACACTGTGGCGATCGATCTCCAGCACCTTGTCGGTACGGTCGTACATCACCATGTTGCCGGCCGTCGCCCGGCGATCCCCCGCGACCAACACTCCGTCCCGATACTTCAGCGCGAGAATCGTCGTGGCGTTCGGGATTTCCATTCCCGCCGAGGCTGCCACAGGATTGCCGAACTGATACCCCTGCGATTTCAACAGTTGAAAGAAGTCTCCTTGCATCCCCATATCATCTTCACCCACGTTTTGAATTCTCAGTTTTTCGTGTGGTCTCATCGCACCCATGCTGAGCCACGCAACGCTCAGCACTGACAACTCACCATTCTCTAGACTATTCTCCCGTGCGCTGCCGATACCGCTCCGCCTGCTTGGGATCGACCTTTCGCATCCGCTTCAGCAGATTATCCTTGTCCGGCGAACCGGTATCCGGCCGCCGGGGACCGCCGCCTTCTTCCGATGGGCCCGACGGTTTCGGCATCGGATCGCCCGGGGCTTCACGACGTTCCGGCATGTTTATATATGGCATCATTCTGCATCCTTTCGTCTAGCAGGATGCTGAAAACGTCCGCCAGCGGCGTTCTCACCTCGTTCAGATCCTCAACGTACCCAGAGGGTACGCCTCGGCCCCTCACTCGGTTCGGCCTTGCTGGACAGCCATTGAGCATCCTGTCACGCTCTTCGTTGTCGTCCAATGCGCTGATGGCTACGAGTAGTCTCGCAACTTGCCTGCCCATGCAGCCAGCGCATCGGCAGGAGACGCTGCGGTTTCGAACAGGCCGGCACAGGCCTGCACGGCTTCCGGGTCGAACAGATCGCCCATCTCCAGCGTACGGCTGCGCAACCCGCCCGCGAACTGCACCCGCTCCCATTGCATCCCCGTGATCTGTTCAGGAAACCGCCTGACACACAGTCCGCGCAATCCTCCGCGGGTATCGGAGGGACCCGCCGCGAGCGCCTGTGCAATGTCACGCTCGGTCGTCATGCGCCACGTCTTTCCTTCGGCTTCGAGGCCGAGAAACAATCCGCGATCGGGGTTCAGATTATGGTATTCCAAATCCAGGCTGGCGAGCCAGGGATCCTCCCATGCGAGCTGTTCCTCGCGCATGAAGGTTTCTAACAACCAGTGTTTCGTGACCCAATCCAGCTTGCCGACCAGTTGTGCACGATCCCCCTCGAGCAGCCGCAGGGTGTCATGCCATTCCCGCAGGACCCAATCCGCGTCCGGATCGCTCCCGCTACAGGCCCGGTTGGCCGCATTCCAGTACTCCGCCTGAATGGCCAAGCCGGTCATCGTCCGGCCATCCTTCAACCGCACGGTCGCCTTGAGATCGAGATCGCGAGATAGTTGCTTGATAGCGGCCACCGGCTGCTCCAACGCTATCTGCGGAGCCACGCCCCGCTGCAGCATATCCAGCACCAACCTCGTCGTCCCGACCTTGAGCGCAGTGGCGTACTCGCAGAAGTTGGCGTCTCCCACAATTAAATGCAGCCGCCGATACTTCGCCCGGTCGGCATGGGGTTCGTCGCGCGTATTGAGAATGGGGCGATTGTGCATCGTGTCCACACCCAGCTCCGCTTCCATAAAATCGGCCCGTTGCGAAAGTTGGAAGGGGCCTGGCACAAAGCCGGATTCCTGGGCTTCCATGCCCACCTTCCCTGCGCCGGCGAACAATTGGCGGCTGACCAGGAACGGCAAGAGTCCCTGCACTAATTGTGGAAAGGGTAGTGAGCGCGAGACGAGGTAGTTGTCGTGGCAGCCGTAGCTGTGGCCATGAAAGTCGGTATTGTTTTTGTAGAGTTGTACATGCGCACCGCCCAGCCGCTGATTGCGGCGATCCGCCGCTCGCTGCACAATACGCTCCCCGGCCCGGTCATGCGCCAGGAGATCCTTGAGCGTTCGACATTCGGGAGTCGAGTATTCCGGGTGCGTGTGGTCGTTGTAAAACCGCGCGCCGTTCGGCAGGACCAAATCGCTCTTCATCTCATGGAACGAATAGGGACGATGGGCATCCACCTTGGCGAAGTCGTCTTCCTCCTTGTCCTGCTGCAGACCGGAGACGCGGAAGCCGCGCGCATCCTCGTGCGGATCTTCGCCCCGGTAATCCCACCGCCGCTCGAAATCACCGGACAGATGGGCGCGCACCAACTCCATCGATTCCTCGACCGGATCGACCGCATCGAGATCCTCCCTGGTGATGCCGTATTCTGTTTCAATCCCGAAGAGATGCATAACGTGATGCGTGGGGTGCCCCTTCTCGTTCCAGCCTCAGATAATCTGGTTCACCAACTGCTCCTCCGTCGGCCTACCGCGACGGAACGACGACACGCCCACCACCTGCTCAGGATGATGGTCCAACAACTTCAACCATTCTTCCGCCGCATCGTCGGGAGGTAACATCTCGCCTTCCCGATATTCCTCCTGCACGGCATCGAGCAGATCTTGCGCACGAACGCCGTCGCCGGCCGCGGCGCCGGTTTGCGCCACCGCCCGCTCGATTGCCTTTTCCTTTGCCCGCTGGACGATGGCAGACAGAATGGCCCCGCTGACAAGATCCCCGCGATACAGCACCTTGTTCTGCCCGTTTCGCAAGCGGATGGACAGGACACGATTCTGGTCGGTCCGCGAAAAGAGACTCTCGACCACCTGCTCGATGACCGCGCGGCGCGCCGCGTCGTGCGATTGACGATGTTGCTCGAGCAACGCGGGATCGAGCGGGAGTGTGGCGGTCAGATACACGGACAAAATTTCCACGGCGGCCTCTCGCGTCGGGCGCGCCACTTTGATCTTCCGATCGATCCGGCCCGGCCGCAGCACCGCGGGATCGATCAAATCCGGCCGGTTAGAAGCCAGAATAATCACCACATCCTGCAACGACTCGATCCCGTCCATTTCCGCGCAGAACATCGGCACCAACGTATTGTTGATGTTGAACGACCGCATCGATCGTCTGGTGCCTAACACCGACTCCGCTTCATCGATGAAAATAAACGGCAGTGCCCCTTCTTTGCGTCTCGTACGCGCTTTGGCAAAGAGGTCACGCACGATCCGCTCGGACTCGCCCAGCCACATATTCAGAATTTCCGGGCCCTTGATATGGAGGAACGCTCCGCTCGTCACCGGAGGATTTTTCCTGTGGCCCTCTGGAGAGGCCTGCTCCTGAGACGCTCGTACCAATTGCGATAAACTCGCCGCTGCCGCCTGGCCGATCATCGTCTTGCCGCATCCGGGAGGACCGTACAGCAGAAACCCCTTCGGCTGCGTAAATTGATATTTCGTGAAGGTGTCGGCATGGAGCAGGGGATATTCGATCGCCTTGCGGATGGCCTCGATGGCCTGATGCTGCCCACCGATCTGTTGCCAGGTGACATTCGGCACTTCATCCAACAGGTGGGTGCGTGCCTGACGATTCTCAAACTTTTCGATGGCAATCCGGTGGGTGGGTTCAATGCGGACTTCATCACCGGCTTTGAGGTCCACGCCCAGCAAATCACTGGACCGTTGAAGAATCAACGCCTGCCGGCCCATATCCTGTTCAAACCGGATACGCCCATCCGGCAACACCTCCGCAACCTTCAGCACCGGCCCATTGCGGTCATACTCCAGGGCCTTGATCACCGTATACGCCTCGTTGACCAGAATCTGAGCCCCGATCTTGAGCTCCTCTGCCGTCAGTCGTGGGTCGATATTGGCGTAATACTCTGCCCCGCCGACCACGATACGGGCTACGCCTTCCGCCGGCACCTCCACGAGCAGGCCCACACGGTTGGCCGGTGCCGTGAGCTTCGCGACGACCTCATTGAGCTTTTTCAGTTCCGTATCGCGCCGGTCCTGGACGACCGACTGCGCCGTCACGACATGGCGCAATTTATAGAGCAGCTTCTGCCGAGGGTCGCCGTCGGGAAAGGCGGCCAGGCATTCATCTATCAATTCAATCGGATCGGCAGGCGTCGAAGCGTCGCGCGACGGCGACTGAGGTGCCCCAGGGCCAGGCTGATCCGTATTCCGATGGTCACTCATGGTTATTCCTCCGGCTAACTAAACTCCGGTCATCCTAACACAGGGAGCCACACCACTGTCGCCTTAGGTCGCATCGATTATCCAATTGGCGCGCACGTCTGATGATATGAGAAACTTCCGTGAGCGAGGGCTTCACAGTGGAAACGAGCGCTCCCGCAGGAGACTCAAAAAGATCGTCCAGCAAGGCCGAAGCGAGCGAAGAGCCGAGGCGTACTCTCTGCAGTACGTTGAGGCTGTTCGCGATGCGAGAACGCCGCTGGCGGACTTTTTCAGTCTCCTGCCCATCAGTTGACGGCTTGAAGGGTCGCGACGGCCTGCGTCCGGCGATTGCCGCGAGTAAACTCGATCGTAACCTGATCACCGACCTTATGTTGTTCCATAAGATCCATTAGGTCGTCGATGGTCTCAACCGGTTTGGCATCCACGGCGACAATAATATCGCCCAATTCAATACGGCCGCCGGCGGTTTCCCGCGCGCCGTGAAGCCCGATCCGTTCCGCCGCGCTTCCGCGCCCGACCTTTCCGATGATGACACCTTTGATACCCCACCGCCGCGCCATGGCATCGGGCACCAACGAAATGCCCAACCCCGGCCTGATCAGCTTTCCATGCTTGATCAATTCCGGCACGATGCGATTGACCGTATCGACCGGCACCGCGAAGCCGATCCCGGCAAACGCGCCGCTGGGGCTGACGATCTGCGTGTTCACCCCGATCAAGCGCCCGCCGCTGTCCAGCAAAGGCCCGCCCGAGTTGCCTGGATTGATGGCCGCATCGGTCTGAATCACTCCCTCGATGGTCCGGTTGCTCATCGATTTGATGGTGCGCCCCAACGCGCTCACCACGCCGGTCGTCAAGGTATGATCGAGGCCGAAGGGATTTCCGATCGCCAACACCTTTTGGCCCACCCGTAAGGATTGAGAGTTGCCGATGATGACCGGCTGGAGTGTGGACTCCGAGGCCTGGATCTGCAGCACCGCAATGTCGTGATCGGGATCAGCCCCGACAACCTTTGCTTTATATTCGGTCCGATCCGCCAGCGTCACCGTGATCGAATCCGCCCCGTAAATCACATGATAGTTGGTCACAATATGGCCCTGCCGGCTCCAGACGAATCCCGTCCCGGAACCCTGGGGCACTTCGAACACATTAAACGACCAAGGATCACGCTGCCTCGCCGTATTGGCAATGAACACCACGGACCGCGTGGCCCGGTCGAAAACCGCAATCGTCGCCTGTTCTTCCGGACTGAGCTCCGTCGGGGCCGCGACTTGCGCCACGGGCACAGGAGAAGTTCCGTCGGCCGCCACCCCGCCGACGGGCGATACCAGTCCTGCTATCAGGCTCCACCGCAACCCTATGCCCAAACGCCGTACGACAGATTCTTTCCTGCTCACGCTCCCCCGTCGCATCTATTCACCGATCACTTGCAGCACCAGCTCTCTGGCTCTGGGGCGCGTATCAAAATCCAACACGACGAGCTGCTGCCAGGTTCCCAATGTCATCGCTCCATCCGTGAAGGGAATCGTGAGCGACTGTCCCTGGAGTTGTCCGCGCAAATGGCTATGACCATTATCCTCGCCCGCATTGCGCACATTGTGCTGCCAGTGCGGATCGGCGGGAATGAGGCGCTCCCAGAGAGCTTTTGTATCGGCACGAATGCCGGGCTCATCTTCGACAATCAGCACAGAGGCGGTTGTATGCTTGATGAACACCGTCACGATGCCCGCTCGGAGCTGCGTTTGCTCAAGCGCCGCCTGTACCTGGCTTGTAATATTTTCCATCCGGCTGTCGCCCTGCATCGGCACTTGAATCGACACGGTCTTGACGGCCATCCGCTACTCCTTACCAGCCTGACGCAAAAATGCCCGTTCTCTCTTTGATAAGGCCCGACCCCTCGCCTGTTCGAGCACGGCATCAAACGCGCCTTCTGCCGCGAGTTCTCGCAAGGCCTGCACGACAGGACGACTGACGATCCCTTCCTTTTGCAACCCATTGAGATAGAGAAACGCTTCCGCCAGGTCTTCGCGGCGCCGCACATAATAATCACGACCACGGCGCTGATTGCTGAACGCTTCGAACTGTTCGCACGCGACGAGGATCTCCGCCAGCTGCCGGACCCAGGGCTGCGCGCCCGCCAATTTTTCAGGATAGTAATAGTAGAGCATGATCCGGCCCATCCAGGGCGCCCAGGCCACTCCCAGATCACGCAACCCGGGTTTCACGATACGTAGTCGCGCGGCCAGACGGCGGGCATAGCCGAGGCGCATTTCCACCTGTTCGCAGGCCCAGGAATCCAGGGTGATGCCGGCCGACTCCATCGCAACTCGATACCGGGCGACAAAGGCTTCGGTCTCTCTGCCGTAGCGAGTCTCCGGATGAACGGCTCTCCATTCGCGAGGCCTCGTGGGGATACCCTGGGCGCGGGCCCACGACCAGATGCGGCCGAAGAGCGATCGATCGAGTCCGGCCCGGCCCAAGTCATGGAGGAGACAGGCGATCTGATATTGCTTCACGCGCGCCGGGTCGTGTCCCAATCGCCCGGCCACCGCCGCACACATCCTGGCTGTCCGCACAGCATGGGGGCAGTCATACCCTTTGATCATGCGCCCGGGACGACGCGGATCGGGATAATCGTAGAACCGTAACAACGTAGAGGCGAATGCCCGCGGCACCAGCAAGGGAAGGGAGGTATCACGTGTACGTGCCATGCAGGAGTGATGTACCGGGGGACGGTTGACCGCCCGGCAGAATATCGTCCATGAAAAGAACGTGTCAAGCAGACCGCCGCCCAGGGAGAGGATTTCCTCGCACTGACCGCGAGGCTTTGTTATTCTCACGCGGGGGCCGATCGACCACGGGAGGGAATCATGAGCAGAACTCGGTCCATGCAGATCCTGGCAGCCGGTGCGTGCCTCCTGCTGGCGGAAACAGCCGCGCCCGTGTTGGCGTCCGATCAACTGGTGGATGTGACCGGCAAGGTGACGCCTTTCGTCACCCTGCGCAGCCGGGACAATTTTTCGAGTGAATATCGCTACGACGTGACCGTCCGCAACAGTTCGCCCGATCTCTTTGTGGCTGACAGTCTCATCCTGGTCCTGGATCACATCACCAATACCGCCGGACAGGATCGGGAGAACCTCACGGGCGAATCCCTTTTGACCAGGATGGAAATCATCGGGCAGGACGGGACCACGGAGGACGGAAAACCCTATTTCCGTATTCCGCAAGGATCAGGCCCTGATCTCACCCCGAACAGCGAAAGCCTGCCCGTCAGCGTCCGCATCCGAAATCGCGACTACGTCGCCGTGTTTACGCCATCTTTTCGCGTCATGGGGCAGCGGCGAGAACCGCCAAAACAGAAGTCCCAGGCAGCCGCCGCCGCGGCCGCCGCAGCACCGCACAAAGCGACCACGGATAAACTCATTCAGCTCTTGCTCAAAAAGGGCCTGATCACGGCGGAAGAGGCACGGACTCTCCTCCAACCATGAGCGACCATCCTTGCAAGGCTTGTGTCGGCACCTGGCCGAGCCAGGATCATTTCATCGCTGATTGCGGTCTCACCAAAGCCTATCTGCACGACGACCAATTCTTTCCCGGCTGGACAGTGCTCGTGCTGAAGCGCCACGCGACCGAACTGTTCCATCTCTCGCGCGAGGAGCGTAGCACCCTCATCGAAGAAGTCGCCCAGGCGTCCGCCCTGCTCTCCGAGCAATGGCACGCGGTGAAGATCAATTACGAACTGCTCGGCAATCAGCTGCCACACATCCATTGGCACCTGATTCCGCGCCTGTCGCAAGACCCGGCCCCGCTCGAGCCGGTGTGGCGCATCACGCATGAGCCAGTCCGGCTTAAACCCGATGCCCTCGTCACCCTGGTGAACCGTCTCCGGACGATCTGGCCAAGTCGTCAGCAACCAGCGCCATTCAAGCCGTCGTCCACCTCAAGGCCATGATGCAGCGCTCGCCACGGCCGAACGGGAACAGTCCCCGCACCTTCTTCCAGACATTGATCCGCACCTTGCCTCTGCACGTACTGGTCACAACCAGCTTCGTGGGAGGGGCGGCGCTCTTGTACAGCCTCTCCGTCTCAAATCATGGCACCTGGACCATGCTGGGAAGCTGGTCGCTGACGGCCTTGTACGTCATCATCGGGCTTGTCGGCGGGACTGTGGCCGGAGTGTTGGACACCGCCCGACAGATGGTGGAGCGGCTGGAGCTAGCCCTCCGTGACCTGGTGCATACCTTACCTGCCCTAAACCGGAGCGCAGACACCACGGACCGGGACCTGTCCGCCGTTCGACAGGAATATGAAACCCTTGTCGACCATGCGGTCGCACAAGCCGGGCGTCGTCTCCGGCTTCCACAGTGGCTTGAACGATTGATTCGCGCCGCGTTGCAGGGCCTCGTGGTCGATCGCTTCATGGCGTCCTGTACCGCACGCGGGGTCCACCTCGTCGCCCCTCAGGAATTTCGAAACTGGCTGCTCGCTGAAGGCGTGAGCCTGGGATTCATGCCGGTACTGGATCAATTGGCTTGGTGGCGCTATCTCCTCTTGGCCAGCTTACTGCTGCTCGCCGCCATTGCGCTGACGCTTGCCTTCCTGACGACGTGAATCGTGATGCTGAGTTGTCCGGCTTGCGTCGCGGGTTGATTTCATCCGGCGACCCGCTTCCACCCAGTCATGGACAGGGTTCCCCGCGAGATCCCATGGAAATTTCTGGTCATCTATGTGTATATAGTCGGATACCTTTTACGTGGAGCCCTGCCAGCGCCTATGTGGTTGCAACGCGTTGCCGTCGGACGGTGGTTTCTCATAGCGACAGTGGCATTGCCTCTTCCGTCCCTCCAGGCCGGTGCGCAAGAAGAGCCCTCTCCCGGTGCGGCCACAGGAACCATTCAAGCAGAAACCTCCGTCACAGAAACGCCCGCCGCTCCGCCGACTGACCAGACCCCGCAAGAAGCCGTCCGCGTAGAACCGCTTCTCGGCGAACCTGCCGTGCCAGCGCCGCCACCACCGCTCGCGCCGCCGGCCCAGCCTCCCCTTACGCCGCTGGAGATTCTGGTGAAGGCCCGGCAAGCGTTGCATATCGAGCCGGATGCCCAAGAGCCGCGGCTCACCCTCGGAAGAACACTGTTCCAGCTAGGTGATACGGATGGCGCGATCGACGAATACCGGACCGCGCTGCGGTTCCATCCCACCGTCGCGCAGGCCCATCTCGATCTCGGCACCGCGCTCATGGCCAAGCAGGACTGGCGTACCGCCATGACGGAACTGCAGGAAGCCGTCCGCCTGGATCCGATGCTGGTGCAAGCCCACTACAGCATGGGCACGATCCAATACACACGCGGCAACATCCAGTCGGCCATCAAGGCGTACCAGGAAGCGCTGAGATTGAAACCGGATTTTGCCGAAGCCCGTTACCGCCTGGGGCTCGTGCTCAAGATGGCCGGCAAAGACAAAGAAGCGGCGCAGGAACTGGAAGCGGCCGCGCTGGCCGGCCTGGCCAAAGCCCAATATTTCCTCGGCAACGCCTATCGCTCCGGACAAGGTGTCGAGAAGAGCCAAGTCATGGCGATCACCTGGTGGGCGCAGGCCTTCGAACAGGGCTTACCGGAAGCCGCTCAAGCCCTGACGCAACTCAGACGGCTGGCAGCCGTCAAAGGCAACCTGCAGACCAAGCAGTCCAAAGCGGCCGCGGAGGCCTTCAAAAACTATTGCGACCAGATCTGGTTAGACTTTCCCGACCTCGACCGGGACCAGCCCACGGAGACCGTCGGTACCACGTTGCTGAAACAGGGGCGCACGGCGGAAGCGCTCCCGGTGCTGCTCCGTGAAGCCTACGCCCTCAACGAAATATCCCATGCGACGCTGGTGCAACTCTATGAACAGGGACTCGACGGCCAACTCCCGCCGCATGGCCAATGGATCTTGAGTTACCTGGAATCCACCGCCGCCGACGGAGCCGTTCCTTCCCGCATGGCGTTGGCCCGTATCTATGGGAAAGGCCTGGGCCTGGCCCCCGATCAGGCCCAGGCCAAAAGCTATCTGAAGGGTTTGCCGAAGGATGATGTCAAACGCATCCTCGACGAAGTCGCGACTGAGCCTCCCAAGCCGTAAGTAGCGCACATTTCCGGAATCCGGTTCGTCAGCGACTACCCATGCGAATCGCCACCCGCCTGTTCGTCAGGAATATCTGGCTGCAAGCCGCGGTGATGGCGCTGGCCGCGATTGTCCTCAGTGAGGTCATCTGGACGCCGGCACCGGCCACGTACCAGGCGCTGGAATGGGCGCCGTACGACACCTGGATGCGCCTTCGTGCCAGGCCGGCTCCAGATCCGCATCTCCTCCTCATCGTCAGAGACCGGGCCAGCGATCAACAGTTCGGCACCGGATCGTGGGACCGTGCGCTTCCGGCAAAACTCGTCACCGCGCTGCATGATGCCGGCGCCGCCTCGATCGGCCTGGATATTCCGCTCGACCTTCCCAGCCCGCCCAATCTCGGAGGCGCCGTCAGTGACGCCTTGCTGATTGAAGCGGTGAAGTCGGCCGGTACCGTTTCTTATCCCGCGATCATGCCTGCCGCCCCGGACCAGGACGCGACCATCTCCCCGCCCTCACCGCCGCCACTTACAACCGGAAGAAGCACCCTGCATCCGACGCTCGACCCCGATCGCGTGGTCCGCCGGTTGCCCCTCTATCATGGCGAGGGCTCCAGCGAACTTCCGGCCTTGGGATTCGCATTGGCCACCACCTTCTGGCAAGTTCCACCGAATCAACTCGAACGCCACTCCGGACTGCTGCGGCTACACAATGCGCGGATGCCGGACGGATCAACCCGCGACCTCACCATTCCCTTGGACCGTCACGGCCGGCTACTCCTCAACGTGGCCGAACATCCGCTTCCTACGGTCGTCGCTTCCACCACGGTGCTGGATCTCTCCCGCATGATCGACCGGAAAGACACTGACGGCCTGAGCGCCCTGGTCAACGGCAAAGCCGTGATGCTCCTCACTCAACCGCCCCCTCAACCGGAACGCACGCTGCCCTCCGGCGAGGAAGCATCGGACATGCTGTTACAGGCCCATCTGCTCCACACGCTGCTGACGCACGACTGGATCCGGAGCCTTTCCGCTCTGCCACGAGCCATCGTGACCTTTGCGCTGAGCCTCTCCGTAGCCTGGATGGTCCTTCGTTGGGCGGATTGGAAAGGCCCAGTCCTGGGCGCGAGCATGCTGCTGCTCTATCTCTGCGCCAGTTGGACAATGCTAGCCACCGCCCATTGGGTCTTGCCGTTCCTCATTCCCGTCACCGCCACGGGGATGATTCTGATCACCGGCAGCCTCCTGGGCCAGTTGATGGCAACCAGACGCCTGGTGCTGTTGGAGCAGGACATGCTGCAGGTTCAACAGCACCTCGTGGCAGTTCGGGAAGCGCTGGTCTATCGGGAAACGGCCGTGGAAAGTCTGGAGGAAGATTTGGAATCCGCTCGCGCCGGCATGTCACAGTCGGCCTCCAAAGAGGCCGAATCGAGCCGGCTCGCTGCAGATCTGCAACTCAGGATTGCCGAGGCCCAAGCGCAGGAAGACGCAACCCGGCAACGGATGGACGCCCTCGAACAGCAGCTACAGCGCATGCGGGCCGCGACAATTACTACAGAGCCGCTGGGCAACGTCGAGCAGGATGCGCTTCGCCGGGAATGCGAGCAGGCAGGAATGATCACCAGGCACCCTGCGATCCTCACGATGTTTCGCGATCTGAAGAAAGGCGCACGCACGACCGTCACCGTCCTGATCACCGGCGAGGCGGGAACCGGCAAAGAGCTCTGCGCTCGCGCCGTTCATCGCGTGAGTCCACGAGCAGCGAAACCCTTCATGGCCGTCAATATGGCGGCCATCTCACCGGAACTGTTTGAAAGCGAACTCTTCGGGCATGTCCGCGGCAGTTTCACCGGCGCGCATGCCGACCGCAAAGGATTTTTCGAACTGGCGCACCTCGGCACGATCTTCCTCGATGAAATCGGAGACCTGCGCCTTGACCATCAGAGCAAACTCCTGCGCGTGTTGCAGGATCGGTCCTTCTATCGCGTGGGCGCCGCAACTCCCACCACTGTCGATGTCCGTATCGTGGCAGCGACCAACAAGGATCTGCAGCGCGGGGTCTCTGAAGGCTGGTTTCGTGAAGATCTGTATTTCCGCCTCAAAGGCCTTGTGCTGCACCTGCCGCCGTTGCGGGAGCGTCGCGACGATATCCCGCTCATCGCAGAGGCCTGTCTCCTTGAAGCTGCGAAACACCACCTGCAGGCATCCATGCGCCTTTCGGAAGAGGCAGTCTCGGCGCTCATGCAACAATCCTGGCCCGGTAACGTGCGGGAATTGCGGCAGTGCCTGGAGCAGGCCATGGCACTGTCAGACGGTCCCGCCCTCTCCGCGGCGGATCTTCGCCTGGCTGGTCCACCGCCACGGCCTATCGGGCCATCCGGTGCCGCCCCGCTCCTGCCTGATCCCGCGGGCGACCTCGCCGTCTTGCAGCAATTGCGTCAACAACGCTTCGACATGCAAGCCACAGCCAAGGCCCTGGGATGGGATCGCAGCACGGTGACCCAACGACTGAAAGGCCTCTGCTTCCAAGCGCTCGTGGATTCTGTGGGAGACCAAGCCAAAGCCGCCGCCGCATTGGCCGGAGACCCGTCCCTCCTGCGTACGGTCGAACTGAAATTGACGGACTACTATGGCCACCTCATGGAGACCATTACTCCGTTCACCAGCGTGGACGACGCCCTGCTGGACTGTAAGCGACGTTTCAAGAACCTGCCCGAACGCCACTTCAAATCCGTCGAAGTCTTGGTGCAGCGACATTTCGGGTCATAGCACAATGGGGTGACTCACCGGTGCTAGCGATTGGTGCTGTCGAAGCGAATAACAGACCGAGAGGTGGCTAGTGTGGTGTCTCAATAGCGGCTTTACAATGCTTGGTCTTCTTCAGAATCTCTTCGACTGTTTTGGTCCATACGAACGGTTTGGGGGTTCGGTTGTTGCGCCGAATGAACTCTTCGATCGCCGCGACCAGCTCCGGCACACTCGTGAAGACACCTCGTCGAATGTGCTTGCGCGTAATCTCACCGAACCACCGCTCGACGAGGTTGAGCCATGAGGCACTCGTCGGGGTAAAGTGCAGCTGAAATCGTGGATGGTTCACCAGCCACTTTTTGACATGGGGGTGGTTGTGGGTCCCGTAATTGTCCAGGCTCACGTGGAGGGCGTGCCCGGGCGGCGTGTCTCGGTCGAGGGTGCGCAGGAACTTCAGAAACTCTTCGTGGCGATGACGCGGATAACAGGTGCCGATCACAGTGCCGTCGAGCACATTGAGCGCCGCGAACAGGCAGGTAGTCCCATGGCGTTTGTAGTCATGCGTCAGGGTGCCGCATCGGCCCTTCTTCATCGGCAAGCCCGGTTGGGTCCGATCCAACGCTTGGACCTGGGATTTTTCATCCACGCACAGCACTAACGCCTTGTCCGGGGGGTTGAGATAGACGCCCACCACATCCGTCAACTTCTCCACAAACCGCTTGTCCTTCGACAGCTTGAACGTTTCGATCCGGTGCGGTTGCAAGCCGTGCGCGTCCCAGATCCGCGCCACGCTGGCATGGCTGACGCCCTGAGCGTGCGCCATGGTCCGCGTACTCCAGTGGGTCGCGTCTGGCGGCGTGGTGTGCAGGGTGGCTTCCACGATGGCTCGGACTTTTCGGGGCGACAGGCGTTGGGCACTGGGCCCATGCGGGGCATCCTCGGACAGACCCGACGGTCCCGCTTCGTGGAACCGTTTCCGCCACAGCAGCACGGTCGGACGCGAGGTCCCCACCTGCTGAGCGATGGCGTTGTTGGAGGCCCCCTCGGCCGCCAGCAGGCAGATCCGCGCCCGCAGAACGACCCGCTGGGGACTGGTCTTCGCCCGCATCCACGCCTCCAATGTCTGTTTCTGTTCTCCCGTCATCGGCAACGAGTCGGTTGGTTTCCACATACCCCGGACGATACCAGAACCTATCACTACTGGAAAGATATTACTGAGACACTACACTAGGAAACACATGAATCGGCTGAGGGGAGGGTCATCGCAGGCAAGTCAAAACTCAATTACTGGTGAGTACCAGGCACCGCGATTTACGCCGCGATCTGTTCAAATGAAAAATGGGGGATGTCGGCTCGATCTCTCGCGTGCTCGATAGTCATCGCGCAAATATTCCCATCCTTGTCGAGATCGAGTGTCGTATTTTCGTCCAAATCTCTCGTCTCGGCAACATCCGCGACCCTAAATGTAATATGCAGAGTATCGGTATCCTGGAAGTACTTGATGGTCATAGCCTGAAGCTCCCGTCAAAGAAAGCATTATGGATTGTATCGCGATCAGGCAGTAGTACAACCCGCAAAAATCTGTCATCCATTTCGTGAATCGGCGCCCACAGACGAACACGCCCATCCGCTTGCACAACGACCTTCACTGGATCCCGAACCACTCGTTCAATCCATTCGTGACGAATAATAGCACGGTCCGGACGTTGTCGAATGAATTCAAAGTATTTGGTAACCTTCACCGTGCTATCGTTGTCCTCTGCCTTTTGCTATTTGTTGCATCCGAGTGTACTGAAAAATTCACCGTTTATCTACCGCTCGCCATTCATGAGATCTTGAGATCCTATCGTCGACGGTGTGCCCTCTGGCAGAATACGCCCCCAACCGATCATACCCCTGATCAAGTCGAGGCCACCCCATGTTGCATGGATCAGCCTGATGTCGCCCGTAATGAAATAGAAGCCCTGCTCGGTCGCCGGCATAAATTCCAGAAATACTGAGCAAGAAATGCAGATGCTACAATACGAGATTCAAGTCCTATGATACCCGTCTACGCAATATTTCCGTTAGGATGATTCGGCTCAACGAGAATTCGTCGCAGAACAACGCAGAATCGCATGAACAGTATGAGCATGGACGAAACTGGATTGGTGAATTGGACAGAAGCAGGGCAGTCTTGCTCCGCGCAGTGGCGTTCGGAATGGGGCGCGCCGCCGCCGACCCGCGTGATGATTGCCGACGACAGCATGACTGCCGATGCTGCCCATCGGTTGGCCTGCGAGGGCACGGCACTGCTTTGGCGGGGCGACTTCCAGAATGCGCGACAGCTGCTCAATGCCATGGCCAGGCGAGCAGACCGCCATCCCCCGAAGCCCGGCGCGTCTCCCACGGAGTCTTTTCACTTTCATCGGCAGACGCAATCACGCCGGGCCCGCATCCTCGGCATGTTATTAGTCACGCTAGAGGAGGATTACGCCATCCGCTTGCGCCGCGCCCCCGACCTCCGGCAAGCCTGCAACGAAGCCTACGGACCTCCTACGGCTCGAGCACTGGTCTCGCTACGGGAATTACTCGGCGTGATCGGTGCGCACGAATGGCGAAAAAACGGGATCGATGTCCCGGCGCTGGGAGACCGCATCCATCCGCACTACGGGGTGTTTTCGCCGATCCGGAGTGAGTATGTCGCGCTGGTAGCCGATGCGCCGCTTCCCGCCTGTAGCGTGGCGTTCGATGTGGGAACAGGGACGGGCGTGCTGGCGGCAGTTCTGGCCCGCCGCGGTGTCCCGCGCATTATTGCGACCGACCAGGATCCTCGGGCGTTGCTCTGCGCCCGCGAGAATCTTCAACGGCTAGATCTGAGCGATCAGGTGGAGGTGGTCCAGGCCAATCTCTTTCCAGCAGGCACCGCTCAACTCATCGTCTGTAACCCGCCATGGGTGCCGGCACGGCCCACTTCTCCCCTTGAACAGGCGATCTACGATCCCGAGAGCCGAATGCTGTATGGATTTCTCAACGAACTGGCCGCCCACTTGGAGCCGGGCGGAGAAGGCTGGCTCTTACTCTCCGATCTCGCCGAACATCTGGCACTGAGATCCCGGGCCGAACTGCTGGCCGCATTCGAACAGGCAGGGCTTGTCGTCGTCGGCAGGACCGATATCCGGCCGCACCACCCACGCGCCTCCGATCAGGCGGATCCCCTTCGCGCCGCCCGCGCAGCCGAGATCACGTCGCTCTGGCGCCTCAAGGCACGCTGACCGTGGGTTCGCTTTCTGGAGGCCAAGCTCGAAGGAACCGGCAACAACAATATCCTCTCTGTTTCCTTTTTCCTCCCCGAACTCTCCACGCAGGAAATCATGCTCTCCCTTGCGCACGAGACTCGCATGCAGTGCTGAAAGGAATTCGCTGGCCTCGACGCGCCTGATACGAAGGGGATCTTTCGGCCCACGCAAGCGAGGACCAACCAAGCGACCTTGAAAAGGAAGCGGGAGATTAGGACGATGCGCACAGTGAAGGACAGTGGACCTGTCCCTAGGGGGAGGGTGATAATCAGAAGGGCCGCGTGGGTCTTGCTTCTCCCTCGCTAAAACGCTCCACTTCTCCTGTGGGCCACTATTCAGGCTGAAGTGCGTAAAGGAGCAAGCCGATTAATTTCACTCGCCGTTGCACCACGCATGGCATGCCAGAGATCCCAGTCCAACTGCAATCCGAGCCAGAAGTCGGCCGACATCCCGAGAACCCGTGCCAAGCGAAGCGCTGTGTCGGATGTGATCGCCCGCTTGCCACGAATGATTTCATTCAGCCGAGGAAACGAAATTCCCAAACGGGAGGCAAGTTCCGACTGAGTGACGGCAAGTGGTTTCACAAACTCCTCCAACAACATCTCGCCGGGGCGGGTGGGAGGACGATGACGAGGCAGACGGCGAATGACAAGCTCTTGCGAATGGCCTCGTCGCCCCAGCGTAGCCCGACTCTTAGTGATAGTCCGCGGTTTCAACCTCGTGAGCATCGCCAGCCTCCCATCGGAAACAAATCCGATATTGATCATTGATCCTGATACTATGTTGCCCGCCCCGGTCGCCACGCAACCGTTCCAGGCAATTTCCCCGTGGCACAGTGAGATCACTGAGGTCTCTGACTCG
Organism: Nitrospira sp.; assembly: GCA_020853775.1. Lineage (GTDB taxonomy): Bacteria > Nitrospirota > Nitrospiria > Nitrospirales > Nitrospiraceae > Nitrospira_A. The sequence goes on from JADYYH010000034.1 coordinate 49,548, forward strand.
ATTGATCTGA
>JADYYH010000035.1 GCA_020853775.1 Nitrospira sp.
AGAATGCCCTTTTCCTTCGCGATCTTCCCGATTGCTTTGACCGGGTTGATGGTGCCGATCTCGTTATTGGCGAACATGACGGAGATCAAGATGGTCTTGTCGGTGATGGCGTTCCGCACGTCTTCCGGATTCACCATGCCGAACTTATCGACCGGCAGATAGGTGACCTTGACCCCGCGTTTGGCTTCAAGGGTTTTGGCCGTGTCCAACACCGCGCGATGTTCGGTGGACGACGTAATAATGTGGTCGCCCTTTTCGTGATACATCTCGACGACGCCTTTGAGCGCTAGATTGTTCGATTCGGTGGCGCCGCTGGTGAAGACAATTTCCTTGGCATCCGCATGGATGAGCTTGGCGATCTGTTTTCGCGCGGCTTCGACACCTTCTTCGGCATCCCATCCGAAGGCGTGGTTGCGACTGGCGGCGTTCCCGAATTTTTCCGTAAAATAGGGCAGCATCGATTCCAGCACCCGTGGATCCATCGGGGTGGTCGAATGGTTATCCAGGTAGATCGGGAACTTCATCGCTCGACTCCTTGTTGTTCCGTCGCGACGGATTGAATGGTGATGAGTGGGGTGCCCCCCATCATATCTTGCAAGGTCATATTGTTGAGAAGCTGATAAATACTGCTCTGGATTTTCAGCAACGGGGTCCGAATGTTACAGTGCTCGCGCTGCATGCAGGCATCGCCGTCTTTTTCGTGTGAGCAGTCCATGATACCGAGTGGACCTTCCAGGCTTTCGAGTACGTGGGCAATCGTGATCTCACGCGGATTCTTGCCGAGCAGATAGCCGCCCTTGGGGCCGTTATGACTCTCAATGATTCCGCTCTTGGAGAGGGTCTGGAGAACTTTGGCAAGTAATTCGACCGGAATGTGATATTCCTCGGCGATTTCCTTTGTGTTTACTACGCGAGCTTGGGCGACATCGCCGTATTGGTTAGAGGCGATGTGCTGGAGTGCCATCAACCCGTAGTCAGCTTTTTTCGATAATTTCAGCATGGGCCTATTGCCGATCCTTCAAGTCGGAGACTATAATGATCTCCGATCAAATCAGTCGTACAAAAGGTATCATGTGGTCTTTGGGCCTGTCAAGCGAGCGGAGGGGCGGAATAAGTAAGAATGTCGCTCTCTGGAGGCTTGCGACGAGTGATACGGAAGCAGCACGATACATTGCACCACATGCATGACAAAAGGGGCTAAGCAACATGGGTGGGACAAATCCCTACATTGAAAAGGCAGACGTGGAGCTGCCGCAAAAATCTTATATCGTGACCTTCATTTTTCCCGACAAAACGGAAAAGAAGGTTGAGGTACAACCGGACAAGATTCCGTACGGTCCTACGGGCCTGCCGGGAAGTATTCTCGACATTGCGATGGGCAATGGGATCGACCTGGAACATGTGTGCGGTGGCGTCTGCGCCTGCTCCACCTGCCATGTCATGGTGAAGAAAGGCTTGGAGACGTGCAATGAGGGGACGGATGACGAGTTCGACCAGTTGGACGAAGCGCCCGTCACGACGTTGCAGTCCCGACTCGGCTGCCAATGTGTGCCGAATGGAACGGTGGAAGTCGTGGTAGAAATTCCTGCCATCAACAAGAATCTGGCGAAAGAAGGGCACTGAAGGCAAAGAGATGGAGTGCAGGTCGTATAGCGGTCGTATCAGTCGTACGTTTCCAGCTTCACTTCCCGCCGATCGAACCCCAGTTCCATCAACAGTGCCCGCAATGGGCGTGCAAATGCTTTGACCCCGGCAATCATGGGGGTCACCCGCCGACCGTTTCCCGCGATTTGTTTGATCACATCCACAGTCTCGGCATTGCTCTCTGGGCCTTCGTTGACAAACGGCAGATACCGGAAATTGGATTGGCTTGCCGCCAGGGCCATGAATTCCTCATGGTAGAGCTGTTCGGCAGTGGTGGGTGCTTGGGCGATCAGCGTGCTTGAAGGTAGCGAGCCCTGGCTTGCCAGTGCGCGGAGCATACAGCGCAGTGGGACGAGCCCAGAATAGCGTCCGATCAACAGCAAGTGCTGAGGTTCCGAGTCGGGCAGCACAAAGTGGCCATAGGGGCCTGACAGGGGAATGCGATTCCCCGGCTTGAGCGACGCGAGATAGCCGGATCCTTTCCCGCCTGGAACGTGGTCGAAGAGCAGTGTGAGGTGGCCGGCGGTAGACGGCGGTTCCGCCAACGAGTAGGCACGATTCAATGGCGGATGGTCTCCGACCGGCAATTGCAGTGAGATCCACTGCCCGGGCTTGAAGGACAGCGGGTGCTCGATCGGGCGGAGCACGAGTTCCGTCGTATGCGGAGTCAGGGTCGTGAGCGAGATGATTTCGGCAATCTGTGTTGGTTCGGCCATGGTCTGTTCTTAACAAAAACGGATTCAGAATGGAACAGGCCAGTTCTGTACATCATTCCAACGCCATGTTATAGATAGCGCCCCGTTTACTATTCCACACGAACTACGGTGATGCGATGAGTCAGGTCAGGGTTCGATTTGCGCCCAGTCCGACAGGTTTTCTGCATATCGGCGGGGTACGGACGGCCTTGTTCAACTGGCTGTTTGCGCGGCAGCAGAACGGGGTCTTTGTCCTTCGCATTGAAGACACCGATCAAAGCCGTTCTACCGATGACTCCATTCAAGCCATTCTTGACGGCATGCGCTGGGTCAAACTGGATTGGGACGAAGGGCCCTTTCGGCAGACCGAGCGAATGGATCTCTATCGTGAACACGCGATGCGATTATTCGAGCAAGGCCATGCCTATTGGTGCGTCTGCTCCTCGGAAGAGCTGGAGGCGCGTCGAAAAGAGGCCGAAACCAAAGGCGGATCGCCCAAGTATGACGGCCGGTGTCGGAATCTCGGTCTGACAAAACCGACCGGGGAAGCGGCGCTCCGCTTTAGGGCTCCGCAGGACGGGCAGACGGTTGTCGATGATTTGATCAAGGGCCCTGTGGTGTTCGACAACCAGATTCTGGATGATGTCATCATTCTCAGATCCAATGGGTATCCTACCTATAATTTCTCCGTCGTCGTGGACGATGCCTTGATGGGGATTACCCATGTGGTGCGGGGCGATGACCATCTCACGAATACGCCGCGCCAGATTCCAATTTTTCAGGCGCTGGGATTTCCGTTGCCGCGATTCGGGCATTTACCGATGATTCTTGGACCGGACAAGGCAAGGTTGTCGAAACGGCACGGCGCCACCTCGATCATGGCCTACAAGGACATGGGGTATCTCCCCGACGCGATGGTCAATTACCTGGTTCGCTTAGGCTGGTCGCATGGCGATCAGGAGCTGTTCTCGCGCGCAGAACTGATCGAGAAGTTCTCCTGGAAGAATGTGCAGACCTCGGCGGCTGTGTTTAATCCGGACAAGTTGCTGTGGCTCAATGCTGAATACCTCAAGACCAGCCCTCCGGCTGAGATTGCTCAGGCGCTCGTGCCGCTTCTTGAGCAGGCCGGACTCAAAGAGGAGGTTCGTGCCGTGTCGACCGAATGGCTCGCGCAGCTGGTCGTCTTGGTGAAGGAACGAACGAAGACATTGGTGGAGATGGTCCACTGGGTGACACCCTACTTCGGCCAGGCGGTCGTGTGTGACGAAGAGGCGGCCAAGAAATTCCTCACGGCCACTCACGCGCCGGTGTTAGCCAAACTGCTGAGCCGATTCGAAGCCTTTCCCACGTTTTCCAAGCAGGAGTGGGAAGAGTCATTTAAGCAACTGGTCGAGGAAGAGGGGATCAAGATGGGGCAACTGGCCCAGCCGGTGCGGGTGGCCCTGACGGGACGGACGGCAAGCCCCGGTCTCTTCGAGGTGATGGAGGTGCTAGGCCGCGATCGCACCTTGCTCCGACTTCGCAAGGGGATCGAGCAGGCCTCCAGATCCTGAGAATCGGCCGGTCAAGAATCAGCATCGATCTTGACGCAGTAGAGAAGCTTATATTACTGTGTGGACCGGTTGGGGGATCGTCTAGCGGTAGGACGTCAGTCTCTGGATCTGACTACCTAGGTTCGATTCCTAGTCCCCCAGCCAAAATCTTTTCCACGCCTTGCTCTTCAGCTCGATGTCTCGGTTCCGTACCGCGCTGGGGGATCGTCTAGCGGTAGGACGCCAGCCTTTGGAGCTGGCTACCTAGGTTCGATTCCTAGTCCCCCAGCCAATCTATCCCGTCACGAGCTCTGCACGGTTTGGGCGCGTTTCTCATCCAACTCGGCCCAGCGGGCGTAGAGCCGCTCCACTTCAGCCTGAGCCTCCACCAAGGCCTCACTACGTGCCTGTAATTCCGCGGCATTCGACACCACCGCCGGATCCTGCAGGGCATCCTGACAGCTCGCGACCAGCTCTTCTGCTTTCAGAATACTGTCTTCGATCGTGCCCCATTCCTTCTGTTCCCGATAACTGAGTTTCTTAGGCTTGCGAAGCGTCGCAGCCTCTGTCACTTGGTCGGTCGTTGAGGAGGCGGTGGTCTCCTCGTTCGCGCCTGTCTCGGATTGCGCGGCCCGTTCCTGAGCGTTTTCCCACTGGGCATAATCGGCGAACCATTCGAGGCGACCGGTGCCGTTCAGGGCCAGCAGGATGGTGGAGACTCGATCCAGCAGCCACCGGTCATGGGTGACGAGCACGAGCGCGCCGGGGAATTCGAGCAAACTGTCTTCCAACACATCCAGCGTGGGAATATCCAAATCGTTGGTCGGTTCGTCGAGAATGAGCAAGTCGGCCGGTTGCAACATCAGTTGAGCGATCAGCAGTCGCGCCTGCTCACCGCCCGAGAGCCGTGACACGGGAAGATCCAGCTGTTCGGGTCGAAAGAGAAAGCGTTTTGCCCAGGAGGCGAGATGGACTGAGCGTCCTTGGTAGACGACCGCATCGCCTGAAGGGGCCAGCGCGCGCCGCAGGGGAGCGGCCTGATCCAGCGATTCACGGTGTTGTTCGAACGAGACGATGCGCAGCTCCTCTGCGCGTACAATCGTGCCTGCGTCCGGTTCCAGCGTGCCGGCCAGCAATCGAAGCAGCGTGGTTTTCCCGCTGCCGTTCGGGCCCAGGAGGCCCAGGCGTTGACCAGGCCCGAGGATGAGATCCAGATGTGCGACGACGGGCTTCTCGTTGAAGCGCTTTGTCACGTCTTTCGCAACCAGCAGTTGTTTCGACTTGCGCCCCGAGGCGGAAAAGTCGATGCCGATCGACGACTGTGCGGCGCGGGATTCGACCTGGTCCAGTTCCTCGATGAGTTTGCCGGCTGATTGAATGCGGCCCTTCGCTTTGGTCGTGCGGGCTTTGGGCCCTCTGCGCAGCCACTCCACCTCGCGCCGCACACGATTGGCCAGCGACGATTGATAGTCGGCCTGCGCCTGCAATGCGGCATCACGTTGTTCCAGAAAGTCGCTGTATCGACCTTTGGCTTCAAAGCGGCCTTCGGGGTAACAACGGTTGAGTTCCACCATGCGCGTTGCGATCGACTCCAAAAAACGACGGTCGTGACTGATGACGAGAAAGGCCTTGGCGCGGTTCTTGAGCAGCCGCTCCAGCCAAAGGATGCCCTCGACGTCCAAATGGTTGGTCGGCTCGTCCATGAGCAGCACATCCGGCTCGAGCAACAATGCCTGCGTGATGGCCAGCCGCTTGCGCCAGCCTCCGGAGAGCGTCTCGATGTTCTGTTCCGGATCGGGGAAGGTGCCGATGCTCAGGGCTCGGGCGATGAGGCCGCCTTCCTCATGCGGATCACGACCGGTTGCAGTGAGGGTCTCCTGCAACACCTGTTCAATGCTGGAACCGGCGGGGAAGCTGGGCTCTTGCGGCACATATCCCACACGGGTATGCCCACGTACGGTGCGCGTCCCTTCGTCGGGCGATTCGAGGCCGGCCAGGATTTTGAGGAGGGTGGATTTGCCGGACCCGTTCGGGCCGATCAGGCCGACATGGTCACCCTCGCACAAGGCCAGGGTGAGATTGGCAAACAGGGCTCGCACCCCATAACTCTTACGAATCGATTCGCAGCTCAACAGGATGTTGGGGGCCATAAGCCTGACGACCTCTCTCGCGACAGTGAAAGCTGGCAGTATACGGTGTGGAGAGGGCCAAGGGCTAGCGGCCCGGCGCGATCAGAGCCCCGATTTCCCTACTGAAGAGAAGGCAAGATCGATGGCGCGGGGCAGGGTTAGTGAGCGGTCTTGGCGCGTCCCGTGCTGAGCCGGTGCTGAAAGCAGGCGGGGCAGAGATGGTAACCGCCTTGTGACGACGTATGAAACGACTCCATCCTGGCGGTCCCGCAATCGAAGCAGCGCAGGTGGCTGACGAGGGAGCGGGGCAGGAGAGGCGTGACATCGATGCACTGCAGTTGATCGTGCAGCCGACGAACGGCGCGGTGAATGTGTCCGAGAAGTGGTTGTATCTCGATGGCGGCGCCAGGAATTGCCGCTTCCAGCCGCAGGAGCTGCTCCCGAAATGAACCGCGTTCCTCTTGCTGATCATCGCTGCCGGATCCTGTCATCATCATTGTCGCTCCGTGGTTGGGAATGAATTCACCGCCTGCGTGAGGCGTGATTCTCGTTCATCAACGGGGAATGGTTCAAGGCGGCAGAAGGCTGGCGCTCCAGTACTTTGCGTGGGAATTTGGCTGATTGAAGGCGGAGTGAACTGATCAACGCGGGGTGTGGGACTTTTCTATCTTGGCCCAGGCGTCTTTGAGCGTGACGGTGCGGTTGAAGACCAGCGTGTTGGGCGCAGAATCGGGGTCGGCACAGAAGTAGCCGACGCGTTCAAATTGGACGCTGGTGCCGGGGGCGATCGAGGCCAGGCTGGGTTCTACTTTGCAGGCCGGCAGCCGTTCCAGGGAACGGGGATTCAGGTGTTGCGTCCAATCCTGGTCGGCCGGGATCTGGGCCGGATCCGTGAGCATGAGACTCTCATAAAGCCGGATTTCCGCGTCGACGGCATGGGCCGCCGACACCCAGTGGATCGTCGCCTTCACTTTTCTCTGTGCCTGGGCTCCGCCGCTCTTGGTTTCGGGATCGTAGGTGCAGCGGAGTTCCGTGATCTCACCGGTGGCCGGATCCTTCACGACGCCGACGCAGGTGATGATGTAGGCATACCGCAAGCGCACCTCGCGGCCTGGGGCGAGGCGGAAGAACTGCTTGGGCGGATCTTCTTTGAAGTCTTCCTGGTCGATATACAGCACGCGGGAAAAGGGCAGTTGCCTGGTTCCGGCGGACGCATCTTCCGGATTGTTGATGGCATCGAGCTGCTCGACTTGTCCATCGGGATAGTTTTCGATCACGAGGCGCAAGGGGCGCAGCACGGCCATCACCCGGGGCGCGCGCTTGTTCAGGTCTTCGCGGACAAAGTGTTCGAGTAGCTGCATTTCGACGATGGCATCTCGTTTCGCCACGCCGATGGCTTCGCAAAACGCGCGTAGCGCTTCAGGGGTGAAGCCGCGACGGCGCAGCCCCTTGAGCGTCGGCAGGCGCGGGTCGTCCCAGCCGTTGACCAGCTTGCGTTCGACGAGATCGAGTAACTTGCGCTTGCTCATGACCGTGAAGGTCACATTCAGCCGGGCAAATTCAATTTGCTGCGGCCGATGAGGCGTGTCGCATTGCGCCACGACCCAGTCGTAGAGCGGCCGGTGGTCTTCGAATTCCAAAGTGCAGATCGAATGGGTGATGCCCTCGATGGCATCGGACAGGGGATGGGCGAAGTCATATGCGGGGTAGATACACCAGGTCGTGCCGGTTCGATAATGGGCCACATGCCGAATGCGGTACAGCACCGGATCGCGGAGATTGATATTGGGCGAGGCCATGTCGATCTTGGCGCGAAGTACATGAGCGCCGTCGGGAAATTCTCCCGCCCGCATCCGCTTGAACAGATCCAAGTTCTCGTCGATGCTGCGGGTACGATGCGGGCTGGGCTGCCCCGGTTCCGTGAGCGTTCCGCGATACCGGCGCATCTCGTCGGCCGTCAGGCTATCGACATAGGCGAGGCCTTTTTCGATGAGGCCGACGGCAAACCCGTAGAGTCGCTCAAAATAATCGGAGGCGAAGAACATGTTGTCGCGCCAGTCGAATCCGAGCCAGCGGACATCTTCTTGAATCGCCTGCACGTATTCAGGATCTTCTGTCGTCGGGTTCGTATCATCCATGCGGAGGTGGCAGATCCCGCCCGGTTGCTCATTGGCGATGCCGAAGTTGAGGCAAATCGACTTGGCATGGCCGATATGGAGATAGCCGTTCGGTTCCGGCGGAAAGCGAGTGACCACCCGGCCGCCATGTTTGCCTGCGGCACGATCGGCGGCAACCAGTTCACGAATGAAGTCGGAGCGTGTCGGAGGTTCTGGCGTGGTGGACATACCGGGTGCGATTCCGTCGAGTGGCCGATGATCAAACGCGAATGGTTCTATCACAGAACGGCGGGCGGGAGAAGGGGGACTGATCCGCGGCCTGTGCCGTGTCGATTTTCGCTGGATCGATCGGGGGGAGTATTTTAGAATCAATTTTTTCTGGCAGGTTTGCCGACCCGTGGTGATTTCAGTGAGGGGGATTGGATGATGCGTCGTCAACGAATGCTTCTGGTGCTTGTGGTGCTGCTTGGCATGGGCGGGATGGAATGGGTTCAGGCGGAACAGCCGGCCCCGCCAGAATCCTGTCGCACTCAGCCCTATGAGACCAAGATGGAATGCTACCAGCAGCATTTGGAAACGGTGTTGCAAGCCGAAGGGACCGAGGGGGCGCTCACGGCGCTTGAGCAGATCACGACACAAGATCCTGAAGCGCTGCGCGAGGCGCATCCGCTCGTCCATCACATCGGCCAACAATCGTTTGCGCGGTACGGGACGGCCCCGCTCGCCATGTCGCATTGCCGGGACGTGTTCTGGTCTGGTTGCTACCATGGCGTGCTGCAGGCGTTCCTGAGCAGTCTGGCCGCGGTGGAACCGGAGCATATTCTGCCTCTCTGTCCCATCAGCGAAACAGTCTCGGCCTATTCATTCCAGCGGTACAACTGTCTCCATGGATTGGGCCATGGCCTGACCATTCAGTTTCGCTACGATGTGCTGAAGAGTCTCGCGTTCTGTGATGCCTTGCCGGGAAGTTGGGACCGCGAATCCTGCTATGGCGGCGTGTTTATGGAGAACATCGTGACGTTTCAGCAAGCGCGCCGTGCGCAACCGGCCGGCCATCATCATCACGAGGCGACCAGCTTTTTGAATCCGCAGGATTTGTTGTATCCCTGCTCGGTTTTGACGGAGAAGTATCTGCGCGCCTGTTACCTGATGCAGACGTCTGCGGTGCTGACCTTCCTGAATTACGACTTCGCGCAGGCGTTCACGCAATGCGCCCGGGTACAGGGGGAGCATCAGACGACCTGTTACCGCAGTTTGGGGCGGGATATCAGCGGCTACACGCTGCGTGATGCCCAGCAGGTGAATGCCCTGTGTCGGCTCGGTCAGGGCGATCAGATTCAGCAATGCTTCATCGGCGCCGTGAAGGACTTTATCCTCACTGATGCCAATCCGGATCCCGGTCTGGCGCTGTGCCGGAGCCTCGATGGACCGTTCAAAAAAGACTGCTATGCCACCGTCGGCGAAATGGTCGTGCCTCTGTACGACGATAAGAATAGGCGGGCGCACGCTTGTCGCAAGAGCGAAGATGCGTACGTCGACGCCTGCCTCGCCACGGCTACGGCGTTCTAGCCAGCCCCTCATTTCGATTGCCGCTCGACTGGCCTCTTCGCCTAAACTGTCCGGGTGAGCGTGAGCCGTCTGTCTCGGATGCAGGGCAGCATCCTGATCGCGTACGCCGTCGTATCCCAGTCGGACGGGCAGTCTAGGCCGCGGATGGGGCAGGCAATTGGATGACGTGGAAGTCTTTTTGCGCAATCACGCGGCCGTTCATGCGCAAGCGAAACTCGTAACGACCGGGAGTGGGGAACAGCAGCGCGGGAATGTTGATACCGAAATCAGCAATCTGCAGGCGATCGTGGATGGCGATGTCGGGAAGTGAGGCGCGGCAGACCAACTGATCGGTGTTCACATACACCAGATCGATCTCCAAGTGATAGGTCCCTTCAGCATCGGTCATACAGAAGTACAAGCCCAGCTGATGGTGCTGAAACGGGAAGGTCATGGCCTGCAGATGGGAGAAGATACCGATCAGGGATTTCTTCTTGGTGAGGCTGTCTTCGATGACGCTGTCACAGACCAGAAAGGCCTGGATGCTGGGAGTCGGACTCTCAGTCATAGCATCCGGCCTGCGTCAGCCGAGCACTGCCGTACCGCCGCGCGCCTCGAAGACATCTCCGAAGAGGGTATGCGTGGAGCCGACCCGGCAGAAGTGCGAGGTGATTTCGATGAGTTGCCCGCGATGAGAATAAAATTTGCCCGTCGCCACGTGGATCTTTTCACCCGGTGCCACCGCTGCCTCTAGGACCGTCTCGCCTGTTTCTTGATCCGTGACCTTGAGCCAGGGAAGATTGGGAAACAGGGTCGGTGGGGAGTCACTCGTGTTCAGCGAAAAGCGATTGCCATCGTTGAACGCCCAGCGATTGCGGCGAAGATGTGCCACGTGGTTGCCGCTCCCGTCATATAAGTCGATCGTCAGTAGGATGTGGTCCTGTTCCGGGGCCAGTTCCAAAACAAGTTGTTCCTTGCCCTGCACCCGGATCACGCCGTTGGTATTGCGGAAGATGTTGGAGCCGAGCCGAATCTCCAAGCTGTGTTTGTGCCGCTCAGATTCGGCCTCGTGCGAAGGATGTGATGCGTCAGGCTTGCGTAGTTCCATGCGTAGACATCTAGTGCGACCTGAAGACCGGTTGGGGGACGGATTCGGCCATCGGTGCCGGCCTGAGCAAGTCGGATGCAAGGTAGGCCCAAAGCGGGGCGCTGTCAAGTCTGTTCTAGTGGTGGCCTAGGGGGTTGCGGGGCCTTCACGGTCGTCGGAATCAGTGGCCGTCACGCAGACGGTCACCTCCTGTTCGGCCTGGTTTGGCATGGGTATCATGATGACCTGAGAAACGGCTGCCCCGCCGGTCTTTTGGGATGCCGGTACCACCTTAGCGATCACGGGCCCATCCCCGGCATTATAGTAAATGGTGGTGTAGGCCAGGTTAGTCAGGGGTTTGCCGTCCGTGCCTGTGGTGGGTTCTGTGTAGGCGACCGTAATAGTGGATTTCGGCGGCTTCACGCGTACTTTGGTCGTGCTGCCGCACTTTGTCCAGGCGCTCGAATTCGGCGGCGCGATGGTGCCCTCAAGGAAACTGGCCCCGCAGCCGGCCAAGGTGAGCAGGGCGGGAAGCAGGCCCGCGACAAGAACGCCTCTATAATGGAAATAACGACCGTGCATCCTTGTACTGTAGGCTAATTCAAAAGCCTCTGCAAGCAGGCCTGGTGAATTCGATCCGTGCTGGCCCTGGAGGCCATTCTTTCTGACTTGCCGTTTGAAAAGCCAAAACTTGCTATGGTACAGTCCGATTCTTTCCGATGCCGTTGGACTACCTCTCCGGTCCCATCGTCTAGCTTGGCCTAGGACGGAGCCCTCTCAAGGCTCAGACACGGGTTCAAATCCCGTTGGGACCACCACCTTTTCAGGCAGTAAGCATGAGCCGAGCCCTTCCATCTTTCCCTCGCAAACTTATCCACCACTCTACGGTCCGCTAACAATCTTACCGTTCCTCCCCCATCTTCGAGAGCACGATGTGTCTCGCGTTCGGCGTGGGTACATGCTCCGTGCATCAATACCCGAGCTGGTGTGCATCGAGATCGCGGAAGAGATATTCGCCTGAACCAAGCAGCACCGGAGCCAGGACCAAGTGCATCCCCCCGGCCACGAGGCGTTGCCACGCGGATAGACGCGCACGCGTTGCCTAGTTGCTCATGGGAAGGACTGGGAATTATCGCCGGCACTGAGCGATTCCGCACAAGCCGCACAGGAGGACACTCCTTCGTACTCCAGACGCCTATCCCCCAAAACGACTTCGGTCCTGTTTGATTGATCCTCCTTGATCCTTCGATTCAGGCCAGAAGATCGCTGCTCGTCGGGCAGGTTCTACGCGGATTCTTGTCCTCCTACAGACGTTCGTCGTTCACGTCTCCACGGCCGAAAAAATCAGCGCTTCAATTGACAGGGAGAAAAAGACGGCTAAGGTAGAAATCGCGTAGTGCGTTTGTGCGGGGCAGCGGTCACAGCGAAACAAAGGAGATCCTATGAAGCAACCATGGCTCGTCGCGTTCGTCGGAGTGGTGATTGGTGTTCAGTCCGGCACAGCCTTCGCGGTCAATCCGGACAACGGACCGGGATGCGGATTGGGAAAATTGGCCTGGTCCGACTATAAGACGCCGAAAAATATTGCGCCCCAAGTCATGATGGCCACGACTAATGGGACCTTCGGCAGCCAGACATTCGGAATCAGCTTTGGCACCTCGGGCTGCACCAATGACGGAAAGGTGATGGCGTCGCAGGAGACGAATGCCTTCGTGGCCAGCACGTTCGACACGCTATCGACAGATATGGCGAGGGGCGGCGGGGAACACCTGACGGCCTTGGCGACGTTGATGAACGTGCCGCTCGAACAGCAGCCGGCCTTTTTTCAGTTGGCGCAACAGCAGTACCTCGCGCTCACGGAGGCTGGAGAAGTCTCTTCAGTGGCAGTGGTCAAGGCATTGCAGGAGGCGATGACCGGACATCCGACTCTGGCTCGGCTCGCCGGCGCACGCTAACGGAATCGTCTGTCACGCTGTCGAGGGCGGCGACTTCTGTGCCGCCCTCGCCGGTCCTGCCTCCTGGTCACGTCATCTCTCATTGTCTTGGAGCTGCTCCTCGGGTAGGAGCGCATCTCCCCCATCTGCTGCGGTCTCCCTGCTTGAAGCCGTCTGTCCGGGGGAGGATAATCGCGCTTCCATGACGCAGCCTTCCCACCGATTGCTCCTCGTCACGATCATCGTCTTGGGGATCGGTCTCTACACCCTTGATCTGTATCTGCCATTGGGGATCGGAAACGGTGTGCTCTATGGCGGCCTCGTGGTCTTGTCGTTGGCAATTCCTGATCGCAAGATTCCAGTTTTGGTGGCCGGCACCTGTTCTGCGTTGGCCCTCTCGGATGTGTTTCTCGGCGTCACGCTACCCAACGTGCCGCTGTGGATGGGCCTGAATAATCGAATGTTCAGCCTGACGGCGATCTGGGTTCCGGTCGTCTATGCCTTCCAGCGGCGAAAGAGTGAAGAGGCGCTCCGAAATGCCCACAATGAGCTGGAAAGTCGAGTGGCAGCGCGCACCCGCGAGCTGGCGTTGGTCAATCAGGCGCTGGTGGAGGAGATCGGGGAACGGATGGAAACGGAACGGTCTCTTCGCGCAAGCGAATCTTCCCTCAAGCTGAGTCAGGAAGAGCTGCGACAGAGTCGGGAAGAACTCCGGGCCTTGGCCGGACAGCTGCTGACGGCGCAAGAAGAGGAGCGCCGACGCATCGCGCGTGATTTGCACGATGATGTCAACCAACGGCTGGCCATGTTAGCCATGGATCTCAGGCGGATCGAAAAAGGCGAGGCGGGGGATCTTGGCGACATTGGGGGGATGGTGCGTTCGATCACTGGTCGATTGACTGCGGTGTCCGACGATGTTCGTCAGATGGCATATCGCTTTCATCCGTCGATTTTGGATGATTTGGGCCTCATCAAAGCCGTCCGTCGATTGGTCGATGATTTTTCCGCCAGCACCGGGGTCCAGGCCGTGTATGTTTACCAGGATTCGTTGTGCCCCGTGTCGACCGATCTGGCGACCTGCGTGTACCGGATTGCTCAGGAGAGCTTGAACAATGTGGCCCGCCATGCCAAGGCATCCGAGGTGGAAGTGGAATTGATTTGTGACGAGGGGATGATTACTCTTTCGGTCCGTGACAACGGCATCGGGTTTGATGCCGTGCCTATCTCGCAGGGACAGGGGCGTCTGGGATTGCTGAGTATGAAGGAGCGGGTGCGGCTGGTGAGGGGAACCTTGCATGTATCGTCGTCGCCGGGGGGCGGGACGCATATTGAAGTCGGTGTGCCGCTGTCCGGGAGGCACCATGTCTAAACCGCGCGTCTTGCTCGCGGACGATCATTCATTGGTGCTCGAAGGGTTTCGCCGCATTCTCGCAGACCAGTGTGAACTGGTCGGAATGGTCGAGGACGGACGCGCATTGCTTGAGGCGGCCGGTCGGCTCGATCCCGATATTGTGATTCTCGATGTGTCCATGCCTCTCTTAAACGGCATCGATGCGGCTACCCGACTCAAGAAAACCCATCCATCGGTGAAGGTTATTTTTGTCACCATGCATTCGGATGCCGACTATGTTCGATCCGCCTTTGAGGCCGGAGCCTCGGGATACCTCCTCAAGCGGTCGGCAGTCGATGAGTTGGAGCAGGCTATTCGAGCGGTGTGGGCCGGGCATACCTATATCACGCCGTTGATCGCGAAGGATCTCCTCGACGTATTGCTCACCACGGGGCCGGGGCAGGGACAACAGAAAAAAACGCTCACCTTTCGCCAGCGTGAGGTGCTCCAGTTGTTGGCGGAAGGGCGAACGGTGAAGGACATCGCGCTCCGCCTCAAGATTTCCACGCGGACGGTCGAGTTTCACAAAGCGCAAGTCATGGAACAGCTGAATCTGCGGACCACGGCGGACTTGATCAAATATGCCTTGATCCACGGTTTTCTGGCTCCTTCCTGATTGCGGTCTTCGGCCCATTCGATTCCGCGTCCTGTGTTTGAACCGGCCTCCCATCCCCAGCCCCCGGGTTTTCTCATCAAAATTTCATGCGGTCTTCAGTCGGTCTTCATCTTTTGGCCGTACCATCGAGTCTCTCGTCAGGAGAGCCAGGCCTCCCGAGGTACCTGACGGGACGGCTCGCTCTTCTTCACGAATAACGCCGGATCGCATGGTCTCACCCGTCACGCCATGTCTGGATAGGCTCGTCTTGAGTCGGCGGACGAACAGATGCTTGGCAAGTCATGGGGTGGTTGTGCAGTGCCGAACAAGAAAGGGAAGGACAGGTATGCGCATTGCTCAGGTCGGTCAGTTTTTCGAGGAGGTGTCCAACGAGAGTGAACGTCTGGACGTGAGAGGCGTGGAGTTCCTGGCGAGGAGTCTCGCCCGGTTCGGTCATGAGGTGACCGTCTTCGCCAGTGGAGATAGTCGCGTATCAGGGAAACTCGTCCCCGTGTCGCCTCAGGCGCTTCGGCACTATCCGTCTCCCAAGCGCCATCTCTCGGAAGGCTTGATGTTTCTGGCGCTCGAAAAGGCTTTTTCCATGAGATCGTCCTTTGATCTCCTCCACGTCCATGCGGGGTTTGCCGCCTTCCCTTTGATGCGCCGCAGTCCCCTTCCCACCGTGGCGACCGTCTATGGCTCGCTGGATGCGCCTGAAGTGCTGCGAGTGTTCAGGGAGTTCAGCGAATTATCCCTGGTGGCGACATCGGCCGAGCAGATTCGCCAGTGTCCCGACCTTAATTGGCTGGCTCTCATTCCTGTTCCTGCCGCATGTCAGTCCAGCGAGGTCGATGCGGAAACACTGGACTCACTGGTGGAAACCGCGACTGCCTACACGGCTGTCTATGAAGGAATCGTGAAGCGAGCAACCAGGCACGTCCAGGCAGTCCGACCGGTCCATAGCCGTCAGGGCGTACAGACTGTTTTCTAACGAGCCGGCTACATCTAGCCTGCGGCTTGGGGTGAATTTGGATATTGGCGTCACCGGGATTTTCCCTGTGGCGCCGGTTCCGATGTTACCCTGCCTCAGGGATCGTCAATCTTGAATCGTGTTCCCTCCCTGCCTTGGACTAGCCGCCAGGTTTCGGTCAATCGCACGCAGAACCATCGTTGCTCATACCTCGTAATCTTCTTCTAGAAACTATCGGGCTTTACGAGTTCCGGCTTCCGGCACGGTGCCGTACAACCTGTGTTTGGTTCGACATGCCATCCCGAAGATGGCCTGAGATGTCTAGTGGAAGGAACGGTGGCCATGAACCGCAACGATTTTCTGGTGGCATTATTCGGGCGCCCCGTCTGGTTCCAGTGTAAGAGATGCCGCCGGGTGATGGCCCGAGAAACGCAGGAATCTTCGCCTGATACGTGGCAGGAAGAAGGGGCAGCCATGGAGGCATGGCGCGTGAGGCCTGAAGATCTCTGGTGGTTCGATACCGTCTGTATTCCCTGCGAAGATCAGCAAAGGAGTTAAATTCCGTTTGATGGAAGTCTCGTCCGGACGGCAATCGAGAGTGTAGGCCTTGATCTGGCATAGCGAACGCCCGGCGTTTCTGGCGTTCCACCAATTCGAGACGGGATGAGTAGATCATGCCGGGGTCAAGGGTGCGTTGGCGCATGGGCTCGAATGGGACCTCCCAAGCTCCCAACGCGCAGGGACAGCAGTGCCGAGGGCTATCGACCGCCCACCGTTCCATCCTTTCTCGACCGGCACATGCACATCGGCGTCCTGATCGAGCTCTGGCGGCAGCTTGCCGATGCTGCCGGTCACCTTACGGCGGCGGCAATGGCCGAAACCGCCTCCATCAATCGCGCTTTGCCCTTATTTCATCGGTGACGCCTGGCCTGTTCCCGTAAGGGCGTAGAGGGTCTCATCCGTCGTAAGAACATACTCCACAATGAATAGCTGCCGCCCGCCTGGTCATGCCGCTCCAATGCGTTCACACTATTCTCCGTCGGCCTTTCATCCGGAGCCCATATTCTGATAGAAGCGTGCCATGCTTGATGTCATTGCTCTTGGTGCCGTCGCCGGCCTCATTCCGGTCTATCTCGGGATTTTCGCCGCCCTCTATCTGGGGAAGGTGTTGCCGCGAACCTGGGAGGGCGGGCTGATCGGGGTGGCCAACGGGGTGCTGGTCTATCTTTTCTTCGATCTTATGCACGAGGCCACCGAGCAGACCGGCGCGCGTGACCCCATCTCATGGCTGGTGTTTCTGGGCAGCCTGGGCATCAGTTTCGTCGGCTTGGTCGCACTGGAATCCAGTCAGGTATTCGGCGCGCGTGCCGGAAACCGGATCCTGTCGTTGCCCTACATGATTGCGGTAGGGATGGGATTGCATAATCTGGGCGAAGGGCTCGCGATCGGCGCCAGTTACGCCGGTGGTGAATATACGCTGAGCGCGTTGCTGGTGGCGGGGTTCGGTCTGCATAACGGAACCGAAGGATTCGGCATCGTCGGGGCCGCAGGGAAAACGCCGATCTCCTGGCGCGATGTGGCGCTGCTCGGGCTGATCGCCGGGTTGCCGACCTGCGTGGGAACGTTTCTCAGCGGGCAGGGCGTGTCGTCCTATTTCTCGATCGGCTTTTATGCGCTGGCTGCCGGGTCACTGCTCTACGTGGTGCTTTCGCTCACGGTGATGTCGTACACGGCGTCGCGGCGGGTGCAAGTGTCGGCAGGCATATTTACCGGCATCGCGATCATGTATCTCACGGCCATGATCTTGACTCTGGTCAGCGGCGTGCGCAGCTGACGGAGCGGTTTTACGCCAGCGAGACTCCTTTCGCTCCCCGCACGTCACCTGCACATGTCCGGATGGCGCCAATCCGTGCACTCCCACTAAGCGTCACGCAAGAATGGATGAGTCGTGACGGGCTACCGGTGGTGCTTCAATTGACCCCGCGACAGTCGGTTGTGTATAAAATGGTCTGCTGATTGGCAAGCTGATTTTTTTCGGGAGGCGTTCATCATGGCAGGACGGGAATTTCATGACGGAGCCAAGGATGGCCTGGAGGCCTTGGAGCCTCTCGACCCCGAGAAGATTCATTCTTTCACGGCCTTGCTGGAAGCGATGCGGAAGACGGCGTTCGGCGGCCGTCGCCTGGGCGAGGCGTACGAAACGCTCGCCGCGATGATCGAGGATCCCGAGTGCAAAGTCGTGTTGACCCTCTCGGGCGCCATGACGATTGCCAAAATGGGGAAGATCATCAGCACCATGATCGATCGCGGCATGGTGCAGGCGATTGTCTCGACCGGCGCGCTCGTGGCGCACGGATTGAGCGAATCGGTGGGCAAGCTGCATTACCGCCACGAACCCTCCCATTCCGATGAGGAGCTGTTTCAAAAGGGCTATAACCGCGTCTACGATACGCTCGAGATGGAGTCGAACCTGAACTATGTCGAGCATGTGGTGTCGCAGACCATGAAGCGCATCAATGTCGACCAGCCCCTCTCGTCGAATTTTTTGACCCGCGAATTGGGCAAGACCCTGGCCGAGGAGTTTGAGGGGCCCGGCATTCTCAAGAGCGCCTATCTCAAGAACGTGCCGGTGTATATTCCCGCGTTTACCGACTCTGAAATGGGCCTGGACGTCGGGACTTGGGCCATGGGCAAGCAGATCGATTTTACCCGCAGCCAGATCAAAGAAGGCGGGGACGTGGCGGTGCTACGTGCGTTGCATCAGACCTGCCCGGTGTTTAATCCCTATCTCGACCTGAACCATTATGCAGAGGAAGTCCTCGGCTCCGCGAAGCTCGGGATTTTCACGATCGGCGGCGGCGTGCCTCGCAATTGGGCGCAGCAGGTGGCGCCCTACATTGAAATCACCAATACGCGTCTCGGTCTCAATGTACCGCCTCCGCGCTTTCATTATGGCGTGCGGATCTGTCCTGAGCCGGACTATTGGGGCGGATTAAGCGGCTGCACCTATCAAGAAGGCATCTCCTGGGGCAAGTTCGTCCCGCCGGCCGAAGGCGGCCGTTTCGCCGAAGTGCTCAGTGACGCCACGCTGGTGTGGCCGCTGCTCATGGTGGGATTGTTGGAGCGGTGCGCCGCGAAGAGTGTCTCCGCATGATCCCCCTGGCCGGTTGGATGATCAGGTTCGGGGCGCCATTCGTGCTGCTTGCGGTCACGACGGCCTCGGCGTTGGCGGCAAGCTCGCCGGCGGTCGACAATCGTATGCGAGGCAAGGCGGATGCGCCGATCACCCTGATCGAGTATTCGGACTTCACCTGCGGCTACTGTTTGAAATTTTTCAAGGAAACCTGGCCGAAAATTCAATCGCGTTACGTCGAGACGGGGAAGGTGCGGTTTCTGTACAAAGATTATCCCCGTGCCGACCAGGGCCCCGGTGTGACGGCCGCCCTGGCCGCTCGCTGTGCGGGAGATCAGGGCCCATACTGGCCGATGCACGACCGCCTGTTCGCCGCCGACGGCCGGCTCGATGTAGATAGTTACTTCCAGCATGCCAAAGCCATCGGGCTCGACCAGCCGAAGTTTCGGGAATGTTTGCGCGACGCGCCGCATATGAAGGCGATTTTCCAAGATCGCGACGAGGCCAATGCGTGGGGGTTTCACGGCACGCCCGGCTTCATTCTGATGCGCACGACGCAGCAGCCGACGGCCCAGAATCCGGCACTCGCGATTCCCGGAGCCTTCCCCTTTGCCGCGTTTGAGGAAGAAATCGAGAAACTGCTCGCGGCCCCGGGAGCGAAGGCGAAGTAACGCCTCTCATGGGCGCGAACGACAGCAGGGTGACTATCGTGACGAGCATCATCGTTTAGCCAGGAAAAGAGGAAACTGCACTATGGGGTCTAAACAAGCTTTTTGGACTGTGCCTGCAAAGGATGGAGAGCCGGATCTGTGGGTGTGCATGTCCTGTTTGAGCGAAGTGTTTTGCCGGAAGGTGCCGATGCCCGCCTGTCCGAGCTGTCACGGGGTCTCGACCTATGAAGCGTTCACCTTGGCGGCGGTGCAGGACTGGGGAACCGACGAGTTGATTGCCAAAGCCGCGGCCGCTCAGCAGGAAGAGGCGGCGCTCAGCGCGGCGGCTTCCGCGACGCCTCCTGTGGAGTCCGTGCAGTAGCGAATAGCCTCTCCGGGAGTTGGTCCGTTGGAAAATGGACGTCCATTTCTAATCGGCGGCCGCTGGTCTTCATCCACGACGGCTGCCCCCGTACGAAATCCCTATACAGGCGAGACGATTGCCCATGTCTGCCAGGCAAGTCCGGCGGATGCGGAATCGGCCATGCAGTCTTCGGTCGAGGGTGCGGCGGCGATGCGTCGCTTGTCGGGCTATGCGCGATCGACGTTGCTGGCCAACGCAGCCCAGGCGCTGCAGGCGCGGCAGGAAGAATTCGCGCGTACGATGACGGCGGAAGCCGGCAAACCGCTGACTGATGCCCGTCGTGAAGTCGGTCGCGCCATTCACACGCTTTCGATTGCCGGGGAAGAAGCCAAACGAATCGGCGGCGAGGTGGTGCCGCTGGATTGGTCGCTCGGCATGGAGTCCTATTGGGGCGTGACGCGGCGGTTTCCCATCGGGCCGATTCTTGGGATTACCCCGTTCAACTTTCCCCTCAATCTCGTCGTGCACAAAGTCGCTCCGGCCTTGGCGGCGGGCAACTCGATTTTAATCAAGCCGGCTCCCCAGACACCGCTGACGGCGCTGTTGCTTGGCGATCTGCTGCTCAAGGCCGGTGCGCCGCCGGGGGGGCTCAATATTCTGCCGTGCGACAATACCGTCGCCGAACACATGGTCGTGGATCCTCGATTCAAGCTCCTGAGCTTCACGGGCAGCGCGCCCGTCGGCTGGATGCTGAAGGCCAAGTGCGGCAAGAAAAAGGTCGTGCTTGAACTGGGCGGCAATGCCGCGGTGATCATCGAACCGGATGCGGATCTGGAGTATGCGGCCCAACGTTGCGTCACCGGGGGGTTTACGTATGCGGGGCAGACCTGTATTTCGGTTCAGCGGATCTTCGTGCATGCATCCATTGCCGAGTCGTTTACCGAACGGCTCATGACCCGGGTGCGAGGGTTGGCGACCGGGGACCCGGGCGATGAGCGTACCGTGGTTGGCCCATTGATCGACGCCGGTGCGGCGCAGCGCATCGAGGGTTGGATTGGCGAAGCGGTCGCGCAAGGCGCGCGTGTGCTGTCGGGCGGATCGCGTGAGGGATCGGTGGTGCAACCCACGGTCTTGTCCCAGGTCACTGCCGCGATGAACGTCTCCTGCCGCGAGGTCTTCGGGCCATTGGTGACGATTACGCCCTATCGCGAGTTTGACGCGGCGTTGAATGCCGTCAACGAGTCGGACTACGGGCTGCAAGCGGGTATCTTCACCGACAATATCGGGCGCATTTTTCAGGCCTTCGAGCAGTTGGAGGTCGGCGGCGTGCTAGCCAACGAGATTCCCACCTTCCGCGCGGATCACATGCCCTATGGCGGCATCAAGGATTCCGGCATCGGTCGCGAAGGGTTGCGGTATGCGATCGAGGATATGACCGAGCCGAAATTGCTGGTCGTGAATCTCCGGCGTCCGTAAAGAAAGCGGCGGCTGGACAAAAAAACCCTCTCGCCGTATTGCGGATGCGGAACAAACTTGGTACAACTTTCGCGCGTGTCGCCGCATGATCGCACGTGCGGTTCAAGCCTTGTGACAATACATCGAACACTCACCTGGAGTGCGTTCGACGCGGGATGAAGAGGGAGACCTACATGGTACCAACACACATGTTTTTGACGAGGGGCGTCGGAGTGCACAAGGAAAAGCTGGCTGCGTTTGAGCAGGCCTTGCGTAGTGCCGGCGTGGCCTATTGTAACCTCGTCAGTGTCTCGTCCATTCTTCCCCCGAACTGCAAAATCCTTCCGCGCAAGCGCGGCGAGAAGTTGTTGAATCCAGGGGAGATCACCTTTTGCGTCATGGCCCGCTCGGAAACCAACGAACGCAACCGGCTCATCTCCGCGTCCATCGGTTTAGCGATCCCAACCGATCGTGATACCTACGGCTATCTCTCCGAGCACCATGCCTATGGTGAAACGGACGAGGAATCCGGCGAATACACGGAAGACCTCGCGGCCCAGATGCTCGCCACGACCCAGGGGATCGAATTCGATCCTGATGTCGCTTGGAAAGAGCGCGAACAGGTCTTCAAGATGGGCGGGAAAATCGTCCGGACCCTCAACATCACACAGTCTGCAGTAGGACGGCCGAACCGTTGGACCTGCGTGATTGCCTTGGCAGTGTTTATCCCCACGGAAAACATTCCCAAGAGTCTTCGGAATAAGGCCTAGGGGCGGCGATGGCGCTTCCGTCTGGGTGGCTTGGGCAAGCCGACAATTTTCTTGGAATCGACGAGCCCTGGTGCCATCCCGATCAGGCCGGCGTCTACGTACTCCCGGCTCCCTACGAGCATACGTCGAGTTACATCCTCGGGTCTGACCGCGGTCCTTCCGCCATCATCGACGCGTCCCAACAGGTTGAGTTGTACGACGAAACGTTACGGTACGAGCCCTATCGCGAGTGGGGCGGCGTCGCCACGGCCAACACGCTCAACCTGGCCGGGCGCGTGAATGGACAAGCGGTACAGGCCATTCAGGAGTTTGTGCAGCCGCATGTCGGGCGGGGAAAATTCCTGGTGACTCTCACCGGAGAGCACACCGGCGCGTTAGGCGCCATCCGCGCGCATGCACAACAGTATCCGGGCATGTGCGTCGTCCAAATCGATGCCCATGGCGATCTGCGTCAGGCGTACCAGGACAATCCCTACAGCCACGCGAGCGTCATGGCCCGGGTGGTGCAAGATGGATTGCCGCTGGTGCAGGTCGGTATCCGGTCGATCAGCCAAGAAGAAATCGAGCTCATCGATAAGACACCCCGGATCAAGACCTTTTTTGCCGCGTCGATTCTGGATCCTTCCGGACCCTACGAGGGCCGGGCCGCTCGTTGGATTCCTGAAGTGGTGGCAGCCTGCACGGGGCCTGTGTATCTCACCTTCGATTGTGACGGCCTGGACGCGTCGCTTGTTCCGGCCTTGGGAACACCGGAACCGGGAGGGTTAGGCTGGTACGACACCCTCGCCCTGGTCACGGCCCTGGCCAACGGGCCGGGCATCGTCGGCATGGACATCAGCGAGATTGCGCCCATTGAAGGATTCGTCGCCCCTCAGTTCAGCATTGCTCGCTTGATCTACCGCATGCTGGGACGGATTCGAGCGGGCCGCCGGGTTCATTAAGCGGATCGTGAATAGCTCAGCCAGCTCTTTTCTCACACCGCTGAGACGTCCGTACGGTTCATAATACACCTCGCCTTGTCATTCGCGCGGCCGCGCCATGCGCATCAATAAATTCTTTACGGAACAGGGGTTGTGTTCACGGCGCGAGGCTGACCGGCTGGTTGCCGAAGGCCGGGTCACGATTAACGGTGTGGTGGCGAAGCTCGGGGATCAGGTTTCGCCGCAGGATATTATCGCACGTGACGGAACGATCCTGCAGCGTGGCAACCGCGCGGTCTATATCAAATATCATAAGCCGGTCGGGGTGACGACGACGACCGAGCTGCATGTGCCGCGGAATATCATTTCGGAAATCAATCATCGCGAGCGGATTTTCCCCATTGGACGGCTCGACAAGGATTCGTCCGGTCTTATTCTTCTGACCAATGACGGCGATATCGTCAACGAGATCTTGCGGGTGGAGCACGGGCATGAGCGCGAGTATCGCGTGGAAGTGGATCATGAGTTCGACGACGCGTTCCTCTCCCGGATGGCCGAGGGCGTGGTCATATTGGGAGAGCGAACCCGTCCATGCCTCATGGCGCGACTGGGCCCGCGTCGATTCCGCATCATCCTGACCGAGGGCCGCAATCGGCAGATCCGTCGGATGTGCCAGGCGCTCGGCTATCGGGTGGTCTCACTCCATCGTGTGCGGATGATGCACGTCACCATCGAAGGGCTTCATGCAGGGCAGTGGATGGACTTGACCCAGGAGGAACGTTGCCGACTGTTCGAGGCTCTGGGCCGGCCGCCGGAATCGTCGATGTGAAGGCGGGGCGAGTTGGCCCTTATTCGGCGCGGAGCGCCGTATTGGACCGGTTGCCAGGCACGTTCAATGAGGATTCTTCTGATCTGGATGCGGGCAGTGGCGCTCTGGTCGTTCGGTTGAGGAAGAGATTCAACAACGCGATGAAGAAACTCCCGCCTACGATCCAATAGCTGGTCGAGCGGATCGTTTTGGTGCCTTCGTCCCGCATATCCTTGGCGACTTCCGCCACGGTTTCCAGTAGACGATCCAACGCCAGACTCACCTGCATGACTTTCGGCCCGCCGTTGTCGGCGGCATGGATTTCAGCTTTGCGCCGGAGCTCCGCCGCCTCTTTCGCCGATCCCGCCCTCCATTCCTGAGCCACCAGTTCGATTGTTTTGCCGGCGACATGGAAGTATTGATCGAGGCTTTCACGCACGGCCTGAATGTCTTTTTCTTCGCTGCGTCCGCTCCGGGACACGCGCAGGCCTGCGGCGGCATATCGATCCACCGCATGTTGAATGCGCGCGCGTTGCGCCGGGAGAGATTCGGTAATGCGCTCGAAGACCACCTGATTTTCCGCTTCCAACGAACGGATGATGGTGTTGCGGTATCGGATGACGTCGGCCGAAATATGCGCGAGGTCGGCGGCCCCCAGCGTGTACTCCGTATACATGATGCGCAGGTCTTGATCGATGCGGCTGAGAGCCTGGCCGCTGATCCATCCCAGTCCCGCGATCAGGATGCTGATGATCAATTGGTTCGTGCTGGGAAAGGACACTTTGAATCGCGAGGCAAACGACACGGAGGTCCCTTTCGTCAGGCCGGAAGCGAAGTGCATGGCCAGGGAGTTTCAACCATTGAGTCTAGCAGATCGTGCCTCAAGAAAGAAATCGAGGCCGGTTTTGCGACGCTGCCGGTCAATCGAGTATGACGCGGCGCTCGACCAGTTGACCGACTTCCGGATCATTCGAGACGAATACAGTCGACCAGGGCTCCTCTTTAGAGCAGAGCCTTCGCAGGAGCGTCAGTCGCACGGTCGGGTCGATATTGTGAAGACTGCCGTTGAAAATCAGCAATTCCGGCCGGGTCACAATCATTCTAGCCAGAAGAATGCGAAGTACCTGGCTGCGGCTCAAATTCGCCCCGTTCCCGTGCACGAGCGTTTCCAAGCCCTGGGGCAGCGCGTCGATTTCCTCCTCCAGCTCCACGAATCGGAGCGCCCAGCTCACATCGGCAAACTGAATTGACGGGCGCTGGAGCGTGATGTTTTCTTCCAGTGTCCCATCGAACAACGTGGGGTGGGAATCCAGCATCAAGCCACGGCAGCGATTCACATAGTTAAGCGACACGTCGCGCAGGTCGATGTCGTTGTAACGGATCACCCCGCTGGTGGGATGATAGAGGCCGGCCAGGAGAAGTGCGAGCGACGTTTTGCTTGTGCTCGTGCCCGTGAGCACCGTGATCTTTTCGCCCGGCAGCACTTCCAGGTTGAAATGATCGAACAGCATCGGGCCGTCCGAGCCGGCAAAAGACACGTCTTTGCATGTCAGACGGACTCCCTGCAGGGTGGGATTGGGAAGCCAGGCGGCGATCGGACCGGAGACCTCTTCCTTCGGCATGTCGAACAGCGCGGAGAGCTCCTGCAGTGAGGTGGCGACATAGATGGCGGCGTACATGCGCCGGGCGACGACGTCGAGGTTGAGCAGCAGGGTGCCGACAATGACTTCCGCCGCCACGAACTGGCCGAGGGTAATATCCGCCAGTGACAGCAACCATCCGCCGAGGCCGATCATGCCGCTGTGGGCGAAGGCCTGAAAGATGACCGCACTCTTATACTGAGCCCCGCTCAAAATATCGGAGCGGGTCTTCCTCGCCATGACATAGGCTTGCACCAGGGCATCGGTTTTCTTGAGCAGGAGGGGCAGGCTGTCGGTAGATTTGAAATGGAGCCGGTTGATGCCGATGTCCTGCAACCAGTGAAACGTCTGGTAGTGGAGGCTCGACACCCGTTGAGTGATACGGAGCCCTCCGCGACCAAAAAATGTCAGAAGAAAGGCAAAACCCGTCATCAGGAAGACGTTATAGCCGAGGAAGTAGGGATGGTACATGATTAGGATTGTCATGCCGATCATGCCCGACACGAACACATTGATGAGGTCCACCAGCATGGCGACCAGCGCGCGCGGCAGCAGCTCCGCTTCGATGAACGTGTTCGTATGTTGGGGAAGAAAGACGTTCTCTCGAAAACGGGGTAACGCTTCCGTGAACGCGACAGCCAGCCGGGTATAGATCCGCTGAACCAGGATTTCTACCGCTCGTCCTTGCAAGACCCGGAATGTCCCCATCAACAGCAACGCGCCCAACATGATGGCGACGAGCGTCACGATCATGATCGGTTGGATGGCGAAGGCGAAGGTGTTGACGAGCTCCTGCACGGTGAGCGGTACGATCAACGCAAACAGTCCGATCACGACGGCATAGGAGGCGATGATCGCCAGAATGCGCCGCTCAAGTCCGATGAGGAGATTGAGACGGGAAAGTATCGTCCAGGCTGAAGGGGTGGTGATCGTGGTTTCGGTGGCGTTGTGATTCACGCGAGGACTCATGTCGGCCGATGGTGGGGCGCAGTGTGGGCGAATGCCGCATCGCTGTCAAGGACGGGACGCATGGTGGTCGGGCAGTGGAGGGAAAAGCGAAAGTCCCAGTCCAGTGGCCTGGTGACGCTGCGGCATGCCGTCAATTCAGCATGATTCGGCGATCGACATGCGGAGTCAGATTCGGATCGTTCGAGACGAAGATGACCGACCAGGGTTCTTCTTTGCTGCACAGGCGGCGGAGAATCGTCTCCCGCATCGCGGGGTGCATATTGTGAAGAATGCCTTCGAATATGAGGAGCTGCGGGCGTCCCAGGATCGCTCGCGCCACCAGGATGCGCACGATGTGTGTCGGGGCGAAGATTTTGCCGGCGGACCGCACATGCGTTTTCAGGCCGTAGGGAAGGGCATCGACTTCTTCTTCCAGTTCGGTGAAGCGCAGCGCCCATCGCACATCGCTATAAGGGATGTATTCCCGGCCCAGCACGATGTTTTCTTCCAGCGTTCCCTCGAACAAGGACAGTTGTGAATCCAGGATGAATCCTCTGAAGCGATTGACGGAATCCAGATTGAGGTGGCGAAGATCGACGCCGTTGTAGCGGATCACGCCCGCCGTGGGTGATTCGAGTCCGCCGAGCACGCGGGCCAGCGCGGTTTTGGCCATCGTCGTGTCCGCATAAATGCCGATTTTTTCACCCGGCGTCACTTCCAGGTTGAAGTGCTCAAACACGGGCGGGCCGCCGGCTGGCGCAAAGGTGAGGTCTTTGCACGTGACTCGAATGCCGTGCACCGTCGGATCGGGCAAGGGAATAGACAGTGTGGCCGCGTCCTGATCTTTGGGCAGCGAAAAGAGGAAACTCAATTCGGTCAAGGCGGTGAGGAAATAATAGATATGTCCCATGCGCTTGACGACGCCGTCGAAGCTGGAGAGGATGCCGCTCACCACGACTTCCGCCGCGACGAATTGTCCGAGCGTCAACTGGCCGATTCCCAGGAGCCAGCCTGCCGTTGCGATGAGACCGCTGTGGACGATCGCCTGCCATCCGAGCGATCCGAGATACTGCCGGATAAGGATTCCGAAGCGGGTTCTGCGGACCCCGACATAGGTATCCAGGAGCTGGTCCGTCTTTTTGATCAGCAGCGCCTGGCTATCAGTGGATTTTAAGTGGAGCAGGTTGTACGCAATTTCCTGAAACCAGTGCAGGGTGTCGTATTTGGCGTGTGACATGGCCATGTCGGCCTTCAGACCGCCATGGCTCATGAGGAAAAATACCACGTTGAATCCCACCAGCAGGATGGCATTAAACAGCAAGAAGTACGGGTGATAGAACACGAGGATCGTCATGCCGACCGCCCCGCCCACGATCACGTTGATCAGATCGACCAGCAGGACCGACACAGCCCGCTGCATGAGAATGGTTTCGACGAAGTAATTGGCATACCGAGGCTTGAACCCCTGATAGCGTAAATGCGGCAGCTGCTGGGCCATGGCAATGGCCACCCGGGCGAAGATGCGCCGCTCCAGCACTTCCACTGCATAGTATTGGAGGGCTCGGAAGGCGCCGACAAAGAGCAGGCCCGCGACCATGACGGCGGCTAGGGTGACAATGGTGATGGGTTGGAGCGCGAAGGCGAAAGTGTTGACGAGTTCTTGAACCGTGAGAGGAACGATCAGCGAGAAGAGCCCGATGGCGATCGAATAGGAGACGATGAGGCCGAGGATGCGCCGTTCGAGACGAAACAGGAGACCCAGATGGCCGACGACCGCTTGGAACAGATTGCTCTGGTTGTCGGAATGATCCTGGGCCATCCTGCTACCTCTGCCGCACTCGATCAGACCGCCGGCCGTGCTGTGACGCCGTCGGGATAATGTAGTTGCGGCGACCTGTCTGCGCAGGCCTACACCTGCTAAAACCTATCAGAGCGCATCGTAAAATACTACTATTTGGAGAAGCTCGCGCCGACCCGGTAATTGACCGGGACGGCCGACGGCTGGCTCTTGGCCCAGGAGCCGGTCGCCCATTGATAGAGGGCGAGGGCCTTCTGATAATCCGCCTTCGCCCGCACGAGTTGCATCTCCGAATCGACGGAATTCCGTTCGCGCAGGTTCACGAAGAGCACGCTGGTCGCGCCCAGGCTGAACCGGAAGCGTTCGCCTTCCTCCAAAGTTTTGGCCATACGCAGCGATTCCGCCGCCGCCGCCACCCGTTCCTTCGCCCGTTCAATGGCGGACACGGCGTTGTCGACATCCACGACCACCTGCTGTTCCCGGTATTTCTGTACCAGCACCAGCCGATCGGCCTGCGCCTGGGCTTCCATCACTTCACCGCGGCTTCTGCGTTGAAGGATCGGGATGCGCAACTCCGCTCCGAATCGATAACCCAATCCCAGCACAAACTTCTCCGGGGCCCTGGCCGGGGCCGCTTCCAGGTCGAAGCTCGGCAGGAGATTGTTCTTGGCGAGTTCCAGATCGATATTGTTGACCTTCGCCTCGATATCGACTTCGCGAATCTCCGGGCGATCGCTTTTCGCTTGCAGTTTATCGGCCTTGACGGCTTCTGCCGTCGGGACAGCGGCGGGAGTGGGGAAATCGGGCACGCGTTCGAGCTGCGGCGCCGTGGGCGTCTGGTTTTCCCACAGGAACATCGACATTTTGTACTGTTCCTGCTCCACGGCTCGCTGCGCGGCGATGGCGATTTCCCGGCGGCGTTGCACTTCCTGGCCTGCCTCGACCACGTCGAGCGGCGCCACCGCTCCAGCCTTGGCTCTCCCCTCCACCTGCCTCAACCGTTCCTCCGCGACGCCGAGGGCCCGGCGTTGCACGTCCACAAACTTCGCGGCCGAGACCCAATCCCAGAATTGGCTTGCGGCGGCTAAAAAGAGATCCTGTCTCGTCTGTGAAATTTTGACCTCGGCGCGAGGATCGGCCAGTTCAGAACGCTGCAGTTCCGCGTTCTCCGGGTTGATCATGAGTCCTTTCAGAAGGGGGAGGAAGCCGCCGAGAATAACCTGCTGGCCGTTTCCGAACGAGAGGTCCGGAATCTTCGCGTCACCGATGGCCTGTCGAACACCCGCGCTCCCCCGGAAGCCCCATGGGGTCCGCGCTTCGACCAAGGTATCGTTAAAACCCACGCTTTGCGTTTTGGTGGTGCCCTTGTCGATGAAGCGCTCAATCTCCGTATCGTTCACCAAGATCGGTTCGAATGCGCCCAGCGCCTTGAGCATTTTCCCGCGTGCCGACACCTTTTCCGTGCCGGCCCCCTTCAGGAGGGGATGGGAGCGATCGATCCAGGCGTGAACCTCGTTCAGGGACAGGGGAATCGGCGGAAGCGCCCTTGATTTGGCCGCCTCTTCTGCCCTGGCGCTGCCTTCCGGCAGCCCGCAGAGCGTACAGGCGGCAATGACCAGGATCCATGCAGAGTTCTTCATGAAATGCACTCCTTTCTGAGATCACAAGACAGAGATGAGCGTCGAAGGGTGTCTGTGCTCCGGCATGCGCCAGGACACGGGAGCGGTTACTTGGCCCCGCGACCGGCTTTCGGCAGGAGAGTATCGATCAGGCTTGGAGGCCGTTCCTGGTAGTCGGGCGGAAAGAGATTGAACCGGCGCCAGAGCTCGTACCAAAGCGGGACGCGATTGAGAATGACCCATCCCATGGCTTTGGTTCCCTGCCGGACATGTTCTTGCGGAGGCCAGGGGCGTTCTTCCAGATCGGGGACGACCCAGAAGCGGAAATTCCCCTTGCCGTCATCGACCTGGTCGATAACCTTGATCACCCCGTTGTACGTGCCGGCCATCATTTCCGGCCAGGCCGGCAGCGGGATGGCGGGGATGCCATAGAACAGAATCTTGACCTTTCGGCCCACATTGAGCAGCGGGGCGTCGATGCCGTCCGCTACCATTTCGATTGCCCGGTCCGTGCTATTGGGCGAAATTCGGACGAGTTTTTCACCGGGCCGCACGGTTTCGCCGGCGCCCGCCTGCGCCATCTTCACGACCGTACCGTCAATGGGCGAGATAATCCGGCTGGCGACCCGCCGCTGGTTGGCATTGGAAAGACGTAAAGAGACATCCGCGACTTGATCGGCGGCGCGCGCCGCTTCGCCGATGGAGGCATCCCGCGCCGCTTCGGCGTCAAGGAGTCGTTGCAGGACTTCTGCGCTGACCTGTTCCCGTCCGAAACTCAAGGCCTTCATGCCCTGTTCGGCGGCGGCCAGGTTGGCTTGTGCCCCCTGCAGATCTGCCTTGCTGGCGATGGCGGCTTGAATCGTGAGTTCCAACTCGCGCTGGGAAACGAGCCCCTGCTGCGCCAGTTGTTGATGCCGTTCCACGTTGAGTTCAGCCGTGGCGACAGCGATTTTCGACGCCTCGATTTTTTGCCGTGCCTCACGCACTTTGCTTTCGGCTTCGAGCACACGCGCGCCCGCCGACGGCACCGCAGCCTTCACCAGGTTCTGCATTTCCTTGATGCGTTTATCGAGCTGATCGGCGCGACTGAGGGCGGCCTTCCGCGTATCTTCCAGCGCCTGCTTGCGCTGTTCGAGTAGGTTCAAGAGATCCGGAGCCATGAAGTTTGGGTCGTAGTCGTCGAGTTCGAGAATCACGTCGCCCGCTTTGACCCGCACGCCTTCGAAGATATGCCACTTTCTGATGCGGCCGGTAATCTGCGCTTCGATGTCCTGCGGGCGTTCAAAAGGAGTGTAGGCGGACAGTTGGCCGGTGACTGTAATGGTTTGGGTCCAGGGGACGAAGGCTACAATCAGCATGAAGAAGCCGACCAGGAGGATGGCCAGCCGTGAGGAAAACCGAAGCCGTTCGGGGATTTGGACGGCTTCCCAGGACTGCAGCTTGGTCGACGTCGCCAGATCATCGACGGCCATTTCGTCCAAGCCCGTGCGCTGGGTGACGAGGGAGCGGAATCGGGTTTTAAGTCCCTCACGGATACGCTGCACGTAACCCTCCACGCACCGTCCCCTGTAGGGATGCGCAGACGTATCATAGTGGAAGACAAAGGAGTTGGTCAATTCAATGAGGGGTTCCGTCGTGCCTTGGCTTGACCCTTCGACCGGAGACGGGCTATGGTTCGCCGCATCATTCTTTCCTTCAGCCAGAGGTGTTGGTCCATGCCGAAGAACAAGCATGCGGATCGGGCGTTGGTCGGGGTCTTGGGCGGCAGCACATCAGACTTTCCCATTCTGGAGAAGGCCGTGGCTCTGTTGAACGAGCTCGGGATTCCCAATGAGTTGCTCGTGGTGTCGGCCCATCGCACCCCGGACCGTCTCTTTGTCTATGCGGAACAGGCTGTGGAGCGAGGGATTCAAGTCATCATTGCCGGCGCCGGCGGCGCGGCCCATTTGCCGGGAATGGTCGCGGCCAAGACGTTGTTACCGGTCATCGGCGTGCCTATTCCCACCGAACATCTCCGCGGCCTCGATTCCCTTCTGTCGATTGTTCAGATGCCCCGAGGAATTCCGGTGGCGACAGTTGCTATCGGGGGTGCGGAAAATGCGGCCATCCTGGCAGCGCAAATTCTGGGATTGCAGTCCGCTTCTATCAGGCAGCGCCTCGAACGATTCCGTGCCGCGCAAACACAAAAGGTGCTCGATTCTCAGGATGACGCCCGGTTGTCCCCTGTCTTCCCGATTCCACGCCGTGCCAGGACGAGCCGCAGGCCGTGAAGCTCACAGCGATTGATCCTGGCGCGACCTTGGGCGTGCTCGGAGGAGGGCAACTCGGCGCGATGTTTGCCACCGCTGCCCGCCGCATGGGGTATGCGATCGCGGTCTGGGATCCCGATCCGGAAGCGCCTGCCCACCGGATTGCCGACTATTCACTCATTCGCCCCTTCACGGACGCCGACGCACGGGCCGACTTTATCCGACGGGTCCGTGCCGTCACCTATGAATGGGAAAATGTCCCCGCCGATCTTTGCGAACAGTTGGAGCGCGACCTTCCGGTTCGTCCATCAAGCCGCGTGCTTCGGGTAATTCAGGATCGCATCGAACAGAAGACGTTTTTGCGGACTCGGGGATTGCCCGTGCCAGCCTTTTCGACCCTGTCATCACCTGATGAACTCGGCGGGCAGACCATGCCTCCGTATCCGCTGGTGTGCAAGACTGCCACAGCCGGGTATGACGGCAAGGGACAGTGGAAAATCCTTCGAGCGGAAGATTGCGCGGCGGTGCGGCAGGAGTTGGCCCGAAATCGCAAATCGGATTCGCGATGGATTCTGGAAGAATGGCTTCCGTTCGAACGTGAGCTATCGATTCTGATTGTGCGAGGAGCCGATGGCGCGTTGCAGGCGTATCCATTAGTAGAGAATGTTCATGAGGACGGCATTCTCTGTCAGACGATTGTTCCGGCCGATGTGCCGCAGGCGGTTGCCGACCTGGCCGACAAGATCGCGTGTGAGGCCGTGCAGGCCTTGGATGGGGTGGGCGTGTTTTGCGTGGAATTGTTCCTGATGGCCGGTGGACGGTTGCTGATCAACGAAATCGCACCCCGACCGCATAACTCCGCTCACTACACCCTCGATGCTTGTACCGTTTCGCAATTTGAGCAACAGGTGCGGACCTTGTGCGGCCTGCCGCTCGGAGAGGCCCGACTGCTCAGTCCCGCCGTGATGCTCAATCTGATTGGTGACAACGTTCGACTGGTGACGCACTCACCCGCGTCGCATGACCTTCTGCGTGTGCCCGGTGCGATTGTGCACCTCTATGGAAAACGTGTGATTCGACCAAAGCGGAAAATGGGCCACATTTCCTTCCTCGCTCCCACCCGCGCGGAGGCGCTCGCAGCCGCATCGACATTCCGCTCGCGGTTTGTTCCAACTCAATCGTAAAAACGACAGCACACACAACATGACCAGGCTGATTGTATGGCCTGGATGTATCCGTTCCTGTCGGTTGAAATCGTTCGGTCGGTCTGGGCCTGTCCGTTTTTGTGAGACGAGGAGAGGTCACCGGCCGTTCATGGCCACCCCTGATTGTCCTCCTCCTGAAATTGCGATGACTTGCCGAGCTGGAACATCGGTATGGGACTTGCTGTCTTTCCCGCTGGGTTCATATTTTTCTCCAAAGGGCACGGACAGCAGTGAGCGTTCCACTCTCCTCCGAACTCGATCAAACCGGACGACATCCCACCATGCGAGGACTGGGCCGATTGCTCTCTCATTCGCGCGTGCGCGTGATGTTTCTGCAAAGCCTCGTGGCCGGCATTCTGTCCTATGAACTGCTGGTCAGTAACGAGACAATCTACGGGCAGAACGTCAGCCGGATGGTGGCGCTTGGATTGATCCTGATCAGTACGGGAATCATCCTGCTGCCGAAATCGGCGCTCGAGAGCGCCTGGTTTCCCGGCGCCTTGATCAGCATCAATACGCTGCTGGTGACGGGAACCATTTACCTCTCGGGAAACGCCAGTTCGGAATTGTATCTCACCTATTTCCTTCTCCTCCTCATTGCCTCATCCGCCCCCTCCCTGAAGCAACTGCTCGGCCTCTCCGTTATCATTTGTGCCGGGTATGGGGTCTTGGTTTATGAGCACGCGATGCAGTCCGGCACCCTTGCGGTGGGACACCTGCTCGGCATTCCTGTCTTGCTGATCATGTCGGTATTTTACGGCCTCACGCTGGAAACCGTGGCGGTCGAGCGTCGACGGAATCGTTTGTTGCGGGAAAACGTGCAGGGGTTGAAGCAGTCGGAGCAGGTGCTGGAGGAACGGCGGACGCAACTGGAAACCCGTGTGCAAGGGTTGAAGCAGGGCTTGTCCCGTGCCAACCAGGAAATTCGCCAAGGTATGGTCGAGCGCACCGGGCTGGAGCGGCAGTTGCGCGAAGCGCAAAAATTCGAGGCGATGGGGCGTCTGGCTTCCAGGTTGGCGGATGAATTCAATCAGGTACTCGCGGTGATCGGGGCTCAGACCGGTGCCATTGTCTCCAAGTTGAAACCCGATGATCCATTGCATGGGCCGGTGGAGGACATCTTCCGGAGCGGTGAGCGTGCGGCAACCCTCACGGCGCAACTGCTTGCGCTAGGCGTGCGCGAAACGAGCATTCGCGATACGTTGTCGCTCGGCGATGCGATGCTGTCGATGCGCGAAGCGCTTCAAGGACTGCTTCCCGGGAGGATTGATGTGCAGGTGCCCGACGAGTCCAAGCCGGTACTGGTGGAAATCGGGCATGACAGCCTGGAGTATCTATTGTTGCATCTGGTCGCGAATGCGCGAGATGCCATGCCGGGCAGCGGCCGGGTGGATATTTCGCTGGAGGTCGTGAGCGGAGAGTTGTTGCCGGCAGAACAACTGGAAAAGAATCCCCGGAAACGCATGGCGCGGATTGCCGTGAGTGATAGCGGCGGGGGGATGAATCTGGATGTCCAGGCCCAGATGTTCGAGCCGTTCTTCTCGACCAAGGAGACCCATGCCGGTCTCGGACTGACGCTGGTCTATGGGATTGTGCGCCAAGCCGGCGGAACGGTGGAAGTGCAAAGCCAGCCCGGACAAGGCACGACGGTGCGCGTCTATCTGCCTCTGGTCGAGCGGAACGCGGTGTTGCGTGACACCAGGGTCCTCCCTGAGGCCTTGTCGAAGGGCGCGGAAACGGTGCTGCTCGTTGAGGAGGATGAAATCGCCAGGAAGCTGGCCCTGTCGACGCTGCACGGCCATCGGTACCATGTGCTCGAAGCGGGGTCGGCGGTGGAAGCCTTGCTCGTCGTCCAACAATACCAAGGGCCGATTCACCTTACGGTCAGCCACCTCTCGATGCCGGAAATCAGCGGCCGCGAGTTGGCGAAGCGGCTGGTGATGCAACATCCAAAAATGAAGGCGTTGTTCGTATCCGGATTCTCCGACGAGACGATCGCCAGTCATCGCGTGAATAGGAAATATTTCCTGCAGCAGCCCTATCGGCAGCACGACCTGGCTGGAAAAGTCCGCGAATTGTTGGATGTGTAAGCGAGGCTCGCGACGCTAGTATCGCCAGGTCTCGGTGCGGCTGGGTTTAAAAAATCGTACGTCCGGGCGTTTGAAAAATCCGATCAGCAGCATGCCCGCAATAAACCCGCCGATGTGCGCAAAGAAGGCTACGCCTCCGCCCTGCGATCCCAGGCTCGCGCCCCCGTTCAGCAACTGCATGACGAACCACAAGCCCAACACGATCCCGGCCGGCACGTAGGTGGTGCCCACCACGGGGGCAATCAGCAAGACGCGGGCATGAGGAAAGAGCAGCAGGTACGCACCCAGTACGCCTGAAATGGCTCCGCTCGCGCCGACCATAGGGACCGTCGAGCTCGGGTCGGTCAACGCGTGGCTTAACGCCGCCAGGATTCCACATCCCACGTAAAAGACAATAAATCGGCCGTGCCCCATGATGTCTTCGATGTTGTTGCCGAAGACCCAGAGGTACAGCATGTTGCCGATCAGATGCATCCAGCTGCCATGTAGAAACATGCTCGTCAGAATGGTCGCATACGGGGGGATGGTGGCAAGCTCCGGAGGGAGCGTGGCCTGGCCGAACACGAGGGAGGGGATGGCCCCGTATTGATAGACGAAGGTTTCACCGGAAGCCGACCCGAGGGAGCTTTGGTAGAGGAAGATGAGGGAGCAGGCGACGATGAATGCGACGGTGACGACTGGCGTGCGTTCGGTCGGGTTATCGTCACTCAGGGGCAGCATGGCAACACCTGGAAGCCAACGGCTATGAGGCGGCCGGTCGCGGCAGACGAGGATTTACCGGAGGGAGGCCGTCAGCTTGCAGCGGCACCGAAAATCCAGCCGCATGGGTATGGCCACCGCCACCGAAGGATGCCGCGATTGCCCCGACATCGGTTCCATCCTCGCGGGAGCGCATGCTGAAGTAGCGGCGACCGTTGCGATCGTGCCAGATCACACAAAACGGATGCTCGGCGGACAACCGTTCGCCGATTTGACTGGTGAGGACGGAACTCTGGACCGACGGAACGGTGGCGCCTTCGAACACCACCAGCGTCGCATGTGAGGCCAGCTTCGTGACCAGTTCGTTTTCGTAGCGGAGAATCGCCCGGCCCTCACGTTCCAGCTCCCGTTGTTCAAAACGGGTCCAGAGCTCAAAGTCGAAGGGGTAGGAGGCCAGCGCGGCGCTGATCTCCCGGCTGTGTGGAAGCGCCCAGTGCCATAAATCCTTGTCCTGGATATAGCGGAGCAGCCAGGGGGCCGGCTCATCGTGAGCCCATTCCCAGCCCAGCACCGCTCCCGATTTATTCAGATCGAAATAGGCGTAGGGAAGGTCGGCCAGTGCCTGCTCCGCGGTGATGTGGTGGTCCAGCACGACCAGACTGGCGGCATCCTTGGCCATGGCTTCCAGTGTCGCCCTGTTATAGCTGAAATCCACCATGACAATGTGATGACCGGCGAGACTGGTCGGCGGCGCTTCGCCGTGTTTCACGGGGCGATATTCCGCCTCGGGATACCGACGCCAAATCGCCCAGGCGCCGCCGAAGCCATCCGCACATTCCGCGTGATAGAGGATCAGCGTGGGAGCAGAGGAAGACAGGGTTCGCATGGTGGC
Organism: Nitrospira sp.; assembly: GCA_020853775.1. Lineage (GTDB taxonomy): Bacteria > Nitrospirota > Nitrospiria > Nitrospirales > Nitrospiraceae > Nitrospira_A. The sequence goes on from JADYYH010000035.1 coordinate 36,882, forward strand.
TGCGCTCATACGTCAACCACCTTAGCATGTCCGTTCATGGAGTCTAAAGAGCTATCTCGGATTGTGGGCATGGCTGCCGGCCTCCCTGCATTCGCTTAGGTGGTCGCCGGCAGGTGATTGAGGTGATTGATCAACTGCCGGAGGCGGCCCGCATTGCGGCGATTGAAGGAAAACGTCAATCGTGCCAGGTCTTTTAAGCCCGGCTCATCGATTTCTTCGGGGAGCGACGGCCGTTGCTCGAACGTGCCTTCCGTCAGCATGTCTTTGAACTGGCGCTGCACCTCTTCGACTTGCTCCGCGGTCAATGGCGTCTTCAGCCTGATGACGAGCTGCCGTCCCACGAATCGGAGGGAGTGATAGCGCCGATAGAATGTGCGGATCTCGGTGACCGCATCCTCCACGTTATCGACGATGGTGAAGAGGGCCAGGTCTTCCGCATTGATCAGGCGGCGCTTCAACAGCTGATCGGTAATAAACGAGTTCCAGTGGTTCCAATAATCGCAACCCGGCGCCTGGAGGCACACGATCGGCTTCGGATCGCTTTTGCCGGTTTGCACGAGGGTCATGATTTCAAAGCCCTCGTCATGGGTGCCGAACCCGCCCGGGAAGAGCGCGATCGCGTGGGATTCTTTTTGGAACATCAGTTTGCGCGTGAAAAAATACTTAAAGGTGACAAGCTTGGGATCGTCGGCGATGACGGCGTTGGCGCCCTGTTCGAACGGCAGCATGATGTTCACGCCGAAGCTGTGTTCGCGGCCGGCGCCTTCCTGCGAGGCCCGCATAATGCCGTCGGCGCCGCCGGTGATAGTCATGTAGCCTTCTTCCACCATGCGTCGGGCGAATTGAAACGCCAGTTGATAGTTCGGATCGTCGGCGGGTGTACGTGCTGAGCCGAAGACGCTGATTTTCAGGCGGTTGCGATAGCCTTGAAACACCCGGAAGGCATGCCGGAGTTCTTTGAGCGCCCGATTGACGATCTTCAGGTCCAGGACATCCAATTGCGATTCAGAGAGCCGGATGACGCCGGCGAGGATTTCTTTCATGAGCGCGGCCTGGACATCGTCGTCCGGCCGGTCGAGCAGGGTGGTGATTTGTGTGAGAATTTCGTCTTTGGTCGGAACGGGTTTGGAACGGGCGGCAGGACTTTTCATCAATGGTCACCTAATGCACGGTAAACTCCGGACGGGTATCGCCGGAGAATGAAATCATAACAAGCCGGGGAGCTTGAAGCAAAAGATTCATCGGAGGACGCTTAGGAGAGATCGGAGGCACGCGGCAGGTTTTGCAGCACCCACGCACGAATTCTGGATTCGTCGGAAGATGGCACGGATGCGAATTGGATATCGATCCCGGAATAGGTGCCAAGCACATTCCGGTCTTCGTGGAATTCCGGTTCATAGCTGCTGGTAAGGATGGTGCCTGGCAGCGAGAAGCTCAAATCCGTGCCGGGAAGCATGAACGACAGCACAATGCTCGTCCCGGGCAGCAGCAGGGTGCGACTCTCGATCGAGGCGCCGACATGGCTGAGTTGCCGGATCGTCGCGGTGTGTTTCGCGCCTTCGCCCTCGCCGTTGGTCACGCGAATGGTGGCGGGAAGGCAGGTCTCGCAGCGTTTCGGCGCGAGGGCCAGGTCCCGCGCGGTCAGGATGCCGACCGGCTGCCCCTGTTTGGTGACGATCAATAGCGAGGCGCCGGTGGAGGCCATCACGCTGGTGGCGTCGTCAAGAATCTGGTCGCATTCCACGGAATGGACGGGCTTTGACATGATGGACCGTACTTCCACATCGTGCGGTTCCAGCCCCAGGGCGACGACTTTTTTGACAATGTCGCCGGAGGTCATGATGCCGAACGCGGCCTCGCCGTCTTTGACCAGCAGGCAGGGCATCTGTTCCCGATCGAGGAGCGAGGCGGCCTCGCTGACAGAGACATCCCCGGGAATCTGTACTACGCCGGGTGTCATCATATGGGCCACCATAGGGGTTGTCGTCTGAGTCGGTTTGTCGCGGAGCATGGAGCCGGTTTTTGTCATGGTATAAGCCTATTTCTCGCCGTGAGAGCGGCTAACGGTGCGGCCCGGCGACCACCACGTCGAAAGAAAGTATATCAGATGGATGTGCCGGACCCGTGTTCCCATCTTCCCTTGTCAACCAAGAGGTTAGGCGCTTAGACTGCACAGAAACTATAGTCACTATGGTTGCTTCAAAATATGCCAAATGCGATCTGATGAAAAGCGAATTCACACAACGCGCGAATAACCTTCCTGCACATGGGCTAGGGCTGTCCGTGGACGTGTATTCTCCGGATCTGCTGGAACTGGTTCGCGCGCTTCGTGATGCCGCGCTGGAGCCGGGATACCTGGAGGTGTTCAAAGCCACGACATCAGCCCTGCAGTGGATGCGGCAACAATTGCCGGATATCCAGCTTCCCTATCATGGTGAAGGCCTGTGGAGTACGCAACCGGAATTTCCCTGCAGTGGCTCGGGGCGACAAGGAGTGGCGGAGGCCTGCGCGCAGCTCGCGGCCTTGCGCAGCGCCTGGCTGAATCACGAATGCGCCACGAAGCAGATGGCGGGCTATGCGTTCGGGACCTATCTGCCGCCGCTGTATACAGAGCTGTCGGCCAGAAAGACGGCTGAAAATCTGGCCTATCTGCAAGACCAAGTCAATCAGGATGCACGCGCACGCGGGATCGAGCCTGCCCTGGTGCTCTTAGAAATGCCGCCGCTCACATATTTCGGCTGCGGTACGCTTCCGATTCCGGAGTTTTTCCACACGGTGACCCAGCAGGCCTCCTGCGGCCTGGTGCTGGATATCGGACACCTCTGGACCGTGTATCGCTATACAGGGAGCTGGCAACGACAGCGGTTGGGAGAGTTCACCGCCGAGTTCCTTGATACATTTCCCATGGAACGGGTGATCGAGATCCATGTCGCAGGGTTGGCGGAATTGACGATTCCCCACGCTCCGGGAAGCGGCGCGAACGCGCAGGGGTTGCCCTATTGGATCGATGCTCATGGGGCTCCGATACCAGGCGTCTTATTTGAGTTGTTGGAGCAGGTCCTGTCCCATCCCGGCCTGACGTCGTTGAAAGGCGTCGCGCTGGAAGTCGATACGAAGCCGATTGCGCTGATCGTCGAGGAGTTCGGACAATTCCGGAAGCGGTTTGAATCGAGGGTCCTGGAAAAGGTCCATCATGAACATCTCAGTGCCCTGCATCCGCAGCGCTCGCCGATTGGTCGTGCGGCTGAGGGTGGGCAACTGACTCCGGAAGACGAAGCCGCTCTGCAGCAACAGTATCGCAGCTACGTGCACCTGGCCACGTCGCGTAATGCTCCTGCCCCTTTGAGCGACGTCTCCTTGCTCGGTGGATCGCTGGAAGATCTCAGCCGGTACCGGGATACGTACTTACCGCATGAGCTCCTCCATTGGGGCGGCGATGTGCAGGATATGTTTCCGGACACCTGTCGTGCCCTCACGGAAGGGAATGTCCCATTGGCGGGGTTCGTTCCCTTCTGGTTCAGCCGACCCAGACCAGAACAGGACGACTACGATTTTTTTCTGCTGAAGATCGACCGATTCGTGGAATTCGCGAGACAGACGTGCCCGGCGGCTGCGAGGATCGTCGTGCGTGAAGCCGACGAGCTACGGGACGCGTATCGCGCGGCGAACGAACCGATCGGCTCGGCACAGGTGCGCCCATGAGCTTTTGGACGACGCTGCCACAGCCTATTTTAGGATTGGCTCCCATGGACGGGGTGACGGATGCCGCGTTCCGTCGTGTGGTGGCTTCTCAAGGCCGGCCCGACATCACGTTTACTGAGTTCACCAATGTCAATGAAATCTGCCGCGGACCGGACCATCTGCTGTCTTCGTTGATTTACAGCGAAGCCGAGCGGCCCATTGTGGCGCAGCTCTATGGGAAAGATCCGGAGCAGTTCTATCGTGCGGCGCAGGTGGTCTGCGAACTGGGTTTTGACGGGCTCGATATCAATATGGGCTGCCCGTCGAAAAGTGTCGCGGCGTCCGGTTCAGGAGCCGCGCTCATCAAGACACCGGATCTGGCCCATGCCATCCTGAGAGCCGCGAAGCAGGGGTTGGAGGATTGGGCCGGTGGGCAGTCGATCCACCAGCAGGGATTTAAACCGTCTCGCATCGAATTCATTCACGAGTTGAATCACCGGCGCTCCGGTTCTCCCGTCGTGCCTCGGCGGCGGCTCCCGCTTTCCATCAAGACGCGGCTGGGGTTCGATTGTGTGGTGGTCGAGCGATGGGTGGAACATTTGCTGGAGGCGCATCCGGCCGCCATTACGGTGCACGGCCGGACGTTGCAGCAGATGTATCGAGGCGCCGCCGATTGGACGGCCATTGCCGAGGCGGCCAAGGTCGCCCGTGATACGGGAACCTTGGTTCTGGGGAACGGCGATCTCAATACCTTGGTCGATGCCGTTCGACGCACGGCTAAGAGCGGGGTACAGGGCGTGTTGGTCGGGCGCGGCACGCTCGGCGCGCCGTGGTTCTTCCGTGAAAAGGAGCAAGCCCGCCGCGCGTTCGCTGAACGGCTCGATCTGTCGGCCCTCCCAACCACCATGTGGGAGCCGCCCGTCTCCCTGCGTCACCGCATGCAGGTCATGCTCGATCATGCGCGGCAATATGAGGCCATTGCCGGTTTGGACTGTTTCCGCTCCATCCGGAAACATCTCGGATGGTACTGCAAAGGATTTCCTCACGCGGCGGCCATGCGGGGGAAAATGTTCGCCGTATCGACGGTGCAGGATGTCGAAGGCATCATCGCAGAGTTTTGCCAGGACCTCATGCTGGAAGAGGTCGCCGGATCCGACGACCCTCCCATGGCCGCTCACCTTCCGTACCCGCGTGCTTCCTGATTCCATGCGATTGATTCTGGCGTCCACCTCGCCGCGCCGGCACGAATTATTGAGTCTGTTAGGGGTGCCGTTTGATGTCGTGGCCCCGCCATTCATCGAACAGGTCCGGCCGAACCTGCCTGCTGAAGAGCAGGCGCTGGAATTCGCCGAAGGCAAGGCCAAATCTTGCCAGTCTTCCTGTCCCGATGCCCTCATTGTCGGAAGCGACACGCTGATTCATCTGGGCGCTGAGGTGTTGGGCAAGCCTGTCGATTTAGCCGACGCCGAGGTGATGCTCCGCCGGTTGGCCGGGCAGACGCACCGGATTGTGACAGCCGTGGCGCTGGTTGGCCCTGAGCCGGATCGGTGCGACGTCCGGTTGGCAGACGTGCTGGTGACCATGAAGCCGCTGAATGAAGCCTCGTTGGCCGCCTACCTCCAGACCGGCGATAGCCTGGGCAAGGCGGGCGCTTATTCCATTCAGGGGGGCGGGGCCGCATTCATTGAGCGGATCGAGGGCGATTACACGGCGGCCGTGGGACTGCCGCTGCGGCTGGTCGCGGAGATGTTGCAGGAGCGCGGCCTGTCCTGCCCGATCGACATCGATCAACTGTACGCCCGCCGACCTTATCCCAACTGGGACCGCTTCAGCGCCTAGCCGAGCCGCGTCGTTGCCCCTTCGATCTCAGTTCGCGCCAGATTGAAATGGTCTTCCCAATCCTTTTACAATGCGCCCTTGTTTAGTGACGTGTCAGGGAGGTACTCATGCGCGCGAATCATGGCAGGGTCGGTCGGCGTGGGCAAACCCATGCGGTAGTCGGGTTGGTGGTCGGAGCGATGGCGTGGGCTGTCAGCGGGCCGGCGTGGGCGATCGACGTCAAGTTGTCCCCCGAAGAGGCCAGGAAAGCCCTGGAAGCCGGGCGAGCGCCGATGGAGAAAGCTGGCTCACCGGAAGACGTCAAGAAAATCTTGCAGCAGGCTTCGCTCGTCACACGAGTCGGTGCGGATCCCGAAAAAGACTCGTGCGGCGCCAGCGCCATTCTGCGCACCAAGCGCTATCGCTTGGAGGCGTTCGGCAGGCAGGACGCGGCCGAATCGAAAAAACAGAAAAAAGATGTGCGCATGCCCGACGAGTTCATCCAGAAAGTCGTGGATATGCCGAACATGGAAGTCGAAGTGCAGTTGTGCGGTGATGATGAATACTTCGCCGAGAAGGCCGACATCGTGTTTCAGCAGAAGGGTAAACATATCCGTCCCGTGGATCTCAGCCCGGCGGATCGAGGCAGAAAAAACGACGGCACGGGTCCCGCCTACCGGTCGCGTTTCACCGCCCGGTTCGGGTACGAGTCGTTTGACCCCAATGCCAAAACCACCATCATTGTCACCTTGCAGGATGGTCAGACGATGCAGTTCGATGCCGACTTTTCGCAAGTCAAATAATAGGCCCCCCGCTCTCGGCGGGTGTCTCTCTCGAGACTCGAACCGGTATGCTTGGGCCTAGCGTATGGTGAGTCAGGCAGTGTTACGGATGATCACAACGGTGGATTGCCGGAGCCGTCTGTCGCTCTGACGGTTCTGGACGAAAGACGTAGGCCGATGTCCTCACCATGGCGTGCCCATTCGCAGATCATCGCCCCCCTTCACCACGCCGACCCGGGTACTTTTTTCACGACGGTCTCAGGACGCTCTGATGTGGCACGCGGGTTGCGCGGCACAGGTTCCGGTCCGGGCCGCGAGACTCCTCGACGCGAGAGCCATCTCGGCATGCAAAGCCCGTATTTCTCACGCCTCCCGCAGTAGGGAGGCCCGCAGTGCACCACAGGAGGTCCGATGGGGAACGCAGGTACCATACTCATTGTCGATGACGAAGTTGATGCGTTGGACAATTGTCGGCGCATTCTGGGGCGTCTCGGGCATCGGTGTCTGACGGAGAATGATCCGCTGCGGGCCCTCAATGTGATGCAGGCAGAACGGCCTGAGTTGGTACTGACTGATCTGCGTATGCCCGGTCTGGACGGCATCGGTGTGCTCAATGCGGCGAAGGACCTGGATCCGAACATCAAGGTGGTGCTGTTGACGGCTTACGCGACGGTACAGACGGCGGTGACCTCTCTTCGCCAAGGCGCGCTGGATTACATTCTGAAACCCTATACGAGCACTGATCTTGAGAATGTCACCCGCCGAGCGTTTGCCGAGCAGGCGAAGGATGCAGAGGCGTCAAGGGGGCAGGCAACCGCGATAGAAGGTGAGCCGTCTGCCTCCCTCGCTGAATATCCTGCCGGCCGAGAGTTGTTGGGCGAGAGCCGGGCCATCCGGGACGTGCTGGCCTTGATCAACAGAGTGGCGGCCACAGACGCCAACATTTTGATCTACGGTGAAAGTGGAACTGGAAAAGAACTGGTGGCTCGCGCCATCCATCACCGGAGTCGCCGGGCCGCCCAGCCGTTTGTGCCGGTGGATTGCGCGTCGCTCTCCGATGCGTTGCTCGAGTCCGAGTTGTTCGGTCACGAGAAAGGAGCCTTCACGGGCGCCTATGCGGCAAAACCGGGGCTGTTCGAGGTCGCTCATGGCGGGACGGTCTTTCTCGACGAAGTGAGCAGCATGAGCCCGACACTTCAGTCGCGGCTGTTGCGCGTGTTGCAGGAACGGCATGTTCGTCGGGTGGGCGGTGCGCGATACACCGACGTGGATGTGCGGATGATTGCGGCCTCCAACCAGGGGCTTGAAGAGGCCTGCCAGGCGGGCGCATTTCGAGAAGACCTGTACTATCGTCTGAATGTCATTCCCATTCAGCTGCCGCCCCTTCGCGAACGGGACGGGGATGTGGAGTTGTTGGCGTATGAGTTTCTCACTCGGTTCATGGCGAAACATCGGTACCTGTCCGGTTCGACGCCGCTGTTTTCGCCGGATGCGCTTACGCTGATGAAGGGGTACTCGTGGCCGGGCAATGTGCGGGAGCTTCAGAATGTCATCGAACGAGCCAGTGCGCTCGCCGATGGACCGGTCATTCAGACGGAGCACTTTCCGGAGCGGCTACGCCTGATGCAGGATGACGAACGATCCGCCGTCGAAGGGGCATCGTACAAACAGGCGAAGCAGGAAATGGTCCGTTCCTTTGAGCGCAGCTTTCTCTCCGACCTCCTGCATCGTCATCAATGGCACATGAGCCATGCTGCTCAGGAAGCAGGTGTCGATCGTAAGACGATTGAGCGGATGGTTAAGCGTCACGGTCTTCGCGACACGCGCTGAACGGCTGGTTCCCCCCCCCAGTTTTGTAGACGGCCTCCCTTCTCTCTTTTCTTGCGATGGGGCGTCAGCGTCCCATCTGTCTTTGCCGCTAGACAGCTCAAATCAACGGCCCTTCACATCGTTCATCGGCATTGTTGGCTCGTCATGGGGCACTCGCTCCCCATTTGGCCGCAGCTCGCCGCGAGGCGGAACTGCCGTGTATTGAAATTTCCACTACTTATCTCGTTCGTCGTGCAATCGTCAGCGGGCATATATATTGCTGATAGTTTTTGCGAGTGGTGTGGAGTTTTGGAAGGTGTCGGGATTGAATCTCGTGACGGTGCTGAGAAGCCTATGAACGGTCCTGGAAAAATTCTCGTCGTTGATGACGAACCGGATGCATTGGAAAACTGCCGCCGCATTTTGAGTCGGCACCGTTACGATTGTTTCGTCGAAGCAGACCCCAGTCGAGCGATCGGCGTGATTGAGCGGGAACATCCCCGATTAGTGCTGACCGATTTGCGGATGCCTACGCTGGATGGAATCTCCCTGCTCAAAGCCATCAAACGTGTCGACCCTGGGATACAGGTCGTGTTGCTGACGGCCTATGCCAGCATCCAGACGGCGGTCACCTCGATGCGATGCGGCGCCTTTGATTACCTCGTTAAACCCTTCACCAGCGCGGAACTCGAAGGGGTCGTGCGACGCGCCTTTGGAGAGATCGACCCGGCAGTTGAGCCGGATCGTTCGCCGCTTGCGGTCGGCGGACAAGGTCCGGCTCGCGCGCCGGAGCGGCCTGCGCTCAAGGAGATTATCGGGACGAGCCCGTCGCTCTGCGCGGTTCGTGAATTAGTCGCCCGAGTGGCGCCGACCGAAGCCGCCGCATTGATCATGGGAGAGGGCGGAACCGGGAAGGAGTTTATCGCGCGGGCGATCCATGCTCGCAGTGCCCGTGCCCGGCGCGCCTTTGTGCCGCTGGACTGCTTGGCGGCCATGGAGACGGCGCTGGAAGCGGAGTTGTTCGGTTGCGAGCCCCAGCCGTCTCTGAGTGAGAGCCGTGCCACGCCCGGCCTCTTCGAATTGGCCGACGGGGGGACGTTGTTTCTGGATGAAGTCGCTGGGCTGAGCCTCCGGCTGCAAGCCAAACTGTTTCGGGCGTTGAAGGAGCAACGATTCCGTAAAGTCGGCGGCACTCGTTTCATGCCCGCCGATGTTCGAGTAATCGCCTCGTCAACGCAGGATGTGCATCGTGCAGCCGGTGCGGGAGAGTTCCGCCAAGATTTGCTCGCCTACCTCACGGTGATCCCCATTACGCTGCCGCCCCTGCGGGTACGGAGAGAAGACATCGTGCTGCTCGCGCACGAGTTCCTGCAGGCATTCCTGCGCCGTAAACGGAACGTCCCTCCCCAGGAAGGCGTGGTGGCGCTGGAAGCCATCGCCTTGCTGCATCGGTATTCGTGGCCCGGCAATGTGCGCGAGTTACAGCATGTGATCGAGCGGGCCGCCGCCCTGTCCGAGAGTGCCGTCATTCACGTCGAACACCTTCCTGATCGGTTCCATCACCTGTAGCCTCTACCATGGCCGTCAGGTCCCTGGTGTGAGCAGATTCTCTAACGCACGCGAGTCGCGTCCACTCGATAAGGTCCAGCAACTTACAGCTTGACCGCACGCCCTCCCTGTCCCGCCGCGCCACAGTTTCACATTTCTCCGTCTAATCTTTTAGGCATACGTATCTTGTTGATTTTCCGAGACTCCCGTTTTTCTGCTTCGCGAATCACGGGACGCTCACGTCCCGAAGCCTGTTGCGCCCGTCTGTGAAGGCCGTCATCGCTTACTGCGATTTCAGCCGCGCGTAATCAGCGAATTCTTACATTGGTCGCGCGAATGCGGCGAGTGGCACTGATGTTGCTGAAGTGTGTCACCGCTGGTGAAGGGATCGGTTATCGGACCGGCCTCCGAGTAACCTGTGTCTCATGTGGGACCACCCTTCACCAGTACCTCATTCATGTTCCGAAGTGACGGGTTGAGGTCCGACGTACACGGCAGGAATGACGGGGCAAGGCCGGAAAGTTTGTGAGGGTTAGTGAGGGGGCGAGGTCATCTCAGCCCGCTGCTGAAAGTCGGCAGCGGCAGAGTAAGGAGGCCACTGTATGAGAGGGACGGGAGGAAGGCGTAAGCGCTACGCGAAACGCGTAGCGGCCGGTCTGCCGATGGCGCTACTCGCGAGTAGCCTGTTGGCGGCACCGTTAGGGCTCGCCGCCGATCGGCACAGTCACGGAAGCGATGACAGTGCGGCATCGGCGGAGAAGGTGATCTACCGTGAAGGTGGGTCGGTGCTGCATGACCGGATGATGGATGAGGTCAAGCGGCAACAGGAATTTGTGGGACAAAAAGGAGGGTATGCATCGGGAGCCAACAGCCACATGATGCAGCAGGGTGTCCTGCTGGTGGCGGAGGATCCGGGCAAAGTGTCGGTCACGAACGGGCAACGTTGTCCGGCGAATGCGCCGACGAAAGAGTACAACGTCTCGGCGATCAACATCGAGATTACCCTGAGTCGGTTTCTCGATTATTTCCCGGGATACATGTACGTGTTGTCGGAGGATGTCCAAAAAGCGCGGGCCGAGGAGGCCTCCAACAAGGCGGCTCGCGACAAAGAGAATGACCCCGGTGCCGTCTCCAACGGTCTGCAGGGAGACATCATTCAGCCGCTCGTCATTCGCGCCAACCAGGGCGATTGCGTCAAGCTGACGTTGAAGAACGAGATTGCAGAAGAGCCCACCAATCTGATCATCAACGGGTCGTCGATGGTCGTGGCCTCCACGGGCAAGCCGGCGACGCCGTCCACCTCGGACGCAACCGTGTTGCCGGGTGCGAGCCAGACGTTTGAGTGGTACATCAAGCCCGAGACGCAGGAAGGCGCGCACTTCTTCCGGTCCCATGCGTCGCGTGATCAGTTCAATCAAGGCCTTATCGGGATGTTGGTCGTGGAGCCACGCGGTTCCCGCTATTTGAGCCCGTTCGATGGGAAGCCAATGGCCAGCGGGTGGGAAGCGATGATCGAAGATCCGAGCGGCGCGGACTTCCGCGAGTTTGCGATTTTCTATCATGAGGCGGGAGACGAAGCGTTCCGGTTGTTGAACAAAAAAGGGGAGATGCTGCCGCAGCGCGATCCCCATACCGATTCCTATCGGCCTGGTGCGCGGTTGCTGAACTATCGCAGCGAGCCGCACGGCACCAGACTCGAATTGCAGGCCCACATGGGCTTCTATGCCGATGAATCGATGGGCTACGGGTCGTATACGTTCGGAGACCCGGCGACCACGGTTCCGCGATCCTACTTAGGCGATCCGGCCAAGTTCCGGATGGCCGGCGGGTCGGAAATCGTGCACTCTCATCACCTGCACGGCGGATCCATCCGCTGGGCGAGACAACCGGGCAACAGCCGGTTGGACTTTGCCGCGTCCGCCAATGGGCCGGTGAAGTTTCCGTTGATCGCCGACACCTCGGACCGATTGGATGTGCAATCCATCGGTCCGACGGAGATCTACGATCAGGTGATCGAAGGCGGATCGGGAGGCCTGCAGGCGCTCGCCGGTGAGTTCGTCTTTCATTGCCACATTCCGCAACATTATGTGACGGGCATGTGGGGGTTCTGGCGCGTGTACAACACGCTGCAGCAGGAAGGCTCGCAGACCGATGTGATGAAGCCGTTGGTCGAATTGCCGGATCGTGTCGGCAAGATCAAGGCCGGCATCGGCAGCGATAAACTCGTCGGCACCACCGTGGACTGGTATGGCGGCAAGAAATTCCAGGTCACGAAGGACGAGACCAACTGGCATGCCAACCCGGCGAAGGTGTCCTTGAAGGACTGGGTGGAAATGCAGTTGGTGCCGCAAGGCAAGCCCGGCCATAAGAACGCCGAGAAGGAGCAGACGCTGGCCTACGACGCGACGGTGAATGATTGGGCCTGGGACGGGCAGAAAGCCCTGAGCGAGCCCGAGACCACGTACGAGTGGGTCAATTATAAGTCGGCGACTCCGGGGAAACGGCAGACCATTCTGTTCGATCCAAAGAGTGGAAAGGTAGCCTGGCCATGGCTGCGCCCGCATTTGGGACGGCGCGTGCCGTTCTCACCCAGCCACAGCGGAGCGCCCTGGTTGGAACCGATCCATCGTCGGGACGACGGGAGCAATTCAACGGAACCGGCCAAACCGGGTGAAAACGGGCCGTGGAGCCTGTGTCCGGAGGGTGCCCCGGTCAAGTACTTCAACATTCATGCGATCACCCTGCCGATCACGCTGAAGTCCAAGACGGCGAAGACTCCGGCGATCGTCGATCCGGATGGGTTGTTGTATGTGCTGCATGAGGAAGAAGAAGAAGTCCGGAAGAACCCTGCGAAGCAGATGCCGTTGGTCATTCGCGGCAACGTGCAGGATTGTGTCGATGTTGTGTACAAGAGCGAACTGAAGGACGATGAGCGGCAGGGCTTCTCCAGCAAGACGAACCTGCATCCGCACATGTTCCAGTTCGACACGCAGGCCTCGGACGGCCCGATCATCGGGTTCTCGTACGAGATGTCGTTGCGGCCGTTTGCGATTCTGAAGGACGAGCATCCCGGCAAGGGCATGCCCGTTCCAGCCAACACCACCATCCAGGCGGATGTCGCCAAGGGGGCCACGACCCTCACGGTGAAGGATGCCTCCCGCTACCATCTGAAGACCGAATTGGGCGTGGGCATGGATGAGGTGGGTGGATTCGAATCCGCGCGCATCAGCAAGATCGAGGGTAACACCATTACCTTCGAGCGTCCGCTGAAGTATGCGCACAAGAAGGGCGAAATCGTGTCGGTGGAGTGGATTCGTGAGCGCTGGTATGTGGATGCGGATTTCGGCACCACGTTCTGGCACGATCACGTGTATGGCTTGGACGGATGGGGACATGGATTCTATTCCACCTTCATCGCCGAGCCGCCTCGTTCCACGTATCATGACCCGGTGACCGGCAAGGAACTGCGGAGCGGCCCTGTGGCCGACATCCATACGACCGAACCGGTGTCGGCGCATATCACGGGTTCGTTCCGCGAGATCGTGACGCAGGTCATGGACTCCAATCCGCGGACGGCCGAGTTGATTACGTCCGACAACCCGCAAGCGCGCGTCGGCGCCATCTCGGTGGATGGCACGCCGTCTGCGGTCTATCCCGCCAAGCTGAACACGTCGCCGATGGGTTTCCTCAACGGTGGCGAAGCGACGACGGGCGGCGGCTACAACATGCGTGTGGAGCCGTTGTCGGTGCGGTTGGCGAACAATGGGGACCCATCCCTGCTGTTCAGCAGCCGTGTGCACGGAGATCCCGAGACGCCGATCTTGCGCGCGTATCTGGGTGATCCGATCGTGGTCCGGCTGATCGAAGGATCGGCCAACGAAGTCCACTCGTGGCATATCAGTGGACACTGGTTCCCGATGGAGCGGTACAGCAAGAACTCCATCCCCCGAAGCTCGTTGCATGTGGTGATCGGCGAACGGTATGACGCCGCGATCCCGGCCGCGGGTGGGCCGCAGCAAATGGCGGGTGACTATCTGTATTACAGTGGTCGCGCCTCGCACTTTGCGGAAGGCAGCTGGGGACTGTTCCGCGTGCAGGACAAACCGGACCAGACGTTGAAGCCGCTGCCGGGACGTGAAGAGATCCCGCAGTCGGCGAAATCGGTCTGTCCGGCGGACGCTCCGCTCAAGACCTTCAATGTGTCGGCCATCGACAAGGCGATCCGCTTCAACAAGGGGACGCCGGGCGTGATGGAAGTGGACCTGGAGCGGAAGATGGTGCTCGGGAATGAAACGGGCAAGATGTACGTCCTCGAAGGGGAGAAGGTCAAAGTGGCCTCGGGCAGCGTCGAGCCCAGCCCGTTGACCCTGCATGTGAATGTCGGCGATTGCATCAAGGTCAATCTCAGGAATGAGATGGCCAAGGATCGTGCGGGATTCCATGTGGATCATCTGGCCTTCGATCCGAAGGACTCCATGGGTATCAACGCCGGCAACAATCCGGGCGACCAAACGGTGGCGCCGGGTCAGAGCCGGACCTACACCTACTATGCCCATCCTGAATTCGGCGAAAACGCCGCCTTGATTCAGGACTGGGGCAATGTGATTGCGAATCCGCGAAACGGTCTGTTCGGAGCGATCATCATCGGTCCGAAGGGGTCGCAGTACCGGGATCCAGTCACGGGTGAGGACTTGGCCCAAAAGAGCTCCTGGAAGGCAGACGTGATTGTGGACCGGGGCCTGTCGGGGAACGAGACCCGTCAGAATTACCGATCCTTCGCGTTGATGTTCCAGGACGAAGACAACATCATCGGCACCAGCTTCATGCCGTACATCCAAAAGGTGGCCGGTGTCACGGCAGTCAACTATCGGTCTGAACCGACTGACTACCGTGTCGAAAAAGGCTGTGCCTATAGCGAAGTGTTCGCATGCGTGAAGGCGGGCGACACCCCCGTCACGCCGACGATCGCGGCCCATGTGGGCGACCAAGTCGTGGTCCACGTGCTGGGCGCGTTCAGCGAACAGGTGCAACTCTTCAGCGTGTCTGGTCACGAGTGGAAGCACGAGCCCTATATGAGCGGTGCGGATCTCGTCAGCACGATGGAGTTCGGTGGCACCGAAGTGATCAATGCCTGGTTGAACGGCGGCGCCGGAGGGCCGAATGGCATTCCCGGCGACTACATCTGGCTGAATCAACGGCCGGGGTACCTGGATGCCGGGCATTGGGGCATGTTGCGGGTGCTTGACCGTGACAGCCGTGCGATTCTGCCGCTCAGCGGACAGGCGCCGGCCACGCAGCAGGCGGAGGAACCAGCTCCGGCCCAGGTGATCCCTGTGGTCTCGAAAGCTGAGGCTGCTCGCTAGCAACGGTCTGGGCTAAGCGGTCGGGGGGATTCGGACGCGAAGTATGGTTCGAGTCCCCCCGATCTCGTTCTTCAAAACGTGAGCGAGACAAGTCGTTGAGAAACAGGTCGGGTGAAGAGCGTGGATGGTGGAGGGCAAACCGCCTCGTCATGATGCAGCACCGACGCGGCTTGAGCATTGCTGGGCTGGTCGTGTCCAGCCTGTTGGGGTGCACGACCGGATCCGCCTGGGCCTTTGAGTTCTCAGGGGAGCGGATCGTCACGATCCAAGGCGTCCGGGTTGCGGCACAGGTGAATGCGAAGGACGACCGCTGGCGGTTTGAGTATGCCTACCCGCAGGGTAGCGTGATGGCGGCGATCATCCGGCAAGATCGTCAGACAGCATGGCTGCTCCTGTCCAATCGTCGATTGTATCTCGAAGTGCCGATCGCGCGGGAACACGGGTTATTTGTTGGCAAGACCTTGGACGGCGAAGAGTCGCGCGAGCGAATCGGCGTGCAAGAGCTCAATGGTCATGCGACGGAATTGTTCGAGGTGACCGTTCTGGAAGGAGCGGAGCGAAAACAGTATTATCAATGGGTGACGGTGGCGGAACACTTCCCTCTGAAAACTGTGAGCAAGCAGGGCGACTGGTCGGTGGAGTATCGGCGCGTGGTGTTTACGGAACAATCGGCGCTGATCTTCGAGTTGCCGCAGCGATTTGATCGAGGCAATCCCCCGCCCCCGCGGGAGGAGACCCACTCGGCGCAGTAACGGAGCAGGCAAACCGTCGACCAGAGAGGGCGGAGGTCAGAAGCATATGGGCAAGCGTCGGGTGACACGTGCGGCAATGGTCAGTTGTGCAGTCTTCCTTGGGTTGCTGGGTGTTCAATCGCAAGAGCTTCGCGCCTATGAGGTGCAGCCCGTCTCCAGCGGGGGCATGTTGCAAGGAACGGTGAAATTGAAGGGCGAGGCCCCGGCGCCCAAACAGTTCGAACTGCGGCGATATCCGGACCGGACCTTTTGCGGGGCCCTGTCTGATGGCAGCGGGTATCGCCTGCTTCGGGAAGTCAATGTGGGACAAGCGGGGGGACTGAAGGATGTCGTCGTTGTGATCGAAGACATCAGCCAAGGCAAACCGTTCGCGGCCGTGGAGGCGCAGGTGGAAGCCAACGTGTGCCAGTTTTTTCCCTTCGTGACGATTGTCGCGCAGCAGCAGGGCATCACGGTGACGAATCGCGACCCGGTGTTTCACGATATCCAGGGCTATACGTACGATCAGGCGGGGATTGATATTGTCCTGCATCGCCCATCCTTGAAAGCGACGGGTACGACCGAGATGGTGAAGCTGGTGAAGGGCCGGAAAGTCTTCACCATGCAGTGCGGCATGCACCCCTATATGCAGAATTGGGGCTATGCGGTGGATAATCCCTATTACGCCGTGACGGATCTGGAGGGAACCTTTTCAATCGGCGACCTCCCGCCGGGCACCTACAAGGTGCGGGTGTGGCATCCCGTTCTCGGCGTGCAGGAACATCCTGTGACGGTGACGGCTGGGGGAGCGACGACACTGGAGGTTTCATTTGAAGACAAATAGTCGCACAGGTGTATTGCCCTTGTTGCTGGGCTACGTCCTGTGTCTCATGGGGCTCGGGTGGTTCGGCGATGCATGGGCGGCAGAGACGGATGCCGCCCGTCCCGGGCGAGTAGAGGTCGTGTTGGCCGCTGAGTATCGGAAGGATGGCGAGGCGATTAAGCAAGATTTCGTGGAGGCCGGCCTTGCCAATGTGCACCTTCAATTTATGAAGCAAGGTCAGCCGCCGCCGAATATCGGCGTGGGGAGGGAGGTGACGGCCGAGCGGGCTCGAACAGCCATTCGCCTGGCCAAGAAATACAATCGTGGCGTGACCATTCTGTTGCCCACGCACCTCTTTCCCCCCCACTATGTGACAATCGCGTCATCCAGTTTCGATGATACGGTGGAGTATGCGATTCAGGAGGACGAACTGAGGCAGTTGGAAGATCCGGCGTTGACGACCGAGCAGTTTCATGAGCTCTACCGGCAATTCACCGTCATGCGAGTGCCGGCCTCTAAGAAAGGGCGGGTGTTTTGATGAAGACCAGCCTCTGTGTCGTAGCGATTCTCTTGTCAGTATCCGGCCTGGCCCACAGTGCCCTCGCGGGGTCAGTGAAAGATGCCCGTGAGCACGGGGCTGCCATGTTGCGGGACGCCGAGGACATGGTGATGCATGGAGGAATGGGGGATGCCAAGGCGATCGTTCACCACTGTCGTGAAGTCACAAAACATGCGGAAGCCATCATTAAAGCCCTCCCCCCGGCCGATCAACATGGCAAGGATGCCTTGCCTCACCTGAAAGATGCGATTGCCTATTGTGAGCGGGTGGCCAAGATGGGAGATGACGTTGATCCCGGGGCGACCTTGAACCCCGCGACGAAGGCGCGTGCGGCCGCCCGGGAGGCGATGAAGCATGTGACCGCGGTCAAGGACGGCGGCGCCTAACGAGCCCTCAGCGCGCTGGGGACGAAGGTGGCGACGGTGGTGTGACGGTCGCGGGAGTAAAGGGGCTCACCGTGTTTTGGTCCCGCCCGGCTTGAAACAAGGCGAGGAACTGTTTCACGGCAGGCAGCAGTGCGCCTTTGCTTGCGGCCGGCAGTTTAATTCTCACCCCTCGGCCTTCGTTGCGGCCTAGTGAAAAAATGTGCATCTCCAGAACGGTGGTCTTCTTGTCGTCTTGATACGTGAAGCTCAGTTGTTTGGCGGGAAATCCGGCCAGCGTCGTCGCTTGTTCCTTCTCCCAGGTCACGGTTCTCTTCCGTTTGGCATGCAGTTCCGTGATGATGCGTCGGTGAGCCGCGGTAAATTCGTCGAGCGTTTGTCTCCCATCCTGACTCTTCCCTTCGATCACGTTCATAAATCCTGATAACGCAACCTGACTGCTCTCCACCGGCGGGTACAGCGTCACGCCCATGCCGTCCGGCATCGGGTCGCCAAGCCGCCAATCTTGCGGGTATCGCACAGAAAACTCGAAGCGGGCGTTCGTATACAGTTGCGAACCGGGGGTCTCCTCTGCGAAGGCCGAAGAGGTGGAAGAGATCGTCCCCGCGATGGGACTGAACAGCAGCACGCTCAAAAGTACCCGACACATCCTCATAGGATTTTCATACTCCTTGTGCATCAACGAATTATTGGGTCAGTGATCGCGCGCAGCGGACGCCGACCGTGGCGCTGCGCTGGTCCGGAGACGCACCCCCGCGAGTGGCGGTGCGCAACAAGGCTGGCGCACTTTTCCAGGACCCGCCGCGCACGACTTTGTAGCGGCCGGTGTGGGGGCCTGGCGGGTTTCGCTCGGGCATGACCTTGTAGTAATCGATGCCGAACCAGTCTTGAACCCACTCCGCGGCATTGCCGGCCATGTGGTACATGCCATAGGGACTTCGTCCCTGCTCCCCGCTGTCGGTCGGTGCCACAATCGGAATCTCGTGCACGTGATATTGCCCGAACGTCGCAAGGCCCGGTTCAGGCATGGTGTGTCCCCAGGGGAACAGATTCGCTTCTGAGCCGCGCGCCGCCTTTTCCCATTCCGCCTCCGTCGGCAGGCGTTTGCCCTGCGCCAGGCAGAACTGCGAAGCCTCAGCCCAGGTGAGATAGAGAGCCGGCCATCGCGCGAGCGTCTCGTCGGAGACGGCATGGACCGAGACCATATGCCAAATCAGGCGCTGCAGTTCAGGCGAGGGTGTTCGTTGCTGGCGCTGCAGAGAGGCGAGGTATTGCCCCAGACTGACTTCATCCCGATCCATCTCATACCGGTCGAGCCAGACGCGGCGCTGCGGCTGCTCCGTATCGTCGTAGTGACTGTTGGATTCGAAGAGCAATTCGGTCGTCTGATTCGTTCCCATGAGAAACCACCCCTCCGGCACCTGGAGCATGGGCGAGGCGGGGGCCGATTCGGCAATCGCAGTCAGATGACGCGACAACTCCGGTTTCATGTCAGAGACGGCCGTCGAAGGAAAGAACAAGAAGACGACGATCATCAGCACCAGCAGAAGCCGATGGGTGGCAGGGGCGCTAGAGGAGATATATGCGGGGATGTGACTGCTAGGGATCACGTGCGTACGGGTTTCGCGCTTCTGCGATGCAGGTAATCCGGCCACGCCTACTATACCGGCATCCGATTGCCAGGACAAGGTTCATATGCTTCAACAGGCGGAAGATGATTATGGGGACGGCGGTTCCTGATATCAGGGTTGAGTCCCTCGATGGCCGCCGTGCATAATGGCCGACATGGACAGAGACGATCTGCTTTCCCTCTATCGCCAGATGTTGCTCATCCGCCGGTTTGAAGAAAAATCGGCCGAAATGTACGCCCTCGCCAAGATTGCCGGATTTCTGCATCTCTATATCGGGGAAGAAGCCATCGCCGTCGGCGCGATTGCCGCGCTGCGGCCCGATGATTATGTCATCAGCGCGTATCGCGACCACGGACATTGCCTGGCTCGCGGGTCGGATCCCGGCAAGGTGATGGCTGAACTCTTCGGCAAGGCGACCGGATTGTGTCAGGGCAAGGGTGGCTCGATGCATCTGGTGGATCTCGCGAAGCGTTTCATGGGCGGCTACGCCATCGTCGGCGGGCACATTCCCTTAGCCACCGGACTCGCCTTCGCCTCGAAATACCAGAAGCAGGACCTGGTGACCGTCTGTTTCTTCGGGGAAGGCGCGGTGCCGAGCGGCCAGGCGCATGAGGCGTTTAATCTGGCGGCCCTGTGGAAACTGCCGGTGATTTTTATCTGTGAGAACAATCGCTATGGCATGGGCACGCCGGTGCAACGGGCTGTGGCCTTGTATGAGAATGTCGCGGAAGCCGCGCGCTCCTATGGGATTGCGGCTGAGCGCGTTGATGGCATGGATGTGTTGGCCGTGCGGGACGTGATGCGCAAGGTGGTCGATCAGGTTCGAGCGGGGCAAGGGCCGTATTTTATTGAAGCGATGACGTATCGCTTCATGGGGCATTCGATGGCCGATCCTTCCCACGGTCACTACCGGACCAAAGACGAAGTGGCGGAACATCGCAAGCGCGACCCGCTAGTCGTCCTGAAGGAGACGATGTTGAACCAGGTGCACTGCAGCGAGGCCGACTTCAAGGAACTTGAGCGGGAGGTCGGTGACCTGGTGACGGCAGCGGTGAAATTCGCGGACGAAAGCCCGTTCCCCGATCCTGCGAGCTTGTATACCGACGTGATGGCGGAGGACTAGGATCACCCATGCTGTTGTCCTACCGGGAAGCCCTCAATCAGGCCATGCGGGAAGAGATGCGGCGAGACTCGCGCATCTTTTTGATCGGCGAAGAAGTCGGGTATTACCAGGGCGCGTTCAAGGTCACCAAGGGATTCGTCGAGGAGTTCGGGCCGCAGCGGGTAGTGGATACGCCCATTACCGAGGCCGGGTTTACCGGACTGGCGATCGGCGCGGCCATGGCGGGTTTACACCCGATCGTCGAACTGATGACCATGAACTTCGGCATTGTGGCGCTCGATCAGATCGTGAACAACGCCGCTAAGATCCGCTACATGTCCGGCGGTCAGCTCTCGGTGCCGTTGGTGATTCGCGGGCCGGGCAGCGCGGCGCATCAGTTGGGGGCGCAGCATTCGCAGAGTTTGGAGGCCTGGTTCTGCCATGTGCCGGGCTTGAAGGTGGTCGCGCCATCGACGCCCCAAGATGCCAAGGGTTTGCTGAAGAGCGCGATCCGCGATCAGAATCCCGTGATTTTTATCGAGGCGCAACTGCTGTACGGCACGAAGGGTGAAGTGACGGAAGGGGAGTACACGATTCCGCTCGGTCAGGCTGAGGTGAAGCGGACGGGCATGGATGTGACCCTCGTGGCCTATTCCAAGATGCTGCTTGTCGCGCTGGAGGCGGCGGAGCAGTTGAGCCGTGAAGGGCTCGATGTCGAGGTGATCGACCCGCGCACGCTCAAGCCCTTGGATCTCGACACGATCGTCACCTCGGTCAAAAAGACCGGACGTGTGGTGATCGTCGAAGAAGGCTGGCGCTTTTGCGGTCTAGGCGCGCAGATTGCCGACAGCATCTACACGGCGGCGTTCGATTACCTGGATGGCCCCATCGTTCGCGTGACCGGCGAGGACGTGCCGATGCCCTACAGCCGTCCATTGGAAGACGCCGCGATTCCCGACGTGCCGCGCGTGGTCGCCGCCGTCAAATCGGCCTGTGGTGTAGCGTGATCGGCGTGCGCAGAATGGTCCATCTTGACAGTCAACGGTCGTTGGCATCCGGGAGGAGAACAGATGGCTAGCCGCGTCGTCATGCCCAAGCTGACCGACACCATGGAGGAGGGCGTTCTGCTTGCCTGGAAGAAACACGAGGGTGATCCAGTGCAGGCGGGCGAAGTGATCGCCGAGATCGAAACCGATAAAGCCGTTATGGACCTGGAGGCCTTTGCTCCCGGCATTCTGCGCAAGATCCTCGTGCGTGATGGAGAGACTGTGCAGTCCGGCACCTTGATTGCGGTGATCGCCGAGGCCGATGAAGACATTGCATCGGCCTTGTCAGGCGGAGTGACGGCAGCGCCGTCGATCGGCAATGGCGCCAAAGCCGGCGCAGTGAAGAGCGAGGCCCCGGCCCCGGCGCAAGCTGCGCGTCCCGAGGGGGCGCGTCCGTTCGCTTCTCCGCGAGCGAAAGCCCTGGCCGCTGAGCGGGGCATCGAGCTTACCACCCTTACCGGCACCGGTCCGGGCGGGCGAATCATCGAAGAAGATGTGCTCGCTGCCTCGGCGCCCACCGCGCAATTGATGCCTGCCGGCACCGACCAGCCCTTAAGCCAGATGCGGAAAGCCATCGCCAGGTCGACGGTCCAGAGCAAGGCTCCGGTGCCGCATTTTTATCTCACGGTCGACATCGACATGGAGCAGGCCGAACGGGTGCGCGATGAGTTCAAGCAGAGCCGCCAGCCCCATCCGTCCATCACCGATGTGCTGATCAAGGCCGCGGCGCTGACGCTCAAGCGGCATCCGGAGATCAACGTGTCGTTTACAGGCGAGGCCATCAGGCGGTATACGCAGATCGATATCGGTGTGGCGGTTGGGATGGAGGACGGCCTGATTACGCCGGTGGTTCGTAATTGCGGCGCGAAGACCCTCGCCAATATCTCTGAAGAGACGAAGCAATTGATCGACCGGGCCAGGCAGAAACGCCTGCAGCCGCAAGAATATACGGGGGCGACCTTTGCCATTTCCAATCTCGGCATGTTCGACGTGGAGCAGTTCATCGCGCTGCTCATGCCGCCGCAGGCGGCGTCGATCGCAGTGGGCGCGATCCGCGATGTGCCGGTCGTCTCCAAGGGGGCGGTGGTCGCCGGCCGGCGGATGAAGGTCACGCTCTCCTGTGATCACCGCGCGCTGGATGGATTGATGGGCGCGCAGTTTTTGAAAGAGTTCAAACGTGTGTTGGAGCATCCGCAGGAACTCGTGGCGCCGGTGGTGACGTCATGAGTTTCATTCAAATCGATTCGCGGCACAGCCCCGACACCCATCAGTCTTCGGCCGCTCCATCTCGCCGCCTGCCGCCCTGGTTCAAAGTTCGGCTTCAGACCGGGCCGGATTATCACGACATTCGCCAGACCATGGACCGGCTCAAGCTGCACACGATCTGCGAGGAAGCGCGTTGCCCGAATGTGTGGGAATGCTGGAATGCGCGCACCGCGACCTTTTTAATTCTCGGCGATATCTGCACGCGACGCTGCCACTACTGCTCCGTCACCACCGGCCGGCCGCATGCCGTCGATCACGAAGAACCGCTGCGCGTGGCGGAGGCGATTCAAGCGCTCAATTTGCGCCATGCCGTGATCACGTCGGTCAATCGCGACGAACTTGAGGATGGCGGGGCATCGGTCTTTGCCGAGACGATTCGCCATATCCGGCGCTTAATTCCCAGTTGTACGATCGAGGTCCTCATTCCCGACTTTGAAGGCAATGAAGCGGCGCTCGCGACGGTTGCGGCAGAACGACCCGACATCCTGAACCACAATATCGAAACGGTGAGACGGCTGTTTCCTTCGATCCGGCCCCAAGGCAAATATCAGCGGTCGATCGAATTGTTGGGACGCGCCAAGCAGATGGGGATGACGACGAAGTCCGGCTTGATCGTCGGCATGGGTGAATCGACGGACGAAGCGCGCGAGGTGATGCGCGACCTGCGATCGGTCGATTGCGACATCATGACCATCGGCCAATATCTTCAGCCGACAAAAGCGCATCTCGCTGTCGCACGGTTTTACCATCCCGACGAATTCGCGACCTTGAAGGAAGAAGGCTTTGCTCTCGGCTTCCGTCATGTCGAATCTGGCCCGCTCGTCCGCAGTTCCTACCATGCGGAGCAGCAGGTAGCAGGGCGTTAAAAAGAAGTGGCGGGCGGCCGGGGCACTCCGCTGCTCGCGCAACGCGCGGCCTCAGAAGGCCCTCGTTGGACGCGCGCAATCGTGAGCATCCCGGCCGCCCGCGTGAGGAGTGAAGGCGCTTTGGGCAGTTTGCTGCTGGATGGTTCATTGGTACTGTGGATTGTATTAGTTGGAAGATAGTGGCTACAACCGTACCGATCACTTTAGGTACCTGCTGTAGAGCATAGTGATGAGCGGCATCACGTTCGAGTGAGGGGGCAAGTGTCCTTGCTATGCACCACCGGTCGATTCAGCGTTTGGAGTACGACCAACCCAATATCCAGGTCGACGGCTTTGATGCGCCACGGCCAAAATGAGCACGCCATTATTCTCTGTTGAGTAGATGAGCGAGTATCGAAATTTCTGGAGAAGATGTTTGCGAATGCTTGGCCTGATCTCTGGGGCCGATTCTGGGAATTGCGAGATGAGTCGTTCAGCTCGACGAACCTCTGCATAGAGGCGGCGTCCTAGGCCATGGGCTTGTAGCTCAAGGTAGCCGATCTCGTTGAGCAATTCATCTTCAGCTGCTTCGTGGTACCTGAGTGATATCACTGGAAGAGTTGTTCAACTTTCTTGTGAACCTCTTCCGCCTGGACCGCTTGGGCGCGGCCAGCGCGATATTCGTTCAATCGCCGCTCTGCCTCCTCTGCCCAGAGCTGCTCGGCTTCCTCTTCTGTGATCTCGTCCAGGCTGGCCAAGAGCCTTTCCGCGAGAGTCGCACGGTCACGAACCTCAAGGCTCAAGGCATTTTTTAAAACTTCGCTCAAGTTTGCCATATTGCCCTCGCATCGGAGCAATGCTGAACTGCATGCTCCATTGAGTGTGGCCTCACGTCTTCGCGACCATCGACCAATTTCCGGACAGCCCTCAGCCAAGTTATGCCTATGACAATATCGTCACTTCCTCTAATCCTGTCAAGAACTGTCCATCGAAGGTTCGGGTATATCCCCTACTCATAGTGCAGCGCTTCGATCGGGTTCATGCGCGAGGCCTTGTTCGCCGGATAGAGGCCGAAGAAGATCCCCACCGCCAGCGAGAACAGAAACGCCACCGCGATGGATTGAGAGGAAATGATGGTGGGCCAGCCGATCAGGTGTGTCAGCACACGCGCCCCCAGAATACCGAACACCACCCCGGCTACCCCGCCGATTGCCGTGAGGATGATCGCCTCGACCAGAAATTGCAGCAGAATGTGGGCGCGTTTGGCACCCACCGCCATGCGAATGCCGATTTCCCTCGTGCGCTCGGTCACCGACACGAGAAGAATATTCATAATGCCGATCCCGCCCACCACCAACGAAATGGAAGCGATGCTCAGGAGCATCATCATCATGGTACGGCTGGCCCCGGCGACGGTTTTCGCCACGTCTTCCATCGTGCGAATGGTGAAGTCGTTTTCCTCGGCGGGGTGGATCCGATGTCTCACGCGTAGGAGGTCCGTGATTTCTTCAACGGCGGCGGGCACACTGTAGCGATGTTGGGTGGCGACCATGATGATCCCGACCGTTCCCAGGAACTTGGTGCCCAGCACCTTTCGCTCCGCGGTTGTGAACGGCAGGATGACGATGTCGTCCTGATCCTGTCCTGAGAGAGATTGGCCCTTTGACGAGAGGACGCCGATCACGCGCAAGGGCACGTTCTTGATCCGGATCTGCGCGCCGAGAATTTCCTCGCCACGCTCGAATAGATTATCCGCGACGGTTTTCCCCAACACCACCACCTTGGCGGCGGCGTCTTCATCGGCCTGCGTGAAAAAGCTGCCAATGGCCACCGGCCAGTTGCGAAGGTCGGGAAACGCGGTGGTCGTGCCGATGGCGATCGTGTTCCAGTTCTTGTGCTCGTGAATGACCTGCAGAACCGACCGTGAAGCGTAGGTCACCAGGCCGATGTCGCCGACGCGTTTTTCGATGTCCCGGGCATCGTCCACGGTCAGGGTCGAGACGCTGCCGAGCCCGCCGCGTACGCCGCCGGTGGTGGTGGCGCCAGGGATGATGATCAGGACGTTCGTGCCGAGGCTGGCGATCTCGCGTTGCACCGAGGCGGTGGCGCCTTGTCCGAGACTGACCATCCCGACCACGGCGCCGACTCCGATGATGATGCCCAGCATGGTCAGGCCTGCGCGCAGGGGATTGCGCCGGAGCACGCGCAGCGCGGACTGAATCGTCAACCAGAGAAAGCTCATAAGGGATGGCTCACCGCATCTTCGGCCCGAACTCAAACCCCGGCGGCAGTTTTTCCTGCGCGGAATCTTCCGCCGTCGCAAGGCCCACAATGGCGGCTTCCCCTTCGCGGACCTCGCTGGATGTGATGTCGGTATACAACGAATCCGCAATGCCGAGGGTGACCGGGACGGGCCGGACCCGCCCGGTCGCGTCCAGTATCCATAGTTGCGGGGTTTTGCGGTCCACCGGCACACCCGGCATGCGGAATCGCAACGCCGCGTTCGGGGCGCGAAGCGCGTCTTCATTGCGGGCAGTCACGATAGTGATGTTGGCCGTCATGCCGGGTTTGAGTTTGAGTTCAGGGTTCTCGACCGAAATGATCACGTCGTAGGTCACAACATTCTGGATGCTGACGGGCGCATTTCTGACCTGCGTCACGATGCCATGGAAGGATTCTCTCGGATAGGCATCCACCCGGAAGTCCGCGGATTTGCCTTCGGTGACGCCGCCGATATCGGACTCGCTGACGTTGGCAATCACCTGCATACGGGTGAGATCCTGCGCGAGGACGAAGAGCGTGGGAGTTTGAAAACTCGCGACGACGGTCTGACCTTCCTCGACATTGCGCGAGACGACCGTGCCGTTCACCGGAGAAAAAATGGTGGTATAGCCGAGATCCAATTCGGCGGATGCCAGCGTGGCCTTGGCCTGGTCGATTTGCGCCAGCGACACGTCCACTTGCGCCTCGGCGTCGCGAGCATTGGTGCGGGCCAGATCTAAATCCGATTGGGCGACGAACTGCTGCTCTCGGAGCACGGCCATACGATTCAGTTCCAGCCTTTTTTGCACGAGCATGTTGCGGGCTTTGGCGAGACCGGCTTGCGCGCTTTTGAGGGCCGCCTTGGCCTGGCTCACCTTGGCTTGATAGGGTTTCTGGTCGATGGAGGCGAGGACCTGGCCTTCCCGCACGATGGAGTTAAAGTCGGCGTAGAGTTTCGCGATCTTTCCGGAGACCTGGCTGCCGACTTGTACGGAGATCACCGGGTTGACGGCCCCCGTCGCGGTGACGAGGGACGTGATCGGCCCGCGATCGATGGGTAGCGTTTTGTAGTGACCATTCACCGGGTCATTGGACCACCAGTACCAGAGCGCGGCGGCCAACATGGTGAGGACGGCCACTATTCCCATGATGATCGGTCCTCGTCGGCGGTCGCGGGGGAGAGGCTGTTGGCCGATGGTTGCGGGGGCTTGAGCATGGCCTTGACCTTGCACTACCGGCACCGCAGTGATGACGACCGGCGTAGGGTGGGAAGTCCGTGACTGGTCATGTTTCGAATGGTCTGAGGCCATGCTGTTCCTGCCGTTTCTCTTACGGCAGACGCAAGAGAAGTGCCGTTTCTATTCCGGCTGAAATGCAACGTGGTCGTCGCTGGTCATTGATTGAGCTGCTCGCACGTCATCAATGTTGGGGCATTATGCAACAGAATGCAGAAGCCGTTTGCGGCAGGACGCCCCTTGACCGCAGAGGATTGCGCCCATTAGTCTGTGCCCGCGGATATCAGGGAGGCTGGTCGTGCAGGCAAGAGCGAGCGAGGGACGAGGTATGACTGAGGAATGGGGCGCGGTCTTGGTGGTGGATGACGACGCCGACATGCGCAGCCTTCTCTGCGATGTGCTGCAGGGGCGTGGCCATCAATGCACGAGCGTCGGCGGCGGAGACGAAGCGCTCAAGGAACTGAGCGAAGAAGATTATGCCGTCGTGCTCACGGATCTCCGCATGAAAGGCATGCAAGGCACGGAACTGCTCGCGGAAATCAAGCAGCGGTACCCTGATATCGGCGTGATCTTGATGACGGCCTTCGGCACGGTGGAGACCGCCGTGGACGCGATGCGCCATGGGGCGAGCGACTATCTCACCAAGCCGGTGAAGACCGAAGAGTTGGTTCGCGTGGTGGAGCGCGCGGTGCGTGAAGCGTCGCTCCGGCGGGAGGTCAGTCGCCTCCGCAAAGAAGTGCACAAGGAATACAGCTTCCATCAGATCCTCGGCAAGAGCAAGCCGATGCAGGCTGTCTTCGATTTGATTCGGCGGGTGGCCGACAGTCCGACCAACGTGCTGATCACCGGCGAAAGCGGCACCGGGAAAGAATTGGTGGCCAAGGCGATTCACTACAACAGCGACCGGCGGGATGCGCCGTTTGTGCCGGTGAACTGCGCGGCAATTCCCGAGCAGCTATTGGAAAGCGAACTGTTCGGCCATATGCGGGGCTCCTTCACGGATGCCAAAATGGATAAGCGCGGGTTGTTCGAGGAAGCGCAGAAAGGCACGCTATTTCTCGATGAAATCAGCGAGTTGCCGCTCATGTTGCAGGCGAAGTTACTGCGCGCCATTCAAGAGCGGGAGATCCGGCGTGTCGGCGCGACCAAGTCCATTCCTGTGGATGTGCGGATCATTGCCGCGACCAATTTGAACCTCGTCGATGAAGTGAAGAACAAGCGATTCCGTGAAGATTTCTATTACCGCCTCAATGTCATCGAATTGCGACTGCCGCCCTTGCGGGAACGGCGGGAAGATATCCCGATCCTGGTGGATGCGTTTCTGAAAAAGTGCGCCGCCACCCGCGGCAGGCAGGTGAAGGGGCTCAGCGAACCGGCTCTCGCCATGCTGGCCGATTATGCCTGGCCGGGCAATGTGCGGGAATTGGAGAATGTCATCGAACGCGCGGTGACGTTGAGTCATGGCGACGTGATCGGCGCGGAGGATTTGCCCATTCAGGTCCAGGGCGCTCGTGGAGATCGCCGGATTCTCGACGAAGCGGCCGAACGAACCTTGCCGCTCCATGAAGTGGAAAAGGAATATATCGTGAAAATCCTGGAGAAGACGGGCGGCAACAAATATCAGGCTGCGCATGTACTGGGCATCGACCGCAAGACCCTCTACCGCAAACTCGCCGAGATCGAGGGCAAACCACACTCAGACGCGTAGATCTCACGTCTCACCGTCGTGCGGGGAGCCATCGTCGTGCACCCTCTTTCGCAAAAATCCCTGCTTCTTGAATATGGCGGCCCTGCGCTGCTGACCCTGGGAATCTTCCTCCTCGACCTGTCGCTACCGCCCGAGTATGCAGTCTGGCTGCTGTATGCCATTCCTCTTGCGCTGACGGCGACCAGCTCCCGGGCCGGCGTGCCACGTTTTGGCGTGGGGCTGGTCGCGTTCCTGATCGTGATCGGGGCGATCGCTTCCCCTGAGGGGGGGCTCCCGGTGTCCTCGTGGATCAACCGACTCTTGGGCACCGGACTCATGGCAGCCTGGGTGTTCCTCATGGAGGACCGTCGGAATAACGGGGAGCCGGCGCGCCCCATGACGTTGACTGAGCCAGCGCAAAAGGAATCGACACCTGCTGGGGCCGCAGAGGCCATCGCTCATGCAGAAGCCGCCGTGGAAGGGGCGATGGCCGGACAACGCCGGGCCGAAGCCGAGCTGCAGCATGACAAGCTGCGCTTCGAAGGGATTGTGCAATCGGCCATGGATGCCATCATCACGGTTGATGAAAGCCAGAAGATTGTCCTGTTCAACCAGGCTGCGGAGGACATGTTTCAGTGGAGTGCGCAAGACATGCTGGGGCGGCCGTTGGACCGCCTGATTCCGGAGCGGTTTCGCAGCGCGCATGCGGAACACATCCGGGAGTTCGGGCGGTCGGGCATCACCACGCGTCAGATGGGGGCGTTGGGAGTAATCATGGGGATGCGCTCCTCCGGCGAGGAATTTCCCATCGAGGCGGCCATTTCACAAATTGGCGTGGCGGGGACGCGGTACTACACGGTTATTCTTCGCGACATTACGGTACGAAAAGGGCTGGAACAGGAATTGGCGGAGCGCGAAGCCCTATTGCGCGCGATCATCGAAACGGAGCCGGAGTGCGTCAAGGTGCTGGGGCTCGATGGCGCCGTCCGAACGATGAATGCCGCAGGCCTGGCCATGATCGAGGCCGCCAGCAGTGCGGACGTCGTCGGCCAAGACATCTGTCATTTGGTCGCCGTCGAATCGCGAACCGTCTTTCGCGACCTCGTTCGCAAAGCGGGAGCAGGAGAGGCGGGCCGGTTGGAATTCCAGATCGTCGGCCTCCTGGGAACGCCTCGTTGGTTGGACACGCATCTGGTGCCTCTGCGCGCGGCCGACGGACATATCACGGCGGTGTTAGGGGTGACGCGCGATGTCACCGAATGGAAAAAGGCCGAACAGTTGCTGCGTCAAAGCGAGGAGCGGTATCGACGGCTCCTCGCCGTTCTGCCGGACGCCATTCTCGTCCTGCGGGACAACCGAATCCTGTTCGCCAACGAGCAGGGGTTACGGCTATTCGGCGCCACGGACGGGGAGGCACTTCAGGGAAAATGGATCTATGACGTGATTCATCCCGACTTTCACGAGCCGGTCGCCGAGCGTATCCGGCATTTGCTGGAAGGCGGTGGAACAGTCCCGGAGGTCGAGGAGCAGATCATTCGCCTGGATGGGGCAGTTGTGGACGTCGCGGTCAGGGCGGCGCATTTTCGGGATCAGGACGGGGCGGGCATTCTCATTGTGCTGCGTGACATGACGATGCGGAAGGTTGGGGAGCAACGTTTGCGGGAAAGCCAGGAACGGCTTCAGAGTTTGTTAGGGGCAATGGAGGATGTGATCTGGTCGTCAACGTTGGATTTGTCCGCCATCCACTATGTGAGCCCGTCTGTGGCGCAGATCTACGGCCGGCCCGCAGAAGAATTTGTCGCCCGTCCGTCGTTATGGCTCGAGCTTGTACATGCCGACGATCGCGCGGTGGCTGAACAGGCCTTCCGCGACCTTCAGGTCACCGGTGAGTTGGATGTGGAATACCGTATCGTGCGGCGGGACGGTGACGTGCGGTGGGTGCATGATCGCGGCCGCATCATTAAGGATGATGCCGGCGATCCGGTACGGATCGACGGCATCGCCAGCGATGTGACGGAGCGAAAACGGCTGCAAGCGCAGCTTCGCCGGACCGAGCGGGTGGCGGAACTCGGGACCGTCGCGTCCGGTATGGCGCATGAGATCGGGACCCCCATGAACGTCATTCTGGGGCGGGCCGAGTATTTGATGGAGCGGACCAAGGAGGAGTCGGTCAAAAAGGGCCTCCAAACGATCATCAGCCAGGTCGAGCGGATCACCCGGGTCATGAATCAGCTGCTGGCGTTTGCCCGGCGGCGGCCGGTCGAACATCGCGCGCTCGACCTGCGTCAGACCATCGAAGATAATTTGGAAATTTTTCAAGAACGTCTGTCTCACAGCCGCATTACGGTCGAAACGTCGTTTGCCGACGCCTGCCCGTTTGTGCACGCTGATGCCGACCAGATGAGCCAGGTGCTGATCAACTTGGTCATGAATGCCATCCATGCCATGCCGGAAGGAGGGACGCTGCGTGTCACGTTGGCGCCTATGCCGGATCGTGGCATGGTCACAGTCACGATCGCCGATACGGGCCACGGAATGCCGCAGGGGGTCATTGCGAAAATCTTCGACCCCTTCTTCACGACCAAAGAGTTCGGGAAGGGGACGGGCCTAGGCTTGACTGTGGTCCGGGGCATCATTGAAGAGCATAGCGGGACGATTCAGGTGGAAAGCCAACCAGGAGCGGGAACGCGGTTCACCATCTGCTTGCCGATACACGTTGATCCGAGTCGGAACTCGTAACTCCTTCCGTTCTCCCCCCACGTACAGCGCAGTGCCACAGGTACACACCGTCATGGCTGTAGCGCTTCGGGGCAATCGGTCTCGGAATGTGGGGTCTTTCTCACCAACGATACCGAGGCCCCATCTCTGTTGGGAAATTCCTGCACTGCAAAATATCCAATGACGGCAAGGTGTTACAGTATGTCCGGGAAGTGGAGGCACGGCATATAGTTTGCGAGGGCTGCCTGGTATGAGTGTCGCGTACTGGAGCCTCAACGTGAAAGGAACAACCCCAGCTGTGCTCCTGGTGGTGGAAGACGATCAGGACATGCGAAGCCTGCTGTGCGATGAGTTGTGGGGGGAGGGGTATCAGTTGCGGGAAGCGCACAATGGGGTCGAGGGGTTAGATGCCGTGATGCGGGCCGCCCCGGATTTGATCGTGACGGATTTGAAAATGCCCTCGGGTGGCTTTGAGTATGTGCATCGACTGAGAGACTGCGTTCCCGCGTGCCCGATCATCGTGATGACGGCCTTCGGGGATGAGCGGACCAAGGAGGAAGCCCTCAGAAGCGGCGCCACGGCCTATTTTGACAAGCCGGTGCGGCTGTCGGAATTAAAGGCGACAGTCAAGCGGCTTCTCCACCGTTCCGACTCCCTGCCGGAGGAGCCGTCGCTTCACTGAGGGACCGCACTGGACGGGGGTTTAGGCCGATCGCCCTCCACCGGGGAGGGTTGTCTTCTCCCCCCTGGGCGTAGTACATATAGGGGCCTGATTGTGAAGAAAGGCCCTGCTTGGTTCATTCTGATAGAAGGAGTGATGAGATGGCCGGATCTCACGCACCAGCAACATCCCTTTCTCCGTTTGCCGACCCCATTCTTGCCGCTCGCCTGGAAGCCCTGAGACAGTTAGCTGATGGACTCACCGATCGCGTCGCTGTCATGGACCGGGACCTGAATGTGGTCTACGCGAATGATGCGGCCTGGACGAAGGATGGAGGGGATGCCGCTGCCGGCAAACCGGCCAAATGTTATCAGGCCTTTGTTCAGATGGAAGATCCGTGCGGCACCTGTCCAGCCGAATCGGTGTTTGAGACACGTGAAGTTCGTACCGTGGCCTGTAATAGCTCTGGCGACGGCACGGCCTGCGGCATGCATCAAGCTTTCCCGCTCATGTCTGCGTCAGGCGATGTCGGGTCTGTGCTCGTCCTGTTTCATAAGGCATCGGATCCTCATAGCCTTCCGAAAACCTTGCTTCAGCAGAAATTGGGCCGGTCGCGTCCGGAACGGACGGAGTCGTGGTTGGGCGACCTTGTCGGCGCCAGTTCCGTCATGCAGCAGTTGTTTGACCTGATCCGGCTTGTGGCCGATAGCTCGGCGACCGTTCTGATCCAAGGTGAAAGCGGGACAGGAAAAGAGCTTGTTGCCAGGACCATTCATCAAGCCAGCTATCGTCGCGACAAGCCGTTTGTGGTGGTGGACTGCGGCGCGCTCCCCGAGACCTTGCTGGAAAGTGAGCTCTTCGGGCATGTCAAAGGCGCCTTCACCGGCGCGGCCGGGGCCAAGCCAGGCTTGTTTGAAGAAGCCGACGGGGGAACCATTTTCCTGGATGAGATCGCGGACACTTCCCCGACATTCCAGGCGAAATTGCTGCGAGTTCTGCAGGAGGGCGAGATCAAGCGAGTCGGTGGAACTCAGCCTATCAAGATCGATGTCCGTGTCATTTCCGCCACCAATAAAGATTTGAACGATCTCGTCAAGGCGAAGGCTTTCCGGCAAGACCTGTATTACCGCTTGGCCGTGTTACCTGTGCATTTGCCGCCACTGCGAGAGCGGAGAGCGGATATTCCACTCTTGGTGATGAAGTTTATCGCGGACTCTTGCCAACGACATCGGCAAGAGCTTCGTCAGGTGAGCGAAGAGGCCATGCGCGCCTTGACGGCTGCACCCTGGCAGGGAAACGTGCGAGAACTGCAGCACTATATCGAGCGGGCCGTCGTGACCACGACGCATCCCGAGTTGACCTGTACCGATCTGGTAAATTTGAAATCTCATGCCGAGCCCCTAGACCTGCGGAGCGTGGGGCGAGATGCGGCGAGGCAGGCTGAGCGGGCCCGGATTCTTCAGGCCTTGCAGCAGACGTCCGGGAATAGGATGAAGGCGGCTCGTCTGCTGAAGATCAGTCGAGCCAGTCTCTATAATAAACTTCACAACTTCGGTATCCAGTAGCCATCCAAAGACCCTCCCGTCCGCCTCCTTGTTCCCGCTCCTGACATATCAAGGATTTCCTTCAGAAACAGTTCGCTGTGTCCGTTCCTTCTGTCTGCGGCTGCGATGTTTGCCCCTTACTGCCCCATAATTGAAGGTGTTGGCGTCCAACTAATTGGACAGCGTAAGTCATTGTATTGTAATGCTTCATCTCGCCATCCCTGTCAGCTGTCTAATCGTCTAGAAAAACTGTAGCGTTTCACGCCCCTTCAATTCTTCCTACGTAGTTATGCAAGTAGTTGAAAACATGGTTACTTACGGCCTCACTAGGTATATCCCCAGCGGGGGCACATCAATTGCGATAAAGCGCGGTGCTGGTGAAGGTGCGGGTGATTAGGACCGGCCTCCGAATGACCTGCTCCCTCGAACTTTGAGGACATCCTTCACCAGCCCTTTTTCCTTTTGGGAGCGTTTCGTGGAGGGAAAAAGGAGAGGCCGGAGGAGCCGGGGTCCTGCCTGACGGAGGCCGGTCACACGACCACGTTTTTTAACCACTCCCGCGGAAGGGCGCGGGATTATAAAGGAGGGAGGCCGACATATGAGGTCTTCAGTGCAGTCAAAACGCAGGCGTATCAGCCGCAAAGCGATGCGCAGCCTGCAGGCGGCGCTGCTCTCGGGCAGTTTGCTCGCGGCGCCGTGGGTATTTGCGGCCGGGCCAGGCGATCAGTCGCATGAGGGACATGCGACGCCGGTCGCCATGCCGGGCTGGACACAGACCCTGAAGGGTCAGACCGTGGTGGAAAACGCCATGGAAGGTCGCGCCGGCAATGCAGAGAAGATGGAGATGCAGCACCACCGCCTGATGGAGAAGTTGGAACAGCAGGCGCAGACGGACGCGAAGGCGCAGCAGACCTCCGGTGCATTCAACGAAATGTCGATGATGCACCAGTATATGGGGCAGGACGGGAGCAGCTTCCTGTTGGCGTCCGATTCGTCGAAGGGCGAACCGGTGATGACGTCAGGGGGGAAATGTCCCGCCAATGCGCCGGTGAAGAAGTACGACGTTTCGATGATCAACATCGAAATCAGTTTGAACCGGTGGCTCGACTTCTATCCCGGGTATATGTACGTCCATACCGGGGAGATCGACAAGGTTCGCGCCGAGGAAACCAAGAACAAAGAAGCGCGGGAAAAAGACGGATTCGATCCTGGTGCGGTGACGACCGGAAACCAGGGCGATGCGATTCAGCCGCTGGTGCTCCGTGCCAACCAGGGCGATTGCGTCAAGATGACGTTGCGGAATCAGATGGAGGGTGAGGATGGCAGCTTGGTCATCCAGGCCTCCAGCATGATCGTGAGCGCCACGGGCAAGCCTGCGACGACGACGAACCCGGACACGGTGGTTTCGCCGGGCAAGACGCAGGAGTTCGAATGGTACATTCATCCGAACATGCAGGAAGGTGTGCGGCAGTTCCACTCATGGAGCCATGATCGCGAGTTGACGGTGTTGGGCCTCTTCGGCGCCTTCATCGTCGAACCGAAGGGCTCCAAGTACCTCGATCCGCTCGGCACGGGCGCTGCGCCCGATACGACCAGCGGATGGCAGGTCATGATCGATAACGGGTCCGGACCGGACTTCCGCGAATTCGTGTTGTTCTATCACGAGATCGGCGACGAAGCCTTCCGTCCGCTGAATAAGAAGGGTGACTTCTTGCCGCAGCGCGATCCATTGACCGACGCCTATCGTCCGGGTGGCCGTGCGATCAACTATCGCAGCGAGCCGTTCGGCATCGATCAGATGCA
>JADYYH010000036.1 GCA_020853775.1 Nitrospira sp.
ATCAATGGGCCGTCGAACGCATGGGTGGGCCAACAGTCATCACGGTCGGCACGGTCTTCGAACTCAACGACAAGCTGGCCCGCGTCGTCGCCATTGCCAAGACGCAAAAGACCTTCACCAACATTCCGGTCGTCTACACCACTTACGAGCGCGCCTTGCGCTATGTCCCGCGAGAACGGCGCACCCTCTCGTACGTCCTCGCAAAAGCCAAAGATAGCGCGCCGGTGGACGAGGTGATCCAACGTATTCGCGACCACACTGGACTGGGCGCCTTCACCGCCGACGCGTTCGGATGGAAAACGATCGGCTGGGTGCTGAAGAACACCGGCATCGGAATCAATTTCGGCACCACGATTCTGTTGGGCTTCGTGGTCGGAATGGCCATCGCAGGGCAAACGTTTTATCTCTTTACGGTCGAAAACCTGCGGCAGTTCGGCGCGCTCAAAGCCATGGGCGCTTCCACCGCGACTCTGGCCCGCATGATTCTTCTGCAAGCGTTTACCGTGGGAGTCACAGGGTATGGGGTCGGAATCGGACTCGCCACCGTCTTCGGGCTACTGACGGCACAAGAGGGTCAGCTCCCGTTCCTGGAAACCTGGCCACTGCTCCTGTTGGTGTTTGTTGCCCTGCTCATGATCTGCACATTGTCGGCGTTGATCAGCATCATCAAACTCGCCCGGCTTGAGCCGGCGATTGTATTCCGATGACCGCCATGGATGGTTCGTCACAGTCACAGGGCCGCACAGCGGAAGGCAACGGAGCTGAGCAAGCCATCGCCGTGCAAGTCCGAGGACTCGTCAAGTCGTTCGGGTCCGGCGAGACTGCGGTCACAGTGCTCAAGGGCATCGATCTCGACGTGTATTTCGGCGAACTGCTGCTGCTCGTCGGAGAATCGGGGGGAGGCAAGACGACCCTGCTGTCGGCGATCGCCGGAATCCTCGATATTGATGCCGGCGACCTCGATGTGCTGGGATCCTCGCTGACCAACATGTCGCCCGGCACGCGCACCCGTTTTCGTGGGCGAACCATGGGATTTATCTACCAACAGTTCAATCTCCTGCCTGCCTTGACGGCGGCCGAGAATGTCGCCGTTCCGCTCTTGATCCAAGGCACTCGGAAGAAGGAGGCGATCTCACGAGGGCGGCTGATGCTTGAACGTGTCGGGCTCGGCGACCGGACCGAGTTTTTGCCGCGCAACCTCTCCGGTGGCCAGCAGCAGCGCGTCGCCATTGCCCGGGCGTTGGTCAATGAGCCGCAGCTACTGGTGTGCGACGAACCGACCGCCGCCCTGGACGGGCCCAATGGGCAGAAGATCATGGAATTGATTCGAGATGTGGGGCGTGCCCCTGATCGTTGCGTCATCGTCGTCACCCATGACAGCCGGATTTTTCAGTTCGGTGATCGCATGGCGGAATTGACCGACGGCCGCATTGTCGGCATTCACCCGATTCAGAGAGAGGCCACCGCATGACCATTCTCAACCGCGTTAGTGTCTGGCTCGCCGTCGCAGGCGCGATGCTGGCGGCCTGGGTCGTCCTGACGGCCGGCAAGAACCAGCCTATGCCGACGCCGCTAGTAGAGCCACCCCGGTCTCCCTATGAAACGACCGTCGCCGCGACCGGTATTATTGAAGCCGCCAACGAAAACGTCCGTATCGGACCGCCGATGGCAGGACTGGTGACGAACGTGTTCGTGACGGTCGGCGACCGGGTTCGTGAGGGCGATCCCCTACTTCAATTGGACGATCGAGACCTTCGCGCGCAACTGGTGGCCCGCCAGGCCGCGATTCCACCGGCGGAAGCCCAAGTCGAAGAGCAGAAATATCGCATCGGCGATCTCGACACACAACTCAAACGATTGAAATCCGTACGCGACAGCCGGGCCGTCAGCGACGACGATGTGAAGCGCACCTGGTATGCCGCGGAAATGGCCAAACGTGCCATGAGCCGGTTCGAGGCGGCGCTGAAACAGGTTATTGCGCAGCGGGATGAAACACAACTGCTGCTGGATCGGTTGACCATCCGCGCGCCGCGGGCCGCGACGATTTTGCAGGTGAACATCCGGGCCGGTGAGTTTGCCCTGACGACCGGTGCCACAGAGCCGCTCATGCTCCTGGGCGACATGCAACAATTGCAGGTCCGCGCGGAAGTGGATGAAGTCAACGCACCGCTCGTCGCCCCGCAACGACCGGCCGTAGCCTACTTGAAGGGCAATACGGCTCAAACGATTCCACTGACCTTTGTTCGCATCGAACCGTACATCGTTCCCAAAAAATCCCTGACGGGTGACAACAACGAACGGGTGGACACGCGCGTCCTTCAAATCATCTATCGCTTTGATCGGCCGGCATTCCCCGTCTATGCCGGGCAACAGGTCGATGTATTCATCGAACGGACCCCGACCGATCGGCCGACTCAGCCCCAGGCCGTGGAACGCCCCGCTGAGGTGTCATCAAAATGAATCGGCCCGTCTTTGGAATTCACGCGGCAGTTGCAGTCCTCGTGATGCTCGCCACTGTTTTGACCGGCTGCCTGCAAGGGAAAGCCTATACACGTCCCGCGGTTGACACGCCCGCCGACTGGACTCATGTCGCCTCCGGCCCGCTGGCCGCCGGCACCTCCCCACACGCACCTGACGCTGACTGGTGGAAAGCGTTTCGAAACGAGGAACTGACCACATTCGTTGAGCGCGCCCTCGCTCACAATCATGATGTCCGCCGAGCGGTCTCCCGTGTCATGGAAGGGCGCGCATCGGTCACCACGGCCGGGGCAGGGCTCTATCCCCAACTCAACGTGCAGAGCAGCTACACCAACATCTCCGTCTCGAAAAACACGCTGGCTGGACTTGGATTGGCGACCGGCCAGCAGCCTGGCCCGCAGGTCTTCGCCAGGCCCGGCAGCAGTTTCGACCTCTGGAACGGGGCGGCCGACCTCCGCTGGGAACTCGATGTGTGGGGCCGGATCCGTCGTGGGATGGAAGCCGCTTCTGCCGATGCGCAAGCAATCGAACAGGATGCGCGGGCGATCGCCCTGACCTTGATCGGCGACGTGGGCCAAGCCTATTTTCGCATTCGCGAGCTGGATGAGCAGGTTGAAATCGCGCAACGCGCCCTGGCCCTGCGCCGCGATTCTTTGGAGATCATCAGCAAACGAGCGTCCGTGGGATTGGCCTCCGACCTGGATGTGAAACGGACGGAAGTCCTGGTCGCCGAAAGCGCCGGACAAATTCCCGATTTGATCCGCTTGCGCGCGGTGGAACTCCATCGGCTGGAAGTCCTGACCGGATCAGCGCCCGGCAGTCTGACGCTCGCCCCGATGTCGTTGAGGAAAGTGCTCGTGCAGCCAGAGATTCCAGTCGGTCTGCCGTCTCAGTTGCTGGAACGGCGACCCGACATTTTGCAGGCCGAGGCGACCCTGATCGCCGCGAATGCCCGTATCGGCCAGGCGCGCGCCTATTTCTTTCCGACCTTCTCCATCACAGGCCAAGGGGGGCTGCAAAGCGCCGAGTTTGCCAATTGGTTCACCGGCAACAGCGCCAACTTCAGCATCGGCCCCTCGGTGACCTTGCCCATTTTCCTCGGCGGAACCAATATCGCACGGCTCGATGCAGCTGAATCCCGCTACCAGCAAATGTTGGAAGGATACCAACAGACAATTCTGCTCGCCTTTCGAGAAGTCGCCGACCTGCTGGTGTCGATTCAGGCTCGCGCTGAACAACTGACGCGCCAACGCGAGCAGACGGTCGCCGCGACGGCCGCCGTAGGCCTGGCGGAAGTCCGCTATCGAAAGGGTCTGGTGAATTATCTCGATGTGCTGGATGCCCAGCGGACGATGCTGGCGGCGGAAACGCAACTGGCGCAAACGGAGCGCGCGCGCCTCACCGATATGGTGAGTCTCTACAAGGCCCTTGGCGGCGGATGGTCGCAGGCTCCCGCTATCGCTCCTGCCCCGGCATCCGGTTCGATGGCACGGTGAGCCCTCCTCCCGGGCGCATGTCCATCAACGCCATCGCTGCGCGGTGGACTTTCAACTTGAATTTTCCAGCCGGATCGGGCTATCTGACGCTGTGCGATTTCGTAACCGCCATCACACGGCAGGCCAGACACCGGCCCTGCCTTTTCACGCTATTGCCCCTGCGACTTCCTGGAAGGAGCCTCCCATGCGAGACGGTGTCCGCGGCCCGCGTTTGGCACGCCCTATGTATCCTGCCTCCATCGTTCTGGCACTCGGGCTGGTCATTCCATTCAATACAGAGGCCTCTTCCACCTCGCAGGAACACCCTGCCGCCACATCCGGCATCCCCGGCACGAATGTTCTGGAAGAGGAGCAGATTCTCTCCACCACCGACAAGATCACACAACCGGTCGATACCGATGCGGAAGCCATGCGGCATAACGATCTTGGCGTCGCGTTTGTGTTCAAGGGGGACCCGGCGCAAGCCATCGACGAATTCAAACATGCCCTCCGGCTGCAACCGAATTATTTTGCCGCGCACCTGAACCTCGCCAAT
This sequence comes from Nitrospira sp., assembly GCA_020853775.1. Taxonomy (GTDB): domain Bacteria; phylum Nitrospirota; class Nitrospiria; order Nitrospirales; family Nitrospiraceae; genus Nitrospira_A. The sequence goes on from JADYYH010000036.1 coordinate 4,510, forward strand.
ACACTGCTCGATATCGGTCGGCATGACGCAGCCATGCTTGAATTCAAAGAAGCCTTGCGACTGAAGCCGGACGATCCCAAAACGCACAATGATCTCGGAGTCGCGCTCAAGGAGATGGGAGATCCGGCGGGGGCCATCGCGGAATTTAGAACCGTGTTACGCCGCAATCCGACCGATGTGAATGCCCACAACAATCTGGGAGTGGCGCTCAAAGCGATGGGTGACCTTGACGGGGCCATTGCGGAATATCGCACCGCGGCGAGTCTGCAACCGAACGATGTGAACGCACATTTCAATCTGGGGCTCGGGTTGATGGAAAAGCATCAACCGGAAGCCGCCATCAGCGAATTCCGTACGGCACTGCACCTGCGACCCAACGATGCCAAGATCCGCTTCAACCTTGGCCATGCGCTGGCCGGTCTGGGGCAACGCATGGAGGCAGCCCAGGAATTGCGACAATACCTCCGCCTCGAACTCGATACCCCGGCGAATCGGCGCTGGCTGGAACAGGCCGAGGCCACATTACGCGAATTGGAAATGCCCTAGGACGAGCCTGACAGCCCTGAAATCCTCCCGGCTACGTATTGACCGACCATCGCGGCAGGATGATTTTTTCGACCCTCCTCTCGCCGACAGCGCCCTGTTTAGGTTACAGTCCTCCACGCATTCACCTGAACAGGGACTCTGATGCGCTCATACCACACCGTGGCCCTCGTTGTTCGCTTCGTGACTGTTGCAAGCTCGCTCATGACGATGCTCTGCGGCGGCGCACTCTGGCCGGACAGAGTCTCTGGAGTGGAAGAAGCAGAGAGCGATCCACAGCACCAGCGGCAATGGACATTTGATAGTTCCTCACCGGGAATGCTGCCAGGCTCCTACGTCGTCGGCACGCAGTTCGACGGCCGACCGGCGGGGGAATGGAAAATCCTCATCACCGACCGCGCAAAAAGTGCGTCGCAAGTGCTCGCCCAACTACAGGCCAAAGGGACGGATCAGACCCACAAAGTCCTTCTGTTCGACGGCACCGAGAGCAGCAATATCGATGTCGAGGTCTCCTATCTCGCCGTGGCGGGAAAGGCCGACTTCGGCGGCGGGCTGCTGTGGCGGGCGAAGGACGACCGGAACTACTACCTCTTGAGAGCGAGTTTGGTGGAGCAGAAGGTACGGGTGTATCGCGTCGTGAACGGTGTCCAGCAGATTGTAAAGCAACTCGATCGCCCGCTCCCCGCTACCGGTTGGCATAAACTTCGTATCGTGCAACGCGGTTGCGAAATCAAAGCCATTTTCGACGAGACCGTCCTGTTCCGTGCCTGCGACACGACGTATACCAGCGGCCGGATCGGACTCTGGACCAAAGCCGATGCGGTGACCTATTTCGACGATCTCACGCTCAAGGTCCTCAACTAACCGTAACCTCTCCCACCACGCTCACTCCTTGCTGCAAACGAGCCGCCCAGCGCCTTCCAAAGCAGCGATGCCATACCGTCATGTTCAGCTCTTTCCATTGAACAGGAAAGCCCGGTTTGTCGGCGATTGAACGACAGATTTTTCAGGGTATCCGGGCAAGAAAAATGGGGCAGCCACCACCAGGATGACTGCCCCACAAACTGTTACAAAGTCAGGCGTTACCAGCGATCGCGCTTGCCACCACGATCGTTGAATCCCCCGCCTCCGCCGCTCCGCCCAGGCCCGCCTGAGCGAGGTTCCTGCGGACGCGCTTCATTGACCGTCAATGTCCGGCCACCCATGTCCGTCCCATTGAGAGCGGAAATCGCCTTCTGCGCCTCGTCTGAAGAGGCCATTTCGACGAATCCGAAACCTCTCGATTGGCCGGTAAATTTGTCCGTAATGATACGGGCCGATTCAACCGCCCCGTGCACTGCGAACAAATCGCTCAACTGCTGTTCGGTTGCCGAATACGGCAACCCGCCAACATAAATTTTAGAACCCATGTGGGTCCTCCTCTTGGGTAGTGACATTGTCTTGAACGAAGGAAAGAAAGGGAAAGGACGGGCCGAAGACGCGACGTAACGGGGCGACTTGGGTCTGGCTTTCGATTAGATTCCCGGGCAAGGCAACATCGAGTCAGGCCTGAACTATTTCAACGCATCCCTCACCAGGCCCCAGCGGGAGACCGCGAATAGTACCACGGGCCCCATTGCCATACAAGCCATGAAAGAGGCATTTCGGCCCAGTGCTGGCAGTTACCCCATTCGGTCACTGTCGTCCCCTCATTGCGATGCCATCATCTATTCCCTTGATCTCCCTTGATCGACCGACAACGATGCCCCCCGCTTCTCGTCGCACTAGGGCTATACCTAGTCGATTCGGAACTCTCGTTGCTCAAGACTAGGGGCGAGCGCCTCCGCGCCCGACCATGCTGATCGACTCGGCCGTATCCCTGCACCATCTCGCGCCTATGTCATCGCGAGAACTACACGACCACGCCCTGCGGCAGCACACTAATTTCGCGATCAGAGATCGTTTTAGCTTGTCCAGTACTGCTGGACATATGGTAAGATCAGCTACATTCGCAAGCGGGCGGAAGATCGTGGCTCACACGGCTCATTGAGGCGCTGATCGGTTTGATCACCACCACTCGATGGTGATTCTTACAGACCGTGATGTAGGACGAAGCAACCTACTCACCCACAGTCCCATGGAAGCATATGTGATTGACGGCGTAAGGGTCGAGTCTGGGAGCTAGCCCCTCAGGCCACAGTACGGCCTTGGACCGTTCGGCAACGGCAGTACGTCGAAATGAGGTTCTATGAACGTCCGGGCAAGAATTCTCCATCAGACCGATTTGCCCATGCGAGGAACATTCCGCAGACTCTCTCTCAGCGTGCAGGATCTGGCGAGCCAGATCCATGAGGACTGGACGACCAACCATCGTGACTGGACGATGCCTGGATTTCGCGCCATTGCCGTGCATCGCTTTGGCACCTGGGTTTCCAATAAACGACCCGGGGCGCTCCGAGCCCTGCTGCTGTGGTTGTATCAGGCTATGTACCGGTACATACGCAACTACTATGGTATCGAAATTCCTCTCACCGTCATTTTGGGACGAAGACTCTGGCTGGTGCATCAACACGGCATCGTCTTCCATTGGAAGACAGTTGTCGGTGACGATTGCCTGATCCGCCACAATGCCACCATCGGCGCAGGATATGGCGGGCAGAAAACGCTACATAAGGGCCCCCGACTCGGGAACCACGTGGAAGTGGGTCCCGGCGCGGTGATTTTTGCGGCCGTGACAATCGGAGAGGGCGCAGTCATTGGCCCGAATGTCGTGGTCATGTCGAATGTGCCAGCAGGAACCAGGGTTTTTGCAGAAGCTCCCCGTGTGATACGCCTGCCGAATCCCCCCGATGAGTCCCACAGCACCAGTGGGACCTCCCAAAACATGTGAGACAGCACAGGATGACCTCAAGCGGCATAGCCTCGCCCCAACAGCCGGCTTCTTCCGACACGCCCGAAGCACGCGGTGACGCCTATCGTAAGCAAGGCCAGATGGAACAGGCCATCCACGCCTATTTAGAGGCGGTGACCTTTCCACTCTCTCCCTCGCTCTGCCTGAAACTGGCGCGCTGTTACGATCGCCTCAAGCAGCATTCCGAAGCTTGCAGATGGGCGCTCGCCCTCGTTGAGGCGGGTGATGACTACACGACCTGGCTCGCCGGCTGGGCGCTCTTCCAACGTCACGCGGACCGGGGCGGCTGGCCCGTGTTGCGATCCACCAAGGTCGCCATGCTGAGCAGCTACACCACCACTCAATTGAGCCCATTGCTGCGGCTTGCCGCGGCCAAGCTCGGCATCCGTATCGATCTCTACGAGAGCCACTACGGGCAGTATCAACAGGACATCATCGATCCGGGTAGCCAGCTCTACACGTTCGGCCCGGATGTCGTCATCCTTGCGGTTCACGAAGGAGATCTCCGCCTTCCCGAGTACAGCTCAACGCCTGAGCAGGATATTCGGACCGAGGTCGACCGTTGGACGACACTGTGGAAGTTGGTCGCCGAACGTGCGCAGGCCCGTGTCATCCAACATAACTTTGCGCTGCCCTGCGAAGTCCCTGCAGGCCATCTCGCGACCAGACTTCCCGGCTCCCGATACACGATGACGCAGGCCGTGAACATGCGGTTGGGCGAAGCGGCTGGCCATGCGGTGTCCTTGGTGGATTGCGAACGCCTGTCGGCGCTCATCGGGAAACGCCAGTGGCGTGACCCGCGATATTGGAACCTCTCCAAACAAGCCGTGGCGCTGGAGGCGCTGCCCTTACTCGCCAGACACACGGCTGCAGTAGTGGCAGCGGATCTCGGCCTGAGCCGTAAATGCCTGGTCCTCGATCTCGATAACACCTTATGGGGCGGCGTGATCGCTGAAGAGGGCCTCGCCGGCATCAAGTTGGGGCAGGGACCGGACGGCGAGGCATTCGTGGCGTTCCAGGACTATATCCTGAAGTTGAAACGGAAAGGCGTCATCCTGACCGTCTGTTCAAAGAATAACTATGCCGATGCCATCCAACCGTTCGAAACACATGCGGAGATGCGGCTCAGGCTGCAGGATATCGCCCTGTTCATCGCCAATTGGGAATCCAAACCAGACAACATCCGCAGGATCGCCGACACCTTACAAATCGGGCTGGACAGTCTGGTGTTCGTCGACGACAACCCGGTCGAGCGTGAGATTGTCCGCAAATTTCTCCCAGAGGTCGATGTCCTCCCGTTGCCTGACGATCCGGCCTATTACACCAGAACCCTGTCGCAATACCTCTCGCTCGAGACCGCGGCCTTGACGGCCGAGGACAGCGAACGCGCCGATCAATATCGAGCCAGAGCACAGATCAAAGAGTTGGAGGCCGCGGCCGGATCCATCGAAGATTTTTATCACGGCCTCCGCATGCAGGCTATCGTGACGCCCTTCGACGACGCACACCTGCCCAGAATCGCGCAATTGATCGGCAAGACCAACCAATTCAATGTGACCACCAGGCGCCACGGCCTGCCGCAGTTGACCGCGTTCATCCGGAGCACGGACTACGTTCACCTCGCCCTGCGACTGCAAGACCGCTACACCGATCATGGCCTGGTCAGTGTCATGATTGCGCGGTGCGAAGGCGATCTCCTGGATATCGACACCTGGCTCATGAGTTGCCGGGTCATCGGCCGGACCGTGGAGGCCACGATGCTCGAACACCTCTGTCGCCAGGCCGCCCAGCTCGGCTGTACGGTCCTTCAAGGAACGTACATTCCGACACAGAAGAACGCGATGGCGGCGGAAGTCTATGCGAAGCACGGGTTCGAGCCGTTCAACCAGACCACTGGGCATCAAATATGGCGGTATGACCTCAAGGCGAGAGGCCCGATTGCCAATCCGTTTGTGAGGAGTGTCGATTCGTGGGCATCCGTTGATGGCACGCCCTGATTGGTTGATTTCAGTTCGACTCTTCCTACCCACATGACTACTGTCCGCTTTACAAAAGAGGATCTTGCTCGTTTCAGCGCGGCGAGTTGCGACCGGAATCCTCTGCACATCTCAGAGGAATACGCCCGCACCACCCCGTACGCCGAACCGGTCGTCTTCGGCCTGCTGAGCCTCTTGGCCGGACTCGGGCAACTATCCGAACGCCATGACCGACAGCTGCGGCACATCTCCGCCGAGTTTCGAAATCCACTCAGCGTCGATGCACCGTATCGTTTCGACATCATCGAATCGGCGACAGACAATGCGCGCGTCAAGCTTTATGATACGACTCGTCTGATGATGACAGCGACATTCGCCTTCGCTCAGGGACAAGGCCATACTGAGTCACAGCGCTTCCCGAAGGCCTGTTGTGCGACGGAACCGGAAGACCGAAACAAAGACGCCCTCATCCCGGGCACTCGTGTGACCGGCACCTATGCGCCGGAGACCGAGGCATTTGCCCAGGTGGTCGAACGCTGGGGACTCGATGGAAAAGGCGCGACCCCTCACCAGATCGCCGCGATGATGTGGGCAAGTTATGTCGTCGGGATGCACCTTCCCGGGAAACGCGCCGTCTTCTGGCGACTGAAGCTTGAATTTCATGATGCGGAAGCGCCTCAAGAGGAACCCTTCTCGTACGATGCGGCGGTTGAAGACGTGGATGAGCGTTATGACCTCCTGCGGTCAACGGGCACGCTGTCCGCCGGCTCGCAGCCCTATGCGACGGCTCACCTGTCGGCATTCGTGCGGCAGGATTCTCCGCAACCCTCCCTGCGACGCATCAGCGACCTGTTGCCGGAATCCGAACACCTGAAGGGAATGCGCGCGCTGGTCATCGGCGGAAGTCGCGGACTTGGCGCCGCCATCGCGCAGGCACTCGCTTCGCAGGGCTGCTCGGTATTGCTGAACTATCAGCAGAGTACGGCGGAGGCGGAGCGCATTCGCGCCAGCCTAGGTGACCGGTCGACACAGCTTGAATTGGTGCAGGGAAATGCCGCGGATGTTGCCTGGTGCCTGTCTCTACGGGATATGATTCTCAAACGGTACGGCGGCCTCGACCTCCTCGTCTGCAATGCGTCGCCCCCGATTCGTCCGCTGGCGTTCGAACCGGACAAGCTCCCGCAGTTCCAGGACTTTGTTGCGCGAAGTCTGTCGCTCGTCTCCGCGCCTATGTCGACCTTTCTCGGGATGCTGGCCGACCAGGCAGGATGGAACATCGTCCTGTCGTCATCCTTTGTCAAAGAGCTCCCGGCAATCTTCGCGCATTACGTGACGGCAAAATGCGCACTGGAAGGTCTGGTGAACTGGGCTGCCGCCCAATACCCGACGGTTCGGCATCGTATCGTCAGACCGCCCAAGCTCCTGACGGATCAAACCAATACGACCATGGGACGACAAGGAGCTATTGAAGTCGAACAGGTCGCGGCCGCGATTGTGCGACAGATCTGCCAATCCCACCAGTCACAAGCCTTGCAGATCATGGAGACATTTTGACGAGCCATGAGGCACCACGAAACAGGCACCCGCCGTTTCCGATAGGACAATGACAACCCGACAACCTAACCGCATGAAGTGAGGAGTTCATGGAGCTGCACGATCGATTGGAAGAAGTGTTTCGCCAAGTATTCGACAATGATGCGCTCGCGCTGCGCGATGAGATGAAAGCCGCCGATATCGAAGGCTGGGATTCCGTGGCGCATATCAATCTGATGTTCGGCATCGAGCAGGCCTTCGGCATCCGATTTAAAGGCAACGAGCTGGCTGCCATGCACAATATCGGCGAGCTCAAGGAATTTTTGGCCGGCAAGCTGAGCAGCGAGGTGATCTCGCTGAGGAAAGCTCTCTGAGACGCATCCGCGTTGCAGGCCACACGCAACCAAGGTCGCTGCCTTGGAATGGTGACTAGGATGAACGACCTGGCAGTTCGAGTCGAACATTTGCACAAGCGGTATCGGCTGGGCGTGACGCACGCGCAGGACGGGTCCCTGGCCGGGGCCTTGTCACGAGGGATGCGCCGGTTGGTCGGTCGCCGCTCCACACCGCCGACGGCCGACGACACCCTCTGGGCC
>JADYYH010000037.1 GCA_020853775.1 Nitrospira sp.
CAGACTACACGTACCTGACGGGAGGTTTCGATAAGGCGTTGCTCGACTACCTGCAGATCGACGCAGCGGCGTTTGAGCGGCGAGTCCTAGCCCGGACTATTCATGAATACCTGCTCCGTCGTCCGATTCTCTCGTCCGGCGAGGATTTTCTCGTTCGGCCTCCTCGACGGACTGCAAGTACGCCTCCGGCGGCCTCAGGTGCGAGAAGCCCCGGCGGACTTCGGCCTCGAACGCCTCGCAACGGTATTCATGAATAATCCGGGCTAGAGGGTGGGACGGACGAGGACATCCTTCAATGGACGCGCGCACACGGTCGCCCGTTACGGGAAGCTGAGATTCGCCTGTGGACTCGGGGGGTCCTCAAAGCGAAGCCCGGCGACGAGGTCACGCAACAACGTTATCGCGATCTGTTGTCAGGCATTGCAGCGAAGCGCGGCGTGCCGATCGAATCGTTGCCTCCGGTCGCCACATGGGTGGAGGGTATCGACCTGGACGAAGGCCGACTGTAACCATCGGACTTGTGCGGTGCGGCGTCAATTCCCGCGCTAGCAATCGGTTGTTGAAGGATGGAATCCTTCCCATTCCCCATCCGAGCATCTGGGGGCAGATTGCCGGAGTCCGGTCTTGCAATCGCACATCGCGCCGGACCAGCCGCATGATGTCGTTCACCAGGGTGGGCCTGTGACCTGTCTGCCTGATGCAGAAGACGGTGGACTGGTTGAGCCCCTGAACAAAAGACGTAGCATCCGCCTGCAAGCTCGCGCACAACATCGATTGAAGAGGAGGGGGCTCGCAAGATTTAACTTCTATTACGTGGGGGGTTTGTAGTATGCGGCCTTATTAGCCATCGATCTACTTCTCCAAGGCTTCGCTGAGGAACCGGTCGGCTTGCGCGGCACAAACTCATCAGGCCGTTCGCTCCCCCAGCGCCTGGACAATCTCAAGACGCGCGGCGCGAGCCGCCGGGACGAGTCCGCCGATGAGCCCCATACACACCGCGAACAGCACCCCTTCGCCGACCATGCCGGGCGTGAGATGAAATCCAAAGGCCAGTTCGGCGCCGGTATCCCAGTTCACCGTCGAAATCGTCACGCGATTGAGCAGGGCCGCGCCCGCCACACCCAAGAGACCTCCGGCAAGGCCGAGCAGGATCGATTCGAGCAGGAAGGCCTGCAGAATGTGGCCGCGCGTAAATCCCAGGGTGCGAAGCGTGCCGATCTCGGTCGTCCGATGCGCGACGGAGGCGGACATGGTCATCGTCGCCCCGAGGATCGCGCCGACACTGAACACCACGGTGAGGAACAAACCGGTCACGCGAATCAACCGGGCCAGCCCTTCGGCTTTTCCTTCGTAATACTCCGGCTCACGCTTCACCGAGACTTTGAACCGGGGATCACGCTCCAACCTCGTCTTGAACGCCGGTAGCACCTCCGGGTCGGCCAGGCGCAGGGTCATGGATGAGAAGGCTGTGCGATGGAACGTGGTCATCATCTGATCGACGTCTCCCCACACCTCCGAGTCGAATCCGCTGCCCTCCGCTTCGAAGATCCCCACAACAGTCCACTCCCGCCGCCCGAACCGCAACGTTTCAGCCAGACGGGCCTCGGGAAACTGCCTGGCCACCTGGCTGCCGACGATCACCTCCGTGGTGCCGGGTTGCCACGCCCGCCCTTGAACGATGCGCACGCGGGGACGCACGGCAAACGCGACGAACGAAGACCCGCGCACGGAAAGATTCGCCAGGCTCCCTCGGTCCTGCTTGCGCAAGGTGAGTTGCAGGGCGATCTCACGCACCGCCGCGACCTGATGGTCTTCCAAAATGACCACTTCCGGCTGCGACGCCAACACCCCGGTCTGATCCCGCGACAGGCTGCTTTCGATTTCGGACAGCGCGCCTTTACTCAACAGGATGGCGTTGGAAGGATCGCCGGTCCTGCCCATCGCCTGCTCCAGGCCATGCGTTAGCATGAGAATAGCCACGAACACAAAGACGACCAAACCCAGCCCCGACAGGGTCAGTAGCGTCGTGACGCGGCGCGCCCACAGGTTCCGCAGACTGTATACGCTCCACAACAACGGCTGACCTCGTGACGTTATCCCCGGTGGCGCAAGCCTTCCAACGTCGTCATGCGGCTGAGGCGTACCGCGGGCCAGAGAGCTGCCAGCAGGCCGACCAGGACCATCGCACCCAGACACAACCAGATCGTCTCGGCGGTGATCTCGTACGCCCCCACCGTTTTCCCGCCCGCCACCATCACGGCATAGAGCCGCGCCGCCGGGTACAACAACCCCAACCCGACAAGCGCGCCACCCAACGCGACCAGCAGCGACTCCCCCAAGACCAACGTCACCAGATGACGCGGCTGAAATCCCAGCGTCTTCATGACGCCATACTCCCGGGTTCGTTCGCGCACCGCCATGGCCAGCGCATTGACCAACACCAGGGCTGCAATCCCGTTCATCACGCCCGACAGCCAATCCAATGCCTCAAGCAATGCGCCGGCGCGCGCGACCCAACCGGCGATGTACGCCTGTTCCCGCTCCGTTCTGGTTTCGGCAAAGGAGTTGGCAAACGTGGCATCGATGGCCGCGACCACCGTGCGGGTATTCACCCCCGGGGCCGTCGTGGCGACGTACCAGCCCACCTGATCGATACGGTCAGGCGCCGTGGTCTTCAAACGCTCGTTGGCAAACTGCCAATGCACATACAGTTCGCCTTCACCCATGATGGCGGGGTTGCTGCTGTGGAAAATGCCGCGGACGACCAACTCCCAATTCCCGGCATGGGTGGTTCCCTTGAGCGGGATCACATCCCCGACCTTCCAACCGAATCGGGCAGCGAGTTTCCAACCGATGAGGCATCCCCCCCGGTCCTTGAGAAACGCCAGGCGATCGCTTTCGTTCAGGAGGATTTCCGGATAGGTCTCGAAGAAGGTCCCCATGTGTTCGGCGAAGGCTCCGAACGACTCCTTGGCATCGCGATACTCGACGCCGAACACGTTCCCGTAATGCACCAATTGCACGCCAGGGATGACGGCCATCCGTTCTTTGTACGCCAGCGGCAGCTGCAAGGAGTCCGACATCGCGTGGACGGTGATGAGCCGATTGTTGGCGGCCGCTTTGACGCCGCTGTGCCATTCATCCAACGTCAGCCGCAACAACCCGAAGGCCAGGACGACCATCGCCAGACCGCCGATGGTCAGCGCCAGACGAACCGGCCGCCTGACCGTATTTCTGAGCATCAAGCGCAGCAGCGTCACGGCGGCATCTCCAACAGGCCCTTCTCCAAATGCCGGATCATCTGCGCCCGCTCGGCGGCGCGGGGATCGTGAGTCACCATGACAATGGTCTTCCCCAGTTCCCGATTCAACCGAGCCAGCAGTGTCAGGATGTCGTCGGCCGATTCGCGATCGAGGTTGCCGGTCGGCTCGTCCGCCAGGATCATGGTCGGGTCGCTGACGATCGCGCGCGCCACGCCGACCCGCTGTTCCTGCCCGCCGGACAGTTGCCGCGGGTAGTGATCCATCCGATCGGCCAACCCGACCAGGCGCAACGCCGTCTTCACATGATCGGCACGTTCGCGCCTCGTCAGATGCGTCAACGCCAGCGGCAATTCCACATTCTCCGCCGCCGTCAGGACCGGAATGAGATTGTAGGTTTGAAAGACATAGCCGATGTGGCGGGCCCGCCATCGCGCCATCGCGCCCTCCGACATGTGATCCAGCCTGGTCCCGGCCACCACCACCGACCCGCTCGTCGGCCGATCGATGCCGGCCATGACGTTCAGCAAGGTACTTTTGCCGGACCCTGACGGCCCCATGATCGCGAGAAACGTCCCAGCGGGGATCACGAAAGACAACTCTCGAATGACCGACACCTCCGTGCCCCCGCGGCTGTAGGTCTTCGTGACGTTGTGGAGACTCACGACCGGATCAACCATGGCTGCGTCGCTCATGGCACACGCCGAACCACTGAGACCATGCTCCCGGAACGGAGAGTCTCGTTCGGTGCGACGATCACTTCATCGGTCTGCGACAGGGGCCCGTGCACCGGGACGATCCCGGCCACGGCGGTGCCGGCTTGCACCACCGCTTCAGCCACGAGGCCTGCCCGCACGAGCAGCACCACCGTCCGCCCATCGCGCGTGACAACTGCGGTAGAGGGGACCCCCCAGTCATCTCCTTGCGCGGGAGGAGCCCCCGGCATCGGACCGAAGGTTACTTTTGCGCTCAACTCAGGCCGCACCCGTTCATCCAAATCACGGAAGCGTATACGCGTCAGGACGGTTCCCTTGGCGCGGTCCGCAATCGGCATGACCTGCTGCACCTCGCCCTGGTACCGATGCCCCGGCACGGAGTCGAGCTGAATTTCCGCCGATTGACCAGCGCGCACTCGATGAATCATCGCCTCCGACACCTCGGCATCCACCGTCACCGACAGGGGATCGACCATGTTCACCACGGACCCGCCGGAACGGACGGTGGCGGTGAAGGGCGACACGACCTCGCCGATCTCCGCCAACTTCTTCACGATGACGCCATCGAACGGCGCGCGAATACTCGTATTCTCCAGCTGCACCGTGGCATTTTGCCGTTCCGCTTCTGCCGCAGTGACCGCCGCCTCGGCAGACTTGACCGTCGCAGCGGCGCGGCGAAGTCTCGCTGAGGCCATGTCGAATTCCGATTTGGTGACGAAAGACTTCTCCAGGAGGGTCCTGACCCGCTCGAAACTCAATGTCGCCTCTTCGAGCTCCGGCTTGGCAGCACCCAATTGTGCCCGCGCCACGCCCAACCGGGCCAAAGCCTGCCGGTACAGCGCATCCATATCGTCATGCTCGATGCGCGCGATCAGTTGTCCTCCCTTCACCCGATCACCGACGTTGACGCCGAAGTAAATCAGCCGCCCGGTGCCCTTCGAGGCAATGGACGCCTGCCGTTGCGCCACCACATACCCGGTCGCCGCAAGACCCGCCCCACTTCCGGACGTCATGCGCACCACCGGGACCACTTCAACTCGTTGGTCCGGTCGTAGCCAGGCGCTGCTCCAGGCCCAGCCGGCGGCAGCCAGCAGGAGGGCCAGCGTCAGCCAGAGCCACCGGCGGCGACCGGAAGACGGAGTCTCACCGGGGGCCGGACGATGAATCGCCAACCCGTCTAAATCGGCATCGTGAACGCCGGATTTCCGAGGCTCAGGGCGATCAGGTGATTGATGAATCGACACGGTACCTCCTTTATGGAACGGCCACGACCCGTGCCGGTTCCTTCCCGTTTCCATTCGTGCGACGCGAGCTATGACGCCGGCGCGACCGACCGCCGTACTCGCCCTCGCCGCTTGCGCCACCACATGAGGAACCCGGTGGCGTAGATGACCGGGCAGGCCAGACCGCTGGCACACACCAGCAGGCGGCCGGGCATTCCGAACGCCTGCCCCGAATGCAAGGGCCATTGCCAATCGAGAAACGTTTCACCGGCGCTCCGCCTCGTATCGGGCGCACGCACGTCAAGAATTGCTCCGCTGTACTGATCGACGCTCACGATGCGCTCCGACCAAAACGCGCTCAGCCCAGGCACGCCCTGCCGGCCCACTTGGTAGACACCGCTCGCATCTCCCGGCATGGCGATGGAGCTCAGCCGGCCCTCGGGATACCGGGCTGCCGCCAATTCCACCGCCCGTTGCGGACTGATCGGATGCGCACCATCCATAACAGCGGGCGGAGAAGACTGCGCAGGGCCGCGAGTGGCTGGCGACAGAATCTGCGTGACCCATAGGATCGGCTCGGCCCAGTTCATGTAGGCACCAGACAGGAGCAGGGCTCCGATCGCCAGACAGAGATACAGCGACAGGGTCTTGTGCAGATCGAACAACAACCGGAACGAGGCGAACGGTCGCCTGATCACGAAGGCCTGTCGCCATTGGCCGTTCACCGGCCACCAGACGATCACGCCTGTGAACAACGACAGGATCAGCAGCCAGGCCGCGATCGCCGCCAGGGTCACGCCCGTCACACCGGCAAACAATTGGTAGTGCAACGCGAAGACGGCGTCCATGAGATAGCGCGGGATCCATTCGTCGGCCCCGTAACTCCGTACCCCGGTGACCCGCGCCCGGTAGGGATCGACAAAGATCCGCTGCCAGGCTTTCGTTGGCTGCTCCATATACACGGCCATGACCCGTTCGCGAGTCGTCGCGCCATAGACCTGCGTGATGCGGCTCTCCGGCGCCGCCGCCTGTTCCGCCGCCGCCAGAATCTCGCCGATCGGCCGGTAGCCATCCCGACCGGATACCGGTACGTCCACCGTCAGCACGGCTGGATTCAGCCATTCGTCGATTTCCTGAAAGAACACCAGGATGCTGCCGGTCAATCCGAAGACCACCAGCAAGGCGCCTACGGTCAACCCTAAATAGAGATGCGCCCGCACCCACCACGTTCGCCACACTCGCACGCGACGGTTTCGCACGCTGGCCTGCGCGACCTCGCGAGACGCCACTGAAACCGACGAGGATGTGACGGCTCTATCAGACATGCAACAGACACTCCTGCGCCTGCGGACGCAGCATTGCGACAGTGATGCCACCGTTCGCAGGGCAATCCTCATTCCAGCGACAGACCGACTCCGGATGAAGACGTATTCCATGACGCGGGTTCCGATCGAATCGGACCCACGCCGGGATTGCGCCTATTCAGTACAGGTGAAACCGGTGATCAGGAGAGAGGAATGGGAGGACCGCGGCCGTGGGCCACCACCAGAGGGCGGCCACTGAACGAGAGCACTATGAAGGTGAGCGGGACGAAGAGGGACACGAGCAACGGTAGTCGCGGGATGTCCGGAAGGATGAAGGCGGTTTCATCCTGCGTGACGGTACAGGCCCACGTCACAAGCGGGCTAGCCTCTGCCTGCCCATGGTGACAGGGATCCTGGTCTCCACCAGCGTGGAGATGGAAACTCCGAGAGGCGGGCCGTTCGAAATCAATAAAGCAGGTGTGGCAGACAAACCCCGCAACCACCCGGATGGCAATCAGTAGGCACGCCACCACCATTCCCACGTGGGTTGCCACGTGAGTCTGTGGACGAATGGAGTTGGCCGTGCTCGACGTGATCACCACCAATGACCTGACTGATACCGAACTGCTCATCATACGAAACCCGCCGCGAATTGTCCACCCTCTCTGCTCACGAATACTACAGCCACGGAGACCGCTGAGCACAGGGCGGGAGGCGTTCGGGACAGGGTCGCCGTCCACCGGCCATCGAAGAACTCGGTCTTGATCCCGGCCTCCCACTGCTGGGACGTTTCCACTCTCAGCGGCGCCCCGGTCACACCCAGCGATCCGATATTCGGCACACCGAAGCCCTCGGCATAGTTGCCGTACAAGACCAGTTCCTTGATCCGTTGCCAGAGCAGGCCACCAGGCCTGCTTCGCGCAGGACTTCCACACGCTCGCATCGGATTTGACGAACCGACCCCCACACGATATGCTCTGCATCACGATGATGCACAGCTGATGCATGAAAGGATGGTTCCATGAAAGCGATTACGTTGCGAAACCTTCCTCCTGAGATCGCCCGTACGGTTCAGCTGCGGGCCAAGCGGAAGAAAACCAGCGTGAACAAGGCAGTCATCGAACTGCTGGAAGAATCGGCTGGAGGCACGGTCAGAAAGAAGACACCGGTCCGCTACCATGATCTGGACCACCTCGCAGGAACCTGGACGAAGGAAGAAGCCGCCGCATTCGAGCCGCTCATCACCGAACAACGCACGATCGATACGGAGTTCTGGAGGTGACCCGGCTGTTACTGGATAGCTCCGCGTATATTGCGTTTAAGAGACAACATCCCGAAGTGACCGAGATCCTCCCGCAAGCCGAGTTGATCTTCATCAGCCCCATTGTCCTAGGCGAACTTCGCGCCGGCTTTCTCCAAGGCACCAAACGGGCCAGCAACGAGCGCGAGTTGGGACGGTTTCTCGAATCCCCGCGCGTTCGCGTGCTGGTCCTGGACGAAGAAACGTCGGATCGTTACGCAGTGATTCGCGTCACGCTGAAAAATGCCGGCACCCCCGTTGCCGCCAATGACATCTGGATTGCCGCGAGCGCCATGCAGCACGGACTTCCGGTCCTCACATCTGATCGCGATTTTCAAAAGATCCCCCAAATCATGGTCCACCACTTTTCGGCGCTGACGACATAGGTACTCCGCCGCATCGCCCAGAACGAGCCTTCAGTGCGCAGACCACGCAGGGCCCGCTCTACAGCGCCATCTTCCCGCTCTCTTGCCCCGGCCCCTCCACCTGATGCGGCCATGTCGCTTGCTTCTCGCGCCGAAGAGAAGCGGATGGCCCGCCCCAAAGGCCCTGTGGGAACGCGCGTGATGAGGACGCACGGCTCCCGCGCGTCCCCTTCTGATCAAAATTCCATCTTCAGGGATCCCAGGAAGAAGCGCGGCGTGCCGATGTCGATGCGACTCCGGCCGAAGCCTGCGCTGCTCGGGAAGTACTCCTGGCCAAGCAGATTGTCCACATTCAATTGCGCGGTCAGTCGCGTGGGCCCCACGTGCATCGTATAACTCGCCATCAGGTTGACGAGGACATACCCCGGCATCTGGTAGTCGTTTTCCCGATTGCCTTCCCGCTCGCCTCTCGCCACCAGCCCGGCCCCGACTTTCCACCCAGTCAGACGCGGTTCCTGAAACCGGTAGGTCGTCCATAGGCTGCCCGCATGTTTCGGGACATTGGGAAAGCGATTGCCGACCGTGCCGTCGTTCATCTGGGTGATTTCGGAATTGGTGTACGTATAGGTGGCGATCACATCCAATCCCGGGAGCACTTCTCCGGCGACGTCCAGTTCGATACCCTTGTTGCGCGCTTCACCCGTTTGCACGGAGAACCCCAAGGCGGCCAGGACGGGATCGGGATGGCCCGTGGCCACATTTTGCTTGGTCAATTCGAACCAGGACAGAGTCGCCATCCATCGGCCATCGAAGAGATCAGTCTTGATGCCAGCCTCCCACTGCTGGGACGTTTCCGCTCTCAGCGGCGCCCCGGTCACCCCCAGCGAGCCGATATTCGGCACCCCGAAGCCTTCGACATAGTTGCCGTACAAGGCGAATTCCTTGATCGGCTGCCAGAGTAGGCCCACACGCGGCGTGACGGCGGACTGCCGGCTACTCGATACGGTCCGCGTCCCGCCGAACGTATTGTCGGTCGTAATCTCCGCGCTGTCGTACCGCAGGCCCGCCAACAGATGCAGGTGAAACGGCAGTTCCACCTGGTCTTGCAGATAGAGGCCAAACCATTTCTCGCGAAGATCGAATGCAAAATTATCCGCCGGATCGGGGATCGGATTCCCGCCATGAACCGGATTGAAGATGTTGATGGAGGGAAAGGCAAAGTTGTCGACCATGGTGGCGATATTCTTGAACTGGTAATAGTCCCCTCCCACCAAGAGCCGGTGTTTGAGCCCGAACGTGTCGAAGTGCCCGGTCAGGTCGAGGCTGGTCGTATAAGTCTTGTGTTTGTTGCCCTGGAAGCCGGCGAAAAAGCGATCCAAGGTTTCGTTGTCGGCCTGCAGGGCCAGCGGCAGCACCACCTGATCGTCTTCCTTCGTCGATTGCAGATAGGCCCGGTGTTGAATCTTCCACTGGCTATTGAACTCATGCGACCAATTGAATCCGCCGAGCAGGGCCGTATAGTCCGCCTTGGCAAAGGACTCGCCCAGGTTACGCTCGATCGGCAGAGTGGCTGGCCGGGTGCCGAGAGCCACGGTGCCATAATCCGGCCGAACTTTGCCTTTGCTATATTCCCCGTCGAAGGTGATCTGCGTGCGGTTGCTCAATTTCCATTGCACCACCGGCGCAATGAACAGTTTCTGGTCATCGACAAACTCCCGAAACGAGCCCTTGTTTTCATAAGACATATTGAAGCGATACAGCAGCGACCCCGATTCGTTGAGTTTGCTGGTCGCATCTAAGGCCGTGCGGTAGAAATCGTAGGACCCGACCTGCTGCTGGATCGAATAGTAGGATTCCTCCAGCGGCTTCTTGGTAACGAGATTGATCATGCCACCCGGCTGGATCCGGCCGTAGAGAATCGAGGCCGGGCCCTTCAAGACCTCGATCCGCTCCAGATTCGCCATTTCCCTCCGGCCGGTTTGCGTCAGGGCCGACTGGAACCGGGTCCCTTCCCGATAGTAGTCGAACGTTTCAAATCCTCGAATCGTAAAGGACTCTAGGAGACTGAATGACTGATTGGCAAAGACTCCGCTGACATTGTTCAGCGCATGGTCGAGACGCGTTGTCTGTTGATCTTTCAACACCTGTTGCGGGACGACCTGGATGGAGAACGGCGTCTCCATGATCGGCGTATCGGTCTTGGTCGCCGTCGTGGCATGGCTGGCATGGTAGGACTCCTGCTGGGCCATGACATACACCGGTTTGACATCCACCACCGGCACGTCCGGAGGGGTCGGCTGGGGCCCCGCCGCCGAAGGAGGCACGGGCGGTGAGGGAGGGAGCGAACCGGCCGCCGTCCCGGTCGGCGCCGGCGCAGCCTCAACAGGGGCAGGCCCGTCGGTCTGCTCGGGTGCCGGAACAGGCGCAGCCTCCTGCTTGTGCGTCGGCACCGGCTTATGTGGGCCGATACAGGCTGCGAGAGCAGCCAGTGAGAGAACGACCGCCAGGGAACGGGATACGGCTCGACCCCACGGAGACACCGTGAGACCGGCCATGCGGATTTGAAAACGCGACATTGTAGCCTGTGACATAACTTCCTCTCCTGTGGCTCCCTGTCGAAACAGAGCCCACAGCCTGTGTCCGCCGGATTAGACGCGCAGGCCACTCGCCTTTCACAGGGCGTGCGGAACTGTCGTCGCGCATAGCCTTACTCGGCCTGCGCGGGTCTCCGGCGCGTCAATGGTGTTCGATGTGATGACGGTGCGGTTAGAAAGACGTGAGAGGAGGTCCACGGCCGGTGGCCGCAAAGAGGAAGCGCCCGCGAAAGGGAACAATCAGCAGAACCGCTACGGCCAGGAACGACACCACCAGAAAGAGCTGTGGCACGTCCGGCAAAACAACGGCGGGATCGTCAACCGTGACCGCGCAGGCCCATTTGACCAGTGGATGCGCCGTGGCCCTTCCGTGGTGGCAGGGATCGAGATCGCCCCCGCCGTGGAGATGGAAGGATCGGGTGTCCGGGCGTTCGATCTCGTTGAAACAGGTCGAACAGACAAATCCGGCTACCAGCCGGATCGCGATCAACAGCAGGGCCAGCAACGCCACGGCTTGTGCACTGCGGCTCACAGGAGCGGACTGATGGATGCACCGAAACGGAACTTTCACGGATACTCTCCAAGGTCGAGCGGCGCGCTCACCCTACGAAACCCCACCAGGAATTGTCTACCGACGCCTGCTCACCGTTGCTACAGGCGCTGAGGATACGAGGACGTTGCCGAGCCGTCTGAGGGCGGCCCGGCAACCAGTCTGCTGGCATCAGAGAGGCGGTCTCGATCGATCCGGGACCGGTCAATACGTCATCGAATAGCCGATCATCGCAGTGGTGCCCCGTCCGGCATAGAGGAAACTGTTCAAGAAGGAAATCTGATTGAACGCCGCCACATATTTCTGATTCAGGAGATTCTCGATTCCGAATCGTAAGGTGCCCGGCCCGGCTTTCACCGTGCTGACGAGGTCCACCACGAAGTATTCCGTCATGGAAAAGGGGTCGCCCGTCGGATCGAGGCCTGAGTTGAACGCCGTCAACGACCTGGTGCGACTGCCGGAATACAGGACCTGAACGCGATTCCGCCACTGCCATTCCGGCACCGTCAAATGTTCCAGGTAGGCGGTAATCTTCTGCGGCTGAATGCTGAATCCATTGAGCGGCGTGCGCACGTCCGGACTGAGGGCAATGGTCTGATCCCCCTCCACGAACGTGTAGGTCCCACCAATCCTCCAGCCCTCATAGGGCTGCACATCGAGGGTGGCCTCGACGCCGTAGGTCGTTTGCGGCGCCCGCTGCAGGGAATTGGTGAACTGATCGAAATTCAAGCCGAGGTCAGATTTGGAAATGTAGCCCGACACCGATCCCTGCACCTTGCTCCAGGTCCCTCGCAGACCAAGCTCGTAATTGTTGACGCGCTGCGGCTGCAAACGCGAGAGTGAAATGGCGGTGCCGGGCGGCACGTTGCCTAAGGCATTGTCGATCGTTCCCACCGGCACACTAAACCCTTGGCTGAAGTTGAAGAACAGATCCAGCGGGTCCGTCATGTGGTACACGAACCCCGCGTTGAATACCGTCGTGTCGAAGCTGATCGAACTGGCCGGCAAGAACGTGGTGCTGTCGGTGAAATCGCTGCTGGACACCTTCACGCGCTCATACCGCACGCCGGCGCGCAGGACGAGCGCCGCCAGCGGGGTCCATTCTCCCTGCGCGAAGACGGCCGTGTTCGTAAAGACTCGCGAAGGCGACGACGGCACCTCACCGATCTTGCTGTAGACGCGTCCGCCGGTGGCGTCGTAGACGGACTGATCGTACAGCGTCGAGTTTTGAGCCCCGTGTTGGCTGGAGAAGTCCATCCCCCAGGTGATTTGCGGCTTGCCATAGATCGGAATCGGCGTCGTGATATCGAGCCTGGTTCCCAGCACATCCGTTTGATTGTTGCCTTGCAGAATATCCGTGCCTCCGAGCGGCCTGACATCGAATGTCGGGAACCGCGTCTGCTGGCTGCGATAATAGGCTTGAAGGTGAACCCGGCTGTCGAGGAAGAGATGCGGATGGGTATAATCCGCGCTGACCTGGGTATTCGTCAGCTTCGGTTGATCGTCGAGCGCCAGACCGGGAATGAAGCGCGCAGTCGTACGCGGCAACGCATCGACGCTCGGATCGACCAGATAGTTGGTGTCCTGCCGGGTCTGCTTGCGATTGAAGGTGAGCTGGAACCGGTGCTCGCCGAAGGTCGCGCCGAACTTGCTGAGAATATTGTACGTCTTCGTATCGGCGAACCCACCGGTCGCGTTAGTTCCCGGCATGGTCCGGGATCCTTCGGAATCGAAGATCCCCCCCTGTTGGCTGAAGGTCCCGACGATGTTGTAGTCGAACCAGTCCTTCTTTCCTTGGAACCCCTGCACGACCGTGCCGCTGAGTCCTCGTAAGACCCTGGTCAAGGAGCCGCTGCCTTGCACTTCGGTATAGAACGCGGGTTTCCCTTCTCCGGCTTTTTTCGTGATGATGTTGATCAACCCTCCGGTTGCGCCGTTGCCGTAGATCGCAGTCGCGCCGCGCACAATCTCAATCCGCTCGATGGCGCTGGGATCGATGTGGGCCAGGTCCAATTCCGCGGTCGGACTGCTCTGCTGCGGCACGCCGTCGATCAAGATCGCGATCGACCGTCCTCTCATCTTCAACGTCGTGCCGGAGTCCATCGACTGGTCGTTCTGGGACATGCCGGGCACGAGCTTGGGCAGGATCTGTCCCAGACTCCGGCTGGACGAGGCGGCCATCTGGAGTTGCAGCTGTTCTTCCGTGACGATGGTCACGGACTGATTCACATTGCCGATAGAAGTCGGCGTCCGGGTCGCGGAGATCATCACATCCGGCGCGTTCACGACCGGAATCTCCTCGGCGGTGTCCGTGGGTGACGGGTCCGCCGCCGACACAGACGGCAACGGAGAGAAACACGCAAACATGACAGCCGCAATGACATAGGTCGTGAGCGGGGAAGCAGAACGGGTGGTACTCATGACGTCACAATATCCTTTCCTCAGAGCGCAGAACGCCCCGCAGGGTAAAAGCTCCGCAGCCGCATCCGTTCAAGCCGGTACGTTGAAGGGAGCGTTCTCCCGACAAGACGCACGAACCAGACGCACGCGCAGGCGCTCGGCCTCGGTAGTTCAATACGCGTATGGGTGAATCGTTACGGCAGAAACGACCGGAGCGGAGGGGAGCGACCCTTACCGGCAAGCAACAGGCTGTCCCGGCGGGATAGACCGAGGAGAGTCAGCGGCACCAGGAACGACACGATGATCGGCAACGGGGGACTGTCCGGCAACACGAAATCCGCATCGTCCTGCGTGACCTCGCAAGCCCAGGCGACGAGCGGGCCCACCGGCTCGCGGCCGTGGTGACAGGCTTCATGGTCGCTCCCGTCATGGAGATAGAAGACGCGCGACGCGGGGGCGTCGAACTCGTTGAAACAGGTGGAGCAAATCCCGACGGCGAGCACTCGAATACAGGCCAGGAGGCAAGCCAGCCCCGCGAGGGCACGACGGGAGCGCACAATCGATATGGAACGAATGATGGCGTCCACAGGCTCCCTACGTAGGAAAATCGGCCTCCACCCTACGCAAGCGCAGGCGAGGTTGTCTACAGATGGGTGCTCACAGATGCTACAGTCCGAGACCTCCGACCGCCCATCGTGCCTCTGATCGACTTACCCCGCATTATTCATGACGGTTCGTCGCGAAATCGTCGATCCGCGTCGGGAGACCGGCGCGCGGAGCCGGGAAGACCCGACGCGTACTCGTGCAGTGCGTTGAGGGACGCACGGCGCGATGAATACAGAGCGCCACGCCTATGCGCGCCGCTGAGTTGGTGAAGCGGCCGGACCGGAGCGGCGAGCCCGTGGGTCGAAGGCTCGTCGCAGCAACGGATCGGCAAGGGCGCAGAAGCGCTCATGAATCATGCGGGCTAGAACAATCCGAGCGTCACGCCGCCATAGATGGCCCGGCCGTAGCCGGCGAAGAACAACGTCTTGTTCGCATCCGGCGTGCTGTCGGCAATGACGCCGCCGGAGCCGACGTACCGCTTATCGGCCATGTTATCCAACTGTAGATAGAACTTCGCAAAACGAAACCAGGAGGTCGGTTTGAGCTCAATCGTCTTATGCAAATTCGCGTTCAACAACCAATAGGCCGGCGCACCCACGGTATTGTTGTTGTTCAAGAAGTAGCTGTTCCAATAGGTCGTCTCAAACCAGCCGCCCCACCCGGACGGATGCTCGTACTCTTCCTTGAAATTCAGCACGTCGCGCGCCACGTTGGGCACCTGCTTGCCGTCCCGCAAAATCTGCGTGATCGGGCCCGCCCCGTTCACCCTGAACTGATCGGCGAAATTGATGTACTGCGCGTCGATGTGCGTATAGGCCCCGGAGAACCGCCAGCCTGGCGAGGGACGCCAATCATAACTGGCCTCGATGCCCCGGTACTGGGAAGAATCGGCGTTGATCGCAAACGATCCGGCCGTCGTCGAATTCACCTGGGTGATGATTTCATCTTTCACCAGCACCCAGAACCCGACCAACTGGACGCCGAACGTGCTGTGCAGTTTCGTGTCGGTGCCGATTTCGAAATTGTAGTTCTTCTGTGGCTTGATCGAAAAATTCGTCCCTGCGAGTCCATCCAACCCAGTGGTCAAGTTGGCGAATCCCGGCACGGAATAGCCGGTCGATGCCCGGACCCAATGCCGCTGAGACTCGGTCGGTCTCCAGGACAGCGACACCTCCGGCGCCCAGTTATAAAACGTCCGATCTGCGCCGGGGTTTGAGGCCAGCGCTCCCGCCGTATAGTTGATCGTCTGCACGCTGATTTGCGATTGTTGGAACCCGACGCCCGCGGCCAACGTCCACTTCGGGATGAACTCCAACTCTTCACGCAGGCGTCCGCCGATATTGCGAATGGTGCCACGACTATTTTGCACCAGCGTCCCGCGCGACCCGCGAAAGTCGCCGAGATTCTCGAACGTTTGCGATTCCTGCTCCATGTTGTTGGCGAAGAATCCCACATAACTTTTGAGCGGCATCTCGCCGAGTCGGCCGTCGTGCCGAAGATCGGCATACCCTTTGAAATTGGGATAGAACGCATCGTTGATTTGCGTAAAGGTCTGATTGATGTCTCGCACATCGTAATCGGCTTCCAACGTGAAGACGGTGTTTGCATCGAGTTGCCGCTCGTACAACCCGCCGATGACGGTCCGCCGATCAAGGCGTCGCTGGGCCAGGCGTAGCGGATCATTGCCGAGCCCGGTGCCGCCGGCCTGCCGGGAGTCCGCGTTGAACTGCGCCAGTGTCAGCCGCGTCGGCACGTTCGCGTTCAAGGCATTCGTCACGGCCTTCACATAGAAATTATCCTTGTCTCCCAACTTGAATCGAAAATTCAGATTCACCGTCTGCGTGTTGTAATCGCTATGCCGGAGATAGCCGTCTTCGGCGGCGTGACTGGCGAACACCGCCACATCCACATCGCTGTATTCCCGGCCGATCGCCACCGCGTATTTTTGATAGCCGAACGAACCGCCGCTCAGAAACGTTTCGAGGCCGTTGATGTCTCCGCCGCGCCGCGTCTTGAAGTGAATCATGCCGCCCAGCGCCGCGTTGTCGTACAGCGACGAGGCGGCGCCGCGCGTGACCTCCACGCTTTGCATGAACCAGGGGTCGTGCATATCCAGGCGCGAGAATCCGTCGGACTGTGTCTGGCCGATGCCGTCTTCGTAAAATTTCAGATCGCGGACGACGCCGGTCGTTTTCACACCAGAGCCACGAATGGAGACGCCGAAATCACGCGGGCCGTTCGCGGATCGGAGGATCACACCTGGCAGCGACTCCATCGATTCCTTCATGGTGCGCGTCGGTTGCGAATCGGTTTCCGTGCGTGGGGTTGCCGAAAACGCCAGCCCCTCCGGATGTTTCTGCACCCGTTTGCTCACGATGCTGATATCGGCCAACTCATACACAGGGACCGCTTCGTGCGCATCGACTCCATCGGACTGAGGCCCGGCCGCCTCCTGGTATCGCTGCGGCTTCTCATTCGGCGGCAAAGCCTCCTCGCGGGTGCGGCCGAGATCCTCCAACTGTTGCAGCAACTGTTCTCGTTCCCGCACATTCTGTTGAAGCCGTTCGCGCAGGACCGCCTCCGACTCCAGTGTGCTCGAGGTCGGCGGCGGCAGTTCGTTCTGGGCCCAGGTGGAACCCACGAGCCAACCGCATACCAACATCATTCCCGCGACCCCATGCTGCACGATTCTCCGTGACATCATCTGATCCACCTTTCATCACCGGCGCGGAGTCCGGCACGCATGCTTACGTCCGCACCACTTCCAAGCTCACCTGCTGAAAGCCCATCGAGCGCACACGATCCACGATCCCGACGAACCGCTCCAATTTTGTGACCTTATCTGCGCGCACCAGCACGGGCGAATCCCGCCTTCGATCCTGGAGCACCGATTCCAATGCCGCATCGACCAACGGGTGGTCATCGACAAACAGGCCACCCTCCGCCGTGACGGTGACAATGATCGGCCGATCGTGCCGTTCGCTCGCCGAAGCAGCTTTCGCAAGGTTGACGGGAATCTGTCCCGTGGTAATAAACGTGGCCGTCGTCAGCACAATCACGAGCAAGACCAGCATGATGTCTACCAACGGAATGACATTGATCTGATCGACTTCACGCTCCATGGTGCGCCTTGTACTGCGCGAGCAACTCGCTGACACGCCGCCGGAGCACGTTGTTCATGACGACGCAGGGAATCGCGACGACCAGTCCCGCCGCGGTCGCCTTCAACGCGAGACTCAGGCCAATCATGATCGTGGTGACAGCCAGCGCGCCGGACGTGCCCATGGTGTGGAACGTGAGCATGATGCCCAACACGGTCCCCAGCAGCCCGATATAGGGCGCATTCGCCGCCACGGTCCCGATCACCACCAGCCGTCTGGTCAACGCAATTTCACATTCCTCGATCGAGGCGAACCCTCGCACATCGATGTTCCGGTAGCACCACCAGCGCTCGATGGCCACGGCCACCGCCCACAGGCTTAATCCGATCAACAATCCGATCACGCCGTACTCTACGGCTTCCTTCAGTCCCTGCATGCTGCGTCACCTTCCGTCTCGTCCGATTGATTCATGGATCGGCCGTCCCGCCCAGGGCTTGGCTCCGACTCAAGGCCCGGAGATCCTACACGGCACTGCGCGGCACCCTGCGTTTTCGCCGCCAGAGATACCAGCCCGTCACAAACAGGAGTGGACAGATCAGGCCCGAGACCAACACGATCCAGCGCCCGGTCAGCCCGAAGATCTGTCCCGAATGCATCGGCCATTGCCATTGAATGAAGTGGTCCCCGGCCGTCCCACGCTCCGGACTTTGTACATGCACAATTTCGCCGCTGTACCGATCCACCACCACGCATCGCCGGCTCAGGACCAGGCTGAGCCCGGGAACATCGCGCCGGCAGATCGTATAGGTGCCGGTCGGTTTCTTCGGCAGGTAGAGCCATTCCGGCCGCCCTCCCGGGTACTGCGTTTCCACGGTCTGCATCACCTGTCCCAGAGAGACGGATACGCGGCCTTCGGCCGGTTTCGAGTGAATGTCGTATCGATCGGTGGTGGGAGAAAACAGCCGCACGACCGCGTGAAACGGCGCCCGCAGATTGAGAAAGACCCCGGATACAAAGATGGCCAGGAAGATGAGCGAGCAATACACGCCCGCGGTCTTGTGCAGGTCGAAGTGGCGCCGGCGCACATGGGCCCGGCGTTTGATCGTCAACGCCGCACGCCAGCCGCCGTTCCGCGGCCACCAGAGGTACAGACCCGTGAACACAGAAACCATCAGCACCATCCCGATGACGGCGACGACCGTATCCCCGAAAGGCGGGTCTCCGAATCGCGGCAACAGCAACGCATAGTGCAGCGCAAACACGAAGCCGACGAACGTACGAGGCACGGCGCCGCCGAGGCCGGCCGGCCGAACCAATCGGGACCCGGTGACCTCGGCGCGATACGGATCGACGAACACGTGGTGCAGCTCAAACTCCATCGGTGACTTCGCGTCCGGCCCGGTGGGCACCGACACGTTCCATCGAAAGGCGATTCCGTCATGACGCGGGTATTGCCCGAAGACTAGCTGCCCCCCCTGCGGCATGATGCGCAGCGCGGCCGCGGCAATCTCGTCCACCGGACGATAGGCCGCCGACCCACCGGGCTTCGGTGCCACCCGGATCAGGTCGGGGTTCAGCCACTCGTCGATCTCCAGATGAAACACGAGGATGCTGCCCGTCAGCCCGATGAGCACCAACAGGGCTCCGGCCGTCAGCCCGAGGTATCGATGAGCCAGTAACCAACGCTTGCGTAGGGCGGCGACCGTCAGCGGCACCATGGGTTTTGCGGAGAACATTCGCTGTCGCTCATCTCTCTGTCAGTATTCAAGGCGCAACGACCCGAACACCGTCATGGGCGCGCCCGGATAGACGCCGTTGCGCGGGGCCACGTTCGAATTCTGGTCGGCATTTTCGTAGTACTCCTGGTTCAGAAGATTGCGGACCGTCACCTGGACGATCGCCCGCGTGGGCCCCATCATCCATTTGTAGGCGGCAAAACCGTCCAGCCGCACGTAGCCCGGCAGCGTGAACGTATTCTGGATGTCGCCATGCCGCGAGCCCGACACGTACGCGCCAAACCCCACACTCAATCCCTTCGCCGGACCGCTCAGTTCGGCGAAGTCGTATTTCATCCAGAGGCTGCCGCCGTGCAGAGGGACTCCGGGCAGGCGTTTCTCCTGCAGGCCGGAATTGTCTTTGGTCACTTTGGTGTCGGTATAGGCGTAACTGCCGATGACGCTCACCGCATTCGTCACTCGCCCGGTCATGTCGAACTCGATGCCCTGGCTGCGCTGCTCCCCCACGACGATTCTGGCCAACGGATCGCCGCTCGCGAGGTCGGGCGTCACAAGGTTGTTTCTGGTCAGGTGGTAGAAGGCCAACGTGGCATTCAAGCGGTGTTCGAAGAGATCCGCCTTGAATCCGGCCTCCTGCTGCTTACCGGTCTGCGGGGGAAACGGCTGATTGTTCGAAGACACCCCGTTATTGGCGCCGAATGAGGTGACATAGTTGCCGTAGACGGCCAGCGAGGGCGTGAGGTCGTAGAGCAGGCCGACTCGCGGATTGAAGCGTGAGTCCTTTCGCGTGACGCCATCCACATTGGCGCGCGCCTGGTCGAAGTTCCCGGCCGTGCCTCGCGCCACCTCGGCCCAGTCGTACCGGCCGCCCACGAGAAGATGCAGCTTCTTCCAGAGCGTGATCTGATCCTGCAGATACAGCCCGTACCACTGCTCATGAAAGACGCTGACGTTTCTGCCAGGCCGATCGGTCGTGGCACGAGCCGCCGTGAACAGGCTTGGCGCAATGCCATAGGTCGGATTAAAGAGGTCGATCGCGAGGGCCGGATTCCCGGAGGTGAAATTGCCGTAGATACCATAGTCGGTGGCGGCCCTGGTATAGTCCATCCCGATCAGCAGCGTGTGTTGCGTTCCCGCCACCGCAAACTTGCCTGTCAGATCAAGATTCGTGGCATAGGTCCGTACGTAACTGGTCTGGCCGAAAATGTTCCGATCCAGCGTGCGGCCGTCCGCGCGAAGCGCATTCCCGAAAGCCGGCGCCGGATTGGCCCAAATACTCTCCGCATCAATGAAGCTGGAGAGAAAGCGATTCGTCAGCTTCCACGATTCATTGAACGTATGATCGAGATTGAATCCAATGTGAGTCTTGTTCGTGAACGACACCAGCGTATTCGGATCGCCGTACGACCGGCTGATCGGCACGGGCGCAGGACGATTTCCGATGACCGGAATGCCACTGTCGGCGCGGAAGTCTTGCTTCAAGATCTCCACGTCCACGGTCAACGTCGTCCTCTCCGTCGGACGCCAGGTGACGCTCGGGTTGAAGACTTTGCGGTCGATGAAGTTGAAATCGCGGAAGGACCCGCTGTTCTGATAGCCGCCCGCAAACCGGACCGACAACGACCTGCTGTCCGTGATGGCCCCGCCGACGTCCCAGAGCGTGCGGTAGAAATTGTAGGAACCGAATTGTTGCTCCAGGGCGCCGTGCGGGGTGTCCAACGGCCGCTTCGTGTTGACGTTGATCATGCCGCCCGGCTCGATGCGGCCGTAGAGAATGGAGGCCGGTCCCTTCAACACCTCAATGCTGTCGATGTTCGCGGTGTCCATTTCAAACGGAAACCCTGACGGGGACGTGGCGAGCAGTCCATTGCGATAGGTTTTCCCGAGGTCCGGAAAGCCGCGAATGATGAATCGATTCCCCGATCCGATCGATTGATTGGGGCGGACGCCGCTGACGTTCTCCAACGCATCCTTCATCCGCGGCGTCTTCTGGTCTTCGATAACCTGCCGCGGCACCACCTGAATGCTTGCCGGCGTCTCATGAATCGGCGTATCAGTCTTGGTGGCCGTCGTGCTGTTCGAGACGGTGTAGGACTCGCGAGTCGATGCCACCACCACCGGACGCACCTCTACCACCGGCACATCATCCTGCCTGGCGGTATCCTCCGAACCGGCTCTAATAAGCGGCGGGACCGGAAAAGGCGGGGCCGTCGGAGGGGTCGCTGCACGTGGCGCTTCTACCGTCTCCGCAGCGGGCTCTGAACGCGCCGCAACGGCAGACGTGTCTTGTTTTGCCTGCGGCGCCACATGCGGTCCGATACAACCCGTACAGGCGAGCATCGCGAAAACGACCCAGACCGGCCCCTTGCCCGGAGTCATTCTTTTGGCTGGTGAAGGGCGGCTCTGAGATCCTCGAACGAACGACAGCGCTTCCATCACGCAAGGTCCTTTCCCTCGTAGTCGATGTGCAGCCTGGGCGGAGTCACCCGGCAGGTGCGTCGATGACAGGCTGATGTGAGGAGACTACGTCGTGATCAGCGAGGGAGGCGCGCGAAACCCGAGAATCGTTGGATCGAGAGTCGCAAGGGATTGAGACGAGCCGGCATCGAGCATGAGTGGCGCGGGCACAGAGTGAGTGCGACACACCCATTGCCACACAATGGCCGTGGGGGCGTCACCGGGCGATGACGCATCCGTTACGGTGCTCTGGTGAGGATCGCCGACGGCGGAGTCAGACAGGAGACGCGGATCGAGAGCGACAAGCCTTGAGGCATGGGCGGAGAGATCTGTCTGCGTTTCAGGCCTCGATTGTCGGGGGCCCGGTTCGACAACGGTCGCCTCCACCCATCGTTGCGACAGAAAACAATGCAGACAACTGAGCGCGCCGGCCGGCGTGACGGACATCCAGGCCAGCGCAACCCCGATCGCGAGCAAGAAGTTCGCAATGCCGTTTCGCTTGCGTTGGATTACGTATTGTATCGACATGCGCGTTATGTAACAGACTCCCGCTCCGCTGTGCTACAGACCGATGCTGCCGGATGCTAGCGAGTGCTACACATCATTGCGCGCCCTGTATCCTCGGCTGCTGCGAAGGGATCTCGCAGACGTCTGCCCTCAACGCAACATCCGGATATTTTGCTCGCCAGCCGCACCGATCGATTCCTTGAGGTCATTCCCCTGCCCCTTCGCTGCATCGCCGCGTCAGAATCCCAGCGTCACTCCCACATAGGCCGCCCGTCCGATCCCTACATAGAAGGCTTGCTTGTTCGCATCCGCCACGCTGTCGGCCACGGGCGAAGCCCAGGCGACATAGGCCTTGTCGAAGATGTTGTCGACTTCGACATAAGTCTTGATGAACTTGATGTAGCGATTGTTGTGGGTGCGGTAGTAATGGTGCACGTTGGCATTGAACAGGACATAGGACGGCACTCCGAGCGTGTTGTTGTTATTCACGTAGAAACTGTCGATCCAACTCCCCTCGACCCAGCCGCCGAGCCCCGTTCCCGTATGATCATAGGCCGCCTTCATGTTGAACACGTTCTTTTCCACCGAAGGCACCTGGCGTCCCGACTGATTGACCTGCGTAACGACGCCACCGGTCCCGAACTGATCGACGAAGCGAATGTACTGACTATCCATGTGCGTGTACGCACCGGTGAGTCGCAACCCTTCCACGGGCATCCATCGCCAACCGAGTTCGACACCCCGATATTGGGACTCCTTCGCATTGACGGCGAAATTGCCCGCGGTCGTCGGCGTGATTGGCACGCTTTGCGTGATGATTTCGTCTTTAAAGAAGGTCCAGAAGCCGACCGCCTCGATCCACAGGGTGGGGGTCAGTTGCGTGTTGGTACCGATTTCGACATTGAAGTTCTTTTGCGGCTTCACGGTGTTGTTGAACCCGGGATTGCCGTCCAGGCCCACCGTCATATTGCTGAATTGCGGAATGCCGTATCCCACCGAGGCACGCGTCCAGATGTTCGTCCCTTCGTTCAGGCGGTAAGTCAGCGAGAGGTCGGGAGCCCAGTTGTCGAATGACCGGTTGACGCCGACGGTGCTCGTGAGTGTGCTGGTCGTGGTCGTCGCGGCAAAGTTGTTGACGAAGCCGGAGATGTCCGAGCGTTCATAGCCCAAGCCCACCGCCAGGATCCATCTCGGCACGAATTCCAATTCTTCGCGGAAGCGCCCTCCGATGTTCCGCACCGAGAACCGGTTCTGCTGGGTCACCGGCCCAAAGGCCCCGGACCCATTGTTCAGGTTGAGGTTATTCACTCCTTCCTGCTCCAGATAGTTGGCGAAAAACCCGACGTAACTCTTCAAGGGCATGCTACCGAGCCTCCCGTCATGCCGCAGGTCCGTATAATGCTTGAAGCTCGGGTTGACAGTGGTGCCGACCGGCTGGTTGATATCCTTCACATGGTAATCGGCTTCGGTCGTCAGCACCGTGTTGGCGTCGATTTGTCGCTCATAAATGGCGCCGACCATGGTCAGGCGATCGCGCAGCTTCTGCCCCAACGTGACAGGATTGACCGTGGAGGTCCCGCCCATCTGTCTCGGGTTCGCCTTGAATTGGCTGAGAGTCAGACGAGTGGGAAATTTCTCATCCTCATCGACGTTGATCGCTTTTACGTACAGCGTCTGACGGTCGTCGATGCGGTACCGGATGTTGAGGTTCACTGTCGACATCCAATATTGGCTATGGTCTCGCCACCCGTCTTCGCGTTGATAACTCGAAAACAACGCGATGTCCAAATTGCCGTATTCCTTGCCGATCGCGATCGCCTCTTTGTGATAGCCATACGATCCGGCGGTGACGAACGTTTCCACCCCGTCGATGTCCCTGCCGCGCCTGGTCCGGAGATGCACCATTCCACCCAACGCATAGTTGTCGTACAACGACGACGACGGTCCACGCCGCACCTCGATGCTCTGGAGGAACCAGGGGTCGTGGAGTTCCGGGCGCGCCGTGCCATCTGGCTGCGTCACAGAAAAGCCGTCTTCGTACATCTTGATATTGCGGACACAGCAGCCGGTTTTGTTGCCCGACCCGCGAATCGAAAGATTCACCTCGCGCCCGCCATGTTCTTGGCGAGGCACAATGCCGGGAATAGATTCCAGCGACTCCCGCAGGTGCCGCGTCGGCTGCGAGTCATACTCGCTGCGTGGCGTGATCGATTCCGTGATACCTGCCGGCCTGCGCGAGACTCGATCGCTGGTCACCGCAATGTCGTGCAAGGCGACTTCCGGCACGGCGCCCGGCTCAGGGGCGGACGTGTGTGCCTTGATCACAGGCGGACCCGATTCCTTATGCCCCGTCGTCCGCCGCCGTTCCCGCACCTCATCGAGTTCTTCCAGCAATCCCTTCAGCTGCTCTCTCAGCGCTTCCTCTCGCCGGACCAGACCTTCATCCTCAGCAACGGCCTCGGACGGGTCGGCGGCGAACGTGCCACCGTTCCAAGCCAACAGGGACATCAGACCCAACATCGCGTTCGTCACACGTCGAAACCCGGACATAACCATGACTCCTTCCCGCGGAACGGGGCGGACGCCCATCCCGGGCGCCGCCCGCCACACTGTGCGATTCAGTCCTGTCGATCACATCGCCCAGAGAGGAAGAGGAGGCGGAGCCCGCGAATCACGAGTGACGCACTGCCATGGGCAGGGGGGTGTCGGGAGGTCGAGGGAATGAACGGTGTTGGTCTGGGAGAACAGGTCCGGCACGGCACCGGCCACCACGGCAGAGTTCTCAGCCGCATGGCACAGGGCCTGACAAAGCATCGCGTGGCTGGCGTCGGCGGCCGGGTGTGGGACTGCGTGTGTCAGTGCGGGGCAGCCTCCCGTACCGACCGTCCACAAGGCAAGTCCGCAGAGGTACACCGCGATCACCAGCCCCACTCGGACCGGGGACTGTTCCGCAGATGTGCCGGCACCTATACGGTGGATGGGCCGCCCACAGGCAAGGGCCGCAGGCCTACTCGAACACATACCGCACCGACAGGCCGCCGAAAACGTTGCGGCCGATGAACGGTCCGAACGCCGGTGCGTTGGCCGGGTTCAGCGTGGCGAACGCATAATTCTCGTCAAACACGTTTTCCAGTCTGGCAAAGGCTTCGATCCCCCAATGTTTGTTCACCATCGTCTTGTAGCCCCCCTTCAGGTTCGTGACGGTGTAACTGGGATTTTTCTGCCCGTTGAGAGGGGAGGAGGACTCAAGATTCGTATCACTCAGGAAATAGGCGGTCTGGTATTGCCATTCCACCCCGGCAAAGGCGCCGGCCAGCAATCCCTGCAGTTGCTCGTACGTCCAGTCGATGACGAGGCGATGCGTCGGCACGCCTGGCAGGGTCTTGCCCGCCAGCTGGACGCCGTTGACGAGGTAGTCGCGAAAACGGTAATCCGCATACGTATAGGCAAGTTGGATCGTCAGAGGACGAACCGGCTTATAGGCCAGGCCGACTTCCAACCCGTCGTGGTCGCTCTTGCCCGCATTGCGAAAACAAGGCGCAAAAATATTGCACGGTCCGGTGAAACCGGTGCTGAAGCGCAAGAGCTCATCGGTGAAGTGCTGCCGATACAAGGCTACGTCGTAGTAAAACGATTCCCCCACGGCGCCCTTGACGCCGATTTCGTAATTGGTGGATTTTTGCGGTTGAATGCCCGGGTTCAAACCCGCGCCGCTCGCCGTCAGAGGATTGCGGAATTCCGAGCCGGTCGGCGTTTCGAACGACTGTCCGACGGTGAGATACACATTGGCCCAGGGGACCGGGCTGTAGCGGATGCCGCCGAGGCCTGTCGTTTGCGCAAAATTCCGGCGACCCGATGCATCGATGCCGCCGCTTCGCAGCTGGTCCGAGACCTTGAATCGAACCTGGCTGTATCGCACCCCTCCCACGAGTTCGATCTGGTCGGTGAGTGTGAATTCGTTCTGGAGATAGACACCGTCCTGGTTGATCCGCTCCTGCGTAAAGGACTGCAGCGCCCCCGGCGAGCCCAGGACGTTCGCGAAGTTCTTGTTCACCGAGTTTTGATCCTGCCAGTCGTAGCCGACGATCAAGCGGTTCTCATGGCCGAGCACCGGCACCGTATTGATGTATTTCGCGAAGGCCGCGCTTTCAATGCGAGTCAACGTGATAAAGCTGCTGTTGAAACAGCAGAGCGGATGGTGCAAGTCGCGGGTAGCGAAAAACCCCGTGACGGTGATTTCCTGATGGTCGCTGATCTGATTGCGATACGTCAGGGCCGGACGAAACCGCTCGTCCTTGCGGAACGGCTTGAACGCCGCATAGGGCGTATTCGCGGGAAATGTCGCCGGCGGAATGGCGTGCAGCGTCTGTTGTTGCAACCGCGGGCTGTTCTCGAATTCCGAACGGAAGAGGCTGCCCGGAATGTCGCCGTCCATCTGGCCGTACGTCATCACGAGGGAGAGATCCGAATGGTCGTTGAAGGTATATTTGAACTTGCCGAGAAACCGTTGATTCCGCGTGACGGATTGATCCCGGTAGCCGCCGTAATCCAGAAACGAATAGTTGGCCATCCAGCTGAACGTGTCGTTCGCCCCCGCAGCCTTCAGCCGGTATTTCGAGAAGTCATAGGAGCCGAACACAAAGCGAGGTTCCACATAGCGATGGTCTTTGTTCCCTTCCTCTAACACGTAGTTGATGACGCCCGCCGAGGCATTGCCGTACAGCGTCGAATTCGGTCCGCGCAGCACTTCCACACGGGCGACGGCATCCAGATCGATCGGCTCCAACCTGGTCTGCCCATCGACTTCGGTAAGCGGAATGCCGTCGATCAGGATGCGGACGCTCCGGACACCGAACGTGGACCGAACGCCGCTGCCGCGAATCGAAATGCGCACGTCGTCGGGGCCGAACCGCCGCTCCGTCTGCACACCGGGCACGATGCGCAGCGTTTCATCCACGCCGACGGCCGGCCGCCCTTGAAGAATTTGCTTTTGATCAATCACCGATACCGCACCGGGAACTTGCGTCAGTTGTTTCGGCGCGCGTGTGGCGGTCACCACTACCGGATCCATGAGCACCAGCGGCGCATCGCCTTCTGCGCTGCTTCGGATTTCCTTGTCATATTCTTCCTGCAGGTTCGCTCGTTCCGGACCGGTTGCCTCCTCGGCTTCGGCCGTGCCGAAGGTCCAGATGCACATCACCATCACACCACCGCACAGCAGGACCTGGCCTGTCCGCATTCCGCACCTCCGGTCACCGATTTCGAGTGAAGGAAACGGCGCGGACTGTAACAAAGCCTCCGGCGAGGCGCTACCGACGCATGCTCACTGATGCAACAGATGTGACAGAATTACGTAACATGGGAGAACGGACAGGAGAGGCAGACGCCATTCACAGGAGATCACGGGGAGCCGGCAAGCCGGCTCCCCGCAGGAATGAACCGGAGCGGTGAATGGTCACGGCTTGGGGAGATCAACGCGTCCCTCTTGCACCACGATCTTGTTGGTGGGGAACGCATGTTCAGTCCAAGCCAGAGCGATTCTGCCCGATGGGTGGAGCGCGACGGTTGGATGCTCGGCTTTCGCGCCGGCGCTCAGGGGAATGACCGGCCCGAAGGTCTTCCCGCGATCGAACGAGAGGCGGAGAACCACGCGTTTCCGTACGCCGGTCACTTCCTCCCATACGGCTGCGACGATACCATCCGGGTGAATCGCCAGGCGCAGATTGTCTGGCAGGGAATTGGTCGAGACATGCAGGGAGACAGGCTCGGTAAACGTCCCGGCCCGGTCGTCGGAAGTCGCGAGGTAAATGCGAGCCTGCTCGTCGGTCCCTTCCGTGTACCAGCCGACGTAAAGCCGCCCGTGCCGATCGAAGCCCAGCGATGGACCGCGATGCGGACAGGCCGAAAAGACCCACTGGTCTTCCCGCACCAGATGGGGGGAAGCGAAGGTCTGCCCACGATCGACGGACTGCGCTACCACGATATCGCGCACGTTGCCGTCATACGTTTTCCGCCAGGCAGCCCACAGGCTGCCGTCCGGCGCAGCTGCCAGCATGGGCCGGCAGCAGGGGCAGGCCATGCCGTCCACCGTCATATTGGGACCAAACGTCGCCCCTCCGTCCCGTGAACAGGCGAACTGCACCGCGGCGCCGCTGCGATCCTTGCCGCGCCCGTCGAGCCACAGCATGTAGAGGTCGTGATCCGGCCCTTCGAGGACATCTTCAAAGGTATGAGCAATCGGCAAACCGTCGTCATTGACCTGAACCGGTGCGGTAAAGGTTCGGCCGCCGTCCCCGGATACGGTCACGCGAAGATCCGAAGCGAACATCGCACCCGCCGTCCGATTCGGCGTGGACCAACTCAACACCACTTTGCCGTCTGCTCCGCTGGCCAGCCCAGGCGCCTGATGCAGCGCCTCCGGCGCGAGTGCCGTCGGATTGACTTGAACCGGACTACTGAGCTGACGCGCGTCTCCCGCAATCTGCCGGATCTTCACCGCGCCCTGTTGATCCGGCTTTTCCAGCCAGGCCACCTGCAACGTTCCTCCGGCGTCATATCGAAGGGAGGGTGGCGACAGGGAGAAAGGCCCGGCAACCACGGCCTGCGCCGGGCTCAAGGTCACGCCGAGACTGAGCGTAGACTCTGCGTGAAGGAGATCCGGACTCATCCAGAGCAGGAACAAGATCCACAAACCGGCCACCATCATGATGTCTCCTTCGAAAAACCCACACTGTCGGAGAAGGCATACTACGCGGGACAACTCCGCACTGTCTACCGACGTATGCTCACGGTTGCTACATCAATCCGCGCCGAATGGCCGGGTCAGTCGAGGTACTGCGAGAGGAACCGCTCCATTTCCGAGAACAGGTGTAGACGATCCTCTTCCCGGCGGAGGGCTTCATCGGCCAGAGGCAATTCCACGTATCGTGAATTCGTCACACCCGCTGCGTTCAGCGCATCGGCCATCTCGCGACTCTGTAACAGGGGCACGGAACGATCCATACGGCCATGCATCAGCAGCAGCGGCGTGCGCATCTCTTGCGCATGAGCAATGGGCGAGGTGTCGCGAAGCCGGTCCCGATCGTTCCACCAGGAACCGATGCGTGCCTCGACCATCGGTTTCTGATTCAGGTACCACCGGCTATCGGACAGGACCTGGGTCAAGTCCGCCACCCCGCCTACACTGACCGCGCAACGATACAGATCCGGCGTCTTCACGGCCCCCATCAACGCGGCGTATCCTCCGTAGCCCGATCCCACGATGCAGATGCGACTGGCATTCGCGATACCGGCGCGAATCGCGTATTGCACCACATCGGTCACATCGTCCTGCATCTCCAAGCCCCAGCGTTGGAATCCGCCGCGCAGCACGTCGTCTCCATACCCTTCGGTGCCGCGAAAGCGCGGCTCCAGCACCGCCCAGCCGCGACTGACGAACCACTGCGTCCAATAGTTAAATGCACCGGGCATTCGTGCGGCCGGGCCTCCATGGGGAAACACAATCATCGGAAGGTGGCGCGGGTCCCGCTCCTTGGGCACAGTCAGAAAGACTTGCAGCTCCTTGCGGTCGCGCGCCGTGACGTAAGTCGTGGTGGGGGCAGCCAGCGCGGCCGTCTCCAGATCGGGATACGATTTGCCGAGCAACACCATCCGTCCATCCTGCTCGTCGAAGATCGACCAGCGCGGGGGATGGGCCGCGCCGCTCGACTTCACGACATGCACCCGCCCGTCGTCGCTGCTGCTATGGATGACATTGACCGTTCCAGGAATCGCGCGATCGATGCGCGCTTGCAAGCGCTGTGCGTCGAAGTCCCAGAAGAGTACGCGCTCATCCGTCGCGCTGAACCGGACGCCGACCACTTTCTTCCGCCCCGGCGCATACACCAATTCACCGTTCAGATCGAACTTCGGGTCGGCCACCACGAGGATACGATCTGCCGCGCGGTCCACGACATTGAGCTTAAAAATCGCCGCCTTGCCCCGATGCTGATCCCGCACATACAACCAGGCGGGATCGGCATCGAAGGCCAACGGCACGAGTCCGGTTTCTTTGGCCAGGTCATAGTCGGCCAGTTCGCGCCAGAGGCTGGACTCCGGCAGCCTGGCAATCGCATGCACCGCGGTCTGGAATTGGCCGACCCCCGCCCGCACTGCTCCGGTCCGGTCAGCAATCCAATGCGCAATCGCGCTGCCATCCGGTTTCGAACTGGGATTCGCCTGGACCAATTGCCGATCACCCGAGTAGACATCCACCTTGTACACATCGGGAGCATCGGGATGCTCCCGATCGAGGGCAAGCAACACATGCCTGGGATCCCCGGGAATCGTACCAACGAGTTGATCCTGAAATTGAGGAACGTGTTTTTTTCCGAAAATCGACGAAAGGGAGCTCTGCTTGAGCAAATTAGGGGTCTCTTCCGTGCCGTCCCGGTTCACTGCCAACAATCGCATTTCGATGGTATCGTCTGCATTCTTCGTCGCCGCGAACCGGATACTCACGAGCAGCCGCTCATCATTGACCCAACGAAACCAGGTGATGATGTGCTCACGATTGTCCGTCGAGACGACACGGCGCATATCTTGTCCCGAAACAGTTTGGGTTTCGAGAATGGTGTGGCCCTCGTGGTTGCGCAGCACGGCCAAATGCCGGCCCGAAGGAGACAGTTGAATGGATTCGATACGAGGCAGAAAAGCAAACGCTGCAGTGGGCGGAGGAGCGGAGCCTGGCTCGGCGTACACCGGTACCATGCTCCAGACCAGTAGCAGAACAGTGACAAGTCCGTAAATGGCCGGCACGGTCTATCCCTACAATTACCAGGACATGCCCATCCGGGGAGTACCCGACGGACTCAGTTATCACATGTTCGCGTGACGGTCGTCTATCGCGTTTTTTTACGCACGCCGGGGCTACCCAAGGGTTGCCTGGTGCCGCCGAAGGCTCGATGCGGGGGCTCACCTGCTGATGAGCCCCCGCATCGGCATGCTGCACATCAATCTAAAACTTATACTCCACGCCGCCGAACGCGCTGATGCCCAAACCGGCGTTGGCAAACCGGTTGAATTGATCATTCACCACCACTGCCCCGGCATAGGTCTTGTCGGTCAAATTCCGCCCTTCGGCGAAGAGCGTCCAATGTTCATCGACGTTCCACCCTGACCGCAGATTGATGAGCGCATAGGAAGGATTCTTGATGGTGTTTTGGTAGTCCGTATAGAATCCCGACAACGACCACTCGACATTCGGCGCAATCCACCAGCCAGACGGATGGTCATACCGGAACTCCACGTTCAGGCTGTGTTCCGGCGCGCCGGCAACCGTGTTCCCGTCCTTCGCAATGAGCACGCTGGGACCGACTCCTCCACCCGCCCGCACATCGTCGGTGAACTTGAAGCGCGACCAGGTATAGGCCACACGGGTCTGCAGGCTGTCTTCCTTACCGGCACCGCCCTGCGCGAACAATCCCTTCTTCAACACCATGCCGCCGCCCGCCTCCACACCGGTGTGCCTGGTGCCGTTCGCATTCTGGAAGGTGCCTTGATTGTTGATGATCGAGGCCAGAATCTCCTTTTGCATCTCGAGATTGTAGACCGTGAGGTCCCAGTTGTAGCGCTTATTGGCCGACGTTCCTCGGTGGCCGAGCTCCAATTGCCAGGCCCGTTGCGCGTCAAGGTTGAGAAATCCCGTATTCGGCCGGCCGTTCGCATTCACCGAAGAGAGCAGCTCCAGATTGAGCGGCGCCTCATAAGCCCGGCTGGCGTTGAAATACAATTGCGAAGTCGGCGTCGTGCGATACACGAAGCCGATTTTCGGACTGATCGCATCGAAGTGCTGCAGCGGTCGATTGGTGCCGGTCGGCGTGGACGGCGTATTGGGATTGAATGGATTGCCGGCCGGGCCGAAGTTGTCCACGGTCGCTTGGCGCGCCGTATAATCCCACCGGCCGCCGATCACAATCGTCAAATCCTTCGTGGCATCGAACGCATCTTCTGCATACAGCCCGAAATAGGTCGTCTTCGCCGTGTAGTTCTGCGTCAGGGCTCCGATGCTGCCGTTGATATTCACAAACCGCTGCTGCCGCTGGTTGCCGTACCGCGGCTGGACCCCCATGACGAACGAGTTGTTCTTCCCGAACAGGGAATTTGAATTCACGTAACGAAACTCGCCACCGACGTTATTGTTTTCCTGTCGGATCGTCTGGAAAATCGGATGATCCACATATTGATTCGAGAAATAGGGAATGATCTCGAAGTACTGATTCGGCGCGAACTCATTGTGATAGGCGATCCCGATACGCTGCAGGGTATAGTACCGGCCATAATTACAGACTTGGTTGTTCAGGTTACAGGCAAAGAAGGGAGGCGTGCCGGGAGGACTTTGTCCGCCGGGCTGTTGCCGGTTGAAAAACAGCTGCTGATTGGTCAAGGAGCCGGGGATACGTTCCGCCACGTTCGCCTGCAGGAAGTACGCGCGGATTTCCTGATGGTTGCCGAGTTGCAGGCCGATGTTGGCATTGATGCGCTCCCGGGCCTGCTGGCTGTTATCCTGGAATCCATCCTGGCGATTGCCGGACACGCTGATGTAGTAGTCCATCGTCGCGCTCATGTTGCCCACCTGGAAGGGCTGCAGCACTTTGCCGCTCGACACCTGCCCGCTCACCATGCCGAAACTGCCGCCGAGCATGCGCATTTGCAAGGTGGAGGCGCTGTAGCCGGTGCGGGGCACGAAGTTAATGGCACCGCCGATGCTGTTCGCGCCGTACCGCAGCGCATTGGCGCCCTTGTAGACCTCGATGCGTTCATAGGCCAGGAGGTCGATCGACTCAAAATCGGAAAACCCGTCGGCATCGCCGAAGAAAATTCCGTTGATCAGAATATTGATGCCGCGATGATGAAAATTATTGCGCAAGGATGTGCCGCGAATTTGAAACTGTCCTTCATCGGCCCCGAAGCGCGACTGAAACCGCACCCCCGGTGAGAATTGCAGGACGTCTTGCAAATTTATCGCGCGTGACTCCGTAATCTGCTTCTCTTCGATGAGGATGTTGCTGCCGGGACGGCGCGCAAATTCCTGCTTCACATCCTCCACGTTTTCGATCCGCTTCCCCTTTACCTCGACCGGCTCGACGACGATCACCGGCGCGTCTTGATCAGAGGGTTCGTCAGCCGCCCACACGACAGACCCATCCATGGCCAGCACCAACGCGATGACCAGGCAGGCCCTCCACACTCCTTTTCTCCACTGCTCAACTGACTTCATCGTTCAACTCCTTCTGCGCAAATGAATGTAGACCTACACGATTATCGTAAATGGCGTCCGTTCCGACTGGGACGTCCTAGTGGGAACTCTGCCCGGTTCCTAAAGAGGCAGCATCAGGACCGACGAAATGGTCCAGCGGCACACCCTGTTTGAATCTGCGACGGATGGCCTGTACCTGCGTAAAATCTTCAATGGGATTGCCGGCCAGCGCGAGAAAGCTGGCTTCGTATCCCTCCGCAAACCGTCCGATTTTTCGTTCCGGGAAAATGGCAGCCGGGGTAGCTTCGCACCACATCTTGAGCAACGTGAGGTTGTCGAAGAGGTGAAATGTGCGCAAATGCAGCACTTCGGCCAGCGAGGTGTCGGCATGGTCGCTGCCGATCACCACAGCCGCTCCCGCGCGATGAAGGAGACGGAGATTGTCTTTCAATACCTGTCCCTCCGACTCAGCTGGGGCCGGTTGGTGATGGTCGCTCGGTTCGGATGCAGGCCCCTCGTGCTGGCCATGCGGATGATGCCCTCCGATCGACGGCATGGCGCTTCCGGCCACGCTCGTGGTCACGACACGCACCTTCCGTTCCGCCGCGAATCGCGCATCATCCTCCGTCAGCCTGGCACGTTCCGCATCGTCCACACCTTGAATCAACCAGCCCGGCACATGCGCCAGTTCATCGACGCCGGCTCGAACCGCCTGTCGAAAATCTGCCGCCGTTTCGACATGGGCCGTCACGCGAAGCCCGGCCGCATGCGCCCTCGCGACAATGCCGGGTACCAACGCAGGATGCAGTCCTTGCCTGTGATGACCGGGCCGTCCACCTGCCGATCTGCCATCGTCTTCAGAATGCACCAGATACACTTTGAGAAAATCCGGGCGGCCGCTCATGACCAGCGGCCACTTGGCCTCGATCTCGGCCTCTGTCTCGACCACGACGTATGCCCGATTCTCGAACCACCCCCGTTCGAGCGGCCCCACCGCCGGCTCATACCGTCCCACGCGCAACACATCTTCGTATAAGGCCACGGGATGCCCGCCGCGCCCCGTGAGGCCGGCATGGGCAAAGGTCGCATCGATACTCGTCGGCACATTGAGGGACTGTCGAATCTGCAGGGCAAAGTCGCGCACGTCGTTGGGATTCTTCACATAGAACACGCCGTCCTGCAGGTAGCGCTGCACAACCGCCTGCATATTCCACCGCCCTTCGACATTGTGGTTGTGCGCCTCTCCGAACGGCGGGACGATGTAGAGGCCCGCAAGATCCACGGTCTGAATCGGCCCCGACGGCAGTTTCCTTGTCAGGCGTCCCTCGGTCGAATACCAGGTAGCGGGTTGAAATCCTTCCCCGTCGAACCACCGGCCGTTAACGAAGGCATAGTGCTCTGCCGCCGGCACGGTTGGAAAGCCCGCACCCCTTGCGCAGCCGGACGCGTGCGCGATCAGCACCAACGCGAGCAGAGACCACATGAGGGTCGTGCCTCGCGTGCTACTAACCGCGAATCCCCTGACGGTCGTTCGCGGCGCCATTCCCCTGTTCGTCACAGACTGAGGTTCAGTTCATGCGTCTTGTTGCGTTGGACCAGCCGGTCCAGCGACGCGCGAAAGACCCGGAGGCTGCCGCGGCCGATCTTGGTGCCTTCCAATCGACCGTCTTCTACCCAGCGATAAATCGTCCACCGGCTTACCGCCAACACATCCGCCGCTTCTCCGACACGCAAGAGTTGCTTGTTCATCGCAATCTCCTTTGAAGTAGGTGCGCGAGCGGCAACATTCCACGCTGCCGCTCACGCCACATGGTTAGAACAAACCGAACGTCACCCCGCCGTAAATCGCCCGGCCATACCCGGCAAAAAACGCCTGTTGCAGCGCGGCAGCCCCGGCGGTTTCTCCGCCGATCACCTGCCCGGAGGTGGCGTATTTCTTGTCGGCGATGTTGTCCACTTCCACATAGAACTTGGCGAACCGGAACCAGCTGTTCTTGAGATCGACATTCTTGTGCACATTGATGTTTGCGATCATGTACGACGGAATACCGAACGTGTTGCTGTTGTTCAGGAAGTAGCTGTTGTAGTAACTCCCCTCGACCCAGGCGCCCCAGCCGGTCGCCGCATGGTCATAGGCCACCTTGGTGTTGAACACGTCGGTCGGCACATTGGGCACTTTGTTGCCGTCCCGCACGAGGAGCCCGGCAGCGGTGTTCAGGCGGTCGGCGAAGTTGACATACTTCGCTTCGATATGGGTATAGGCACCGGACAATCGCAGCCCTTCCATCGGACGCCAATCGTAGAAGGCCTCGATTCCCTTGTACTGCGAGGAGTCGGCGTTCACCGAGGCTGTGTTCGTCCCGGACACCGCCTGCGTGATGATTTCATCCTTGAAGAAGGTCCAGAACCCCACGAGTTGCACGGTCAAGGTCTTGGTGAGTTTGGACTCGGTACCGAGTTCAAAATTCAGGTTCTTCTGCGGCTTCAAATCGAAGTTGGTACCGGGCTGCCCCGTCACCGGATCTCGCAACAGATTGCCGAATCCGGGAATACCGTATCCCGTCGAGGCCCGCACCCAATGGCGCTGCTCGTCCGTCGGCTTCCACGTGACAGACATTTCCGGCGCCCAAT
This sequence comes from Nitrospira sp., assembly GCA_020853775.1. Taxonomy (GTDB): domain Bacteria; phylum Nitrospirota; class Nitrospiria; order Nitrospirales; family Nitrospiraceae; genus Nitrospira_A. The sequence goes on from JADYYH010000037.1 coordinate 35,987, forward strand.
TGGTGTACGTCCGTTCGGCGCCCGCCCGGCTGCTCACCGCACCGCCTGTGTAGCCGATCGATTGCACGCTCAACTGCGATTGCTCGAATCCCAACCCGGCTGCGAAGGTGACCTTCGGGATGAACTCCAGTTCCTCCCGGATGCGACCGCCCACGTTGCGGATCGTACCGCGCGAATTTTGGAGGAGCGCCCCGCGGGTGCCGAAGCCGTCCGCGAGATTCTGAAAGGTCTGAGATTCCTGCTCCATATTGTTCAGAAAGAACCCGACATAACTCCGCAACGGCATGTCGAAGAGCCGCCCGTCGTGCCGCAAATCGGCATAATGTTTGTAGTTCGGATTCACGTTGTCGCTGATTTGCGAGAAGGTCTGGTTGATATCCTTCACATCGTAATCGGCCTCGATCGTCAACACGGTGTTGGCGTTGATCTGTCGCTCGTAGATCCCGCCGATGATCGTCCGGCGGTCCAATCGCCGCTGCGCCAACCGCTCGGCATCGCTACAGGTGTTGGCGTTACACACGACGTTCGTTCCGCCCGCCTGCCGGCGATCGGCGTTGAACTGCCCCTGGGTCAATCGCGTCGGCACCCGGGCATCGAGCCAGTTCGTAATGGCCTTGAAGTAGAAATTCTGCTTGTCGTCGATCTTGAAGCGAAAATTCAGGTTCATGGTCTGCGTGGTGTAATTGCTGTTTCTGATGAACCCGTCTTCCGCCACGTTGCTGACAAACAACGACACATCGAGATTTTCGAACTGCTGGCCGACTGCAAGACCTTCCTTGTGGTACCCGAACGACCCGCCGCTTAAAAACGTTTCCACGCCGTTGATATCACTCCCGCGTTTCGTTCGGAAATGCACCATGCCGCCCAAGGCGTAGTTGTCATAGAGCGACGAAGACGCGCCTCTCACCACCTCCACGCTGCGCATGAACCAGGGATCGTGAATGTCCAACCGCGACAACCCGTCCGACTGCGTTTGAATGAAGCCGTCTTCGTACATCTTGATGTCGCGCACGGCGAAGGTGGTTTTGGCACCCTGGCCGCGGATCATCATGCTGAAGTCGCGCGGGCCGTTGGCCTGCCGCAGCACCACACCGGGGAGGGACTCCATCGATTCTTTCATCGTCCTGGTGGGCTGCGACTCCGTCTCCGATTGTTCCGTCGAGGACAACGACAATCCCTCCGGTCGTCGCTGCACGCGATTGCTGACGATACTCACATCGGACAGCTCATATTGCGGAATCGGCTCCGCGGCGACCGCCGATGACGATTCGTCCACCGCCGCCGGTTGAACCGGTTTCACCGGCGTGACCACCGCGCCGGCCGCCGGTTGCTGCTGCAACTCCTCCAGCTCGCGAAGAATGTTTTGCAATTGATCCCGGAGGTCGCGCTCCCGAGCGCTTTTCTCCACGACGGTTTCGGCCCCCGTCCCCTCCTGCGCAAACGAGCTGGGGAGGGATATCGGCATAGCTGACAACAAGGCACCACATAGAACGGCATGAAGTTTGAACGCATCACGGCGGGCCCACATACACATCCTCCCGGCACAACTGTGCACACGACAGAAGAGACCATCCCCTCGCGCCCCTGTCTGAACGGACGAGAAGAGAAGCTAGATGATCTAGCGATATGAAAAAGAATTAGAAATTACGACTGAAGAGGCGGCGCGCGCGAGGCAGTGTGGAAGCCGCCGCCGCCCGCGATGATGGAATGGCTGTTCTCGACGAACAGCGTCGCCACGAAAAATGGCTGGAGCAAGAAGGCTACGGGGCCGGCGTCCGAGGTCGGATTCGCCTGACAGGCCCAGGCACAGAAGCTGGAATGAGAGACCGTTTCGCCATGGTGATGGGCGGCCGGTTTCGGATCGGCATGATCGAACACGCAGGCGACGGAGAAGACGGCAAGAACTAAGTAAAGCCCCGCCAGTACGACAGCCAGTCCGACAGGGAGTTTCGTCACACGCATCATGGCATCAGACGCTGCAACGCCTGCACGGCATGGAGCGCATCCCAGTCGCGGGGCCCGACGGCGCGACCGATCAACATACCCTGTTGGTCGATAAACACGGTCGTCGGCAAGGCCCGCACGAGGTAGGCTTGAGAGACGGCTTGGTCTTCATCGAACAAGACGGGTAGCTGCACATGGAGGTTGGTGAGAAACTGTCTGATGCCCTCGCGTTGCAGATCGGTCGTGATCGTGAGCAGCACAAACCGTTCGGGATCCAGCTGCTGCCGCAATCGCTCGAAGGCCGGCATTTCTTCTTTGCAGGGGCCGCACCAGGTGGCCCAGAAGTTCAGCACGACGACTTTTCCCTTCAACTGCGCCAGGCCGACCGAGCCTCCCCCCAGGGACGTGAGCTCAAACGCCGCCGCCGTGGTCCCCGGCGCGACCCGTCCCACCTTCAGCGCCGCCAGCCGGTCGTCAGCTGACGCTGGACCGAACCAGAGTCCGAGGGCGACACAGAGGGCGAAGGTTTGCACACATCGCGATCGCATCAGACGCGCATTCCCATCTACTGGCCAGCAGCCGCCGCCGTGACGGACGGCATCCGCAAGGTCTGCGTGACAATTTTATGGCCGGGCATCCCATGTTCCATCCAGGCCATGGCAAAGACGCCATGCCGATTCACGGCCACCACCGGCGTCTGACTTTTTCGCTCATTCAATTTCTGCGGCGCCGAGAAGGTCGTTCCACGATCGGTGGACGCGCTCATCACCACATCGCGTTTGACCGGTCCCTGCTCTTCCCAGATCACGACCAGCCGCCCTTCAGGATCGACCGCGATCTGCGGATGGTCGGGAAAGGTGTTCTTGGAGACATTCAACTGCTGCTTCGGTGAAAACGTCCGGCCCCGGTCATCGGAAAAGGCCAGATAGACCGCGGGGATTTCATCGGTCCCTTCCGTATACCAAACCACATATAAACGTCCCTGCCGGTCCACGCCCATCGAGGCCGGCCGGTGCGGACAGGCCGGAAACACCCATTTGTCATGGCCGACAATCACCGGGCCTTCAAACGTCTCGCCGTGATCGAGGGATCGCGCCACCACGGTCTCCCGCACGTTGCCTTCGAAGATTTTTCGCCAAGCCACGTAGACCATGCCATCGGGACCACTGGTCACCGCCGTACGACAACAGACGCAGGTGCCTTCGTCCACTTTGCGATTACTCGTCACCGTCTGCCCCTGATCCAACGATCGCGCGACATAGGTCCCGGGATCTTTCTTCCCTTCGCGCCCGTCGATCCACGACAGATGCAGCCGGCCCTCCGCATCGCGATGGAGCGCATCGAAGGTATGTTGGATGACGCCGGGATCGTCATTGACCACGATCGACGGCTGGAAGGTTCGTCCGCCATCGGACGAGCGGCTCAAGCGGAGTTCCGTCGCAAACGGCTGCTGCGGGGTAGCTTTCGGATGGGCCAATCCCCAGGTGACAACCACCTCGTCTCCCTGCGCGACCAGAGCCGGCGCTTCCTGGCGCCAATAAGGCACATCGTCCGGACGGTTGATGCGCACGGGCGCTCCCATAGGCCCGTCCGGCGCCGTACTCTTGGCGTAGAGAACCGACCGCACCTCCTTATCCTCTTCCATCCAGGCCAGCGAGAGTGCCCCGGCATCGTCGATTTGCACCGAGGGCCCCACCACGCTCTTCACCTTATGCTCGGTCACAACCTTTGGGCCGAGCTCGAAGGGTCCCGCTTGGGCAGCCTGCGCGGCAGCCACAGGGAAAACCAGAGCAAAGCCGAGGGCCAACAGTCCGCCGAGGTTGTGGTCAGATCGTCTCATCAAGGCCGGCCCTCTGTTCGCGATGACATTCATGTTCCCAACCCCCTGATGGAGAGATCGACAGCTCGCCCCCCGGCTCCCGGAAAGACCACCACCCCTGGCACCGACTCCATGGACTCCTTCAGGGTTCGGGTGGGCTGTTCGCTCAATTCTGACCTGGGCACAGACGATCGGCTGACGCCTTCCGGCTGCTGTTTCAATTGAGGTAACTCCCGCTCAATACGATCGCGCTGCCGCTGAAGCTCCTCGATCCGGTAGAGTGCCAGGAGAATCGGAGCCGCTCCCATGCCCCTCTCCGGCCCAGACGTAGCCCATCACAATCCACCAGGCCGCGAGAATCCCCCACGCAGGTAATAACGCGTACCGGTCGCTGAGCTTGTCGTAATCTATCCATGTCCAGCTGCGTACTCTTTCATCACGGTCCGGAAGATGGTCAACATGGTCATCCAGCGAGGCCGCAGCAAGCGAGACGGCGAGGCGTACTCTCGTACGTTGAGCCGTTGAGCGCCACGAGAACAACGCTGAGCCCCTGTTCACCACCCTGCTGGCTACCGGTTCAAACTGTAACTGACCGGCAAATGCAAGACGACCATCGGAGCCGTCAGTTCATGTTTCATATGCAGGGGGCAGGCTCGCCGCACCGCTTCCATCGCAGCTTGGTCCAGCGACTCGTGGCCCGAACTCTTGACGACTTCAACACTCTTGAGCTGTCCATCGTTGCGAATCGACACTTTCAGGACCACCTTGCCTTCCCATCCATTCAAACGCGCCGTGCTTGGATAGTGTCGCAATTCAATAATGCGACGATGCAGCGATTCCGCTAGCCACCCGTAATCAGCCTTCGCCGCCGGTCGCGCGACAGCCGCTTGAGCCACGACCTGATGTTCCCGCAAGGTAGCCGGATCCGCCTCCGACAGTGACGGCACCGGCGCAGGCGGCACCACCACCGCTTCCACCGGGGCCGGAGGTGCGGCCACCGGCTCACTGACAGCCGCGGCAACCGGTTCCATGGCCGGCGCGGGATCGACCGGGGCCGGCGCTGCTGCAACCGCTTCCACGGCTGGCGGGGTATGCACCACCGATGCACTGGCGGTCATCACTGGCTCGGGAACCGTTTCAACCACCGCCGGTGCGCTGACGGCCTGCTGTGCCTGATAGGTCTGGGCCGTCACCGGGGCCGCTTCCATGACCTGCTGCTCGACCACCGGCGCGGCTTCACGCTGCACTTCGGCCGGAGCCGCCGCTTGCAGCACCGGTTCCGTCTTTACGACCTCGTGTGGTTCGATGGCTTTCGCCTGCATCTGGACGACGTCCTGCTTCGGCTGGATCTGTTCTTGCGGACGCACCGTTTCGACGACCGGCTGCACGTCACGTTGGACCGCTTGCGGCAGGACTCTGGTTTCCACCTGGCGTTGCACCGGTTGAGGAGGCGGTTCCACAGCACGCACCGGCTGAGGCCGGGGTTTCACCGGAGTCGGCGCAGGCGGTTGGACCTGAGGAACCGGAGCAGGGGCCGCTTCTTGTTGACGTGTCACCTCGCGAGGCGCTTCCACAAGGGCCACGTCCCACTTGAACGGTTCCTGTTCCATCATGACGGTCATCTTCGGCAGGAGACCAAAGGCCACCAGCGCAAGGCAGGCGTGAAACACCAGCGATGCCCCCCAGCCTGTGACGGATTGGTTCGTGTGCCCTGAATGTCCGACTAAGACGTTATCCATGGGAACGGCCCCTTTCGATACGCTGCGTAATGCGCTTACTTAAACACCACCTTGGAGAGTGAACCGATCGGAACCTCGACCTGCCCGAAATCGGACTCGCCCTTGAAGCTGCCATTCACCACGGCGGGGACAAATTCCCCGCTTTTCCCGTTGGCCAAGGTGACGGTCATGGCCGGCGCGGCCTTGTCGGCACCCGGCTTCAACTCGATCTGCTTGATCTGATCGAACTTGATATTGACCGTCGCCGTGCCGCGCTTGGAGGGCAGGTGCCGCAGCTCATGCGGCACGAACGAGGTCTCACTCATTTTTTCTTCCCAATAGAAAATGCCGTTCTTCAGCTCGGTTTCAATACCCTGGGCATCGGTCACGGCAATGGTAAAGGTCTTTTCGGCCTTCGCATCGGCGGCCGAAACAACCGGGGCCGTGAACAGGCACGCCAACCCGGCAAGCCCGCACACTCCCATACGGAACATCCACTGGTTCACTTGCATGTTCATGACTCCTTCAACGCTTCACGCAGGAATGGATGCCGCCCCATTCCTGACCGTTCACGAGATCCGGTCTCCACGCCAGGCGCCGAGCACGATCCCGGCGGGATAGGGACCCGTCGCAGAACGACCCTCGAAAGGAAGAATGCACCCACAGCATGCGAGAGACCTCGCTCGACTGTTCGATTCAGGCTCCTCGACTCGCAGTCGCGGAGCAAGACTATGCACAACAAGGGAGACGTGGAATCAGAGAGACACAGGGGGAGCGCGCGAATGACACAGAGAGGATAACTGAGAGAGACGTATTATGCCGGACAGGAACGACGCATCGCCGGACAGCGCCAACACATGGGTTGCATGAACCGACGTGACCACATGCACGCCAGCCGTGGCGCACATCCAAGCGCAAATGCCTGAGCCGTGCGTTCCCGCACCGTGATGCGCGGCATGCTGGAGCTCGTGCGCGACCGCGCTGCCGGTCGTGACCGCCAGAAGGGCCACGACGGCAAAGACGACAACCCAGACGATGCTATGAAAGCGGGAACTTCGCATAGTTAAGAACGAGAACCTGGCGCGCATGCTAGCAAACTCGCCGAGGGAGCGTCAACGCAACTTTTCGCCCAGTGTGGCCCTGACGACTACGGCCCGCCGACACCGATAATGCGTTCCACCCGTTCATCTCGCCCGCCCAAGTCACGATACCGACGGTATTGCGCCAACGCCCGCCCCATGTCTTTCCGGTGGAGTTCGTAAAACACCCCGAGATTGTAGTGGGCCTCCGCCGAGTTGGGTTTCAGCGCCACCGCCCGTTCATGCTCTCGCTCGGCCTCGTCCAGCCGGTTCAAGCTGGTGTAGACCATCCCCAAGTTTAAGTGGGCCTCGGCGTACTCAGGGCGATAGCGAATCACCTCGAGAAATTCCCGCTCGGCTTCGGCCAGCAGTCCCTGGCTCCGATAGACGAATCCAAGATTGTAATGGGCGTCGACCAGATCCGCTTTCACTGCAATGGCCTCTTTGAATGCGGCGGCCGCGGCGTTCAGGTCATTGCCCCGTTCGGCGAGACGCCCCAGGAGATACCAGGCGTTGGCATGTCCGGGATTGGCTTGCGTGAGACGGGACAAATAGTCGCGGGCCTGCTTGAGGTCGCCTTGGCTGTCGGAGAAACTCGCCAAGTGATAGAGCGCCTCCGCATGGTCCGGCCGCATGCGAAGGAGGGATTGGTACATCTTGACGGCGTTCGCGCGGTCATGCCGTTCTTCATAGAGCCGTGCCAGATCCAGATGCGCTTCTTCATTGCCCGGCGCGATGTCCAGCACCTGCCGCAGCACCTGCTCCGCCTCGTTCCCCCGCCCCTGAGCCAGATACACGTCGGCAAGATCGTTGAGAATCTCGGCCGATGGCGCACCCAGTTTCAACGACTGCTTATAGGCTTGAATGGCGTCATCGGGATTCCGTTTGCTTTGAAAATAGACCAGCCCCAACACATGGTACGCTTCAGCCAATTTGGGATTTTGCGCGAGGGCTTTCTTCAGGGCGTCGATGGCGCCGTCGGCGTTGCCTTCGCGAAAGAGGGCTACTCCCCGCTCATAACTGCGGCGCGCCGATTCTGTCGAAACGTTAGAGGCGGCTGACGACTCGGTAATAGAGGTGACAAACAGGGCCAGACACAAGAGTGGAAGGCTCGTGAGAAGATAACGGGAACGGCTGGCCCTGTGCCACATGGAAATCCGCAATGGAATCCGTGGGTGACGTCGCCGAGAGAGTCGGCGAAGTGGTGGGACCCACTATAGATCTGAGCGCCTCCGAAAGCAACGAGGAGCCCCGCGTCGCAGTCATCCATCGGGAAGGAGTTGAGACCGTCGCCGCGGTTTCGGTAGGATTCGATGATGAATTCCTGTATACTCCGCGGCCGAGTCCATGCCCGTGAGGCGAGCTTTGCCAAGTGGAGGGCTCGTGAGAATGAAGGTACGTCTGCATGCTGACCCAAGTCCTGAACATCATATTCGGCAGTAAAAACGATCGCGAGATCAAGGCGTTGCGCCCGATCGTCGAGCGGATCAACGGGCTGGAATCCAACCTCACGCCCCTCTCCGATCAAGCCCTGGCCGAGAAAACGCAAGAATTCAAAAAGCGTCTCCAGGATGGTGAAGGGCTCGACGACATTCTGCCCGAGGCCTTTGCCGTCTGCCGCGAAATGTCCCGCCGGCGCTTGAACATGCGCCACTTCGACGTGCAGTTGATCGGCGGCATGATCCTGAACAAGGGTCGAATCGCCGAAATGAAGACCGGTGAAGGCAAAACGCTGGTCGCCACCCTCCCGTTGTATCTGAATGCATTGGAAGGGAAGGGCGCCCATCTGGTCACGGTCAACGACTACCTGGCGAAACGCGACGCCTCCTGGATGGCCCAGCTGTATCATGCGCTCGGCCTTACGGTCGGCATCATCCAGCACGATGCGTCCTTTCTCTACGATCCGACCTACGAGGCGGCGGATAAACGACTGCAACATCTCCGTCCTTGTACTCGGCATGAGGCCTATCGCGCCGAAATCACCTACGGTACCAACAACGAATACGGCTTTGACTACCTGCGCGATAATTTGATCGTCAGCGACTTGAGCCAGTGCGTTCAGCGCCCGCTCCACTTTGCCATTGTGGACGAAGTCGACAGCATCCTGATCGACGAAGCGCGCACCCCCTTGATCATTTCCGGCCCGACGGATCAAACCACCGACTTGTACTACCGCATCAATTCGATCATTCCGCAGCTCAAGCCGGAGCACGACTACACGATCGAAGAAAAAACCAAGACGGCCTCGCTCACGGAAGAAGGCAACGTCCGTGTAGAGAAGCTGTTGGGCGTGGATAACCTCTACGACCTGCAACACATGGATCTGGTGCATCACGTCGTCAAGGCGCTCCAGGCCTATGCGCTCTATAAGCGCGATGTGGACTATGTGGTGAAAGATGGGGAAGTCATCATCGTCGACGAATTTACCGGCCGGTTGATGCCAGGCCGCCGCTGGAGCGACGGACTGCACCAGGCCGTGGAAGCCAAAGAAGGCGTGAAGATCGCCAATGAGAACCAGACCTTGGCCTCCGTCACCTTCCAGAATTATTTCCGCATGTACAAGAAGCTGGCGGGCATGACCGGCACCGCCGACACGGAAGCGGGAGAGTTCGCCAAGATTTACAATCTGGACGTCAACGTCGTCCCGACCAACCGGTCCATGATCCGCAAGGACTACGCCGACGTCGTCTTCCGCACGGAAAAAGAAAAGTTTACGGCCATCGTCGAGGAAATCAAGGACTGCCACGAGCGCGGACAACCGGTCCTGGTCGGGACCATTTCCATCGAGAAATCCGAGCGTCTCGCCGGGTATTTGAGTCGCAACGGTATCAAGCACAACGTGCTGAACGCCAAGTTTCACGAGAAGGAAGCGGAGATTATTGCGCAAGCCGGCCGCAACGGCGCGGTGACCATCGCCACCAATATGGCCGGCCGAGGGACGGACATTCTCTTGGGCGGCAACGCCGACTTCCTCTTCAAGCGCATTCTCTATCAAGACGACACGTTGACGGACGCACGGAAACAGGAAATCTTCGACGAGATCAAGGCCGATTGCGAGAAAGACAAGCAGGCTGTGGTCGCGGCGGGAGGCTTGCACATTCTCGGCACCGAGCGGCATGAAAGCCGCCGCATCGACAACCAGCTCCGTGGCCGGGCCGGCCGTCAAGGCGATCCGGGCTCCTCGCGTTTCTACCTGTCGCTTGAAGACGATCTCATGCGGATTTTCGCCTCCGAACGTGTCTCGCAGATGATGCTCAAGCTCGGGATGGAAGAAGGCGTGCCGATCGAACATGGCATGGTCACACGCGCCATCGCGAACGCCCAGAAAAAAGTCGAGGCGCACAACTTCGAAGTCCGCAAACAGCTCCTCGAATACGACGACGTCATGAACAAGCAACGGGAAGTGATCTACCAGCACCGGCATGCCGTCCTGGCGGGGGAGCACATCCAGCAAGACATTCACGACATGATGAAGGATCTAGTGAATGCCTTCGTCGAGACCTACTGTCCAGTCGATCAATACCAGGAAGAGTGGGACTACAACGGTCTCGGAGAAGCCCTGCAGGGACAGTTCGCCCTCGACATCACCCAAGAGAAAGGCAGCGTCGCCGATCACTTCAAGGATGTCGGCCGTGACGCGATGATCGAGGAAATTCAGACCCAGGTCCGGAAGGCCTACGATCACAAGGAGCAGGAACTCGGCTCTGAGCTCATGCGCTACCTGGAAAAGATGCTGCTGCTCCAAGTGATCGACCACCACTGGAAAGATCACTTGCTGGGCATGGACCATTTACGAGACGGCATCGGCCTGCGTGGATACGGACAGAAGGATCCGTTGATCGAGTACAAACGCGAAGGGTTCGACATGTTCTCCTCCATGATGGAGCGCATCAAGTCCGATGTGCTGGAGCGCATGTTCCGCGTGCAAGCCGTGCGAGGCGAACAGCCGCCGCCTCCCGCACCTGAACCGATCCCACCGCCACGCATGGTCCTTAACCGCAGCGACGAACCAACGCCGCAACCGGCCCAGAGCCAGGCAGATAAGACCGGCCGCAACGATCCCTGCCCCTGCGGAAGCGGGAAAAAATTCAAGAAGTGCCACGGGGCGTAGCGACGGGCCGAAATGGCCTGCGTCGCTTCGGACGGAAGTTCGACCGGCCAACGCTTCGCTTGCCTCAGCAGCGCAACTCGTTCCGCTACGAGCATAGCTCACAGCGGACCTTCAAACAGTGCTCGCTGTCTGCCAGGCGAAACACCTCGTCGAGAGCTAGGGAAGGTCTGATTAATTCCCGTTTGCATTCGGCACGCTGGTCCTGAGCTGATCACCAGCGGGAATTTGGTGGGGATTTGCTGGTCCAGGCCCCTCTTCCTGTGGCCCACCGCCTCTGCGCTA
>JADYYH010000038.1 GCA_020853775.1 Nitrospira sp.
CATTTGAATCACCTGTAACGCACCGGCGCCCAGAAGGGTTGCCGGTGCGTTACATTTTGGAGCGGCGACGAGAGCCCGACTCAGAGTCAGTTTCCGGGAGAATCCGACGCAGGCGAAGTGGCGAGCGCTAGTGCGCTCCTAGTACCGGCTGGAACAAGTCAGGCCGCCCGACAGCTATCGCGAAGTAGCCTTAGCGCATTCGCCATAACGAGTAGCGATACGCCCATGTCCGCCGCGATGGCCGCCCAAAGTGACGCGTGACCCGCAAGTGTGAGTCCGACGAACAGCGCCTTCACCGCCAGGGATAGAAAAATGTTCACGCGGATGATGGCCAGCATCCGCCGGGAGTGCTGAACCAACCAGGGAAGCTTGGTGAGGTCGTCCGACATCAGCGCGATGTCGGCGGTTTCGATGGCCGTATCACTTCCACCGGCTCCCATCGCGATGCCAAGCGAGGCGCGCGCCAACGCCGGTGCGTCGTTGATGCCGTCACCGACCATCGCCACAGTCTGGTGTTTGCCCACAAGGCTCTCCACCGCGGTCACTTTTTCTTCAGGCAGCAACTCCGCCTCGACTTCAATCACGCCGGCCTCTTTCGCAATGGCCTCCGCCGTACCTCGGTTGTCGCCAGTCAGCATCACCAGATGATCGACACCCAACGAGCGGAGTCGTCTGATCGATGTCGCGGCCTCAGGTCGAATTCGGTCCGCCAGGGCGAAGAACCCACACACATGCGCGTCATTTCCAACAACGACGACCGTGTGGCCGGTTGCGGACAGCAATTCGAGTTGCTCGTGCACCTCAGGTGTCTCCTGACCAAGTTCCTCCAGCAGACGATGCGAGCCTAGCCAGAACTCCCGGCCATCCAATCGGCCTCGAATTCCTTTACCGGGGACAGCCCGAACATCCGAAGCGGCTTGAACAGCGACTCCCTGACTGATTGAATACTCAAGAATGGCGACGGCTAAAGGATGATCGCTGTGCATCTCCATGGCTGCGGCTCTCTCCAGCAACTCAGTTTCTGAATGCCCGTTCAGAGCACTCACTTGCACCACCGCAGGCTTGCCCTCCGTCAGCGTACCGGTTTTGTCGAATGCCATCGCCTTGATTCTGCCGGGGATTTCCATATGGGCCCCGCCCTTGATCAGGACACCGTGCCGGGCGGCGGCTGCAACCGCGGCGACGACACTGACTGGCGTCGAGATGACCAATGCGCAAGGGCAGGCGATGACCAACAGAACGAGCGCCTGATAAAGCCATCGATCGAGGGGCTGGCCCCACATCAGAACTGGAACGACGAGAACGAGCAAAGCGAGTGCCATGACCGCGGGGGTGTAATGACGGGCAGATCGATCCACCCACTGTTCGGAGGGGGATTTCTTCTGCTGCGCGTCGGAAACGAGGCGGATGATTCGGGCCAGGGTCGTGTCGCCGCTCAGCTTGGTGGAGCGGATTTCCAGTACGCCTTGGCCATTCATCGACCCCGCAAAGACGAGAGATCCTGGACCTTTCGAAACTGGAAGGCTTTCACCCGTGATGGGCGCCTGATTGACATCGCTCGTCCCAGCCAACACTTCGCCATCGAGCGGCATTCGCTCACCGGGTCGAACGACGAACCGTGAATCAACTGGAACGGTCTCAGGCGGCAACTCCTGGATTGTACCGTCGCTCCCAACCACCCTGACGACCGCCGGTGCAAGATCCAGAAGCTTCTCGATCGCGCGCCGGGCGCGGCCAATACTCCACGACTCGAGCGTGAGCGAGAGAGAGAACAGGAAGGAGACCGTCGCGGCCTCAAACCACTCGTCGATCATGACCGCGCCAAGGACCGCGATTACCATCAAGAGATTCATGTCCGGCCGCACGCGCCGGACGGCGAAGAGCGCCTTCGGTAGGACGAAGTAGATCCCCGCCGCGATTGCCAGGAGGTAGAGGAACCGCGCCGCAAGCGGCGCCGCCTCAGCGTGGCCCAAGCCCTCCGATCCGATCGCCAAAGTGAGGCCGCCTTCAATCAGCACGTGAACTGCAAAGGCTGTGGACGTCAAGATGCCGCTGGTTGCTGTGAGCGCCAGTCGGCCTCGCCGTGCCCACCATGTGGACTCGTGCGGAACCCGCGCCGGCAGGATGGGCCGAGCGCGCATACCCGTTCGCCCGATGGCTTCGATCAGCCGTCCTTGATCTTCGGGGGCCAGACCAGCTACGCTCATCACGCCGTTCAGGACATCGAAAGCGAGCCGGTCGTCACCCCCGACCATCGGGCCAATTTCCCGCCTGAGGATGCCGACCTCTTCGGCGCAATCCATGCCTTCGATCTTGTACCTGAGAACCGGTTGAATGGGACGTGCCATTGCGTCAATCCCCCTTTCTCGATTCCCAACTCAACACCATTGTCGGCAGCACGAGCAGGGTAAGGAGCGTGGAGGTCGCCAGTCCGCCGATCACGACGGTGGCCAATGGCCGCTGCACCTCCGCACCTGCACTGGACGACAGCGCCATCGGCAGGAAACCGAAACTCGCGACAGCCGCCGTCATCAGCACGGGCCGGAGCCTCGCCGAGGCTCCGCTTCGAACCGCTTCAGCCCAACCCACGCCGGATTGCTTGTGTTGGTTGATGAACGCCATCATCACGACTCCGTTCAATACTGCCACCCCCGAGACGGCGATGAATCCGACGCCAGCGCTCATCGAGAACGTCAGGTCGCGTGCAAGCAGCGATAGGATCCCGCCCGTGATGGCGAAGGGTATTCCGGTGAACACCAGCGCAGCTTGCCCGACGGAGCGGAAGGTGATGAACAGCAGAACGAAGATGAGGAGGAAGGTGAGGGGCACCACCACCATCAGGCGAGCCCTGCCGGAATCGAGGTGCTCGAACAAGCCACCCCAGACCATGAGGTATCCGGGCTTAAGTTTCACCGATTGCAGGACCCTGGACTGCGCTTCCGCCACGAAGCTGCCGACGTCGCGTCCCCGCACGTTCGCCTCGATCGAGATTCGGCGTTGGCCGTTCTCCCGGCTGACCTCGAGTGG
>JADYYH010000039.1 GCA_020853775.1 Nitrospira sp.
GACGCCGACTTCCTCAATAGAGTGGTAACCCTCCGTATCCTCCACCCCGCCCTCGTCAGACCCTGCGGCCTCCACGCCGCGGGGAATCATCCGAAGAAGAGCCTTTTGAACGCGGTAGAGCCGTCATACCCGTCTTCGTAATGACTCGGGTTTCCATCATGGTATCGGCGAGGGCCAGACGTTGCACCTGGAGCCACGTACTCGCCACGGCAGGCGGGCCATCATTCACATCCCGGCGAATCGTTAGCCCAACCGTGAGCACGGGAGGCCTGTCGGTGAAGCAGAGCGTCTTTCCAACCCATCATCCATGATCAGATTGAATTGTTGCCGCACCTTCGCCTCGTCGAACGTCATTTCTGTTGGCGTTCTCAGGACTAGGGTTCATCCGAGTTGGACGATTCCACTGGTCTGATACCGTGTTGGTGGTCGCACCGACAACCACGAGAGACCAGCCCTGTGCCTACTCGTCCTCTAATCACACGTTGGATCCTATGGGTCGGCGCGATCGCGTTCGTCCTGGTGATGGCGATGGTACTCGTCGCAGCGATCGCGGATGAGCCGGTAAGGAAATATATCGAAGACAAGGCCAATGCTTCGCTCCACGTCTACACGCTGCGCATCGGCAAGCTCGACCTGCATCCACTGACGCTGTCGCTCGATCTCGAAAACGTGGCACTCATTCAAAATCGTCATCCCGACCCTCCGATGGCCCACATTCCGAAATGGCATGCCGGCGTTCAGTTAGGGGGACTGTTGACGGGGAATATTGTGAGCGCCCATCGCCTCGACGGACCGTCCATCACCGTGACGCGCCCCCAAGCCAAGACAGAACTCAACGAGACCCGCTCCAGTGGCTGGCAGGACATGGTGCGTAGCCAGTTTCCATTGCGGATCAGCGAATTGACGGTCGAGCAGGCGCAGATCACGTACTACGATCATCCCAAGGCGCAGCCGGTGAAACTCACTGAGCTCCGGTTCGAAGCCTGCGACATCAGCAACCGAGGCGGCGAAGGCGAAGTATATCCCTCCACCATCAACATGGACGCACGGCTTCCTCAAGGGGGCCATATCAAGGCCAAAGGCCATGCCAATGTGCTGACCAAACCGCTTCCTGCCTTCAACGTGGATTTCACGCTTGCCGATCTCGCGCTCCAGGATTTTATTGGCCTTGCCGGTGGCTACAATGTGCAGCTCGATCGAGGCAAAGTTACCACGAAGGGCCATGCCGAATATGCGCCGTGGAGGCAGGTGGCGGATGTGCAGGATATTCGTCTGGAAGGCGTGAGGGCAGACTATGTCTATCGTCATCACCCAAGAGATGAGGCCCGCCGGACGGAGCCGTTGCGGTGGCCAAGAAAGTGAAAGACAATCCGCTTCTGGTCGTGAATGTCACACAAGGCAAGGTCTTGGACAGCGAATTCGGCTTCGTGAATAAGGCCGTCACCCCTCCCTACCGGGTGTTTGTCGGAGACGTGAATGCCGACGTGGATAACTTCACGACCAGGCTCCGCGAGTGGCAAGGAGGCAATGCGGTCATCAAAGTGACGGGGCGCAGCGTCCTCACCGGAACATTTCGGCCCGAAAAACCTTCCCCTGATTTCGATGTCGGAGTCCAGGTCGTGAAAACAGACCTGAAATCGTTCAACGACGTGCTGCGGGCCTACGTCGACTTCGATGTGCATCGAGGCAACCTGTTGGTCTTCAGTGAACTCTCGATCCGCCACAAACACGTGTCCGGCTACCTCAAACCGATATTCAAAGACGTCGAGGTCTACGATCCGGAGCAAGATGCTGAAAAGGCATGGACCAAAAAGATATTCGAGTCGGTGATCAGCGGCATCGTCGAGCTGCTGAATAATCCAAGCGCAGACCAGGTGGCAGCCGAGACCGGTATCACAGGCCCGGTCACCAATCCTTTTGCTGACACGTGGCAGGTCATGGGAACCTTGATCCAAAACGCCTTCTTTAAAGCGATTCTTCCGGGTCTGGAAAGGGAACAGGGTAAAGCATGACCCCCTGTGCGACGAATGGTGCACCCCCACGCATGATGCGAATCAGCGCTTCCCCGGAGGTCGTGAAGTCAGCGCGTACGGCCGGGCTGCGCTATGTGAGGGAAGGTGTGGGCGGGTTCAGTCGAGTCCCCAAACGAGGCGCCTATGCCTACCTGAATGCCTGGGGAGTTCCGATTCGTGATGAACGACACCTTCGCCGCATTCGTTCGCTCGTCATTCCTCCCGCCTGGAGGGATGTGTGGATCTGTGAAGATCCCAACGGCCATTTGCAGGCGACCGGGCGTGATGTGAGAGGTGGCTTCGCTTGTTTGGACAGCATCTGTCACTTCTTATGTGTGCCTGGCGGTGTGCGCCTAGCTAATCTGAACGCCGTGCGTCCGTGCAAGTCTCGTAAACTCCTGACTGGTGAACTGGCAGCCTTGATCGGTGTTGAAGATTTCCGGAGGGCCGTACCGGCTAATCGCCTCTTGCACGGCCTCCACGCAGAAGTCCGTGGTCAACGTGTTGGAGAGCCGCCAGGCCAACACCCGGCGACTGGCCCAGTCCAGGATCGCACACAGATACACAACGCCGCGCCGCATGGGGATGTACGTAATATCGGCGGCCCACGCGTGATTCGGGCGCGTGATGGTCAACTGACGCAGGAGATAGGGAGAGATCTGATGGGCCGGATGCCGCTGGCTGGTCCTCGGCTTCCGATAGATCGCCGTGATGCCCATCCGCCGCATGAGCGTTGCGACCTGCCGCCTGCCAATGGCATGGCCCTCTTGCTGTAACAGATCACGCAGCATCCGAGCGCCGGCAAACGGATACTGCAGATGGAGCTCATCAATCCGGCGCATGAGCGCCAGCATCGCCTCTGATAACGGCGTCGGCTGGTAATAGGCGGTCGAGCGGGCCAGCTTCAGCAGTTGGCATTGTCGCGCCACCGGTAACACGTGGGTTCGGATGATCATCGCGTTACGCTCAGCAAGCCCGTCTTGGTGAACGCATCTTCGAAAAAATCTTTCTCCAGCGTCAGCTGCCCAATCTTGAAGTGGAGGACCTTGAGATCCGGCGCGTCTGGCTTGTGGGTCGTGCCGCCAAACACCTCTGCTGTCCGTTCCAGCAAGTGCCGCTTCCACTCAGTAATCTGGGCAGTATAGACGCCAAGTTGTACTGCCAATTCCGCCAGCGTCTTATCGCCCGTAAATGCCGCTAAGGCCACCTGCTCCTTGAATGCCGCGCCGTGATGCGTCTCGATCTCTTCATCGCCGTGCTCATTTGGTGGCGTCGGTGAAGCCAGGCTACCACTTAGCGCACTGCCAGAATTTTCGGAGCTCTCTCCTTCATCGTTCATCGATCGTTCGGTCTATATGGGTTAGATCAAAGGCGTTGGTTGACATCCATCCGCAGTGCTAATCCGCTTGGGAGAACGGTATCCATCTCTTTTTATCCTCTGGGAAGCATATGCCATGACTAGTAGATATGCGATAAGCGAGCGAACAAACCGGCCGCGTTGGGAGTAAAGACGTGTCGCGAATCAATGTGCTTGTAGCAACAACTGTCACAGACGTAAAGGCAGAAGTTATCGCCGCATGCGTAGAAGCGCGACCCGATATGCGCCTTGTTACGAACCGCTGCTTGTCAGTGCCGGAACTGGACGCCGTCTTTGAATCCATCGAGGCGTCGACGCACTGTGCTTTGGTCTTAGTAGGTCGTACTGAAGAGACGAGCGTACTGGCTCAACAGTGGCTTATGGAACGGCCGGATCTCGTCGTATTGGTCGTCGATATTGTTGACGACATTGTCCAAATTGAGCTGCGAGATCCACGACTCGAGTCATTGCTCACGACCTTGCGCGACCTCGTCGAGCGAGTGGGACTACAGAGCCGAGAGCGTGTCGCCCACGTGCAATTCCCAACGATCAGAGAGCAGTCAGACACTGACGTAATAGCGCTTGATCGCCGCCCGTTGTTGCGGGCGTCGATCGAATGGGTTCACAACCTCTTGCGAGATGCGGTGGCGTGTATCAGCGACGAAAATGGCGATGTGCATGGCTTCGGTATCACCCGTGCGACGCTGCTGCAATCCCTTGACGCACGTATGGCGCGCGTGTCCGACGGGGAGGCAGACACCGCATTGACTCTGGCGCTCCAAGCCGCACAATCGAGCGATGATCCTCTGGCGATTGCCAGTAATGTGTTTCAACTCACTCCGCTCGAACTGCGACTACTAGTGCTCGGATTGGCGCCAGAGTTGGATTTGCGATTTCAGAGATGTATCGGGTTTCTCCTCGACGACATGAGTCGCAGAGTCGGTACCATGGGTTTGTACTGCAGTTTGCTCGGAGAACCTGCACGAATTCGAAGCGAACTGGCGAGTAAGGGAACGTTCTCGCGTTGGCCCGTCTTCGAGGCGTACGAGGGACATCATGCAGCCGCGGATGAGCCGCTGAGGCTCGATCCATTCCTCTCACAATGGTTGCTTGGCGCGCGTCGGGCATTCGAAAACGACCCTAGAGTCCGCCGAGTGTCGCGCCTTGTGGCTTGGCCTGGTAGTGAATTGCTCCAGCGTCAGGAGGAGCGGGAAAAGGCTATTGAATTAGTAAGTAAACTCCAGAGCCCATGCAGGCCGCCATGGCTTGTACTGGGAGGGGATGATCCGACTGCTTGGCGAGCCTTGCTCGAACTCGGTGCACGTGCCAGGCAAGCAAATCCAATTCGGATTGAGCCTGCGCATGTGACAAGCCTCGATGCCATCGAGATCGAGGAATCAGCCCGACGCATTGCCCGCATGGCGCGGCTCACCGGTGATGCACTTTTCATCGACCAGATCGATCGGGAGAGCACGGAAACCGTAGACGACGGGATACGTTTGTTTGTGAATGTACTGGATCGTATGGGGTGTACGGCGGCGGTGATCTCATGCGAAGAAGCGCACGTTGTCCGGTTGTTGGGAGATCTATCGTACGAGTTTGTTGATGAGCGGCCGTTGTCGATGTCGGCTCGCGTGGCGGCCATGCGTGCAGCGGCGACCGGAGCCGGTACGCATGTAACGGCTGAGTTGGCGGAGGCCATGATAAATCGATATCCACTGAATATAGACAGCCTGGAGTCCGCGATGCGTTTGGCTTCAAGCAGGAGGCAGCATCTGGATGCTGAGGAGTCGGTGGTCGCACGGTTTACGGCTGCATGCAAGGAACTAGCGGCTGAAGGTATCTCGAAACTTGCGGACCGGATCGAGCCGGTGTTTAGCCTGACCAATGTGGTCCTTCCGTCGGATCGGAAGGCACAGTTGGCAGAGATCGTCGATCATGTACGTCTTGCTCCTCGAGTTCTCGATGAATGGAAGTTTCGAGACCAGCTTCCATACGGACGTGGAGTCACGGCGCTCTTTTTCGGCCCGAGCGGGACAGGTAAAACAATGGCGGCGCTAGGCATCGCCCGCCAACTCGGCATTCAGATGCTGCGTCTCGATCTCTCCAGGGTCGTCAGCAAGTATATCGGAGATACAGAGAAAAATATCGATCGAGTGTTCACGGACGCTCAGCGGTCGGGCTCTGCCATCCTGATCGACGAGGCGGATGCGTTGTTTGGCAAGCGCAGTGAGGTTAAAGACGCCCATGATCGCTACGCCAATATCGAAGTCTCCTACCTCTTGCAACGAATGGAGGCGTATGAGGGACTGGCGATTCTGACGACGAACATGCGGCAAAACTTGGATTCCGCGTTTCTGCGGCGTCTTCGATTCATTGTCGATTTTCCAAGGCCTGATGTGGCGGCACGCGAGAAGATTTGGCGTCAGTGTCTTCCCGATGAATCGCACGAACTTGACGATGCTGCGTTTCATCAACTTGCACGCCGGATCGATCTCACGGGTGGGCATATCAGGCAAATCACTCTCCGTGCTGCATTCATCGCGGCTGCGGCCTGTGCACAGATTAACTTGGAGCACATTGCGCAGGCGGCACGCGCGGAGTTTGCCAAACTCGGCATGCCGCCCCCTCAGCTCGATGTGACTCAATCAAGGAGGGCTGCGTGAAGGCCGACGGTATCCTTCGTGTCACCGAGGCGCTACGAGAGCGTTTGAAAGTGGCACTGTCAAGCTCAGGAGTACCGGGAACGGTGTTTGTTGGCCCTCTTGATGATGCCGATGCAAGTGGGGCGGCCCTGATCCTCTTTCTCTACCGTATAGTTCCCAATCCGAGTCTGCGCAATCGTGAGCATCGTGTGGAGTCGGGCGACTCAAAGAAACCCGATGTCTTTCAAAACTCGATTCCGCTCGATCTTTATTTCCTCGTCACTGTCGGGACAACACAAGGCGCCAGTGAGGAAACGCCACTGCGTGCGTTGGGCTTTGTCATTCAACAGTTGCAGGCCAATCCAGATTTGATTGGGCCAGGTCTCGCCTATGAGACAGTGCGGGTCACGCTGGAACCACTCACGACGGAGGAGGCGAGCCGCATCTGGGCGCTGTTTCCCACGGCGAATTACCGGACGTCTGTCGCCTACCTTGCCTCACCGGTTTGGATTGATCCATCGTCGCCGGAGTCGACAGCGGAGCGAGTGAGGGGAGATGAACTCCACACAGGGCCAAAGGCGGCCGAGGTTATGTCATGAGTGAGTCGTTCGTGGTCCACCGACCGGAGCAGGCATACCAACGTACAGTCCAATTTGTCGTCGAACTCATCGATCCGGTCACACTGGAGAGAATCAGCCGGGGGGTGAAGGTCGTGGCAGAGGGACTGCGCGGCAAACCGGTGGTCAACGCGAGCGGCATGTTTGTCTGGCTCAAGGGAGAGATGGACTCGTTACGCGAAATCAGAATCGATCCGGGAACGCTTCCTTACGAGACAATCACTATTCGCAAGGACAAGTTAAAGATTCCACCCTCTTTACCTCCGCTCACGACAATCGAGTTGCCGCTTCGGACGGACTATGCGTTTTCCGTGGGGACAACCGGAATACGGGGCACGTTGGTCGAGGAGCGGATCAATCAACCGACTCCAATACCCCATGTCGAGGTGAGCCTTGAGTGGTTAGACGATGACGGCACGACTTGGCACGACGCGCGGATGCATTCGACTACGAATGACAAGGGCGGGTTCGTGTCGGTGCTGAGACTGGCACCAGCTGATATGCCGAGTTTCGATACGGATGGAGCAATCTCCGTGCGATTGAGGGCGAGGCGAGAGGGCGCCGGCGAGCGGCGCTCTGCAGAGGTACAGATCCCTCTCGGGCGTGTCTCGGATCCGTCTTACTTTTCCTGGGATGAATTTCAACCGTGAGTCGCAAGAGGAGACCAATGCCATGACGGACAATAGCCGGCAGTACTCAGGACATGAATGTACGTCTTCTACCGACAATCCTGCCGATCAGCCTAAAGCGTCGGGGGGGAGCTGTAAAGAATTGCCCCCGTCCTCGGCACCGGATGAAAAGTTCCCCGAGAAGTGCGTGGACAACTCCACCGGCTGTAATTGTCCACCTAAGCCAAAGGCCCATTCAGACTGTCTTCAGGACATGATAGAGGAGCAGACAAAACAAATTACGGAGGCGGAAAAAGCGAAACAATTTAAGTCCGATCTTGAGGCGTTGCTGGGGAAGGCGAAGACTGCCGCGCAGGAATACACGCAAGACAAATACGACAAACTGGTTAGGCAGTGGGAAGATCAGGATAAAGAGATTGTCGAACTCATCCGAAAGCTTGTCTGTGCTGTACCTTGCTGGCGCTGCATTGTGGAATGCCATATCTGTCCTTTGCTGAATGATCTGCATAATGCAGAGCAACGGCTCTATGGCAACGGTACCCTCTACAAGGAAGTCTATTCTCTGTATGACTTGCGGTTTTGGCATGAACGTGATCGCGATGCGAAGCTGCGAACTTTACAGACGATAAAAAGTGTTCTGACCGTCTGGGAAAAGCCGGCTCAGACTATCGAGAAAAATCTCACCGACAATGCGAAGTTGATTTCGGAAGCCAGTAAAGCCTTGGGTACAGAGGCCTCTAGGGTCGTGTACGACGTGTTTGTGAAGCTCGTTCCGATGCATCTGGCCATCGCGCCGCCTCGGACCGGTCCGTCATCCAAAAAGACCGACATTGATAAGAAGTATACGCAGTTTTGTGGATGTGACACTGGGAAACCCGACGATTGTTGCGGTCCGGATGTGGGGGAATGGAGTTTCCGGCGACGATTAACCGGGCCCCAGCCGTATCTGATCGATCCGAAGGAATACTTCACCATCATCTGCTGTCTTGTTGAACATCGCTACAGACCGGCTAAGGACGCAGCTGCCTCCGCAGAGGCCGAATTCCAGAAGGTCGACAACGAAATTAAGCGTCTCAAAGACCAAATCGATAATGGAATGAAGACATTCGAGAGGGACGCAAAGGCGGCCATTCCCAGCACCGTTAAGTGCAGCAATGATCAGATCGCACAGCCCGAAAACTCTTCCACGCAAACCCAATCGGCATAACGATGGAGACTCGCCATGGCTGAATACCTACATCCAGGTGTGTACATTGAAGAGATTGAACGCGGGCCGCGCCCGATTGAAGGCGTTCCGACCAGCACAGCCGCCATACTCGGCGAGACGGAACGCGGTCCTATTAAACCTCGTCTGGTGACGAGTTATAAAGAATACGAGCGCACATTTGGCCGCGTATTCGACCGCGATAAATATGTCCCCTATGCAGTGAATGGGTTCTTCGAGAACGGCGGCCGACGCATGTATGTCTGCCGGCTCGTCGGAGAGAACGCGACCTCAGCAACACTGGACGCTGGCGATTTTGTCATTCGGGCGGCGGGTCCCGGGGCATGGGGGCAACGTGTATGGGCCAATGTCGGTCCGAGCACCACGAAAGCGAAAGACGACAGTCCGATCGGATTTCGATTGAGTCTGGCTTATTTTGGCGCGGACCAGCCTCTCTTCGACCCTTTTACACAAGAGGGGAGACTGAAGAGACCTCAGCCTTCCCTTATCGAAGAGTTTGACGATTTGGTCGTCGATGAAAAGTCTCCGGACTATTACGGCAAGCGCATGCCGTTTATCGATCAAGCCAAAGTAGGGGACATCAATGAGGGACCTGAAAGCTCCGTACTTTGCATTCTTGTGCGAAAGGCTGGTGCGCAAAAAAATGCCAAGCCGGCTCTTGTCTCGGCCGTGCTCTCTCAGGATGGTACGGACGACGGTCCGCTCGATTCGGCGGACTACGAAGGCCGGCCTTTGGCGAATCGAACCCAGGAGCAAGGGTTGGCCGCCCTTGAACTTGATCCATATCGAGAAGTTTCGCTTGTGTATGCTCCGGCTGCCGACGACAGTGTCGTGCAAAAAGTCATAGCGCATTGCGAGAACATGCGGTTTCGGTTTGCCGTGATTGATTCGAGGAAAGCAGAGGCCAACGCCGCCGATCTGGATCCGCGAACAAAGTTGCCGACAGACACGTCGTACGCGGCTTTTTATTATCCCTGGATCGCAATCTCCGACCCAATTACAGGCGCACGAAAGATCGTTCCGCCCGGCGGGTGTGTCCTTGGCGTCTATGCCCGAACCGATGTGGAGCGCGGCGTGTTTAAAGCGCCGGGAAATGAGGTTGTTCGAGGAGCGCTGGATCTGGAGTACGACATCAACGAAAGAACCCAGGACATCCTCAATCCGCGAGGCGTCAATGCCATTCGTCGATTCCCCGGCCGTGGAATTCGGATCTGGGGTGCTCGGACCGTCACGTCCAATGCCTTATGGAAATATGTGAGTGTTCGGCGCCTCTTTATCTATCTTGAACGTTCCATCTACGAAGGTACGCAATGGGTGGTCTTCGAGCCCAACGACGACAGGCTCTGGGCCCGTGTGGTCGACACGATCCGCCTGTTTTTGAGAACACAGTGGCGTCTCGGCGCGCTCTTTGGTCGAACCGAGCAGGAAGCCTTCTTCATTACCTGCGATCGCACCACGATGTCGCAGGACGACATCCTCAATGGGCGCCTGATCTGCGAGATCGGCATCGCTCCGGTTCGACCGGCAGAGTTTGTCATCTTCCGGATTTTCCAAAACACAGCCGAAGCTCAACGTTAGGAGATAAACCATGGCGCGTATCGATCCATTAAGAAACTTTCGATTCCGGCTGGAGATCGACAACATTACGCAGGCCGGCTTCAGCGATGTTGCCATTGCCGAGACGACCATTGATGCCGTGGACTACCGCGAGGGCACTGATCCGCCTCACGTCCGCAAACTGAGCGGGTTGACCAAGTACGGCAATATCACCTTGAAGTGGGGACTGACGGTAGGAGGGTCGGCGCTGGATCTGTTCAAGTGGCACGCCGATATTTCTGCAGGCCTCATTAAAGAGCGACGCAAGACCGTTGCAATTGTGGTGCAGGACGAAGCAGGAGTCGACGCCGCGCGCTTCGTGATCTCGGAAGCGTGGCCGGTCAAGTATGACCCGAGCGATCTCAATGCCAAGGGCAATGAGGTGATGATTGAGCTACTCGAACTTGCCAATGAAGGCATCGAGCGTGTCGCCTAGGAGGGAGGTGTTTATGGGTATCACCACGAATCATAGTTTCCAGACGGAAATGGAATTCGAATTGCCCAAAGGCTATGTGGATGAAGGAGGAACGTTACATCGGCATGGCACGATGCGTCTCGCTACTGCGGCTGATGAGATCCTGCCACTACGCGATCCTCGCGTGCAACAGAATGAAGCCTATCTCGTGGTAATCGTCTTGTCGAGGGTTATCACGCGTCTCGGTACGTTGGCGGATATTCACACCGGCGTGATCGAGGGCTTGTATGCCTCGGATCTAGCGCATTTGCAGCGGTTGTATGAAAAGTTCAACGCGGAGGACGTCAGTGCGCAAGAACTGTCACGAGAGAAAGCGTTGGCTGCGGGAGGAAAAACGCTCAGGAGGGTCACTGCTGTGGGGGAAGCATGAAGGCCTATCCCGTCAAGTCGTTGTACGAGGAGATGGCCTTTATCTCGTACCATTTTCATTGGTCTCACGGTGAAGTCATGGGACTTGAGCATCGTGAGCGCCGACGCTGGTGCAGAGAGATTTCGGCGATCAATCGAGCACTCGATGGCGCTCCCGCGAACCCTTTTGAGGTGGGAGGAAGAAGCAAATGAGCCGTCAGGATCCGCTACGTGGCTTTCGGTTTCTTCTCGAAATCGAGGGAATTACGAGTGGTGGTTTCACACGAGTCAAGGGTCTTTCACGAGAGGTAAAACATGAGTCTTATCGTGAGGGAGGAGTGAATGAGTATGAGCATAAGCTGATCACGCAAGTGTCGTACCCGGTAATTGTGCTCGAGCGAGGACTGGCGCTGGAGGACTTGTGGAACTGGGCACAGGCCGTTGCTGACGGGGAGGTGCAACGGAAGACCATACGAATCCGACTTCAGAATGAGACCGGCGAGAAAATGTTCGCCTGGCAGATCGAACATGCGCTTCCAGTCAAATGGTCATCCTCCGACTTAGACGCTCAAGCGTCGCAAGTCGTCATGGAAAGCCTTGAACTTGCTCATCATGGATTGAGGAAGGCCGCATGAGCAACCTTGTCGTCAGAGCGATGTTCCAGTTGGCGGCCTGCGTGGCGGCGCGGCGTTTTGTACAGCGCCGGCATGGCAACGGGCGACACAACCTCTGGCCTCGAATTATGTTGTGCTGGAGGCGGAAGCCCAAAGGAGCGACAGATTTAAGGACCGCTAGTAAAGCACGGATGGGAGAAACCTTCTGGCACCCTCAATTCCATCTTCACCTCAAGATATTGAACCGCAGGGTATTAGCTCGCGAGACCTTGCAGGGAATCCACCAGGCAGCAACAACTCGGGAATCGCAACGAATTCTGCCCACTTATCAATTGAAGATACTTCATAGAAAGTTTTATGGAGTCGGTTCGCCATCCAAGCCCCAATCCTCACATCTTTTTCATGACACTGTACCATCATGGCGGCCAGAACATGGCAGCGTGCCAATATCATTTCGCACAAGGATACTGGCGGTTGTCCGAGCGGAGAGTGGCGGAAACAGACTCGTGCCCGGCACACAGGGGCGGATCTTACGACGGACCGCTCGAAGGGCCTGGGTTGATCGGGTGGCAGTATCCAAGTTCTTGGTATCCGGACAAGAATCCGTCTTGAAGCGCGCGATACTGCGAAGGGAGTTTGTCTCACAGCAGATGAATTCAAAGGCTATTGACCATACCAAGATCAAGAGCGGCTCTGAGTGTGTATGGAGTCACAGATCACAGTCGTCGCTCCAAATTCCAGATCCGAGAATGCATCAGGAGGCGCCGCTTCTCTTCCGTCGGCAGTCGAGCAGCGCGGCGAAGCAAGAACAAATAGTTGTTTCATCTCCCGGATCTCGATCGGCTGCGCCACCGCAGGTATCGGCTGCCCACCTTAGTCTATCGACTCAATCGATAGAGTTACCACCTCGCCTCGGAGGGGCTGGGTCAGCGCAGGCAATGACCATTGATCCTGTGTTGTTGAATCGCCTGACAGATGATGTGATTCGTCGTGTGGAGCAGCGCGTACGGATCGAACGCGAGCGGCGAGGACTGTGAGAGCAACATGAGCAGGAATCAGCTGAAGAAAGCCACAATCACCGTTCTCGAGGGTGTGGACAAGAATAAAGTTATTTCCGTGCTGTTTAATCCGACCGAGTACAGCTTCGAACGGTCCAATTCCTATAAAACCACGCCGGTTCCAGGGCTCGGAACGCCGCTTTTACAGTTCGTCAACGGTGAAGCTGATCACTTGAGTATGGACCTGTTCCTCGACGATTACACCGATCCCACCGGCCCAACATCGTTGCAACAGAAAGAGAATGCTCCGCTCGCAAAACGGTTGGCGGACATATCGAAGCTGCTGGAGGTCGATCGAGATCTCCACGCGCCGCCCCCTGTCCGGTTCAATTGGGGGCCAATGGAGTTCTCCGCCGTCATTGAGAAGCTCGGACGTAAGGTGACGATGTTTCATCCAGACGGTTCTCCCGCCCGAGCGACTCTGTCGGTCAGCTTCAAGGAGTATCGCACGCTGCGCCAACAACTTGAGGATCCTCGGCGCGAGTCAGCCGACAAGACGAAACGTCGAGTGGTGGTTGGACGGGAACAACTGTGGTGGGTTGCCGCGCGAGAATACGATAATCCAAATGAATGGATGAGGATCGCAGAAGCCAACGATCTCGACGATCCTCGTGACATCAAGCCAGGAGACTGGCTCTTCCTGCCCCCGATGGAGCATCCGAATGGAACTGGCAACGCTCGCTAAGAAGTACGGCGAATTTTATGCTCCCGCCTACGTCGTCTTGGTAGGAGGGAAGGATTTGATGCGTGGTCTCTTCGTTGCGGTGAGCCAGGTTGAGGTCGACCTTGTCCTGGGCGCAGCATCACGGTTCAGTTTTACGGTCTCCGATTGTTACAGCCACAAGTTGCGGAGGTTTGAAACGGGGGATGGTGAGGATTTATTGAGCATCTTAGCGTTTGGGGCAGAGGTCAAGATCTTCATGGGATATCGGGACGCCGAGTCGATGCCCATCGCAACACAAGGGATGATTACTGAAATCTCTATGAATTTTCCCGAAAGCGGCTCGCCTGAGTTGACAATTGCCGGATACGATCATGGATTTGCGCTGACGATCGGAAAAAGTTCCCGCAGTTGGTCTAAAGCACGGGACAGCGAAGCGGTGCACGAGATTGCGAGCTTCCATAATTTAGGCGCGAGTATCCAGCGTACTTCCGAAACACATGCTCAGATCAAGCAGAGTCAGCAGAGCGATTGGGAGTTTCTAAAGAAGCTCGCGACCGATCGCAATCATTTTGAGCTGTATGTCGATGAGAATAAGACGCTTCATTTCGGCAAGGCGAACGAGGACGCCGATCCCGTAGCGACACTCGTCTACGGTGAAGGGCTACTGAGCTTCAAACCTCAAGCGAATCTCGCTGGCCAGGTGACCAAAGTAGAGCTCTACGGGTGGAATCCAAAAACCAAGAAGGAGTTCATCGGGAGGGCCAGTGCGGGGGAAGAAATAGGGCGTAAGGGAAAGAGCGCCGGAGAATATCTGAAAGCGTTCGTTCGTGATCCGAAAAAACAGCCGGCGTTGCGGTTGCGGCAACCGGTGTTCACCCAGGCCGAAGCCGATCAGCGGGCCAAGGCGGCATTGAGCGAACGCGCCAAGGAGTTTCTGACCGGAGAAGGGGAGGCCATCGGACTGCCGGAAATACGTCCAGACCGTACGGTCCAGTTGGATAAACTTGGGGCAGTGTTTTCGAAGAAGTACTACATCCAACAGGCAACACATAAGATCGATTCGAGCGGCTATCGAACACGGTTCAAAATCAAAGAGCCCGATGACAGGGGGTAAACACATGATACTAGGGGGCGGCTCATCGAACGAAGTCATGCACGAATCAGGCGGCTACATAAAAGGTGTAGCCATTGCGCTGGTGACTCAAAACAAAGACGAGGACGGGTTGTGCCGAGTCAAGGTGCGGTATCCCTGGCATGAGAATCAACATGAGAGTTATTGGGCCAGGCTGGCCATGCCGATGGCTGGAAAAGAACGGGGAATGGTGTTCATACCGGAAGTCGGCGACGAAGTCGTCGTGGCATTCGAGCGGGAGGACCTGCGGTTCCCCTTCATTCTTGGCGCACTCCACAATGGGCAGGACAAGCCTCCGCTGGCAAACAACGACGGGAAAAACGACAAGCGGATCCTCAAGTCACGGAAGAAACACTACCTGCTGTTCGACGATGGAGCGAAAGGGGTCGTCGAACTCACGCATGAGAAGGGACGCAAGGTCATTCTCGATGACAATGGCTTTGTTGTGCAGGACGAGAAGGGGAACATCGTCAAAGTCGACAGCAGCAGCGGCGCAATGACCATTGAGGCCAAGGGGCGACTCAGCATCAAAGCCGCCACGATTAGTATCGAGGCGACCGGTACGCTTGAGGTCAAGGCCAACGCGACGCTCACGATTCGCGGATCGCTCGTCAATATTAATTGAAAGAGGTGCGATGGGACAACCAGCGGCACGTCTCGGGGACAGTACGAGTCATGGAACACCGCTCGGACCTGGGCCTGGTAGCCCAACTGTATTGATCGG
Source organism: Nitrospira sp. (assembly GCA_020853775.1). GTDB lineage: Bacteria > Nitrospirota > Nitrospiria > Nitrospirales > Nitrospiraceae > Nitrospira_A. The sequence goes on from JADYYH010000039.1 coordinate 15,097, forward strand.
CGGGCAGCCAGCTTGGCGGGCGATGTCGGATACGCATGCTTGTCCGCTGTCCGATGGTCCGAAACCTCACGTCGGCGGTGTCGTGGCTGCGGGCAGCATGACCGTAATGATCGGTGGCTTGCCAGCCGCACGCCAGGGGGACGTGGTCGTCGAAGTCGGGCCGCCGAATGCCATCGCCATGGGCGCACCAACGGTGATGATCGGATGAAGACAGAGTACACAACAGAGGACCGCAAAGACTTTCTTGGCCGCGGATGGGCCATGCCAGTGGAACTCGATCCGCGCACAGGATTGGTGGCGAGCGTCGCTTATGAGGAAGATATTCGACAGTCCATCATAATCATCCTCGAAACTGCGCCGGGTGAACGTGTCATGCGGCCCAACTTCGGATGCGGCATCCATGAACTCGTCTTTAGCGTCGTCGATAGCACAGCCATTCAGCAAATCCGCTCGACGGTCCAAGAGGCGCTACGCCGTTGCGAGGCGCGCATCGATGTCCTGGAGGTGACGGTCGAGGAAGCGGCGACGACGCAAGGTAAGTTGTTGGTTCAGATCGAGTATCGTGTGCGCAAGACGAATCAGACCGGCAACCTGGTGTTTCCGTTTTATTTCCGTGAGGGAGGGCGGTCGTGAAAGCACCGCGTCCACCCAGATTCGAGAAACGACGGGCAGCAGATTTCTCCGCCGAGCTGCGTACGCGTGCTCAAGCCTGGCTGCCTGCCTGGGATTTGCCCGAGAGCCGGCGCGATTTCGGGTACGCCTTGCTGGAGATTGCAGCCCGGTTCAATTCCGAAGTCGCCGAACGCCTCGATGATGTCGGTGAGAAAATGCGGCGAGGTTTTCTCGATTGGCTCGCCGTGCGGGGGATGGCAGCAAGGCCGTCTCGATTACCTGTCGTCCTAAAGTTGGCAGACTCGGCCCCAGAGGCCGTGCTGGCGTCAGCGCCGGTGCAGTTGCAAGCAGAGGCTGATGGGTCGTCGGTCATGTTGGAGACAGAAGAAGATCTACGCATCGTACCGGGCCGCCTCGACGTGATCGTCGGCGTCGATGCGGACAAAGATGAGTTCTATCTCTCGCCTCCGGGGCTAAGCGATCTCAAGACACCGGAGCCTTTGCCGACACAGTGGCGGCTCAAGTCCTTCGCGGCGGCTGGAGCGAAGAACCTTCAACTTGATCCGGACACGGGATTAGTTCTCGACATGATTGTCGAGGCCGAAGGAAAGCAATACAAAATCACCCAGGCTGAGAAGGACATCGTCACCCTTGAGCCTCCATTGGGCGAAGGACTCAACGAAGGACAAGTAGTGGAGAAAGTCACGACCTTCGTTCCCTTTGGTGGCATCGCACACAACTGGCAGGAGCACGTTTTGTATCTGGGCGATGCGGATCTACTCAACATCGAGGCCGAGGCGAAAATTGAAGTGGTGGGCGCGAAAAGCGTTGGCGACGACGTCAGCTGGCAGTACTCGGCAGGAGATGAAAAAGACTGGCAGCCGCTGAAACTCGCCGAAAGACAGACATCCGATGGTGTTGTGTTGATGAAGCCGAAAGGCGCCATTGAAACGAAGAAGGTCAAAGAAATCAGCAGTCGATGGATTCGTGCGTACAAGAAGACGGCAACCGGGGCCCCATTCCGGACCAATAGAGAACTCGGTCTTCGCATTAACTCAATAGATTGTGACAAGAAACTGAAAAACCTGAAGTGTGAGGACACGGAGAGCACGCCCTCGGCAGCGGCCGAAGCTATGGCCAATACGACGCCGCTTGTTCTTGACACACCGTTCTTCCCCCTCGGTAAACAACCAAAGCAGTTTGACGCGTTCTATCTAGGAAGTGAGGAAGCGTTCTCCAAGAAGAAAGCGGAAGTCCAACTTTGTTTTCAGCTGGCGGATTTGAGTTTCGCGGCGCTCTCGACTGTGGCCGTGGACCAGCCAACACCTGGGACCAGCATCATCGCGGGCGTGGGTCAGGACCGTTTCCTGCACCTCCTGCAGTTCAACCCCACAAGCCGGACCCTGACGAAATTTCGCGATCGAGAACCTCTGCAACCCCCGCTGTCGGGATTTTTCGGGGCAGCACCGTCAACGCCTAACCCGGTGGCACTGGACAGCCAGCCACTCTGGCGATTGCCAATGTGGGTTGAAAATTCTTTCGATGGTCTCTTTGGGCAAGAGCTTCTAGTTGCGATGACTGCTGGCAACGACGTCTGGTTGTGGCGCGAAATGCTCAATCTCCCTGTTTTAAGTGGCTGGTTTCCGCTTGGACAGCTGCCTGTCGGCGGAACGGGCACTCCGGTTCCTGTCGCAGGCCTGCTTTATCTGGCGGATGCAGCACAGTCAAAGATCGTGGCCTTATGCCACAGCAAGCTTTTTGTCCGTGACTGGCCAGCTGAGACCCAGTGGCAGCCAGTAGACACGCTCGATGCCGCTAATAATCCGGTGGTATTGAGGTCCGTCGTTCCCGTCTTGTTGGATAACGGCTCTGGTCAACTTGTCACTTCCGTTTCGGCTGGTATGGTTGGGGTTTCCGACACAAACGATCTCTATTCTGTTGACACAGCGGGTCTGTGCACATTTCTAGCCAATGGCTTCGAGACTGATATACGTCCTGCTGCCTTCCGGGACTCGACGAACATTACGACAGTTGTGGGTGTTGATTTGTCTGATCCGCCAAAACTCATAGCCTTCCGAAACACAGCCTCGAGTGCCACGGTAGATGTTCCGTCGTCTTCCAAAGTGGTAAGAGCAATCGAAGTAATGCTTTCTAATAGCGAGCTTCACTTTCTCGTATCAGCCAAAGGAAGCGCGTCGAGCTATCTGGTGGACTGGACACCGTTCGGCGTAATGACCACGCCAATTGCATCGGAGGTTCCGCCTGAAGTCGGTCAAGTCGGTGGTGCGCCATGCGCACTTCTCCACGGCGTCATTATCCCCGGCGCAAACGCCGATCTGCTGGTCACCGACTTCGATGTCACTCGCCGGAAGGTAAGAACCGTAACCATTGAGATTGGCATCGTGGTGCCGGATTCTATTCCTGCTCTCGCCGTCAACGACAAGATCGTGCGCAAGGCGGCAAATGGCGGTCCCGAGCATCGCCTTGTGACCGGAACCGGTCTCACGAAGGCGGGCGAGACCTTCTATCCCATAGATTCAGATTTTCCGCCTACTACAACTGGTCCATTACTGGCCTACAAGCTACCCGCTACGTTGTCTGGGGAGTTCAAAGATCCTGTACATCACCCAAAGCAGTTCACTCTCGACTCCAGCGACCACGAGACTGCGAAAGGATCCTGGCTGTTGATCGACAGCCGCTTTTACACTGTGGATGACCTGAATACGACGGTTGATCCGTGGATAGCAACGATCTCTTCTCCGACCACGAATTCATTGCCAGCTTCGCCACCGAATACCAAGAGCTATGTACGTCCGATTACCACCGACGGCCGTGTGGCTCCATTCATGCACCTTGACAGCACTAACAACGACTGGGACGCTGGTTTGCTGCAACGGATCAAGCTCGTGTTTCCTGGGCGAAACCCATCGGAGCAGAGCGGTAAGGCGTTCAGCTTCCTCGGAAACAATCCAGTCTATGTTGTTCTCGGCCAGATCTTCAATCCCATGCCCCCACCAGCCAATCCGATCGAATTTATCGTGAATGTTGCTGCGGGCAAGTGGATACGCCTTCTGGGCGATACCTCGGCGAACCCTGAACTTTCCTGGGAGTACTGGAACGGCAAAGGGTGGTGGAAGCTCCCAGTGGAGTCAGACGCCACATTCAATCTGAAGAACTCCGGCGCGCTGGAGTTCGAGATACCCGATGACATTGCGGCGACAGATTGGTCCGGGAAAACCAACTTCTGGATTCGTGCCAGGCTGGTTGGCGGAGATTACGGACAGGAAAAGGTTACAGTCATAACCACCACCAGTGGGAACGTCTCGGAGCAGACCATTGAACGTTCCTCCGAGGGCATTCGCGCGCCGCAAGTCGTAAAACTGCACATCTTCTATCGCATTTGTGAGCCGGCCATCCCCAAATATGTGCTTACGCAGGACAGTGGATCCATGCGTGATCAGAGCGATGCCAATCGTACCGCTGGTGCATCGGTAGAGGCCTTCGTGCCGCTGGCCCTCGCGCTCGGACGGCTTTCACAGGTCAGCACTCCGGCGGCAACATCCGACGACTGTCCACCTGATTGCTGCTGCCATGGCGAAAAGAGAACCGCTGCCAGTGCTTCGATAGCCACAACCGAACAATCAACTGTGCCAACGCAGCCGACGGGCGGCCGTGCGTTGTTCATCGGCCTCGATGCGACACTTTCCGGTGCACCGGTCAATGTCTTCCTGCTTGTGGAGCAAGAGCGGCCGCATGGCGAATTTGCACCGCTGAAAATTGAGGCGCTGGTAGCGGATCGCTTCGTCCCGATTGTAGCCGACGATGGAACTCGCGCGGTGGGAGAAAGCGGTCTGCTCTCGATGGCCTTTGTCGATGCACCGACGCGCGGAGAACTGTTCGGCAAAACGCTCACATGGTTGCGACTTACTCCGACGGCCAATGGCAACACGGATTGGAAACCGACATTACGGGGAGCCTATCTAAATGCCGTGTGGGCAAGTGCCACCGAGACGCTCACGCGTGAACTCGTCGGTTCATCCGACGGCTCGCCTAACCTCACCCTGCGTCTGGCCAGGCCACCGGTGCTCCATGGCACCCTGGAACTCCGGGTGAAAGAGCCGCTCGGCGACGAAGAACGGACGGCGCTTCGCAAGGATGACGCACGTCGGGTGTTGAGCGATGTGCAAGATCTTCCGGGGGACTGGGTGCTCTGGAAACAGGTCGCCGACCCCGGGGACGAGTCGACGACGGAACGGGTTTACGCGTTTGATGAATCGACGGGTGAAATCCGGTTCGGCGACGGACGGCATGGGATGATTCCGCCGATCGGGCGTGATGTAATTGTGGCGTTCAGATACCAGCGTACCGAGCCACCCAAGCCAGGCAGCGACACTGTGCCGGGCAATCTCATTGCCCCTCGCACCCCGCTTAATTTGGTGTCTCCCGTTGAAAGCGTAGAAGGCGTCTTTGCAGCCGATCAGGCTGCCGGCGGTGCTCCACCTGAATCCGATGAACGTGTGCTGCGGTTTGGTTTCGCTCGTCTCCGCCATCGTCATCGTGCGGTGACTCCGCAGGATCTCGAGGACTTGGCATTGGAAAGTTCCCCGGACATTGCACAGGCCCGATGCTTCTTTCGCCCTGGCTTCATCCGCCTTGTGATCGTGATGCGCGGGAAGAATCCGTCTCCGAATGCCGCACAGATCAGAGAATTGCACCGGCTGCTGACCGCCGTGGCGCCGCCGTCCCTGAGTGAGCAGGGAGCCCTTCGAATCGTTGGACCGTCGCCCCGCCGATTGCGCGTTGCACTCACGCTGCGGGTCGAATCGTTGGATCGTGCCGGCGCGCTGTCGGAGGATGTGAAAAAGCGACTCGTCGCGTTGTTCGATACGGCGACCGGTGGCAGCGATGGAGACGGGTGGGCATTGGGGACAAACCCCAGTGAAGAAGACATTGCACTTGCCCTTGTTGATGCAAACCATCTTGAGAGTATTGCGAAGGTGACGTTCCACGAGGTTGCTGGAGATGGTCTCGAGCAGGCCTGGCCCGCGACGTTCAAGCCGAGTGGTCTTGTGGTCCTGGACAAGGATCCAGTGCGCATCCAATTTGTCACAGCCGAGGTGATGGTATGAGCGGGCTCGCGCCGAACCTCTTTGATCGACGGTTCCAAGATTTCATGGACATGGGGCGCGCCCGACTGCCGTCGTTGGCGCCTGAGTGGACCGACCACAACGCGCACGATCCGGGGATCACGTTGATGGAGCTGCTGGCCTGGACTGCCGAAGCCCAACTCTATGGGCTTGCGCGGATGCGCCGAGACGAGCGGCTCGCCTATGCGGCCATGCTCGGTCTCCTGCCGGCCGGGACGAGAGCGCCAACCGGCTATCTCTGGTCCGATCGGCAAGACCCATCTTCTCCCGTGAGGACGTTTGCCAAGACCAGGGTCATTGCGCCGGAGGTGGCAGTCAATGTTGTGGGCGTCGAGACGCCGTCGTTCAGGCCGATGGACAGACTGTTATGGGTGCCTGGGAAAATTGTTGGTCTCAAGACCCATTATGCCGATGGGCGCGTCACCGATCACACAATGGTGAATGAGCAAGGTCGCACGTTCTTTCTGCCATTCGGTAGGGCGGCAGGGAGACAGGATGTGTTGTCGATGGAGTATAAGTGTCGTGATGATCGGGGGATATTCAGTGGTATGCAGCGGAAAGAGCGAGAGGGCGCCCGTCTGGCAATTGGTATTCAGGCTGCGCTGCCGCATGGAGGAGCTGGGATCGAGAAGGTGGCGGAGCTGAATCCACTCAACGGGACACCGCTCGATGCCGTGCTGGTTGTTGGTGATAACAGACTATCGATCAAGATCGTATCGGACTCCACTCAGGGCTTCCTTGCAACAGGAGTCCTCTTGCTCGATCTGGATCATGTGGAAAGTGTGCCGCAGAGATTCACGATCGAACTGCGCGCGAGAAATGGGTTTCCTCGGCCTCCTCGTCTGTACCATCTCGAACCGAACGTCATTCCGATCACACAAGGCCAGACTATTACCCGTGAGCCGCACGAGGCGACAGGTCTGCCCGACTGGAGTTTCATGCTTGAGGCGACAGGACTTCGGTTTGCCAGAGGTGAGGAGCCGTTATTGGCACTGAGCGTAGCTGAACCAACCGGTGAAAAACCCTGGTACCGTTGCGATCGTCTGTCCGAGCAGGGTCCGCAGGACGATGTGTACGAGTTCAATACGGCAACAGGGGAAGTCACGTTTGGAAATGGCATTAACGGGCGCTTGCCCCCGCGTGGTTCCCTGATTTTGGTCAGTTATGCCGTCTCGGAGGGTGAGGAAGGATCTGTTGCGCGCAATCGGCAATGGAGGGTTGCGGGATTTGACGGAGTCTTTGGTGTCAACCTCGAACCTATCAGCGGCGGGGCTTCCACCACGGGGTGGATTGGAGAACGCCGAGAAGCCAGGCGGCGTTCAACAGAAGACCATGCCTTGGTGAGCAAGGATGATCTTGTGGCAGCGGCGTTAGCGTTACCGTTACTTGAAGTGGCGCGAGCCTGGGTGCCCAAGCCAGACGAGCGCAGGCCGCGAACAGGTGAGGTGCGGTTGGTCGCTCTGCGCAGCCGAGCTTCCGATGAAGAGCCAAAGACTGTGCCGGAAACGAAGCGATGGTTAGAAGCCATTCGTAGACGATTGATGGATCGGATGCCGCTGGGTTCTCGCCTTGTTGTGATGGGACCAGGGTACGTCGAGTTTTCCATTCGGACTGTTATCGAGACCCATCCAGGCCGAAATCCGGCCGTGGTTAAGCAGGCCATTGAAACGCAACTGCGCAAGAGGCTCGCAGTGGTCGATGTTGGATCAGATGTCCCGCTTCGCCAGCCGGGAGTCCCGGTGACGCAACGCGATCTTGCCGCCTGGATACGCGCTACCGATGGTGTGAAGCGTGTGGTCGAACTGCGTCTGATGCGTGGAGATGGCCGAACGATCAAAGAAATCCGTGTGTCTCGAAGCGGACTGCCCAGATGGGATATGACCCGCAGCATCATCGACGTGAAGCGTCCAGCCGCCGGAGGCGTCCGATGAGTGCAAATCAGCTTCGGAGCTATCGGTTTTTCTCCCGGGCGCAGTGGGATGCGTGTTTGCGCGCGCAAGTGGTCACAGACCGATCGGGTTCGCACGAACGGCTTCATCCATTTTTTCCGCTTGCTCGAGCGGCGACCCTCTATCCATCACCTGGCGCCCACACACCCGTCGTGACGGCTGCAGGCGAGACATTCTGGTGTGACGATGAACCTCGGCTGCATTGGTTGACGGCCGCTGACGCTCAGGAAGAAACGTTCTTGGCACCCTTGGCGATTGGATGCGCCGCTCGGGTGGTACACACGCTGAGTGGCCTCTGGGTAATGGGACGGCCGGTTGAGTCTCTCCAAAAATACGACACCCATTCCTTCACGAGATTGTTGACGGTAGTCCTCCCCGACACGCGGCTGATCGATATCGCCAACGGTGGTCACGACTCCATCTTCGCACTCGTTGAGCGGGAGGGCCGAGTGTTATCGATTCGCGTCAATCGAACAGGGCATGAGATGGAGTCAGTCGAATTTACCGGCCTTTCCCAGGTCAAGGCGTTCACGTTCTTGCGGCACGCTAAGCGATTTGTATTGCTCACTGCAGAACCTCACTCCCGACTGTATTGGTTTTCATCACAGGGAGGAAAGGCCCTGTTCAGTTTGGCCGTCTCAGCGACGCATCCCTGTTTTACTCCGATCGAGATCTTGGAGTCTGTACCCAGGCAAGTTTTCGGCAGTGATGCCCGCGAGCGAGTGTTTCTCGCTGGTCGAGATGGCGATAAGTCTGGTCGAAATGGCGATAAGTTTGCTGGGGGAACGTTTATCCTCATTTTTGATGCCGATGGCGGCCTGTTAGGCGATGTTCCCATCGACCTACTCGATACCCCGGTGACCGGACTCGTCGCGACCCGCGAAAGCTTGTACGTGACAAGCCGACGGGGTCTCTTGCGGTTCGATCCTGCGGCGGTCGTTCCCGAGGGGGTAGGATCTGTGCACTGCACGCTCATCACGCCGATGTTGCTTTCGCCAGACCGCGAAGATCAACGCCGTTGGCTGCGCGCCGAAGCGACTTCGCGCCTGCCGGAAGGCAGCACAATCGAGATTTCATATGCCGCCACCCATGATACTGCAACGCGCGACCGCCTCAAGGCCATTGCGGCCAATGACTCCATATCGGCTGGTCAGCGGATCAGTATGCTGCTCAACGAGCCAGATCTATGGCGTGGCCGGACGGTGTTTCATGGTACAGCAACTGATGGGGCACCGACCAACACAACAGTCTCCGCGAAGTTATTCGATATTAAGGAACCCTATCTCTGGGTCTGCATCACCTTGACCGCTGCAGCGGGTGCGCGTCTGCCGGAGTTGTCTGAATTGGCAGTGTTGTATCCGGGTCGCACGCTCATGGAGCACCTTCCTGCCATTTATCAGCGCGAGGAGGCCAACAGCGATAACTTTTTCCGTGGAGTCGTCGGGGTGCTCGAAGCCACGACCCAAGGACTCGATGCAAAGATTGGATCGATGGGGCAGCAGATTCACCCCTCAACCGCCCCAGAGCCGTGGCTCGACTTTATCGCTCGCTGGCTGGGAGTGCCTTGGGACGATGGTCTCAGGCTTGAGCAAAAACGGGCGATTGTCATGCGGGCGGCGGAGTTGATGAAGTGGCGCGGGACAAGGAGGGGCCTTGAGCTGTTGCTGGAATGCCTGATGCCGTATATGCCACGTCGCTTTCGCGTCACCGATGCCACAGCGGACTTCGGCTTCGCCGTCGTAGGAGGCGGCGTCTGTGCGGGCACTACGTTGCCTGCCATGCTGGGTGGGCGCACAGGCTGGAGCGCAGAACTTGGTTCGCAGAGCGTGTTGGGGACTATGCGGCTGCCGTGCAGCGGGCAACGGGAGGATGGGATTTGGAATCTTGCAGGACTTGTGCGGGTTGAGATTGCGGCCATAGGCTCGGAACGCAACACGTGGGAGTCCTGGTTGCCGACATTGATCGGAGCAATGATTCCGATTACCGCTCGAGTCGAGATCCGCTGGGTCAGTACCCAGGCACTGCTGTCTCAGCGCCTCGACGGCACGATGGTACTTGCGTCCGCGCCTGTGGCGCAGTTGGATACTGACGCCATCACCGGATTGGCACATTTGCCTGAGACCGGAATCCGCCTTTCGGCGGCCGGCCCGAGAATCAGTAGATCTTTGCAGTGAAGACAGGAGAAGAATGCTATGCATACGCCAAAGGCATCCACAATCGCACCGCGACCTACCAGCATGGGTGGTGAATGCTGCACCGATCAGCAGTGTGAATCCGGCCTGAGAAACACATATTTCGAGGGGAAGCGGCTCACGCCCGACATGTTTCGTATCGAGCAACGGTATCTCGTCGAGCGACGGCGCTTGTTGAATCGCGCGATCCATGGCTGGGGAATTGCTTATGGTTATGGAATCAGTAGTGCCAAAGCCACATTGACCATACAATCCGGCTTCGCTCTGGATAAGAGCGGTCGTGAGTTGCTTCAAGTCGGGAAGAGATTGCTGAAATTCTCCGACGCGATTCTTCTCGATAAAGATGGACAACAGCTCGATACACAGCAGGCGTCCGTTCCTGCACAACCGGCGGACGGGAAGCCCGGCACCGTTCCTGAACCGCCATGCTGGCTTCTCAGTGTTCATTATGCCGAACAGGATCGTGATCCGGTCTCCGTGAAGGATCCGTGTCATTGCGATCGTCACGAGTGGGATCATATCTGTGAAACGGTTCGCTATAGCTTGCGAGAAATTCAGTGCTCAGAATGTTGCGATGAGTTCCCATGTGAATTGACATGTGAATGCGGGGCCGAGTCCTGCTGCAAGGAACCGATCGATACCACGAAGCTGGAAGGTAACAAAAAGACCTCGATTCACAAAAACATGCCGTTCAAGCGAGGCGGGTGCCGATGTTTCTGCGATCATCTCACGGGGTTGCAACCAGGCGCCGATTGTACTGAACACTTGTGTGGGATTAAGGAGCCGTGCGGGCTGGTGAAAGTCGATCTTCGGCATGGCGTTCCGCTTGCGTGCGTGAAGCTCGAGCAAGACGATTCTAAGCGTTGGACTTTCAGCGAGTGGATAGATGCCTGTGGCCCTCGCCGCTTGGTCAAACGGAACGACCTGTTGTTCGACCTCATCAGAGGTTGCGATCTCACAAGAATTGCTGAAATTGGGTGGCACGAATGGCACCGGAAGAATGATCCAATCGGATTCGACGAGTTTTCCGAAGCGCTAGGTTATGAGGAGTCCCAAGGCAAAACCCCAGAGTATGTCTCGAAGAAGTTTTGGGTGAAGTTTTCTCGGCCAGTGCTGGAAGAGAGCCTTCTTCGTCCAGACTGTTTTGCCATGACCGTCATGTCCCGGGAAAAGAAGGAGGGATGGTGGAATACCTTCCGTGTTCCATTACGACGAATAGATACCGCTCTTGTGCCAAAGCAAGACGGCGATCCCAACGGCTATGTCCGTTCTGCCAGACTGGTATTTGAGGGGGCATGGGGCAGGGATGTAGTCGAAGGCTGGAGTGAATTCCTCGATCGAGAAACGCGGGTAGAGGTTGAGGTACGCGGGGACTTTATCATCGACTGTAACGGTCAGCCGGTTGACGCGAATGCAGTTGGTGTGATCTCGCATCCGACGGGAAATGGCTCGCCGGGAGGGACCTTTATGTCCACGTTCCGAGTGAAACCTCGTCCACAACCAGTCGATGAGAGTGTGAGAAAAGAAGGAGCACCGTCATGAGCAAACAGAACGGCACTGTTGTAACCCATAAAGGGAAGGCTATGCTCGAACGGCCTAAATTCTCGCCTGGAATGTTGTTGCAGCACGAAGATTTGGATTTAATGACAGCGTACACACAGAAACTGAGCCGTCTCATGTTCCGCTCACTATTCGGCTGCGGGGTCATCTGCGGCCTCGTCGTTGAGACGAAGCGCGAGTGTGACAAGGAATATGTCGTAATTCAGCCCGGGGTGGGGCTTGATTGTTCAGGCTATCCGGTTCATGTGCCGCAGGCTCAGAAGCTTGCTCTTGATGAACAGTACGCTTCAGAGCGCAAGGGCCCTCTCTGGGTGGTACTGTGCGGCACGGTGATGCGCTGCGCTCCACGCACGTCGCTCTGTCCCGCCGGCGAGGATGAGGCGCCTGCAGTGTATACCCAGGAGCGGGATGGGTTTGAAATACGGGTTTTGAGTGGGGATAAGCCAGCCATGTGCGTCTGTGGCTGCATCGAGGAGTACAAAGGCGATTGTAAGGACAATGACTGCCGGTGCGTGGACCCCAATCATCCCTGTTACAAAGACCATTATGAAGGTAAATGCAACTGTCAATGTGATGACTGTTCCGAGTGCGATTGCAACTGCATTCTTCTTGCTCGGTTGGATGTGAAGCCCGAGCAAGAACTTAAGGCAGAGTTAGCGAGTCTCGAGGCTGCGGACAATCAAAAAGCACTGCCTAGCTTGTGGAAGGCTCAACATAGCGTCCGTCGTTTCATTCGACCGGTGCTCATGCGAGACCCGATGGCCAAGTGTAAGAAGCAAGAGGATGGCGCGGCCAACGAATCCGCCACAGTTCCTGAGCCCGAGTTCATTGAGACCGGAAGCACCACGACAACGCGAAAGCGCAGATAAAAGCAAAGGCAAACGCAAAAGACCACATGAGTAGTTAAGAGCCGATTGTCTCTTCGGACGGCTAGTATGGCAGATCGTATCGCTCAGCGGGTCACACCTACGATCGAGCGGCGATCTCCCGTCTCGTCGACGGTTCAACGTCGTGCGGCCACAACTGCGCCGTCAGCGGCGCGCGCACTTCATGAGCGTCTCGGAAACCAGGCGACTCATGCTCTCGTCACTCGAGTCTTACCCGCAGTGCAAGCTGGAAGGAGTCCGGTTCAGCCGCAATTACCAGGTATTCCAGAGCGACAGGCGGGGCCTATTCCTGCGCAAGCTAAGACAGCGGGAGTGGTCTCCGCAAAGGGTGCTCCCTTAAGGCCAAGCGCCAAAGCCTCTTCGCCAACCTCAACACCCACCGCACCAGGTCCTTCGAAAACTCCGGGTGCTGAGCCACCCACAACCAAGCCAGCTGGTAAACCAGTAAAGGAGGCCCCCGGAAAACCTGCACTGGGCCGTCGTGACGCGCAAGTAGGAGGAGGCCCGTCTGGCAAAAAGGCAGATGCCAAAGCTGAAGGCCCTCCGAATCCTCGTGCTGCCGTCGCACCTGCGATTGCCGCAGTACAACAGCGGGCAGCTGGAGCCCGCACACATGCCCCGGCTGGAGTATCTGTTGCCTCGGCGCAAGCCGCCGCGATCAATCCCCAAGCGGAACAAAAACGTTCAGCTGCTGCGCAAACCGTAGCCAATCTCAACGCTGCCGAAGCCGAAGGGATCAAGCGCGACGCGTTCAAAGCCAAACTCAAACAAGCTATCAAAGACGCGACCCCTGAACCTAAGACCGAGTCAGCAGCGGAAGGTGTTATAAAAACCGGTGCAACAAAGGCAAGTGGGACACTTCGTGGCCAATTGAAAAGCGAAGCCGATGCGGCGGCCGGTCCGATGCAATCGGCTGCGGCGTCGGAGGTCCCTGCCTCATCTCAACCTGCACCGCCTGTGACGGCGCTTCAGTCGGAAGCCGTCGGTCCGCCGCCAGCCCCGGTCTCTGCTTCGCCAGTTGTGCCGGCCCCTTTGCCGCCAGAACGGCTCGACTATTCTGCTGATCGTGGGCCGACCGAGCAGGTGATGGCCCAAAACAACCTCACCAAAGAACAAATGCAAGAGGCGAACGACCCGGCGTTTGGCCCGACCCTCACAGCCCGCACCTCAGCGGAGACACACGAGGCAACTGCCGCCGCGACGTACCGACAAGGCGAAGGCAAAGTCCAAGACCAGGCACAGGCCACGGCGGCGCAATCACTCTCCAAAGATTTGGCAGGCATCCATACCGTCCGTGGGCAACAGATTGGGAACGTCGTCTCCCAACAACTGGGCACCAAGGCGAAAGATGCGCAAGAACGCCAGCGGATCACCGACACGATCAACGGCATCAAGGACAAGACGCGTACCGATGTCGAGGCCATTCTCACATCGATGGAAACTGAAGCGGGCAACATCTTCGAAACCGGATTGAAACGAGCTGAGCAAGCTTATCAAGACGCGTTCGCAGAAGCCAAGGGCGGCATTGGCACGTGGCTCACGACCTGGGGCGACGACTGGGATAAGCATATTGAACAATCGCTTAAGACGGCACGCAACGAGTACCTGCACGAGGTCGATAAGGCTATCGATGAAGTTTCTACCTTTGTTGAGACGAAGCTGAAGGCCGCCAAGCAACGAGTCGCCGACGGCCGCAAGGAAGTCGACAACTTTGTCAAAGGTCTCGACGCCAGCGTCAAGCAGTTCGGCGAGGAAGCCTTGCAAGCCGTGTCAGCCGATTTCGACACGATGGGGAGCGAGATCGACCAACGCCGTGATGGTCTTATCAATAAACTCACTGAACAGTACAAGGCCTCGTATGAGCGCATGTCTGCCATGGAGGACAAACTCCGCGAGGAGAATAAGTCGCTCTGGCAGCGCGTCTACGACGCGACCGTCGGTCTTGTCAAAAAGATCATCGAGTTCAAGAACATGCTGCTCGGCATCTTGGGCAAGGCCGCCGCCGTAATCGAAGACATCATTGCCCACCCCATTCGGTTCTTAGGCAATCTGGTGGCGGGCGTGATGCAAGGGCTGAAGAACTTCATGTCCAAGATCGGCACCTACCTCATGAAGGGGCTGATGGACTGGCTCTTCGGTGCCTTGGCCGGTGCCGGATTGCAGCTCCCGGAGAAGTTCGATCTCCAGGGCATCATCAGCATTGTCTTGCAGATCTTGGGACTGACCTACGCCAATTTCCGCGCTCGCGCCGTCGCCATTGTGGGAGAACCGGTGGTCGCCGCCTTAGAGAAGGCTGCTGAGGTCTTCAAGGTTGTGCTGACGGAAGGCATTCCAGGACTGTGGCGCTTCATCAAGGATCAGTTAGCCAATCTCAAGTCTATGGTGCTGGATGCCATCTTCGACTACATCAAAGACAAGGTGATCATGGCGGGCATCACCTGGATCATCGGTCTGCTCAATCCCGCGTCTGCCTTCTTCAAGGCCTGCAAAGCGATCTATGACATCGTGATGTTCTTCGTGAATCGCGGCAGCCAAATCCTCGCGCTTGTGAATGCCGTGATCGATTCCATGGCGGCGATCGCGAAGGGATCGATCGGTGTGGCGGCCACCTTTGTCGAGAATGCCTTAGCCAAAGCAATTCCAGTAGCAATCGGTTTCCTGGCAAGCTTGCTTGGTCTTGGAGATCCATCCAAACCGGTACGCGGCTTTATCGAGAAGGCGCAAGCGCCAGTGAATAAGGCGATCGATTGGGTGATTAATTTGGCTGTGAAGGGAGTGAAGGGGCTGATCGGACTCGCAAAGGCTGGCGTGAAACGGTTGGTGAATTGGTGGAAGAAGAAGGTGCCTATTAACAGCGGCAATGAACGCCACACACTAATGTTTGATGGAACCGATAAGAGTGCAACGCTGGTGGTGCGTTCAGAACCTGATAAACCTTCGGACTTTCTCGACAAGGCAGGAGAGAAGAAGGGGGTTGCTGCCACCAAGAGAAAGTCGCCAGTAGCCATCGCTGTTGGGCACGAAACCAAAGTCGGAAATCTTCTTCAGGAACTCAAGAAGATTGATGAGACGTCAGCAGCAGCTGCTGCGGGAAAAAAGGCTGATAAAGCTGATGTCTTAGCTAAGCAGCTGGATCTCAGGCTAGAAGAGCTGGGCACGCATCTCACGGGTACACTAGGTAAGTGGGGCGTAGATGATGCGCCTATCCAAGGCGTTAAATTGCCTCGTGAAAGTTTTACACGTGAACAAAAACGTGGCATCGCAGCGCAACATAAGGACAAGAGTGAACTACGTAAGGACTCTAAAGATGAACTGATAAACCTTCAAAAAGGATTAGCGCGTAGACATGTGGTGTCATCTCATGACATTTCCAGTCATTATGTCGATGTGTTGAATAAAAAGAAGATTTCAGAGGGAAAACTGCTGCTAGAACAGCGCGGGTCAATCAGTGATGCGCGAACGCCTGTTACGGATGCAAGCCAAGAAGGAATTCAAACGGCAGCATCGGCCAGGTATTCCAGGTTCTTCGGTTACCTGCGTAATCTGTTTATTGGTGACAGCCGAGAAAACAGTTCGATCCAGGAACATTTGGATGCAGGTCATCCCGATCTGGCAGGGAAGAAGCTCGAGGAACATGTGAGTCACGTTAAACGAGCCTGGGCACTCGATGAGAGCATAAAGATTTCTAGAATAGAAGATAAATAAGGTACCGATTTGCGAAAGAATATGGGGTCTGAAGGTCTGGCATGCATATTGATTTATCGCGTCACGGCAAGAAGTGAAGGAGACAGCATCTCATGAACAGAACGAACCCACGCTGCTTGCCTTACATCGGGTTCGGCATAGGTATGCTTGTTATCCTCAGCACAGGATTAGCCCTGGGTGGCGAGTCGTCACGAGGGCGCTGCCAACTGGTTCCTGAGACCTGGAGCCGTCGCTGGATCAGGAGAATATGGAAGAGAGTCTCGCGATGAAAACGCGAGAGGAAAATTAACAAACCCTGGGTTGCTCAACAAGGGCCTCTTCACTGAGCTGTGAGGGACACCATGATGAACGCGATCACTAACATCTTCGGAATTGTCTTTGGGCTGGCCTTGCTCGCGGTTTTAACGGCATGGGGATACTTGGCCTTCAACCAGGGGCTGGATCGGTTCGGCACGCTCGAGCCGCAGGTTGCCACGATCACAACGATTGCCTCGATGGTTGCCGTGTTCTGTGCCACCATTGTTGCGAGCGGGTTCAAGTGGATGGGGCGCAAGAAAGAGGAGGTTGCGGTCCGAGCCGAACGGCCCACTGCGATGGAATGGCTGGTTACCTTTGTTTCGATGGGTTGCAAATGCTCATAGGCAGGGAACACGCTTAGGCAGGAACTGTGGGAAGAGACGAACCGGCAAGGTGTTCAGCGTGTAAGCAGGGCACCCGTTGCTCACACGGCTCGTTCGGATGCCTGTTATCATTCAACTCCTCTTTTTATATACGGACCTTTGAAGTCAGGGGAAAGGCAGTTTCACGTCATGTGAGTGCTAGCCATGCGATAGCAAACACAAGAGGTATCGCGAAGTCTGGAACTAGACCGAGGTAGGTAATATGAGTTCTTACCCCGAAAGGTTCTGTTGTGTTGCCAGTGGCCACTTTGAAATCTTGCCACGTACGGAGCTTAGCCAGAAAGGATGCCGTGACTCCAAACAAGACGACTAAAGCTACTAATGTGGCTACGAATGGCAGAAAGTCCTTGAGTCTCTGCGTGGCAGGCGTTGAGTGGTCGATGACGAATCCATACGCCGCGAACAGAAAGGCCTGCGATGTGAGCAACCATCCGATCTGGCGTCCGATCAGTTCGTGCTCGAACTCCAGGCGACGCGTATACTCGGTCCTATCCATGAGCTGTCTCCTTACAAGGAAAAATCCTGGCGAAGCTGAGCGGTACAACAGTTTCGTTGAGTAGGTTGTTCGAATTTCGTCGGACACATGGACCTCTATAGTCCATGTTATTTTGTCCCCAGCGATCCGGTGCGGGCTATCCAAGGCGCATCTTGCATCTGCCGCATGGCTTGGGCTCGCCGTTGCAATTTCAGCTTTTCGAGGACATGGTGGACGTGATGTTTGACGGTGGCCACGCTCAGACAAAGCTCGTTCCCGATCTCTTTGTTTGAGAGTCCGCGACCAAGCAACTGCAGTACTTCGCTTTCGCGTTTGGTCAATGCGGGATTCGTCGCCGATTGGCCCTCATTCGGTTCCTGGTAGAAGAGCGCGCGCAACAGACAGCCGGCGATGTCAGGTGGGCAGGCGAGGCGTCCGTCGACGACTTCGGTCAATGACGTACAGAGCGAATCGATCGAGGCGTCGCGTGCCACATAACCGGCGAAACCGGCCCGGCCGCAGGTGATGACCTCCTGTCTCCGTTCGTTGAGGCCCAGCGCGACCAACGGGATGCGAGGCCATTCAGCCGCGATGGCTCGCACGTCGAATAGATTGATGCCTTGGGTGACATCGACCAAGACCACGTCGGTTTCGTTCCTGGTCATTATCGTGCGGAGGTCTGCGAGCTCGCTGATCGTGGCAATCACACGCATGTGCGGTTGGCTGCCAAGGCAGGCGGCCAGTCCATCCCCGAACAGCCGTACTGGAGTCAATACGATAATGTTCATGTGGTGGCTTCGATTCAGGCATTCAGAACTAGGGATCTCCGCTTAGGTGACGCAGTAGGCAGTACGACGTATACCTAACGGCCTGGCGGAGGGCAAGAAAAAAACGGTGGGTTCAAAAAGAAAAAATGCAAGTATTCGTGCGGTGTAGGGCAAGCAACTACAACCATGGGCTGAACCTATGCTGCAGCGATAAAGTGCCCCAAACGGGAGAGACGCTGTCGGAAAATGCACGTATTAGGAGGTGGAAGTCGCAACGTTCTTCGATGCTTCCTAAGCGCCAAGCTCTCCAGCGACCACACGGCACGTCTCAGTTCTTGGCGCCACATTTCCAATAGCTCTGTCTCTGCACGGTCGCCCTTATCTTTCATGATAATCCTGGCTCGGTGCGCCGGGCGAATCCCCTCGCTGATGGGCTCGTTGCTGCGTTGTGCTACAGCTGATCAGTTGGTACTGTAGCGCCGCTCCACGGGTGTGATGGTGTGAAATCCCCTACGGAGCCGCAACCGCTTCAAATTCACCTCTGTCCTGCCGGCACCATTTAGGCATTGCCTTTGCTCACTTCAGAATGAGGGCCCTCCAGGGCCGACGCTGGAGATTCGGCACGGTGGCCATCACTGGTGCGCTTTCACCCAGAGGTGCAACATGGCTGCGGATAGTACGAAGACAATTACGTTAAGTGTGATCAAGGCAGACATCGGCGGATTCGTCGGGCATTCAGCCATGCATCCGGCCTTGATGGATTGCGCGAATGAGAAGCTTGCGGCGGCGAAGAGCGGCGGGTTGCTCGTCGATTACCACGTGTCGGCCTGCGGGGATGACTTACAGCTGATCATGACGCATCGCCATGGTGTCGATCATGAACCGATCCACCGTCTCGCCTGGGATACGTTCGAAGCCGGCACTGCGGTCGCAAAAGACCTGCATCTCTATGGCGCGGGGCAGGACCTGCTGGCCGATGCGTTCAGTGGAAATGTGCGGGGGCAGGGGCCCGGTGTCGCCGAGATGGAATTTGCGGAACGGAAGTCAGACCCGGTGCTGATCTTTATGGCAGATAAGACCTCGGCCGGAGCCTGGAATCTTCCGCTGTATAAGATGTTTGCCGATCCCTTCACGACGGCAGGGCTGGTGATCGCTCCGACGCTGCATCAGGGATTCCGATTCGAGGTACACGATATCTATCAGCACAAGAAGATCTCGTTTGATTGCCCGGAGGAACTGTACGACATGCTGATGTTCATCGGCTCACCGGGCAAATATACGGTTAAGTATGTGTACTCCCGGGCGGATGGGACCATTGCCGCGGCCACGTCAACCGAGCGGCTGTCGTTGATCGCGGGTAAGTATGTCGGAAAAGATGATCCGGTGATGATCGTGCGCGCCCAGCAGAATTTTCCGGCGGTAGGTGAAGTGTTGGATCCCTTCCGGTATCCCTGGATCATCGAGGGGTGGATGCGTGGTTCGCACTATGGCCCGCTGATGCCGGTCTCGGTGACGCAGGCGACGCCGACCCGCTTCGATGGTCCGCCGCGTGTGGCTTGCCTGGGATTCCAATTGGCCGATGGCCGGTTGATCGGGCCCAGGGATATGTTCGACGATCCTTCCTACGACGAAGCGCGCCGCGATGCGAATCGAATTGCCGATGTCCTGCGCATGCATGGTCCCTTCGAACCGCACCGTTTGCCGCTCGAGGATATGGAATATACGACCATGCCGCAGATCATGAAGAAGTTGGAAGGGCGTTGGGCAAAGGTGTAGCAGGATGCGGAGCGATAAGGTCACGGTCGATCAGCGGGCAGTCGCCAGGGAATGGCGGGCGCGAGGCTTCAGTTGTGATCTTTGGGTTGATCCGCCGGGGCAAGTATGGGAGGATTACCGCCACGCGACCGATGAGGTGATCATGCTGGTTGCGGGCCGGTTGGAGCTGGAGTTTGCAGGGCGGTGTCTCACCCCCGCGCCCGGTGAAGAGATTCTCATTCCGGCCGGTGTGTCTCACACGGTTCGAAACATCGGTGGGACAGCTGCTCAATGGCTCTACGGGTACAAGCGGGTTCACACAGGCTGATGGACTGACTCAGCAGAGGGAGAGGAGCCGATGCCGACAACGACGCAATTTGTGGTGAGTGGACAGAGCAAGCCCGGTGTGCTGGCCTCCGTGGCGGCGGTGTTGGGAGCCGCAGGGGTCAACATCAAGGCCTTTTCCGCGCCGGAAGTCACAGGGCCGGGGAAACTGCGGTTGATCGTGGCCGATGTCGATGCCGCGCGGATTGCGCTCCGAAAATCCAAGATCAAGTTCCGCGAGGAAACCGCCCTGATTTTGAGCCTGGAGAATAAGCCGGGCGCCTTGAAACAAGTGGCTGATTCGCTCACTAGAGCCCGCATCAATGTGAAGTGCGGGTACTGCACCCCGTCGCGGGAAGGCAAGCGCGCGATTGTGGTGCTGACCGTTTCGAACACCACCAAAGCCCTCGGGGTGCTGCGCACCCATTCACTCGACGAATTCTAGTCTGCCTCATGCCGGGGGAGAGGAGGACCAGCACCAGCCGTCTTCTTCTCCCCCTCTTTGTTCTGCTCCTCACGACTTCGCTTCATGGCTGCTCCGGCTGGAGTCCGGCGCGCCCTTCCTATCCTCCCGGCTACCCCTTGGGATTCGTGGAGCGGGGGAGCGCGTCCTGGTACGGCCCCGGCTTCCACGGCAACCGCACGGCGAACGGCGAAGTCTACGACATGCATAAGCTGACGGCCGCGCATCGCACGTTACCGCTGGGTTCTGTTGCCGTGGTGCGGTCGTTGACGACGGGACGGCAAGTGACGGTGCGCATCAATGATCGCGGGCCATTTGCACGGGGACGAATTCTGGACCTTTCCCTGGCCGGCGCCCAGGCGGTAGGTATGGTGGGTCGCGGCACGGATGACATCGAATTACGTGTCATCAGCTACCAGGGCAGGGCGGGAGATATGGGCGTGCTGCGGGTACAGGTCGGCTCCTTTGCCGATCCCGCCAATGCGCAAGCGCTGGTGCATCGGCTTCGGAATGCCTATCCCGGTTCTCGAGCGGTCGCGGTCGATCTTGCGGACGGGCGCCGGTATCGCGTGTATGCCGGTCAATTTCAAACCGAGAGTCAGGCCGAGCAGGCCGCGGCGCACCTGAAACGAGCGCTCGATACGGATCCGTTCATCGTGCGGGACGATAGTCCATCGATGCCTACGGGAAATCCATGAGCGCCCGTAATCATCGTCACGCCGTAAGCGGATGATTTCCGGAGAGTTGCGGCGCAGCAAGAAAACATCTCAAGGCTTGATGCGACTGTCGGCCTATGCTAAGTGTAATAGCAATGGATGATAGTGACCCGAGAGGGCCCATTCTCGTCGTCTTCTCACGACATCGGGCAAGTCTTGCAGTTCGGACCCCGGGCTTCGAACTGATCCAAGGATCCATTATTTACTCTCACACATTTGTGCCGTACCTTTAGCGTCGATAGGTCGTATGGACATTATCGTATTGATCGTGCTTGTTCTCTTGTCGGCGGTCATCTCTGTCGTCGAAGTTGGCTTCTATTCGGTTAATGACACCAAACTCAGGGCCCTGGCCGATACGGGCAGCAAGCGGGCGGAGATGGCGCTGCACCTGCGGACCGATCCGCAACGTTTGTTGCTGACCATTCTGGTGGGCGATCGGCTGGTCGACACGGCGACCGCGTCGCTGGCCACCATCATAGCCTTGAACCGGTTCGGCGGGCAGGGGCTCGAAGGTGTGCTGGGCGAAGCGTTTGCCGTGCTGGTCGGTATTCTCACCTTTGTCCTTTTAGTGTTCGCCGATCTCGTCCCCAAGACGCTCGCGGCCAAATATTCCGTTCCCGTTGTGCTGAACATGGCCTATCCCGCCTATGCGGCGCAGCAGGTGCTCACGCCGATCATGTTCTTCGTCGTCCCGCTGATCTATAAGCTCACCGGCGGTAAGGGGCTCAATGTGCCCTTCGTCACGGAAGAAGAGCTCAAGATCATGCTGGATCAGAGCAGCAAGAGCGGCGCGATCGAGGCCCAGGAAGTGAAGATGATCAAGAACGTCTTCCAGCTGAAGGACATCACGGCGGAAGACTGTATGACCCCGCGCATCTATATGTTCTCGCTCGACTGCAATCAGTACCTGCGCGAGGCGAAAGAACTGCTGTTCAAATCGAAGTACTCGCGGATTCCGTTGTACGAAGGCACGCTGGATAACATCATCGGCATTCTCTATAAGACCAAGGCATTGACCGCCCTGGCCCAAGGTCATACGGAAATGAAGCTGCGCGACATCGCGCAGCCGGCGTTGTTCATACCTCACACGAAATCGGCCGACGACTTGATGAAGCAGTTCCAGTTGGACAAGCGCCACATGGCGATCGTTGTGAACGAATTCGGCGGCGTCATGGGGCTGGTGACGTTGGAAGATCTGCTGGAAGAAGTGGTCGGCGAAATCGTCGATGAAACCGACATTACCGAAGAATTGATCAAGCGTATCGGCAAGAACCAGATCCTGGTGCATGGTCGCACCGAGGTCCGGAAGGTCAACGACTTCTTGAAAGTGGATCTAGGCGACGACGCGGTCACGATCAGCGGCCTGGTGCAACATGAGCTGGGCCGGATTCCGAAGGTCGGCGAGGAAGTGCATATTGCCAACTGCCGTCTCGTGATCCATGAAGCGGACCCGCGGGTCATCAAAAGCGTACAGATTTATAAGGAAGACAAACACCCCACGCTGCACGACCAACAGGTCGAGGAACATGTGCCTGTCACCCAGGCGTCACCAGAGCGGTAAACTCCGCTTCCGTCAGGATCTGCACTCCGAGCTTCTGCGCCTGATCGAGTTTTGAGCCCGGATCGGTTCCCGCCACGACGTACCCCGTTTTTTTACTGACACTCGACGACACCTGTCCTCCCTGCCGCTCCACCAGTTCTTTGGCTTGATCGCGACTGTAGCTGGCCAGGCCGCCGGTGAAGACGAATGTTTTGCCGGCCAGCGATCGGCCTCCGGGATGAGTCTCCGCCGCCGGTGGATTGACCGTGAGGCCTCGCTCGACGAGGCGTTCGATCACTTCCCGATTCCGCGCTTCGCTGAAGAAGGAGGCCAGGCTCGCGGAGATCTCCGGACCGATTTCCCGTACTTGCAGCAATTCGTCCTGGGTGGCTTCCATCAAGCGCGACAGGGTTCCGAACTGTTTCGCCAGCACGCGGGCGATATGTTGTCCTACCTGCCTGATGCCCAATCCCATCAGGAGTCGTTCCAGCGAGACGGTCTTGCTTTGGTCGATCGATTCCATGAGCAGGGTGGCCGACCGGTCGGCGAACCCTTCCAGCGTCAGGAGCTGCTCCTTCGTCAGGCTGTAGAGGTCCGCCAGGTCTTTGACCATTCCCGCATCGACCAGCTGGGCGACCGTTTTTTTACCCATGCCGTCGATATTGAGGGCGCTCTTCGACGCAAAGTGTTCGATGGCGCCTTTTAACTGCGCCACACAGACGGTCTGCCCGGTGCAGTAAAAGTAAGCGCCTTCGCGCGAGACCGCCGATCCGCAGACGGGGCAATGGTCCGGCATGACGAACGGCGCCTGCCGCTCTTCCCCGGGCACCGGCACGCGCTCGGCAATGGCCGGAATCACATCGCCGGCTCGTTCAACCTTGACCGTATCGCCCACCCGCACATCTTTGCGCGCCACTTCGTCGGCGTTGTGCAGCGTCGCGCGGCTGATCGTGACACCGCCCACCTCCACCGGTTTGAGCAGCGCCAACGGTGTCAATGTGCCGGTCCGGCCGACCGAGACGGCGATATCCTGGATGACCGTAATTTCCTTCCGCGGAGCAAACTTGTAGGCAATGGCCCAGCGAGGACTGCGCGATTTGCTGCCGAGCTGATCCTGCCAATCGCGGCGATCGAGTTTGACCACGACGCCATCGATCTCAAACGGAAGGTCATCTCGCATGGCGTCAGTCGTCTGGTGGAATCTGAGGACCTCATCGATCGACCGGCAACGTTGCCGATGTTCCGGAACGGGCAATCCCCAGGCGGCGAGCGACTCCAACTCGTCCCAATGTGTGGCGGGCGTGGGGCCGGCAAGGGCCATGATGTCGTAACAGGTCAGGGTCAAGGGGCGCGAGGCGGTGATGCGGCTGTCCAATTGGCGCAGAGATCCTGCCGCCGCGTTGCGCGGATTGGCAAAACCTTCTTCGCCGCGTTCGGTCATGCGTCGATTCAACGATTGAAACTCATCCAGTCGCATGTAGACTTCTCCCCGGACGACGAGGAGTGGCGGCGGATCGACTTCGGCATGGAGCTGCAACGGCAGGGCCCGGATCGTGCGGAGATTGATCGTGACATCTTCGCCGATCATGCCGTCGCCACGAGTTGCGCCGCGCACGAAGCGACCTTGATCGTAGACCAGTTCCACCGAGAGGCCGTCGAACTTCGGCTCCGCCGTATAGACGGGCTGTTCGGTTTCCAGTTCCCGTTTCATGCGCTGATCGAAGGCGCGGACATCTTCCGGATCGACAATCGAATCGAGGCTCAGCATCGGTTTCTCGTGCGACACTTTGGTGAGCTCGCTCAATGGAGGCGCCCCGACGCGTTGGGTGGGCGAATCAGCGGTGATCAGATCGGGGTGCGCGGTTTCCAGATCGACCAGTTCGCGAAAAAGCCGGTCATATTCGGTGTCGGAAATCTCGGGACGATCTTTCGTGTAGTAGAGGTGGTCGTGATGCCGGATCTGCCGGCGGAGCGCCGCAATCCGTTGTGCAATGTTGTGCTCGGCCATGGGTGGATTACTCACGAATGAATTGCGCGGCGAAGCTGCGGATATCCTGTCCGTTCAGCACATGGAACCGCCGTAACCGGTCGATCAACTGTCCTGAGAAACGACTCAACGGGATCGGCACCAATCGTCGGCCTGATCGTGCGGCGATCTGCCGCCACCGCGCCTTGGGTGGCACGGGGGTCACCAGGGCCACGTGCGTCTCACGCGAATGGGCGACTCCGGCGGCGATCAACCGTTCTTCGAGCGTCGTGGCAAATCCCAGTGCCTCATCGGTCCAAATGTCAGGAATCGGGCGAGGCGGGAAGATGAACAACGCGCCGCCGTAGAGCGATTGCCCGATGCCGGGGGCGATCATGTTGTTCAGGAACGGCGTGGCATAAAAGCAGAGTGTGGATTCCTGCGCATGTTCGGCGTACCAAGTCGCCTGCCAACTGTACTGATCGGGATCGGCCGGCGTATCGAAGAGAAAAATCACCGTATCGACGTTCCCGCGGGCCGGCGGGATTTCTTTTACATAGAGTTCCAGGCGTTTCGGACGTCCCGGCTTGGCGCGTTGATGCCAGTGCCTGAGGCTTTCCCGGATGTCGATGCCGTCTTTCATCGAGGTCGTAAACTTTTCGCTCTTGGCCAGGTCTGCGCCGATGATGGCTTTGGCTTGGTCGCGGACGTGCGTGTGAAAACTTTCGATCTTGGAGTCTTCCGGCGGCCAGGAACATTGTCGATGTGGATTCCAAAGATACGACCAGCGCTGGCTCGTCCGGCGCGGCGGACGGGGACGGAGCGACAGCGAGCGCCAGGTGACCGGTGCGCCCTGGAGCCGGTTCGTGGCCCGGACGATCTGTTCATCCGGCAAGGCGAATTGACCCAGTCCGGCGGAGAGCTGCGGCAGATGTCTGCCCTCGATTTCCTGATAGGCGTAACTCTTGGCCGTGTCGAGCAGGCGGATCGCAAAGTCGTCGCCGGCCATTTGTTTGGCGGCGAGCACCAGCGTGTACAGGTCCGGTGTGAGGCGGCGATCGAGCAGCGCATGGTTCCGCACGTATTGCAGGTACAGCTGTAAGAGCTGCGGCGTCACCCAATTGGGTACGGTGTGTCCCTCCTCATCATGCGCGGTTTGCCAGCGCGCCCGGGTTTCGATCAGGAGTTCTTTGATGCCGTCGATGGACAGGTGTCGGTCCGAGTGGACGCTGGCGCGGCGGCGCTCATACAGTTCGGTCAGAAACGGCAACTCGCCTAATACAAAATACAGTGACGCCGGATCAACCAGATATTGTTCGGGCCGGCGGATGGGGCTGTCCGATTCTTGATAGTCGGCCCGCTGCTGGTACGCTTGCCGGATCCAGGGCCAGTCGGCGAAGTGGCACAAACACAGGATGCGCTCGTATTCCAGCTCCAACTGATGGAGTTGAAAGGCCATCCAGGCGATGCGCGCCTGCTGCTGGGATCCTTCGGCAGGCAGTGTGAGCGTGGGCACCATGGCCGCGGCGAAGGCGGCGTACGGCAGCTGCTTGATGGCATAGGCGTCGGGCGACACGAAGGGGACCGGTTCAACCACCGCCGTTTCCCGATCGATATAGGCGCGATAGATGCCCTCGCCGATGGCGACGCGAATCCCCATCACGACGGCCTGGCAGGGATCGACGGGGACATAGTTGACCGTTGCGCCGGTCTCGGAATCCGGTTCCTGCTGAACAATCACGCTGATGGTCGGCAGGTCGACGACTGCTTCTTCGAGCGCATGTTCGAAAGAAGGCGGAAGCGGAACAGCCAGGCAATCATAGCGGCGATCGGTCAGCCGGTCGCGCACTTCCTGGGCCACGTCACCGCTGCCGTGAAGGACCGGGAACAGTTCGATGCGGGGCGAGAGGCGAAAGACGGCGTCGGAGGTGGAAGATGGTGCTGCCATTATCGGCCGGGATGTAGAGGATCATCACTGCCAAAGAAGAAATCTCCGAGTCCTTGGGGGAGCGCCTGATCGCCCAGCGCGCGCTTTCGCCGCCGGGATTGCATCGGTAGGTCGAGTGCTTCCTCACCGAGCACTTTGATGAGGGATTCCCGCCAGGCCGCGTCGATCGAGAGCGGATCCGTTGGATCTTGTGCGCGCCGTTTCAACGCGTATTGCAAAAGATGGATGCCATCGCGCACGGAGTACTCCAGACTGAGTTGATGCGCCTCCTGGAGAAATTCGACGGTCAAGGCCAGCATCTCCGCCGGTGCAAACGGGAGGTGATAGCGCAAGATCGCCAATTCGTCTTCGCGCGCAGGAAATCCCATGCCCAGTGTCGGTTGCAGGCGGGATAGGATGTAATCGGGGACTTCATAGGTCGAGGCGTCTTCGTTCATGGTGACGCAACAGCGAAAGTCCGCATGGGCCTCGATCAGAATCCCGGCGATGATCGACTCCACACAGCGCCGGTGATCCAGCAAGGGCGCGAGCGAGGCCCAGCTCTTTTCGTTCATCCGGTTGCCCTCGTCCAGCACGCAGATGCTGCCGGTGAGGACCGCGGTGACGAGCGGCGAGGCGTGGTAGCTGATCGTGCCGGATTCCGCCAGGACGGGCGTAATCAGGAGATCCTCCGGGCGCGTGTCGGCGGTGCACTGGAACACATAGAGATCCTGTTTGCGCTCACGAGCCCCGGCCATCGCCAGGGTGGTTTTCCCGATGCCCGGCTGACCGGTGATGCGGGGCGAGAGCGGCAGATCGCGTTCGTCGATGAGCAGCCAGCAGGCCAGTAGTTGTTTGAGGATTTCCCGGTTCCCGATCCATTCCTGGCCCATGGTCATGGGCTGGGCGAGGTGCAGCGTGACCCCGTCGATCGTCATCACGCGAGATGAGGCCGGTTGTGCGCCTGATGCCATGGTCTTTCGTGCCGGTGATTGGCTAGAATGGATGGAGTGAATGTCTCTGCGAACCGTAGCATAGGGGCGGGGAGGCGGTCAAACGCCGTGCCGGCCCATTTCACTTTGACTTTCGCTGCCTTGGACCGTATTCTACCCACTTTCGCAGGCTGCGAATCGGCAGCGGACGCACCAGGGAATTCTCCTGCGGAGCGCAGAGATTGCCTCTCATACAGATGGTGAACGAAGGAGCCACATGATGAGTGAAGGACAGGGACGGACGAGACGCGGGATCGTAGTTCCCATCGGTCTGCTGATGGTGGGCAGCCTGGGGTTGAGCGGTTGTGTGATGTCGGAAAAATACGAAGCGGAGAAGGCGCGCAGTCTGAACTTCCAGCGTCTGCTGGCGCAGGAAGAAAAACGCAGCGCGGAATTGGATGCGGAAGTGAAACGCGGCAAGCGCGAACTCAGCGATTACGAAGCCCGTAATCGCGAACTGGGCGCGCAGGTGGAAGCGGTTCGCCAGCAGGCAGCCCAGATCCAGGAAGAAGCGCAGGCCATGAAGGAAGCCAGCCTGTTGGAGAAACGGGCGCAGGAAGACATGAAGCGCCTGACGACCATTCCGAAGGCCAAAAAATCCGCGCCGAAGAAAGACTTTGCGGCGGCCGTGGATGAGGCGCTCAAGACGGACGTGCCGTCGGATCTCAGCCTGGAGCCGTCCACCAGCCCGACCAAGGATGCGTTCGGGCGCGGCGATGCGATGGAGAGTGCTGGTGCGACTTCCGCAGCGGCGGCCGGTACGACCCATACGGTCCGGCCCGGTGACACGTTGTACCGCATCGGACAGAAATACCATGTCGCGCCGGAGCAATTGCGCAAGTGGAACAATTTGAAAGATAACACCGTCAGCGTGGGGCAAAAGCTGAACGTCAGCCAACCGTAACGCGCGCATCCGGATCATCTGTATGGCAGCCAAGCAACAGTATTCACTGACCCTGGACGAGTTCCGTGGCCTGGCGACGGAAGGCAACCTAATTCCGTTGTACCGGGAAATTCTGGCGGACTATGAGACGCCGGTGTCGGCGTTTGCCAAAATCGACCAGGGGCCGACCGCCTATCTGCTCGAAAGTGTCGCCGGCGGGGAAAACTGGGCGCGGTACTCCTTTCTGGGAAGCGGCTCATCAGCCGTGATCCATGAAGAGAAGGGTAACTTGATCCTGACTCGCGGGAAGAAACGCCTGAAGATTCAGAGCCAAGGGAACCCGCTGGAACGTGTGCGTGAATTGATGGCGGAATACCGGCCGGTGACGGTGCCCGGCCTGCCTCGGTTTGTCGGCGGCGCGGTCGGGTATTTGAGTTATGACGTGGTGCGAACCTTCGAGGAGTTGCCGTCCCTCCGCAAAGACAGCCTGGGGATGCCGGAGGTGGCCTTTCTCCTGACCGACACGCTGCTGATCTTCGACAACGTGTCGCAAAAGATCAAAGTGGTGGCGAATGCCTATCTCGAATCGACCACGGACCGCGCGATTCGCGAGGCTTATCGCCATGCGACGGCGCGGATCGACAAGATGATCGCCCGCTTGAAACGGCCGATGCGGCAACCCCGTGTGAAGCGCCGTCGCAAGCCCATCACGTTCACCCCCAACATGAACCGGGCTGATTTCGAGAAGATGGTCATGCGCACCAAGGAATACATTCGTGCGGGTGATATCGTCCAGGCGGTCTTGTCTCAACGGTGGGAGACGCAGATTCATACGACGCCCTTCCAGCTCTACCGTGCGCTGCGCGTCGTGAATCCCTCTCCGTACATGTATTATTTGCGCCTGGCGGGAGTAGAATTGGTCGGATCCTCACCGGAAACACTGGTGCGCTGCGAGGACGGGCAGATTTCCCTGCGCCCCATTGCCGGCACCAGACGCCGCGGGAAAACGTCGGATGAAGATCAGGACCTGGCGCGGGCGCTCCTGGCCGATGAAAAAGAACGGGCCGAACATGTGATGCTGGTTGATCTGGGCCGGAACGACGTGGGCCGGGTCGCGGCCCGCGGGTCGGTGAAGGTGGATTCCTTGATGCAGGTCGAACGGTATTCGCACGTCATGCATATCGTGTCGCAGGTGACCGGGCAATTGGAGAAGGGCAAATCGGTCTACGACGTGACGCGAGCCTGCTTTCCAGCCGGCACCGTGTCGGGCGCGCCCAAGATTCGCGCCATGCAGATCATCGAGGAGTTGGAACCGACGCGGCGCGGGCCGTACGCAGGAGCCGTGGGATATTTCGGCTTCTCCGGCAACATGGACATGTGCATCAACATCAGAACCGTCGTGATTAAAGGCCGGCAAGCCTACATTCAAGCCGGCGCGGGAATCGTCGCCGATTCAGTTCCCGAACTTGAGTATGAAGAGACCTGTAATAAAGCCCGGGCGATGATGAAAGCCATTGAACTCGCCGAACAGGGATTGGAGTAGAACAAGAGCCTATGGCCAATAGCATATAGCGTATGGAAAGAGGGATCTCGTTCCTACCATAAGCCATCTGCCATAAGCTCCGAGCGTGACCTATGTTATTGATGATCGATAATTACGATTCCTTCACCTACAACCTCGTTCAATACTTCGGTGAGCTGGGGGAAGATGTCGTCGTCTACCGCAACGACAAGATTTCCATCCAGGAGATGGAAGCCTTGAAGCCGAGCCGGCTGGTCATCTCACCGGGGCCCTGCACACCGAATGAAGCCGGCGTTTCGGTTGAAGCGATCAAGCATTTCGGCGGCAAGTTGCCGTTGCTGGGTGTCTGCCTCGGCCATCAATCTCTTGCCGTTGCCTTCGGTGGAGAAGTTATTCGCGCCGAGCGCCTCATGCATGGAAAGACGTCGATGGTCCGCCATGACGGCCGGACCCTGTTTCGCAATCTGCCGAATCCCTTCGAAGCCACCCGTTACCATTCGCTCATTGTGAACCGGAAGAATCTGCCCGCTTGTTTTGAGATCAGCGCGGAAACCGCCGAGGGCGAAATTATGGGCATGCGGCACAAGACACTGGGCATCGAAGGGGTGCAATTCCATCCCGAATCAATTCTCACCACCGCCGGCAAGGAGCTGCTGCGCAACTTCCTCAAGTTATAGCGTGAGGGCTGGTGCGCCGCCTCCCATCGATGTGTACCCATGATCAAAGATGCCATCAATAAACTCGCCGATCGGGCTGACCTGACAGAGCAGGAAGCCGAGACGGTGATGGGCGAGATCATGGACGGATCCGCCACCTGCGCGCAGATCGCCGCGTACCTCATGGGCCTGCGCATGAAGGGCGAGACGGTGGAAGAAATCGCCGGTTCCGTCTTGGCCATGCGCGCGAGGGCGACACAGATCCGGGTCAGGGATTCGCTTGTGCTGGATACCTGCGGCACCGGCGGCGATCGGGCTCACACCTTCAACATTTCTACGACGGCGGCCTTTGTGGTCGCGGGGGCGGGGCTCACGGTTGCCAAACATGGCAATCGCTCCGTGTCGTCGAAGTCTGGAAGCGCCGATGTGCTTGCCGCGTTGGGCGTCGCCATTCAGCTGCCGCCTGAGCAGGTGGCCGATTGCGTCAACGAGGTGGGGATCGGATTTTTGTTTGCGCCGCTGTACCACAGCGCCATGAAACATTGTGCCCAGCCCCGGCAGGAACTGGGCATTCGCACGTTGCTGAATATTCTCGGTCCCCTGACCAATCCGGCCGGAGCTCGCCTCCAAGTCGTCGGGGTCTTCGATGCCGGCCTGACGGAGTTGCTGGCCAAGGTGCTCGTGCATCTCGGCGCGCAACATTGTTTTGTGGTGCACGGGATGGACGGACTGGACGAAATTACCGTGACGGATCGCACCAGAATTTCCGAGGGCAAGGCCGGCGTGGTCTCCAGCTACACGATCGATCCCTCAGAATTCGGGCTCACGCGCGTCCGCCCGAAGGACCTGATCGGAGGCAATGCGGAAGATAACGCCGCCATTACGCGGGACATTTTCCGCGGCCGCAAAGGGCCGAAGCGCGATATCGTTTGTCTGAACGCCGCGTCGGCACTCGTGGCGGGGCGCAAGGCCAAAACGCTGCAAGAAGGATTCGAGTTGGCTCAGCGGACGATCGACGCCGGTGCGGCCATGGAAAAATTGGAACAACTCATCGCGTTTACCAAGAAGGCCTCGTGACATCGTGATTCTCGACCGAATTCTCGAACATAAAAAAGCGGAACTTCGTCATAAAGGCAGCCGCGGGTATCTGGCTGATCTCAAAACCAGAATTCGTGACGCCGGTCCGACACTGGGGTTTGCCGTCACCCTCGATGCGCGCCGTACCGCCGACAGGCCGGCACTCATCGCGGAAGTGAAGAAGGCCTCGCCCAGTCTCGGGCTCTTGCGGCCTGAGTTTGAGCAGCGCTTCGAGCCGGTCAAGATTGCGGAAGCCTACCGGGAGCATGGCGCGTCGGCGGTGTCCGTGCTGACGGATAAGGATTTTTTTCAAGGCGACCTGGCCCACCTGGCCGAGGTGAAAAGCAAAGTCGGCCTGCCTGCGCTGAACAAAGAATTCATGGTCGCCGACATTCAGTTTTACGAGGCGCGGGCCTATGGCGCCGATGCGGTCCTGCTGATCGTGGCCGGTTTGGAGAAACGTCAACTCATCGACTTTTCAGCGCTGGCGAAGGAGTTGTCGCTGGATGTGCTCGTGGAGACCCATCATGAGCGGGAACTCGACACGGTGCTCGAATGGTTGCCGAACGTCCGGCTCATCGGCATCAACAATCGCGACCTCAAGACCTTCTCGACGGACCTGGGCGTGACCCTTCGCTTGGCCAAGCGGATTCCAGCAGACAGGCTGATCGTCAGCGAGAGCGGCATCCATTCGCGCAAGGATGTCGAGCGGCTGGTGGAAGCCGGCGTGCATGCCATGCTGATCGGTGAATCGTTGATCCGGGCGCAGGATACCGGCGCGAAGATCCGCGAACTGCTGGGCGACCCGCCCACAAAGGAGACAAGATGAGGATGCTGCTTTCTCTGGGCTTGATGGCGGTGGGATTGACGTTGGCCGGCTGCGTGAACCAGGAGATTCATGAATATTCCCCCAAGTGGGATTCCTGGATGGGCAGCAGCAAGGACGATCGTATCAAAGAGATGGGCATACCCACGCGCTGCCATTCGTTCAAAGACGGGGGCGAAGTCTGTGAGTGGATGATCCCGCAACAGGACGGGCGGCAGGATCTGATCGGCCTGTCCTTCAACCCTAAGGGGCAAGCCTGCCAATGGTCTTATCGCGGATTCTACGGCATGCAAAAAAGCAAGACGAGTTGTTGACGATGACGGTGAAGGTAAAAATCTGTGGATTGACGAATGCCGAGGATGCGGCGGTGGCGGTCGAGGCCGGGGCTGACGCCGTCGGGTTCGTGTTCCATAAGAAAAGTCCTCGCTGCGCGGAGACGGAAGCCGTGAAGGCGATCATCAAAGAGTTGCCTCCCTTTGTGCTGCCGATCGGGGTGTTCGTGAATGAAGATGCCAAGATCGTGCGGGACATCATGGACAGCTGCGGTCTTGCGCTTGCACAGCTCCACGGGGATGAGACAGCGGCCTACTGCGAGTCGTTGGGACGTCCGGTACTCAAGGCTATCCGCCTCAGAGACCGGCGATCGTTTCTCGCGTTGGCCGAGTTGCAGGGCCGCGCCGGCGTACGCGGGTTTTTGGTGGATGCCTTTTCTCCGGACGCCTATGGCGGCACGGGGCAGGTGGCAGATTGGTCGTTGGCGGCGGAAGCTGCTACGGTCGCGCGCATTCTCCTCGCCGGGGGGCTGACTCCCGACAACGTCACCCAAGCCATCGAGCAGGTTCATCCGTACGGTGTGGATGTGAGCAGCGGAGTCGAAGCGAAGCCCGGTAAAAAAGACCATGCAAAAGTCCGGGCGTTCGTGCAGGCCGTGAAGCGTCCGTCGCGATAAAAGCTCGCTTTGCTGTGAGCCCGAGGCTGGCGGAGGTTTTCCGCATCCTGTTATACTTTCACCTTTACGATTAGCTGAAGGAAGACACATGGCGATACCAGATCGACATGGGCGGTTCGGTCCCTACGGCGGGCGCTATGTGCCCGAAACTCTGATGCCGGCGTTGCTGGAACTGGAAGAAGCCTACCAACGCACGCGCAAAGACACGCGCTTTCAAGCCGAACTGAAACATTATCTCAAGGAATATGTCGGCCGGCCGACGCCGTTGTATTTTGCTCAACGACTGACAAAGCGGCTGGGCGGCGCCAAGATCTATCTGAAGCGGGAAGACCTCTGTCATACCGGCGCCCATAAGATCAACAACGCCATCGGACAGGCGTTGCTGGCGCGCCGCATGAAGAAGCCGCGACTCATCGCTGAAACCGGGGCAGGGCAACACGGCGTGGCGACGGCGACGGTGGCGGCGATGTTCGGGCTCGAATGCGAAATCTATATGGGTACGGAAGACATGCAGCGGCAGGCCTTGAACGTCTTCCGCATGCGGTTGCTCGGTTCCAAAGTCACCGGCGTGGACGCCGGCAGCCGGACGTTAAAAGACGCCATCAGCGAAGCGATGCGGGATTGGACGACCAATGTGCGGACAACCCACTATGTGCTCGGGTCGGTCCTGGGCGCTCATCCCTATCCGGTGATGATCCGGGACTTTCAGGCGGTGATCGGGCGGGAGGCTCGCAAGCAGATTCTGGCCGCGGAAGGACGGCTCCCGGATTGTCTGATCGCCTGCGTCGGTGGCGGCAGCAATGCCATGGGGTTGTTTCACGCCTTTGTGCCGGACAAGAAGGTGAGAATGGTCGGGGTGGAAGCCGCAGGGCTCGGCGTGGAGAGCGGCAAGCATGCGGCCCGTTTCGCCGGTGGACGTCCAGGCGTGCTCCAGGGAACCATGACCTACTTGCTGCAGGACGAGAACGGTCAGGTCAATCTGACCCATTCCGTGTCGGCCGGATTGGACTATGCGGCGGTGGGGCCGGAGCATAGTTATCACAAAGAAACCAACCGGGCCGAATACACGTCGGCGACGGACGACGAGGCCTTGGCCGCCTTCGATCTGCTCGCACGGGAAGAGGGGATCATGCCGGCACTGGAAAGCGCACACGCTATCGCCGAGGTGGTGAAGTGCGCGCCCCGGATGAAAAAGAATCAGATCCTCGTGGTGAATCTGTCGGGACGCGGCGATAAGGATGTGCAGCAGGTGGCTAGAATCAAAGGCGTGACCCTGTAGCAGGATGTTGAACCGGGCCGCCAGCTGCGTTCTCGCGGCGGTCAGGGGTTCGACGTACGCACCTGAGTACGCCTCACCCCTTCCTTGCTGCGGCCTTGCTGGACGACCCGGTTGACCATCCTGTCAGAACAATGTTTCTTGATCGCTGAGAGGCAAAGGGATATCGACATGAATCGTTTGGATGAGACGTTCGGGCGGTTGCAAGCGAAGGGGGAAAAAGCCCTCATCACCTATATCATGGCGGGTGATCCGTCCTTGCAGGAGACGGAACAGCTGGTGCTCGAACTGGAGCGGGCCGGGGCCGACATCATTGAATTGGGTGTGCCCTTTTCCGATCCCATCGCCGACGGACCGGTGATTCAACAGGCAGCCGAGCGGGGATTGCAAAGCGGCACCTCGCTCCGCAGGATTCTCGAGTCGGTGGCTCGTCTGCGCGGCATGACCCAGATCCCCATCGTCTTGATGGCCTATTACAACAACATTCATGCGTTCGGAGAAGCAGACTTTTGTCGCAAGGCCGTTGCGGCCGGCGTTGACGGCCTCATCGTGCCGGACATGCCGCCAGATGAAGCGGGACCCCTCCGCGAGCCGGCGACTGCGGCAGGCCTGCATCTGATTTTTCTCCTGGCGCCGACCAGCACGGCGTCGCGCCGCGCCTACGTGGCGAAGGAGTCCGGCGGATTTGTCTATTATGTTTCCATCACAGGCATTACTGGGGCTAAACTGAACGACATGGTGGGCGTGCGAGACAACGTCGCCAAGATCAGGAAGCACACCAAGACACCCGTTGCCGTGGGCTTCGGTGTGGCTACGCCGGAAGATGCTGCGCGCGTCGCGGAAGCCGCCGACGGCGTGATCGTCGGAAGCGCGATTGTCCGTCGTGTTGGAGAACATGGGCAGGATGGCCGACTCGTTCACGAAGTGGGTTCCTTCGTCCGCTCCCTTAAGGCGGCCATGCAACCTGGGTAACGCTGTTTATTCCGGCATCACTCCGTCATTCCCCCGGTTAGTTTCTCATCCTGCCGGCGCGCCCATCTCGCGCACTGCTTCCGTATCAGCTCTGACTCGCGTACATCCCGATCCGTCGCCCTCTATCCGCATTCAGCGACATTCATGCAGAGTGGTCACGCTCTGTCCTGCAACGATTGATGGTTCAGATGAGGAGATGCCATGGCCGTAGCTCGCCGTAAGATCAGTCGCACCACTCGTAAGACGACTTCCACGAATGCCTCGGTCGCCGCGCGGAGAAAGGCCACCGTCCGCAAGCCGGCTCCTGTTGGAGAAGATCGCCTGCTGCGCGCGCTGCAACAGGGACTGTTCAATACGCTGTCGAGTGCGGAGGGTGAAGGACGGTCGCCCATCGGTGTGGCCGCGGTGTTCGTGCAATTATTCCTGCAGCTGACCAAGGTGCAGGCTGTGGCGCTGTACGTGCGCGACGAGCAAACCCGCGAGATGGCTTGTCTGGCGGAAGCCGGCAGCAGCGATCCGTCCGCGGCGGAACTCTGGCAGGAGGGGCTGAAGAAGGCGGAGCAGCATGCCCAGATTGTCAGTGGGGAGTTGTATGGCGTTCGACTACATCGGATCAATCGATTGGATGGCGTCGTCATGTTCCGGACTGGAAAGTCTCAGCGATTGCCCGCGCGCAAGCTCCTGTCGCTGTTGACGGCGGTGGAACCCTGGTTGGCGGTCCTGCTGGACCATGCCCGGTTGACGGTGAAATATGCCGCCAAGATTCTGCGTATTCAGCATATGGAGCAGGTGAGCGATATCCTGAATTCGTCCCTGGCCGAGGAAGAAAAATTGCGGCGGGCCTTGGATGCGGCCGTTCGACTGGTTGAAGCAGAAGCCGGCGCGCTGTTTTTGGCGAGCGCCGACGGGATATTGAGCTTGTCTGCCATCGGCGGAGAACGCGCCGCGGGACTCACGGCATTGACCTCCACGATTGCGGCCGGGGTCCATCGCACGGGCCAGGCGGTGTTGATTACTCAGGGGCGGCAGGATCCGCGCCTGGTCGCGGGGCAGGGATGGCAAGCCGCACTGTCTGTCGCCTCGCTCGTGTCGGTTCCGGTCCGCATGGGCGCTCGTGCCGTCGGGGTTCTGGAAGTCGTCAACCGGCGCAGCGGCAAACCCTTCAGCAACTGGGATGTGTTGGAACTGGCGAGCCTCTCGAATCAGTTTGGCCTGGCGATCGACAATCTCAGAAGGGGAGTGGGCGGGGGCAGGATCTGACGGGCCTGCACAGGCTCAGCGTTTTTCAGGCGGCATGTACTTGATCATGTCGGCCGCCAGTTTCGTGGCAAGGTCCTTCATGTCGGGGCGGATGAAGAGATAACTTTCCTGCACCTGATGGCGCGCCTTCCAGACGATGGCGCCGTTGATGGCGTCAACCAGCCGCATACTCAACCCGACGCGCGCGATGTTATCGCCTTCCTCGCGCGTGTATTCCCACGCATTCACCTTCACCACCAACAGGGAATCCGCGCCCAGGGCATGTCCAATCTTGATCGCGGAATTCTTGTCCGATTGGCCGGTGGTTTCCATACGAGAGAAATACGTGACGAGCGCATCGAAGGCGTCTTTGGTCGTCTGGAACGTGTCGGTGACTTGATCGGGCGGGACGACCTTCTCAACCCGGCGGCTCTTGATCAGAACTTTGGCGACCACTTCTTCCACGTCTTCACGGGCGCTGTCATAGGTGCCGGAGATCGGAAGGATCGCCATCGTCTTCGGGTAAAACCCCCGCGCGGCCGGTCCTTCCCACATCTCCTGCAAGCCTCCGCAGCCTGCCAGCAGTGCGGTCGTCACGAGACAGAGAACAACGCTGATGGTAGAAAATGTGTGTCGGGTCATGGTTCGTACAATAAGTGTAGCAGATTGATTCGCTGCCGGACGCGACCTTAGAAGGTCACGGCGATGGATCCCGAGGCCAAGGCAGCCTGGTCTCTGAAATCATACCCGCCGGCAATATCGATCCGCAAGGCTAAGACACGAATGCCGAAGCCTGCCGTCGGAATAAAGGGTGTTTTCGCATCCTGCATATTTTTGAACGCACCGAGCCGAAAGGACAGCAGCTCGGAGAGGATCGTCTGTTCTGCACCGAGGCTCAGGACCTGGCTATGCACGCCGGGAGTGAGGGTATTGTTCTTCGTCACGTCCACATCCGCCGTCAATGTGAGGGAATTGTACGGGTTCACGGCGATGCCGGTTCGGACCTGTGGCAAGAGCTTAAATTTATCGCCGTTCGGCGCATCGAAGGTCGGCGCGTTGATATCCTTTGCGACGATACCCATCCGCAACCAGGAGGAGGGACGGAACATGGCACCCACGTCGATGCCCAGCGCGCTCGAGATTTTCGCGCGCCCGATGTCCTCGAAGACCTTCACATCGTCGCTCGCGCCGCGGATATTGGTGGCGCCGGTATAGGCCGCGCCTTGGATGACCTTGCCGGTGATGCCGATGGAAAACATCCGGTCCATGAACGCATAGGCATAGGACAGTGCTGCCTGCCGGACTTCCAGTCCGTTCATGGCGAATTGCCCGTTGACGGTGAGATTCGTGCCGTTGTTCGTAAAGCCCACCGGGCCGCGTAAAAATCCGCCGGATGTGGCGACATCCGAGACGTTGAATCCCAACGCATGTTCGCCGAAGTTGCCCTTGACGTAGAATCCGCCTGAAGCAGCCGCCGTCAGGTTGGTGCCGGGCTTGTTCATGCGATCGATTTGTTGTTGGAGTCGGGCGATATTGCCGGCCGATGTGTTATTCAAGTTCAGGTTGTTGATGTCTTTAATCGTATCGAAGACGTCGCCGCGATCAATCACCTGACCGCCGCCTTGAATGCGCATATCGAATTTTTTGCTCATCGCCATGCCGGCGGGATTCCAGTAGGTGGCGAGCGAGTCGGTTGTCGTGGCCACCCCGGCTCCGCCCATTCCCATCTGGCGTGATCCGACAAACACAAATTCAACGGCCGCCGCCTGGAGCGGTAGGAGAACGGCCAGCAGGGCGGCCGTATATCGAATAGAGGATTTGACCCGTGTGTTCATAGAAGCAGTAAGAACTCCGGCTCGGAAGGGTCGATGGCGCAGTCTACGAAAAGAGGCTAAAGCCGTCAAGAAATCATTGTTCGCCCGGAGGTCATCCGAGAGGTCTCGTCTCAGACGAGATGATCGCGCCGTCCTGCATGGAGACGATGCGGTCGGCCTGAGCGGAGAGTTTGTCGTTATGCGTGACGATCACAAACGTGGTGCCTCGCGAGCGATTTAGTTGGCGCATAAGCGCGAAGAGCGCCTCGCCCGTATGGCTATCGAGGTTGCCCGTCGGTTCATCGGCCAACACCAGATCCGGTTGCTGCATCAAAGCCCGCGCCACGGACACCCGCTGTTGCTCGCCGCCGGACAGTTCGCCCGGTTTGTGATGCAGGCGGTTGCCCAGACCGACCTCGCCGAGGAGTTTTGTGGCTTCGCCGACGACATCGGCCATCTCGCGTTTCTGGATCATCGCCGGCAAACAGGCATTCTCGAGTGCCGTGAATTCCGGCAGCAGGTGGTGGAACTGGAAGACGAATCCCACTCGCTTGTTGCGGAACTCCGCCTGCTGTTGCTCGGTGAGTTGAAAAAGATTCTGCCCATCGAATGACACGGTGCCTTTGGTCGGACGATCCAGTGTGCCGAGTATTTGAAGGAGGGTGCTTTTGCCGGCTCCCGACGCGCCCATGATGGCAATCAGTTCGCCGCGCTGGATATGCAAGTTGATGTTATTCAACACTACCAACTCGCGCCCGCCCATCGGAAACGATTTATAGAGTTCGACGACGTCAATCATGCGGCAACTGCTGTATGGAATGTTCGATGATCACTGTTCGACAATGGTACCTGTATCAGCACTCTGTCGCTGTCATTCATATCGGAGGGCGGCGGACGGATCGAGTTTGGCCGCCTGGAGCGACGGGTACAGCGTGGCGGCGAAACTGATCAGAATGGCCGACCCTGCGACCAGCACCACATCCGATCCCAGAACATGCACTGGAATGCGAGAGATGTAATAGACGGTCGGATCGAAGGTCCAAAACGTTTGAATCAACCAGAGAAACGCATACCCGAGCGGGACGCCGATGGCCGCGCCTGAGCAGCCGATGATCAGGCCGTTGAGCATAAAAATCCGCATGATGCCCTTGCGTGTCGCGCCCATCGCCTTAAGGATCGCAATCTCGCGCTGTTTTTCCGTCACGATCATCGTCAGGGTACTGACGATGTTGAACGAGGCCACGATCGTGATCAGTACCAGCAGCAGGAACATCATGGTCTTTTCCAGCTTCAGGGCCGAGAACAGGTTGCGGTTCATTTGCATCCAGTCCCTGGCCCAGAAGGCGAAGCCCAGCTGCTGCTCGATCGAACGGGCTACGTCGGCCGCTCGGAACACGTCGGCGACTTTGACTTCGATGCCGGTCACGGTCGCGCCCATGTTGAAAAACTTCTGTGCCTCGCCCAGTTCAATGTATGCCAGCGAGGAATCGTATTCGTACATGCCGGATTGGAAAATGCCGACGACGACGAACTGCCGGATTTTCGGTGTCATGCTGGCGCCGGTCACCGGCCCGACAGGAGAGACGACATTGAGGGTGTCGCCGGGAAAAGCCCCGAGCCGCATCGACAATTCTTTCCCGAGAATAATTCCAGGGCGCATGGCGGTATCCGGTCCGTTCGGTTCGCGTTCCTTTTCAGGAATGACGACTTTGGTCGAATGCGAAAGATCGTCAAGGTTGCCATTCACCAGGTTGTGCGTGAGCTCGGTTACGGTGCCTTCACGCGCCGGATCGATCCCGCGCAGGATGATGCCTTGGACGCCCGATGGAGAGGTGAGCAGGACTTGCCGGAAAATGAAGGGTGTGGCGGCCAGCACCTCTGGAACGCCGGCGACTTTCTTCACCTGTTCCTCGTAATCGACCATGGACTCTTTCATCCGGTCGTTGACGAGAATGTGCGCGGTGGTGCCGAGGATCTTGGCCTGCACATCCTCCTTGAACCCCGTCATGATTCCGACGGTGCCGATCAACGCCGCCACGCCGAGCGTAATCCCGACGATGGAGACGATCGTATTGAAGGAGATGGTGCGGTTGCGTCGCTTGGCGCGCAGGTAACGCAGGCCGATGAAGATTTCGTAGGGAAGCGCCATGTCTACTTTTCAGGCCTGAGTTGCGGGAAGAGCACCACATCCCTGATGGAAGCCTGATTGGTGAAGAGCATGACCAGACGATCGATGCCAATGCCTTCGCCGGCGGTCGGCGGCATGCCGTATTCGAGAGCGCGGAGGAAGTCCTCGTCCACCCGATGGGCCTCTTCATCGCCCGCCGCATGTTGGGCCGCCTGGGCCTCGAAGCGTTCGCGCTGATCGAGCGGATCGTTCAACTCGGAAAAGGCATTGGCAATCTCGCGCCCGGCGATATACAGCTCGAACCGGTCGGTCAATGAGGGATCGGAATCCTTGCGGCGCGCGAGGGGAGAAATTTCAATCGGGTAGTCGGTGATGAACGTCGGTTGCTGCAGTTTCGGTTCGACGGTTTCTTCGAAGATTTCGTTCAGGATGTTGACCAGCGATTCCTTCGGCGACACCTCGACGCCGAGCCGCTTGGCCGCGGCGAGGGCTTCGTCGCGATTCGTGAGCACCGACGGCGGCAAACTGTTCACCTCCAGAATAGCCTGATGGTAGGACCAACGGCGCCAGGGAGATCCTAGATTGATCTGGGCGCCCTGATAGTCGATCGTCGTGGTGCCCAAAATATCCTGCGCCAATCGGCCGAAGAGTTCCTCGGTCAGGATGATCAGGTCCTGGTAGTCGGCATAGGCGACGTAAAACTCCAGCATCGTGAA
Organism: Nitrospira sp.; assembly: GCA_020853775.1. Classification (GTDB taxonomy): domain Bacteria; phylum Nitrospirota; class Nitrospiria; order Nitrospirales; family Nitrospiraceae; genus Nitrospira_A. Next base: position 56,812 of record JADYYH010000039.1, read on the forward strand.
TTCGGGGTTATGAATCGTCGAAATGCCTTCATTCCGGAAATTGCGATTGATCTCAAACACCCGGGGAAACCCGCCGACGATCAGCCGCTTGAGGTACAGTTCCGGCGCGATGCGGAGATACAGCTCTGCATCCAAGGCATTGTGATGGGTGACAAAGGGCTTGGCCGCGGCGCCGCCGGGAATCGGATGCATCATCGGCGTTTCCACTTCGAGGAAGCCGCGCTCGATGAGGAACGCGCGAATTCCGGACACGATGCGGCTGCGTAGCGCGAAAATCTGGTGCACCTGCGGGTTGGCGATCAAGTCGACATAGCGTTGCCGATATCTGGTTTCCACGTCGGTGAGCCCGTGCCATTTTTCCGGTAACGGGCGGAGGGCTTTGCTCAAAAACGTGAGCGTCTTGGCCTCGACGGTGAACTCATTGGTCTTGGTGCGAAAGAGGATGCCGGTCACGCCGATCCAGTCGCCGAGATCCAGTCCCTCGGAAATCTGGTGCGCCTGGTCGCCGAGCGTGTCTTTCTTCAGATAGACCTGCAGACGGTCAGACCCGTCTTGCAAGACGGCGAATGCCGCTTTGCCGAAGCGGCGCAAGCCGACGATCCGACCGGCGATGGTGCACCCGACCTGTTCCTGTTCGAGCACCTCTTTGCTCTTCTCCCCATGCAGGCGCGTGAGCTGGCCCGCGCGGTCCTTGATCTCGTAGCGCGTTCCATACGGGGCCACACCGAGCTGGCGGAGGTGGTCGAGTTTCTTGATCCGTTGTTGCCGTTGATCGTTTAATTCATCCATGGTTACGCGGAGCGTATGGCTGATGGCGAATAGCCGATGGTCCGGGATAAGATCCCGTTCCTGCTATCTACTATACGCCATACGCTATCTGCTCCCTTTCCTTACAGGTCGTCATCTGTCATGGCCACCGGCTGAGGCGTTTTGCCGCCGGTCAATTTTCTCTGCAGATAGGCTTCGATGAAGCCGTCCAAGTCGCCGTCCATCACCGCCGATACCTGGCCGACTTCAAAGCCGGTCCGATGATCTTTGACCATCTGGTAGGGCTGGAAGACGTAGGATCGGATCTGGCTGCCCCAAGCGATATCTTTTTTCTCGCCGACGATCGCGTTGAACTCGGCTTCCTTCTTGCGTTGTTCTACTTCAAAGAGGCGGGCTCTCAAAATCTTCATGGCCCCGTTACGATTCTGGAGCTGAGACCGCTCGTTTTGGCATTGCACTACGATACCGGTTGGAATGTGGGTGATGCGAATGGCCGTCTCTACCTTATTCACATTTTGACCGCCTGCGCCGCCGGCCCGAAAGGTATCAATCCGGAGATCCTTGTCCTCGATCACGACTTCCACATCATCGTCGAGCTCCGGATAGACGAACACGGAGGCGAAGGACGTATGGCGTCGCTTGTTCGCGTCGAACGGAGAAATTCTCACGAGACGATGCACTCCGGCTTCGGCTTTCAAATAGCCATAGGCATAGGGGCCGGTTACGGTCAAAGTCGCGCTCTTGATGCCGGCCTCATCGCCTCCTTGCAAATCCAATGTCTCGACCTTGAAGCCCTTCTGCTCGGCCCAGCGAACGTACATCCGCAGGAGCATTTGCGCCCAGTCTTGCGACTCGGTGCCGCCGGCGCCGGGATGGATGGCGAAGATGGCGTTGTTCGCGTCCAGTTCGCCCGAGAGGAGGAGCTCAATGCGGAACTGGGCGACGGCTTTTTCGAAGGGCTCGAGTTCGGCTGTGAGTTCCTGTTCCAGTCCGGCATCCCCTGACTCCAGGGCCAGCTCCAACAGCGCCTCGATATCACTCTGCCGACGTTCGGTGTCTCGCCAGCGCGAGAGTTCTCGATCCAGCGCGGCCTTGCGGCGGTTCACCTTGGCGGCAGCCTGCGTATCTTTCCAGAAATCCGGCTGGGAGGTTTTGACGTCGATGTCGTTGAGTTCAGCGGTCATCCGAGCCAGGTCAAAGATGCCCCCGTAGCTGCGCTAACTGTTCACCGAGGGTTCGCACACGGGTCCGGACATCATCCAACATGGCACGGTCCTTTCATTCTCAGGCTGGTCGCCCGGCAGGTTCGCCTCCGGCTGGTTCGGCGTTAGGCGAGAAGTAGCCGGTCAGGCACAAAAGCGCGATGAGTATAGCACAGGCATAAGCAAAGAGATCACCGTATTGGGCGTAAAAGGTCTGTGGATGACTGACAGGAATAGTCCCTCGCAAGGCTTCCTGTGTGAAGATGGAGGATTGTTGCAACACACGGCCGTACGGGTCGATGAATCCCGAAATGCCGGTATTCGCCGCCCGCGCGAAGGCGACATGATTCTCCACCGCGCGAAAGACCACCATGCCGAAATGTTGATAGGGGGCCGACGAAGGACCGAACCAGGCGTCATTGGTGACGGTGACCATGAAGTCCGCCCCGTTCGCGGCAAATTGTCGTACGAGATTGGGGAAAATGACTTCATAACAAATGACCACGCCGAACTTGAGATGAAAATCAGCGTTGGTGGTAGCCGTCATAGACGGTGTCTTCTCGTGCGGTTTGAACATCAACAGCGTCGAGCCAGGGCCGGCCTCGAAGTCGCCGATCCCTTCCACCAGCTTGTCGAGAAAAAACAGCAGCGAGTTGTGAAACGGAATGTACTCCCCGAAGGGCACGAGATGCTGCTTATCGTAGCGTCCGAGGATCTGGCCGTCGGTGGCCAAGAGGTAGGCGCTGTTCAGCAAAAACGGTTTCCCATCCGGATATCGCCGCAGCGCCGGGCTGCCGAATAACAGCGGGGCGCCGGCGCGTCGGGCCATGTCATTGACGATGGCCCGGTATTGCGGCTCCATTTCGAACACAAAAGGCGTGGCGGCTTCAGGCCAGACGATGAGATCCAGGTTCTCACCCAACCCGGCGGTCAATCGATCATAACGGGACATGGTTTCCTGGCGGAAAGCCACATCCCATTTCTGAGCTTGTTCGACGTTGGGTTGAACGAGGCCGACGGACAACGTGCGTGGTGTGGCATGTTGCGCGGCGGACAAGACACTCGTGCCGTAGAACAGCGCCACGCTGAATCCTGACGCGGCTGCAACCAGTGAAGGCCAAGGAACGGAACGGATTTGAAACCCGCGATAGGCCTTAAAGCTCCAAACCAGAGTTTCTGCCAGCGCGGCATTCACCAGCACGAGGAGGAACGACACCCCATACACTCCAAAATGGTCGGCGAACTGAATGATGGACAGCCATTGGTACTGAGAATAGCCGAACAGCGCCCAGGGCAACCCGGAGAGAAAATAGGTGCGGATCAATTCGAGCGTGACCCACAGGAAGGGCGCCGGCAGAAATCCCAGCGTGGGGAAGGCGGTTCTGATCCAGGAAAGCGCCCCTGCATAGATCGCCAGATACAGGCCGAGATACACCGTGAGCAGGAACATCACCAGGACGGCGATCGGCAGCGGCACCTTGCCATACACATTCATGGCCGTAATCACCCAGAACATGGCCCCGGTGAAGGCCAGGGTGCCGGCGAGCCATCCCACGCGGAAGGCCCGTCGAGGGGAAGCATATTCCACGGCGATGTGCAGCGGGACCAGGGCAAACCAGGCCACGATGCCAAGGTCGAATGCCGGAAATGACAGGGGGTAGAGAAAACCGCTCGCGCAGGCAAGCAGGATGAGGCGTGCGCGGGAGATGGTCATTCGCGGTAACTTAACGAAAGCCTTGAGTAGATTCAACAGTCCTGTTTCGCGGTCGATTCTGCATCGTGTTGGTCTGGGGGTGTCGTCGCGCAGCTTGCTATCGTTGGCGTCCGCCGGATTGGCCCAAGCGACTTGGAGTAGACGACGGGACGGCAGGCGCTCGCGGCTGGGGGATGGCCATGCCCTTGGGCTGGAGCGGGAGCAGAGGGGCAGGTGTCAGGAGGTTCGGCGGCGTCGGCGTTCCAAAAGGGGTGACCGTGCCCGGCGTGGCTCCGTGCGGTCCGCTGAAACTGTGAGAGGGGAGGCCTGAGCCAAGCTGCGTCGGATTCTTGTTACCGTGCGCATCAGAGTAGATTGCGCTGTCGTTGCCCAGCGGAGAGAGCGTGCCGGTGGTGCCATGGGAATCTCGAAATGGAGCAGGCTGCGCGCCGGCCTGGGAGAATGGCGAGAGCAGCGACCACATGACGAAGACCGTCACCACAGCAACGGTCGGCATACGGCACCTCTCCACAAGAAACCATGCGAATAGCCTGCACACATCCTACCAGAAGATGGAGCTCCAGCGGGATGTGACTCTGGAGAGGAGTCCCGTTTTACGATCGCCGCCAGGCCGCGCCGGCTCTCGACTTTTCGCGTCTTGACCGATTTTTTTGCGAAGCGTAGACTGAGTCCATCAGAATCAGTACCACCCTTTGAGTAGGTGGTTACATGGTCTCCCGTGGCATACATGACCGCGGCCCCGACCAGGGCAGTTCTGTCTCATCTCTCTCCCCCTTCTCTATTCCACTACGTCCATGTTGCTTGGCAGGCACATACGAGAGCCTGTCCGTGTGTGCCGAGCCGAAGGCATATGTTCACGAACCGCAGGTATCACTTTTCTCAAAGGAGGCCTGGGTATGCAGAGACGACAGGGATCCCGTGCCGTTCAACCTACGGCGTGCCGGCATCCTGCCAGTTTGCCCCGCGCCGGATTACCTGAGGCAGGAAGGAGGAGGCCATGGGACGCAAATATGACCTCGTGGATGTCATGGCAGCTGTCGGGTTGGTGGCCACATTATTTGGCGGATATCTGCTCGTCACGGCTGCCGACGGATTCTGGCAGGCGCCGATCTCTCCCACCATGAACAGTGTCATCGCCGGCAATGAACCATCCACCGGCATGCAGTATCTCCAGCCGGTGTTAGGACAAGCCATCGTGCAAGATTTGTTGCTGGACCGGGATGCCGGCGCAGCCTTGTCGGCTTCTGCCATGGAACTTAATCGAGCCGTCAGTGAATCGGAGCGGATATTCACCACGCTGTTGAGCCCCCTAGTGCTGGCGGAATTGCGCGCCTTCGGGCAGGAGACGGATCATCGGGCGCGAATGCAGTATGTGATGGGCAAGTCCATCGTCAATCAGACGCGCCGCGGCATCGCGGCCGGAATTCTCTCCGCTGACCAGTACACCGGAGAATTCAACACCAACCTGATCAGGACGGCCGAGTTGACCGGGCAGCGGATGCATGATCAATTCGAGGCCACCAGGCAGCCGGCGCTAGGTCAATCGATCATCGAGGCTATTCAAGAAGAGGATCGGATGAACGCCACGGCTCAGGAACGAGTCGGTCGGGCTGTGGTCCAGGTCACTCAGGCGCAGGAACAGTATGCGGAGGCGAAGGCCGAGCGGCAGATCCAGTTGGCGAGTGCGACGGTTGCGGCGGTCCGTACCGATGCGCTGATGGAGCGGTTGGCCCTCTTGGAAAACATGTCGGCTGATCGGACGATGCTCGCCCATCACCGGACTGCGAGCGCCGACGTCTCTCGCGGGTCTCTGATCCTGGCGTGCATCGGGCTCATTGCGCTGTTCGTGGGCGGGTTGGCCTTCAGCAGCCGGAAAGGCGAGGTGGAGAGTATCCCGCTCTGGAAGCTGGAAACATTACTGCAGTTGCATCGGTCGGGTCGATAAGTGGATCCCCCTGGGAATCGATGGGCGATTCCCAGGGCGGGAGAGGAGATCGATTATGTCGTGGGAGAACTGGGCTGTGGCGATCGGACTCGGCACGCTCCTCATGATGTTCTTCGGCCTGATGGAGATGTTCTTTGCCGGTCCGCGGCATCCTCTGGATCAGTCACAGCGGAAATAGCGTTCAGTTCAAGCAGGACCAAAGGCCCGGCAACATCACTTTCGCCATGGCTTTGAGTTCGGCTTCCGATTGCGGGGGAACATCAGACAGGGCGATACCGAAATCGTGGCCTTTCGACCAGCGCACAGTCGCGCGGCGGATCAGCATGGGGATATCAGGAGTGGCTTGAATCACGATGACCACCAACTCCATGCCGACCGTCACGGCTTCTCTTCCGCGCACGCGTCCCCCGGCGATATTGAAATCCTCGGTCACCCCGATGGTTTGAAAGGAGCCGTTCGAATAGTAGATCGGGTAGTGCACGGGGATGCGTCTGGTTCCGCGTTCGCGATAGGAAGCGCTCATCTCGTCTCAGTTCCTTTCATCACGTGGCGATGGTTCGTCTCCCGTTCCACCGTACAACGTTTCGTTACCCTGTCCTGGCCCAGCATCAGTGCGGCGGCGATCATGCCGCCCAGCAAATCATTCCACACATCGTCGAGGGAGGCTTCTCTCCCGGGAGCCGTGCCCTGCGCCACTTCCGTCCAGAGGCCGAATACGCCTGTGGCCAGGACGCCGATGCAGGTCGCATGAACGACCGGCCACTCCCGGCGAAGTAGTCCCCACATGACGAACCACGCAAACAGCCCGTAGGCCGGTACATGCGCTCCATCGCGCCAGGTTCCCGGGACGAGCTCGATGAGGGAACCACCCCATCCGATACCCGGTGCGGCCACCGCAAGCCCGACCAGCACCAGCATGTAACTGACGATGACCGGGGCCGCGAAAACCATGTGAAGAAGTTCTCCGGTGAGCTCACGTGACCCTGCGCAGAGTACTGTGCAGGATGCGGAGGGCACCATCGGTCCTTCGGCCAAGTGGGTAGTGCTTTGGAGGGGAGATCGCCTGCTGGAGGGGCAGCCTAGCAGCAGGGCGAGACGAGAGAAAAAACGGTCGGGATGCGAGGGATCAAGGTTTTGTCTCAGGCTTTTGGTGATGCCACTCTCGCGGATGGGAGGCGTGGGCCTGATAGGCGTGGCCGAATCCGAGCACCAGGTGAGCGTCCCTCATGCGCAGCTCCCAGATAGCGAAGTCGCCGAAGCCGAACAGCATCCGTGATTGTGGGAACTGTTCCAGATACCGCTGCTTGACCCCTTCATACGACTCGTGGGACGGAGAGAGAACGGCACCGGTACCTTGCAGGTTAAGGCGTTGCAACGCTGACGGGTGCTTTCCTGCGCCGTCCGGTTCGGCGATAAACAGACTGACGCGTGGGTCACCAAGCATATGTTGAGTGTGCGCGCCCAGACGGCTCAGGTGGAGATAGACGCGAGACCAATCGTCTCCGATGAGATAGGGAACATGAGACCCGAAGGGGTGGCCCTGTTTGAGCGTCAACAACACGGCGACTCGCACCCGTGCGACGAGTGCCTCGCACGCGCGCTGGACCTCTTCGGTCGGCATGGCATCCGGCATTGGCATCGGCATTGATCCCCCTCCTCGTACGGCCATTGTAACTGCCTCTGACCAATTGTCCAGCCATCTGACAATGCAGGCAGTCGCCGTCGAGGATCGATGCGGATCACGCTTTGCGTGTGGCATGGGCGCAGGATAAGATGTGTCGCTGGCGATGGCGCATTGGGGCGATGAGAAACAGGGAGACCAGACTATGAGACATAGGCAATGGGGTTTGGTGCTGGTGGGTATTTGTGCGGTGATCGGTCTGACTGGTTGCGGCGGGAAGCAGGCCGAAATCAAGGAAGACCGGTTGACTGTCGGGCGCGTCCAAGGGGAAGTGAAAGTCGGCATGTCGGCCGCGCAGGTGGCGGAACTCCTGGGTTCGCCGAACATCGTCACCACCGACGACAAGCGGCGGGAGGTGTGGATTTATGACAAGGTGTCGACGGATCGGGTCGATACCTCCAGCTCGTCGTATGCCGGGCTGATCATTCTGGGCGCAAACTCCAGTGACCGCTCCAGCTCGCAGCGCCAGCGCACGTTGACCATCATCATTAAGTATGACGAAGAGAAAAAGGTCAGAGACTTTGCCTATAACTCGACCCAATTCTAAGCGGCCCGGCCGACGCAGCGGACGCGGGCGGGGCGCCCTCATCCTGGGGCTGGCCTGCGGAATGTTCCTTGGTGGTTGTGCGGAACGGACGCAGCCGACGCAGTTTTTTGAGCTCTCGCCGGAGAGCAGCGCCAATCGGGCGATGCAGACTCGTCTATTCGAGACCGGGAATGATCATGAGTTGTTATCGGCCTCAGCCGCCTCGCTACAAGATCTCGGGTTTCAGATCGAAGAGAGTGTGCGCGAGGTGGGGCTGTTGCGCGCGGCGAAAGAGCGCAGCGCCCGAGAGTATGGTCAGTATCGCAACCGCTTCCTGATTTGGTTGGTGTCGCTCGGTCACTTGGTGATTCCGATCGATTTGCATCAAAAAATTGCGGCGACAATCGTGATACGTCCAGCGAAGCAGGGTGATTCGAGACAGGAAGTCCGAATCATGTTCTATCGGGTGATCTGGAAGGGGGACGGGCAGGCCGATCGCAACTATATCCCGCCCGGCGAGCAGAAAATGGAAATGATCCGGGATCCGGAGATCTATCAGCAATTTTTTGCGAAGCTCTCCAAGGCCGTCTTCTTGGAGCCGCATTCGATTTAACGGCGAGGACACATGAATCGGATACACGTCATCGGAGCGGTGGGGATAGTCGCTGGAGCCCTTGTGTTGCAGGGCTGTGTCGCTCCGGAGCCGCGGCAAGAATTATTTGCGCCGACCGATGCGCAGATGAAAATCCGGAGTGCGCAGAGTCGTACGTTTGAGGTGGCCGATTCTGCCGTGGCCATGCGCGGCGTGATCGCGGCCTTGCAGGATTTGGGATTTATTATCGAACGAGCCAATGCGCCGCTCGGGCTGGTGACCGCGGCGCGTTTTGCCGAACCCAATTATTACGATGTCCTCGGGGTGACGGTGACAGTACGGCCTCAAGAAGCCGGCAAGGCGATGATCCGCGCCAATGCCATCTATAACAGCAAGCCCATCGAGGATCCGAAGGTGTACCAGAACTTTTTTGCAGCGGTGGAGCGGTCGTTGTTTCTGGTGAAGGATTAGCTCGGTGGCTGGTCTCCGTGGTCCAATCCGGTCCCCCTTCGGACGGCCGAGCGGCCGCCGGATCGTGGGGAGCCTCTTTCTACTGACAGCCCTTACGGCTGGCTGCTCCCCCTATGAATGGCGACATGACAACCAATGGGAATCGCGCGACCAGATCTGGCTGTCAGAGGCGAGCCAGGTCAAGGTCCGGTCGGCGCAAAGCCGGGTATTCGATGGGGCTGACCGGATCAAAATCATTCAGGCGGTCGTCTCCACCTGTCAGGATCTGGGGTTCGCCGTTGAAGTGCTCGATGAGGCCCTCGGTATCGTCTCGGCAAAGAAATTTGATGACTACGAACCGTCTCGTTTGAATGACCCCTCCTATCATTTGTATCGGGACGACGGGCTGTTGATCGTGAACCAACACTTCCGCAGCTGGGGACCGTTTTACCACCGGAGCAATCTGGTTCGTCTCACGGTGACCGTTCGGCCGCGCGGAGAAGCGCAATTGGTCGTGCGGGCCAGTGCACAGTATTACCTGAAAGCCATCGAGTCTCCCGAGCCCTACCAGCAATTTTTTCGCACATTGGAACAGGCGCTCTTCATTCAGGCAAGCACGTTGCCGTAGGCGGAACGTGAATGATCGCCGCCCGGTCTCTCAGCGCGGGAATTCGCCGACGGAATGTTTGTGGGCGCCGTTCATCATGCCGGGCGCGAGGCCCGGATCGAGGTTAAATGCCACGCTGATGCGTGGCGCTATTCCGTGGCAGGTATTCACGGCATGAAAGAGCCATCCGGGAAACAGCACACATTGGCCCGATACCGGCGCAGAGGAGATACTGGTTCCCGCGTCGTGTAATTCGGTCATGCTGTACTGAAGATATGGCGCCAGCATGCGCGGAAAACAGCCTCGAGGATCGTAAATCTGTCACTCTCCGCCCTTTTCTTTCGTGGAACAGACCTCGCCGACATCCACATAGTACACGCCGGCCCAGAAACTGCCGGGGTGGGAATGGGCCGCATTGGCGCCGCCGGTCCGCTGTACGTTCGCCCACACTTCCACCACATCCCAGTCCGGGCGAGCGGTGCTCTGTCCGCAGCGCTGAGACAAGGTCGTGACCTGTTTCGCCACTTCCAACACCGGAGCAAACAGGTCACGCAACGGTTCGCTGGCCCATTCGAACATGGACAGGTCGTGAGTCGACGACTTCGGTATCTCGATGGGTCGGCATGGAGGCCTCCCGTTCAAGAATCAGGGGCGAGAGCCGGGCGTTGATGCGTTGCTGGTCAGCCGGAGCGAAGACCAGCAGAGGCGTGGAAAAGAGCGGCGTGATGTGTATCTCGATCTCGGTCGGCATGGAAAATGTCCCATACTGACCTACGAGCGCGGACGGGTGCACGGTATCTCCCGTAACCACGCAAGTCAACCTAGATGTTTAGTCAGGGGAGCGGCGGCGGCTTTTTCGGAACAATCGGAGGGAGAGTGGGAGTGACCCAAGAGCTGCTGGGCAAGAGGCGGGAAGGCTCCTTGACAGGGCGTTGCCGTCGGCCTAGCCTGATGGGGCCATGATCGATCTACTCTATAACCAGGGAGGCCATCATGTCTGTCGCCCGTGTGACGGAAATCATTGCCGCATCCCCGAAGAGTTTTGACGATGCGATTCATCAAGGCATCGCTCGCGCGAATAAGACGTTGCAGCACGTCAAGAGCGCGTGGATCGAAGATCAGAAGGTGGATATCGAGGATGGGAAAATCACGCAGTATCGCGTGGCCTTAAAAGTGACGTTCGTGCTCAACGAATAAGGACGCATTATGAAAAATGTCGAGATGTCCGTCGAGGGAACCTGGTTGACCATCAAGGTGGATTTGTCGAAGGAGTTCGGCCCCTCGGCGTCGGGCAAGACCACCATCATCGCCTCCACGGAGGGCAATGTCACGATCCCGGGACGCGAGGAAAAGATCGGCCTCAACGTTTACCGGAAAAAATAACGGCGAGGGCGCCTGGTCGCGCCTGTCTCGTCGATGAGCGGGAGGAATGGAGACCCAGCGGGCGAGAACAGTGACGCCGAGAGCATCATGTCCATCGAGCGGGCCGCTGGATTCTTGTCGTCAAAAAGAGGACAATGCCATCCCGTGCGGGAACCGGGTCGAACATGAACTCTTGGGCGTCGTTGACCGCCATGGTGAGAACCCAGCCCAGTGCCGCCAAGGTGCCTGCGCCCACGATTCTCATCGTGGACGATGATCCCGACATTGCGCTCGTCCTGAAGGACCTCCTCGAGCATTCCGGATACCAGGTGCAGGTCGCCGTCACCGGCGCGGAAGCGTTGAGTACGGTGAAGGCGCAATCGTGCTCGGCCGTGCTCCTCGATCTCATGTTACCCGATATGGATGGCCTCTCAGTACTGACTCTGTTGAAGGGGATGGACCCCGCCCTGCCGGTGATCATGCTGACGGCGTTTGTGGAGGTGGCCAAGAAACACGCGTCGCTCACCGAAGGCGCCTTCGGCTATCTCACCAAGCCCTATGACGGCGAGGAATTGAAGGCCCTCATCAAGCGGGCGGTCGGGGTCAAGCATCTGTCCCTCGAGGCCGCTTCGGCAAAACAGGCGCTCACCGCGAGTGAAGACCGGTTTCGCGAAGTGGTGCAGACGGCGCCGGACGCTATTGTGCTCGCAGACGGCGACGGGCGCGTGTTGTCCTGGAATAGCGCGGCAGAGCGGTTGTTCGGTTATCGGGCGGAAGAGGTCCTGGGACAATCCCTGACCATGATCATGCCCGAACGGTATCGCGCCAATCACGAGCGGGCATTGGAACGGGTGCGCACGACGGGCGATGTGCGCTTGAAGGGGACCGTCGTCACCATGCATGGCCTGCATAAGGACGGGCGGGAATTTCCGATTGAGATGTCGCTCAGTAGTTGGATCTCGAGCGGTACGCGTGTGCACTGCGGGATTGTGCGGGACATCACGGCGCGGAAAGAGGCGGAGGCGCGGCTGCTTCAACAGCAGATCGAGCAACAGGCGCTGTTGGATCTGATACCGGCCATGGTGTGGTACAAGGATTCCCACAATCGCATTCTTCGCGCCAACCGGCGAGCGGCAGAGTCCATCGGGAAAACCGTGGCGGACATCGAAGGGCGATCAACCGATGAGTTCTATCCGGAGGAGGCCGAACGCTATCATCAGGACGATTTGGAAGTCATCGTGTCCGGCCGACCCAAACTCGGCATCATCGAACCCCACCGGGCGGGAGGGAAAAAACATTGGGTGCAAACAGACAAGGTGCCTTACCTCGACCCGCAGGGAAAGGTGCTCGGCGTGTTGGTGTTCGCGCAAGACATCACGGATCAAAAGCGACATGAAGCAGCGCTTCGCGAGAAGCAGGGCCTCGTCCGAATGGTGATGGAGGCGGCCGGCAACGGCATCGTGATCGTGGATGGGGAGGGAACCATTCTCTCCGCGAATGCGCAGGTGGCGGAATTATTCGGGTATGCGCCGGGCGACCTGGCCGGGCAATCGCTCCAACGCCTGATTCCGTCACTCTTCAGTTGTGGACAATTCGAGTTAGGACCCGACCGCTGTACGTCGACAGGGGACTCTCTCGCCCCCGACTCCTCATGTGTCGGCCTGCATCAGGACGGTGCAGAGATTGCCGTCTCCATCCGCTCGACGATGCTCATGACGGCGAATGGAGCGCAGGGGGTCGTCGCCATCCATTCCGTGGGCGACCCCGGATGAACCCGCGCTTTGCGTTCATCATCCTGGTGCTGGTGTTCATCGCTCTGCTGCTGGTCATCGGCGTCTTGACGGCGATTCGGTGGCTCAGGATCCACTACCCCGAACGTGCCAACGCTATCCTCGCTGCAGGCGTGGCCATCGTCGCCGGAGCCGTGATCATGACCATCGTCGAGATGAACGATCGGCCGATGTTCCGCCCGCATGACCTCATCACCTTGCAAGAGCCGGTCGTAGCGCGGACCATTCCCGTCGATCGCGTGGCCGGCAGTACCACCTGCATCATAGACCTGCATGAACATCTGGGGGTGCTGGAGATAGAGATCGAACAGGGCGCGCTGAAGGCCCGGGTCGAAAGCAACAATACCTCCGCGCCGGTCTTTTGCCCGATCGGCACAGAGGTGCGCATCGATTTGAACTGGCTCCACCGGCTGACTGTTACTCGCCGACAGACGCAGGTGAGCGGGTCGTAGATAACCGAATGCGCGCGCTTGACTGATTGGTGTGGAGAGGCCTATCGTATCTGGGTGGGGGGAGTTAACGCCCCGGGGGAATATGTACCACAAGGGGATTGAGTGTTGAGGATGGTGTGCATGCCCGGCTCGTACCGGGAAGCCTGAAGTCCTCCCGAGATCTCCGCCGTATCTACCTCTCCTCGGTAGGTGCGTCCTCCTCCCACCCAAACAGTCCTCCTGGCAATTCCCTTCCTTGCAACAGTGGATCGTGTCACTTCCGCGACAGGGCGCGCCTCACGCGCGGGCCGCCGGAATCTCCTCAAGGCTTGACTCTCCGCAGCGATCCCTGTAAACGACGAGGAGGATACGTATCGGGCCTGTGACTGCGCCGCACCGTTTCAGTGAATCCCTTGTTTGAGAGGTTGAATGGCCACCAAGAGATCATCGCCACGTGCCGAGTCTTCTACGCCCGCACCTCCCTCCGAAGCCACTGAACCTGAATCGGCCACCGCACGAAACACATCTGCCGCAGCGCAAAAATCGGCGCCGGCGGTCACGGCGGTGGAAATGGGCGCGCGGCAGCGTGAGATTTCCGTGTCCGAATTCTTCACGAAGAACCGGCACCTGCTCGGGTTCGATAATCCTCGCAAGGCGTTGCTGACCTGCGTGAAGGAAGCCGTCGACAATTCGCTGGACGCCTGTGAAGAAGCGGGCATCCTACCTGACGTGACGGTGAAGCTCGAAGTGGTGACCACTGGCTCCGCGCCGGTGGCCCCGAGTCAGGCGACCCGCTTCCGCATCACGGTCACCGACAACGGCCCGGGTATCGTCCGTCAGCAAATCCCGCGCGTGTTCGCGAAGCTGCTCTATGGGTCCAAATTTCATCGCATGCGGATGAGCCGAGGACAGCAGGGCATCGGCATTTCCGCGGCCGGTATGTATGGCCAGCTCACGACCGGCAAGCCGGTGAAAGTCATTTCACGCACCGGACCACGGGCGGCCGCGCATTACTTTGAAGTCCAAATCGATACGAAAAAGAACGAACCCCTCGTACATGAGAACAAGCAGATCGACTGGTCGCAACCGCAAGGCACCGAGGTGGTGCTGGAAGTCGAAGGACGGTACCAGAAAGGTCGTGCCTCGGTGGATGAATGGCTGGAGCAGACGTCCATTGCCAATCCGCATGTGCGGCTGACGTATCACACGCCGGAAGGGGAACAGAAGAATTACCCACGCACCTATCACGAATTGCCGCCGTCGCCGAGGGAGATCAAGCCGCATCCCTACGGCATTGAATTCGGGGCCCTGCTCAAGATGTTGCAGGACACGAAGAGTCACACGGTCGCATCGTTTTTAGCCAGTGACTTTTGCCGGGTGTCTCCCGCGTTGGCCGAGGAGATCTGCAAAGCCGCCAAACTGTCACCCGCGGCCAAACCTCGCGATGTCAAACCTCAGGCGGCGGAGACGCTCTACAAAACGATTCAAACCACCAAGATCATGGCGCCGCCGACCAATTGCATTTCGCCGATCGGCGAGAAGGCGATTCTTTCGGGCCTCTACAAGCAGATCAAGGGCGAGTTTTACACGGCGGTCAGCCGGCCGCCGGCCGTCTATCGCGGGTATCCCTTCGTCATCGAGGCGGGACTCGCATTCGGGAAAGGGCCGGACGAAGTCTCGAAACCGCAGCAGACGGCGGTCCCGTTGGCGGAAGGCGAAGATCACGGCAACGACACCGAACAGGCGCGGGTGATCCGATACGCCAATCGGGTGCCCTTGCTCTATCAACAATCCGCCTGCGCGACCTTTAAAGCCGTACTCAGTACCACCTGGCGGAACTATGGCGTCAGCCAGTCACGTGGCGCCTTGCCTGCCGGCCCGATGGTGATCTTTGTGCATATGGCCTCCGTCTGGGTGCCGTTCACCAGCGAGTCCAAAGAAGCCATCGCCGACTACGATGAAATTCAGAAGGAAATTACCCTGGCTCTGCGCGAAGCCGGACGGCGATTGGGGATTTTTCTGCGCCGGCGCGAACGGGCCGCCAGCGAATTCCGGCGGCGCAATATCTTCGAACTCTATATCGAAGAGGTGGTGGCGGCGTGTAATCGTTTGAAAGGCGGGAACCTGCCCACCGAAAAACTCAAAGAACAGCTGCACAAAATCGCCAGTTCGCGGACAGGCGGCCTCAAGACGGATGAAGCGCTCGGGAAAACCGGTGCCGGGCCAGAAGGTCTGCCTCATTCCATTATCGTCACGGCAGAAGGCATCGAGGGAGAGCGCGAGGTCGCTGAGAATGTCCCTGCGGCTGCTTCGGTGAACTTGTCTTCTTCTGAAACCGTCCCTCCGACAAAAGCTTCCGGGAGAGGCAAGCGCGCGGCAGCCACTGCGCCTGCGCCAAACAAGAGGCTTCCTGCATCGAGCGTGAAACGCAAAGCGGGACAGCAGGAGCTATTTGCCGAAGCGGCTGATGGGAAGAAGGGGTCAGCTCGGAAGACACCCGCTAAGACGGCGACAGCCACTCGCAAAAGGAAATAGGGAAGCTTATGGCTCAGGCAAAACCGAAAAAGAACGGTGCAGTGGCAAAAAAGCTGGTCGGCATGGCCGATGTCGTCATTTCCGCGGCACAACGATCCAAGGACCCGACGTTCGAGATTCCCATTCGAGCGCTGTCCAATGTCTCGTTCAATCCCCGTAAGGGCTTGATCGAGATGGGTGAGAAGAAACAAGCGCGTACGTTCTTCAACGTCGGCATGGCCAAGAAGTTCATGCAGACGATGCTGGTGGCCGACGCGCTGGCTGAACTGCAGCAGGCCGATTTGACCACCTCGTTGAGGGAAATCTATTACCGCACCAAACACACGATTCAAGATTCGCACGAGAACACGTTCGATACGCAGGATGAGTCCGATCCGATCATTGAGGACCTGGAAGTGTCGCTCATTGCCTTGCGGGAAGAACTCCATGTGCGGGCGGAAAACAGCGGCAGCATCGTCGGGCCGGTGGTCTTCGGCGATGACGGCGACCGGGTGGATTGCGCCAAATTAGGCAAGGGCGGCTATTCCGTGCCTTCGATCGTCGAGCCGGAATATTTGGAGATCCGCCGCTGTACGGCCGATTTTCTGCTGTTGGTCGAGAAAGGCACGCAGTGGAACCGCTTGTCGGAAGATAAATTCTGGCGGCGTTACAACTGTGTCCTGCTGACGGGAAACGGGCAGCCGCCGCGCGGAGTCCGACGCCTGGCGCGCCGCCTGCATGAAGAATACAAGCTGCCGGTCTATGTCTTGGTCGATAACGATCCCTGGGGATACTACATCTACTCCGTCGTGAAGCAGGGATCGATCAATCTTGCGTTCGAGAGTCAGCGCATGGCCATCCCGAAGGCAAAATTTATTGGACTCTCCAGCGCCGACCCTGAGCGGTACGAGTTGCCGCGCAATGTCGGCATCAAGCTAAATGAGAAAGACGTCACCCGAGCCAAGGAACTTCTGAACTACCAATGGTTCCAGAAGCCCGCCTGGCAGCAGGAAATCAAACGCATGCTCACGAGCGGGCTCAAGTATGAATTGGACGCGCTGGCGAATAAGGACTTCCAATACTTAACCAAGAAGTACCTTCCGCGTAAGCTGAAGGAAAAAGATTGGCTTGATTAGCGCACGAGGGGAGAGCGATGTGATGCCGCAGGATCGTGGAGCGCGCTCGGTTCAGACCTATGTGATGCGTAGCGCGTTTGGCATGCTGCTGCTGCTTGCTCCAAGTCTCGCTGCGGCTCAGCTGCTTCCGCCGTCATCGAACCAGTCCAACCAACAGAATCAGCCGGGAAACCTACAGGCGCCGGGATCCATTCCGATCCCCAATCCGCTCGCCCAGCAATCGGCCATTTCATCCACGGCATCGGGCGCGAGTGCGCCGCAAAGTAACACCATTCCGTCCAGTCAAGGTAAATCCTTTGGCACAATCGGCCGAGGGTTGCCCGGCATGACGAGCGGCCCGACGCTGACTGGTCCGATGGGGTCGCAAGATCCGTCCGCACGTTACATGCGGCCGACCGTGATTCCGCCGCTTTTCTGCGATCCCGCCATCAATATTCCCTGTTAAGTATCAGCTGCATCACTGTGGATGTTCGCCCTTCGGTGGTTTCGCCGCTCGTCAGGCGATCCGCCTACTCGCTATTTCAGGCTGCGCTGAATGCGACGTGGAAAGACGGAACGGTTCTGAGGCGTGGGTGATGTGTGAGGGGTTCAGGAATTTCGCCTGGATGGCGAAGGTTCGACCCGGATGGTGCCGGTCGGCGTCATGGCGCCCTGGGGATTGTCGGCGTCGAGCCAGACATTGAAGCGGATGGTGCCCGGTTTCAGAAAACAAAGGCTGACCGATTGTAACGGCGCGATCGTGACCGTGTCCTGGATCACGCCGAATTGCTTGAATCCCTTGTCGCATGCGAGCAACGCCGGATCACTGTCTTCGAGCATGCGTAAAGTGACCGGGTGGGGATTCAAGTTCTGCCACCGGATTTCATCGCCGATCTGCGCGATCAAATGACGCGGCGCGATTTCCGAGCGGATATTGAAATACCGAACGGCCCCCGTCAGGCGGGACGCGGAGGGTGTGCTGCAGCCGATACTGGCACCGACCGTGAGCAGGATGAGCAGGCATGCGAGCGCGGAACGCATGGGCGATCCTACAAAATCGAGGGAGCAGTTCGCTACTCGGAATGTTACGAGGCGCAGGAGGTTCAATGGTACCGGTCAACCACATCGATCGTCCGGCGTTGTCGTAAAGAGCGACAGATCGACTACGGAGAGCATTTCCTATGGGGCTGAGTTTCGATGAAGCCCGCCATCTGCTGTCTCGTGCCGGCTTCGGCGGAACGCCGGACGAGATTCGATCGCTCATGACATCCGACAGGCAAGGCGCTGTCACGCAGCTTTTGACCATGCCGGGGAACAAGGCCGTCACTCCGCCGCCCGCTTGGATTCATCGCCTGCCTCCGCTGCCGAAGTTGCGAAAGTTTTGGACCGAGCGCGAGCGGAAGGCCTTTCACGAGCAACTTAAGATGCAAGGGCATGCGCTCAAGGCCTGGTGGTACCGGGAACTCGTCACGACGCGCCATCCGCTCCTCGAGCGCATGACCCTGTTCTGGCACAACCATTTCACCTCCAGCTTGCACAAGGTGCGGTGGCCGGCATTTCTGTATCAGCAGAACGTGCTGTTGCGGCTGTATGCGTTGGGATCGTTTCGCACGTTGCTGCAGGCCATTGCGAAGAACCCTGCCATGCTGCTCTATCTCGATACGCAGACCAATCGCCGGGAGCATCCCAATGAAAACTTTGCCCGGGAATTGTTCGAACTCTTTACCCTCGGTGAAGGGCACTATACCGAAGAGGACATCAAACAGGCCGCACGGGCGTTTACCGGCTGGCACCTCGACCACCAGACCGGAGCGTTTCGCATCGATCTGCGCCACCACGACGATGGGCCCAAACAGGTCTTCGGCAAGAAGGGGCATTTCGAGGGAGACGACATTCTCTCGCTGACATTGGAGCAGCCCCAGGTGGCCCGTTATCTCGTCGGTAAACTGTGGCGTGAGTTCGTCTCCGACCAGCCGGACCCGGTCACGGTGAGTCGCCTTGCCGACTCGTTGAGACGCGAGCACTATGAGATCGCCGGCGTAGTGAAGGAATTGTTCCTGACCGCGGAGTTCTGGGCGCCGGAGAATCGAGGCGTCCTGATCAAGTCTCCGGTTGAGCTCATCGTGGGGACGACGAGGTTGTTCCATCTTCCGCTCGATGAGGCGACGCCGCACATCGCATATGGCCGCAGGCTGGGACAGGATCTCTTCGATCCTCCGAACGTGAAGGGCTGGCCGGGCGGTCTGCGCTGGATTACCACCTCAACCCTGCTGGATCGCACGCAGCTGCTGCAGCGGGCTATTCGTGGCCATGAGACGGGCCATCCGCATGGCATGGCAGGCATGACACAGGCTCAGGGTGCGACCTGGATGGCGACGGAGCCGCTCGACGTGGTGCAAGCCACGCTGCTTCCGCTTGCGCCGGCACAGCCGTTGACGGCAGGGCAGGAGCGCGGACAGGCCGTGCATCACTGCGTAGTGGATCCGGTCTACCAATTGAAGTGAGGCGTGATGACAACGAGCGGCATACATCGACGCGCGTTGTTACAAGCGGCCCTGGCGCTCCCGTTCCTGTGGTTGCGGCCGGCCTGGCCGTCGCAGCTTCGGGCGGAGGACAGGACTGCTCCCCCTCCCGGTTCCCGCCATCGCGAGCGTATGCTGCTGCTGATTGAGTTGCATGGCGGGAATGACGGTCTGAATACAGTCATTCCCTATGACGATCCGGCGTATTACCGGGCGAGACCGCAGTTGGCCATCCCACGGGATCAGGTCCGGCAGCTCACACCTAAAGTCGGTCTTCATCCAGCGTTGTCGCCGTTGATGTCGTTGTGGGACGCAAAGGAGCTGGCGTGGATACAGGGTGTCGGCTACCCCAAGCCGAACCGGTCGCATTTTCGTTCCATTGAAATCTGGGACACGGCGTCGGATAGCGAAGAGGTCCTGGAGAAGGGATGGCTGTCGGCATTGTTTGAGCAGTATCCGTTGCCGGGCGGTTTTAGCGCCGAAGGGATTCTCTTGGGCAAGGGAGACGCCGGGCCCTTAGGCGGAGACAAGACACGAACCATCGCGCTAAATGATCCCGCACAGTTTTTCCATCAGGCCGGTACGGTCACACCGGTCTCGGTGCCGACGCCGAATCGCGCGCTCGCCCATATTCTGGAGGTTCGGCGCGAAATCTCCCAAGCGGCGACCGATTTGCAGGGGCGTATGCAACAGGTACCGCCGCTCCCGATCGACTTCCCTTCGCATAAGTTCGGGAAGCAACTGGAGGTCGCCGCCAGGCTGATTGCTGCAAAGGTTCCCGTCGCCGTCATCAAAGTCACGCACGGGAGTTTCGATACCCATGCCGGCCAACTGAATGCCCATCACCGGTTACTGGAAGAGCTGGCTCAAGGATTGCTGGCTTTCCGTGCGGCAATGGTACAGCAGGGGCTCTGGAGAGACGTGTTGGTGATGACCTATTCCGAGTTTGGCCGCCGGGTGGGAGAGAACGCCAGTCACGGCACTGATCATGGTACGGCAGCTCCGCATGTGCTCATGGGCGGGCGCGTGAGAGGGGGGCTGTATGGAACATCTCCGTCGCTGACCGACTTGGCGGCGGGGGATCTGAAGCATACGCTCGACTACCGGAGCGTGTATGCGACTGTAATCGAACCGTGGTGGGGCTTGCCGGCGGTGGTATTCAGGAGCGGTCGTTATCCGGCGGTGGACTGCCTCACGTCATGGGGCGGGGCTTGATTTCAAGCGGAATTCTTCCTATCCTGCGGGCCACTGAAAGGAAGGTGACGTCATGCTGAGGGAGATCGTACGAACCGGTGTTGCGGCGGTGCTGTTGGTGTCGGTCACGTTGGTGGCCGGGTTGACGTCACCGCTCAGGGCAGAAGATGGCGGGGCGTCGAACCTCTCATCCGTCACGCAGGATCCGGCACAGCGTACCGGGGCATTGCAGCAGACTCCTGCCCCAGTTGAGCCGTCGTTGCCGTTGCTGCTGGCCGAGGGTTCCAATTCCTGTGAGATCGTGTCGTGCGGAATGGGTATCAAGCAGACCTGTCAGATCACCTGCCCTGCCGATAAAACGCCGAAGTGTAGCTGCGATTGCGAGCGGAGCTTCGGCCCGATGTGTATGGATTACAAGGCGAACTGTCGCTGCGAATAGCGAGGAACCGGCCGGTCGCTCATTCATTGTCCGGCGAAGAAGATTCCATCCCACCCACGGTCAGGATTGGGCCTGGCATGCGGTACTGCTCTCCTGCCCAAGCTCCCAAATCGATCAGTTGGCAGCGCTCGGAACAAAACGGACGCCAGGGATTGTCGTTCCAGGTGGTGGCCTGGTGGCATTCGGGACAACGGCGCGGTGAAGGCTGGCTTCCGGGCAAGGTGTTTACCGTGTAGCGGGTGATGCTGAAGGTGAGTCTATCACCCTCGTGCCGAAGGCGGCAAACAACTCGCCGGTCAGGTAGGCCGTGTGCTCGCCATCTCGCCAATGTTTTCGACGCATATAATCATTGAGCAGTCGACCGTCGGCCGTGCGATGGATATGCGGATGCGCCACATTCATCCGGTATCGTTCGATGGCGCCGGCCACCCGGCTGATGAAGACGACCGTACCGTCCTGTTCGACCTGTTCCACGATGCCGACATGGGTCAGGGGATCGTTGACCAGGCCATCCCCGTTGAAGTCCCAGGTATTGTCGAAGAACACCACATCACCGGCCTGTACGATCGGCCCGCGGTGGAGTCGGCCGTTTTTCCTCATATGGTTGTAGATGAGGCTGACGCCATTGGTCCTGCCGTCGGTTGAACCTTCTGAATAGAGATCGATGCCGTGGGCGAGATAAATGGCGCGAGTCACTCCGGCGCAGTCGTAACTGATGCGACGGCCCTGACTTTCGATCGTCGTGGCGCCGACCAGGTTGACTGCTGTGCGAACGATCGCTTGTTGACGGCTGTCGCTGTGACCGGCGCGACAACAATCGGGAAGGGGAGTCACCGCCTGCCGCACTCCCTGTGACGAGGGAGCGGCGCAGGCAGTGAGTGCGAAAGCGAGGGCGAGGCTACACCATGTGCGGGAGAGCATCGGCATACAGTGTAAGTATAGCGCTTCTTCAAAGCCTGCCAGTGGAGGGGCAGGACGATGTCCTGCGGCCGCTGGCGGTCTTCTTCACGCGCCGGCGCCGGAGAAGACTTGCTTGATCAAGGCCTGCGCATCCTCCTGGATTTGCAGGAGATGAGCCTGCCCCTTGAAGCTCTCCGCGTAGAGCTTGTACACATCTTCCGTGCCGCTGGGGCGGGCGGCAAACCAGCCGTTGGCGGTGGTGACCTTAAGCCCACCGATCGAGGCCTTGTTTCCCGGCGCTTCGGTCAACATAGCGGTGATAGGTTCTCCAGCGAGTTCCTTGCTCCGCACTTGCTGCGGGGAAAATTTTTGCAGCGCGGCTTTTTGCGCTCTGGTGGCGGGGGCATCGATTCGTTCGTAGACCGGCTCGCCGAGTTGAGCCGTCAATTCACCGTACAATTGCGCCGGATCTTTCCCAGTGACCGCCAGCATCTCCGCCGCAAGCAGATTCATGATGATGCCGTCTTTATCGGTCACCCAGGTGGTGCCGTCGAGGCGAAGAAACGCCGCGCCCGCACTTTCTTCTCCACCGAATCCCAGGGAGCCGTCGCTGAGGCCGGGGACGAACCATTTGAATCCGACCGGCACTTCAACCAGTCGGCGTTTTAATGACCGGACGAGGCGGTCGATGATACTGCTGCTCACGACGGTCTTGCCGACTCCTGCCGTACTGTTCCACCCTGGGCGATGCGTGAACAGGTAGGCAATCGCCGCAGCGAGGTAGTGGTTGGGGTTCATCAGGCCGGCGCCGGGCGTCACGATGCCGTGACGATCCGTGTCAGTGTCGTTGCCGAAGGCGAGATCGAATCGGTTCTTGAGCGTAATGAGCGACGCCATCGCATAGGGAGACGAGCAGTCCATACGGATCTTCCCGTCCCAATCAAGCGTCATGAAGCGAAAGGTGGGATCGACCGATTCGTTGACGATCTGCAGATTCAATCCATATTGCTCAGCCAGGGGACGCCAGTACGCCACGGCGGCACCGCCCAACGGATCGACGCCAAGGCGCAGATTGGCTGCCTTGATGCGCTCGAGATCCACGACATGGGCCAGGTCGGCGATGTAGGTGCCCACGAAGTCGTATCGTGTCGTGGAAGTTGCTCGAAGCGCCTGCTCGTAGGGCATACGTTTTACGCCCTGCAGGTTGGCCGCCAGAAGTTCATTCGCGCGGTTCTCAATCGCTTTTGTCACATCGGTGTCGGCGGGGCCGCCATGGGGCGGATTGTATTTGAACCCTCCGTCCTCGGGTGGATTATGCGAAGGCGTGACGATGATGCCGTCGGCGAACCCGGAGGTTCGGCTGCGATTCGTTTGGATAATCGCATGGGACATGACCGGGGTCGGAGTGTAGCCGTCGTCCTTATCCATGCGGACGTGAACGCCGTTCGCGGCCAGCACCTCGAGCGCGCTGCGCTGGGCCGGGGCGGAGAGGGCATGGGTATCTTTGCCGATGAAGAGGGGACCGGTCGTGCCGGCCTTGATCCGGTACTCACAGATCGCCTGAGTGATCGCAAGTATGTGCGCCTCATTGAACGTGCGCTTCAAGGAGGAACCGCGATGACCGCTGGTCCCGAAACTCACGCGCTGTTGAATGTCAGAGGAGTCCGGTGTCTCCTGGTAATAGGCCTGCTCGAGTCGAGAGAGATCGACGAGCTGTTCCGGTTGTGCCGGTTGGCCGGCGCGGGGATGGTGAGCCATGGACGCCTCGATAGGATGGATGATGGGGACACGATGAGTGCCAAATGCGATCGCGCTCAGTATATACACCTCGATCTCGAATGTCAGGCGCGCTTGGTTGCGCCCCCCTCCGCGCGGGTGTTAAGATCCGCTCACGTTAAGGAGAGGGGTTTGACCATGCCGAATATCACCTTATTGCATTCACCGACCTGCGGAGCCTGCCCTTCGGCGAAACGCCTGTGGAAGGAACTCAGGGTAAAGTATAGCTTTAGCTATCGCGAGGTCGATATTACGACCCCCGACGGCCAAGAGCTGGCGAACCGGCATTCGGTCCGGGCGGTGCCCGCGACCATTATCGACGGCCGGCTGACGTTCGTCGGCGTGCCGCCTCGCCAAAGCGCGGAAAAAGCGCTGCAGCTGAAGATGAAACCGCAGGGCGCGTGAGATCGGAGATATATGACCGTTCCCGATGATGATTTCGAGCTGCCGATTCTTCCCATGATCGACAAGGGGCCGCCGCCGGAATGCGGCACCTGCGGCGATCCGATGAAATTTATCGACGGCGATTGGGCCTGTGTCGATTGCAACGGTGAGTTGCTGGGCCCGGAAACCGGCTAGTGGCCGCGTCGTCTGCCGGTCGATGTTGCATGCATGCCGATCAGCCCACTAGAGGCCATTGAATATGTCCCGCTCATGGTTGCAGACGTCCGTTAGATGCTCCGCCTCGTAACCGGCCCGTTCCATCCCACGCTCGAAACGCACCTCGTTCAGGATCTCCGTGTGCTGAAATCGAAGGACCCGCTGGCTTCACTGGCCATCGTGGTTCCTTCCGATCAGCTCCGCCGCTCCCTCAAGCGCTTCCTGATCCTGCAAGAGAAGCTGGCGCTCCTCAATGTGCATATCCTTTCCTTTCATCAGCTCGCGCTACAGGTGGATCGCGAACGTCGCACTGCTGACGGAGTCGGCTCTACGCGCCAGATGGATCTCGTGTCCGATGTCTTCTTCGAGCATCTCCTGCGGCATATTGGCCGACGCGGGATGCCGCAAACCGAAGGCCTGCGGCTGCCACAGCTTCCGCATGGGGCCTGGCCGGCGTTATGGGCGAGCCTTCGCGACCTGAAGGATGCCACCGTGGATGCGGCCGTGGCGGTGCGCGCGGTGGAGGAGGGACAGTTCGCCCCGGAGGACGCGGAAAAGCTCAAGGGATTATTCACCTTATACGCCGCTGTTCGAGAAGGCAGTGCGGCCTTGGGCGTCGGGTCGCCGGACGATTTGGCCTCGCTCATCACCGCGTCTGTTCCTGCCTCGCCATTCATTCGCGGCCTCCACGAACTCTGGTACTACGGTTCGTACGACCTCACGCAAACCCAGCTGACGTTATTGGAAACGCTCGGCGCAACCCTTCCGGTCACGGTGTATTTTCCGGTGGATACCCAACCAGCCTATGGATTCGCACGGCAGTTCCTCGAACGGTATCTCTATCCGATAGCGGGAACCAATGAGGCGTCGCCTACTGCTTCATCCGAGCGGGCCGGATCAGAGGCTGGAGGAGCTTCTGTATTGGTTGAAGTCCGGAATGCAGCAGGCATCGACGATGAGTTGACGCTGGTCTGTAAACAGATCCTTACCTTGATTGAAACCCATGGGTATCGCTTCGACGAAATCGGGGTTGTGGGACGGACTCTCGCGCCCTATCAATCAGCGCTCGCACGCGTCTTCGTTCAGCATCGCATTCCCTATGCATCGTCCGCAGTTGTTCCGTTGCTGCGAGAGCCGTCGATCAAGACCCTGCTCCACCTGGCCCGGCTCAAGGGAAACGGGTTGCACCGGCCGGCCGTGCTGGAAGTGATTACCTCCCCATGGAATCGCCGACTGATGACTCCACAGGGCCCTGTCCCGCCGCGGCCGGACCTCTGGCGATTGGCCGTGCACACATTGGGCATCACGCGGGGCGAGGAAGAGTGGGGTCGATTGGCGCATCTGGGACGTCTTGAGTCCTGCACAGCCGCGGATGTCTCGTCTGCCGAGGATCCGCTCAAGGCCCTCGCGATCGACGGGCCTCAACTCCGATTGCTCTGGGACTGCCTGTCGCCCTTGATCGTCGGTGTCACGGATCTACCCGAGTCCGGCGGATACGGCTCGTTGACGGATGCCTTCTGCGCGCTGGCGGAGGACCATCTGGCCATCCCGCTGGGAACAGAAGCCGAAGGTCAGGGCGAGGAGCCTGGTGATGTCATGGAGGCACTGGCCGGGGTCCTCGCACAATTGCGCGAGCTGGATCGGCTGGACGTCCAGATTACCTGGCAGGAATGGACCGACACGTTCGAGGAGATCTTGGAGCGAGCGACCTGCGCGCCGGCGCCTCCGGCCCATCAGGGTGTTCAGGTGCTGGATGCCATGGCCGCACGGGGGCTCGGGTTCCGCGCGCTGTTTCTCGTCGGCATGAATGAAAAATTGTTTCCCCGGTTCATTCATGAAGACGGATTTCTCCGCGACAGCCATCGTCTGGTCTTGAGTGAAACCCTCGGCTACAAGATCGATCAAAAACTGCAGGGCTATGGAGAAGAGGCGTTACTGTTCGAACTACTGCGGGCCGCGGCGCGGGAACGTCTCTACCTGTCGTATCAACGGGCGGACGCGGCTGGGCGGCCGTTAGCACCGTCGGGATATCTGGATGCGTTTCAAGCGGGGCCACGTGCGGCAGAGCCACAGTCGCTCTTTGCCTTGCCGCGCCGGTGGAAGGATCGCGCGGCGCTGCCTTTATTCGTGCCGCCACTGTTGACGCGGGAAGAACTCACGGTGAGCAGCGTCTTGCATGGTCACGATGTGTCGGCCCTCTTGACGGCCGGCGGGCGCGACGGGGAGGCGTTTGCCCACGGTCTCGCAGCGCAAGAGCTGATCGAAAGCGGCGTGCCGGCGTTGGGCGCCTACGACGGCCTGTTGACGGATGCCACCGCCCATTGGAACCGGATCTGCGAGCGCGGGATTTCGCCGACCGGTCTTGAAGCGTACGCGCGTTGCCCCTTTCAATATTTTTCTGCGCAGGTCCTCGACCTCGACGCGATGCGCCAGACGGTTTCGATGGAACTGTCGCCGCCGGCCATGGGGCAGCTGTGTCATGACGCGCTGCGGCTCTGTTATGAGGCGCTGATGCGACAAGGATGGGTGGCAGCCGCCTCGTCCGATTCGGTTGTCACGGCGGAAGTCGCACGGGCCGTCACGCAGGCCTTTGCCGCCTATGCGATGACCCACGGGACCGGCTATGTCCTCACCTGGCAATTGGCCCAGGAAACGGTTCGACGCCTGGTCGAAGCGACGGTGCGACTCGATCGCGATGCAGCAACCGCTTCCGGGTTCCTTCCGGCGGCATGCGAAATCGACGCGAAGGGGGTCCTGCCGGATGGCACCGCAGGCGAGGGCATTCCCCTGCGCGGACGGTGGGACCGCCTGGACCGGCATCCGATGTCGGGGGCGGTACGGGTCATCGATTATAAATATCGCGCGAATAACCGGATCGAAGCCAAGGATCGCCAGCTCCTGCAAGCGGCGGTGCGTGCGCAACGGCTGCAGCCTGCGCTCTACGCGCTGATGGCCGTCACCGGATCTGACGCGTCAGCGCCGCAGCCGGAGCAGCCGGAGCAGGTGGAGTTTGTGTATCTCCTGCCACAGGGGGAGCCCGCAATTGAACGGGCGTCGTTTGCAGCCTCTTCCTGGCAAGGTCCATCCGGGCCGACATTGAGCCGCACGGTGCAACTCCTGATCGATGGCATCCGGGGCGGACGGCATTTCATCGTGCCGGAGGCGGCCCACTGCGACCATTGCGAGTTTGCGACTGCCTGCCGGAAGTCTCATCAGCCCAGCCTGTGGCGGCTCCGCCGTTCCCCCCTGGCCGGTGCATTACATGCGGTGCGGTTTGAGAAGGTGGCACGTGACTGACCCAGGGCAGATTCCAGATCAGGCGGCGCGAGAAGCGGCAGTCACCACCTTCGACCGCAACGTGGTGGTGATCGCCGGAGCGGGCACGGGCAAAACCACCCTGCTGGTCAACCGGCTCTTGTACCTTCTCATGCGCCGGGCCGATCCGTTGGATTTGTCCCGCATCGTGGCCCTGACGTTTACCAACAAAGCCGCCACGGAGATGAAACTCCGGTTGCGCGAACGGCTGCGAGCCTTGGTGCAGCTTGAAGGGCGGGACAGCGCGGCCACCGGCAGCGGCACGGTTTCCATCGCCGATTTGCGCATGCGTTTCGGCTGGACGACGGACGACATTGTGGCTCGTGCCGGGGCGGCGTTGCGTGATCTCGAAAAGGCGCAGATCGGGACCTTGCATAGTTTCGCCGCGCATCTGCTGCGCCTTTATCCGATCGAGGCTGGAGTCAGTCCGACGTTTCAAACCGATGAGGATGGGTCTCGCTTCGAGGAACATTTCACCGGCGAATGGGAGCTCTGGTTGGATCGCGAGTTGGGATCCACCGGTCTCGATCATGAGCGCTGGCGGGCGCTGCTGGCGGCATTTAGTTTGGAAGACTTGCGGCAATTGGCCTACAGCCTGCACAGCGATTTGATCGATCTCGATGGACTGCGGGAGCAGGTTACCGACAGTCGACTCAACCAGGCGCTCCGCGACTGGTTCGGCGAACGGAAGGCGCAAGCAGAACGTCTCCTGGGCCGCTATGACAGCCAGAAACGGCGCAAGGTGGAATCGATGCTCGCCGCGATCGCGGAGCTGTTTGAACGGCTGCTGATCGATGGCTTGGATGGCATTCATCAGATTCCGGACGACTCTCTAGAATTGCTGGCCAAGGATCTCGGGAAGGCCCCGACCGGCTGGGCCGACGAAGATTTCGAGGCAGCCGAATCGCTGCAGCGAATCGCCAATCGGCTGCTCACGGTCGATCATGAGGTGCTCGGGCAACTCTTCGATGTAGTGGGGCCGTTTATCCGCGCGGTGCGGACATCATTTCTCGATATGGGCTGGATGACCTTTGACGGGTTGGTGGGGAAGGCCCGTGGCCTGCTTCGGGATTATCCGATGATTCGCGAGCAGTTGAAGCGAGACTATCGCGCCCTGTTGGTCGATGAATTTCAGGATACCGATCCGGTGCAATACGAAATTGTGTTGTATCTGGCCGAACGGCTCGGTGAGCAGTCTGAATCCTGGCGTGAACTCGAGCTCGAATCGGGGAAGTTGTTCATTGTCGGCGATCCGAAGCAATCGATTTACGCGTTCCGGCGGGCCGATATCGAAGCCTTCGATCATGTGGTCGAGCGGCTGCAACGAGGCGGTGCCTTGCGCTGCGAACTTGCGACCAATTTCCGCAGTCACGCGCAGGTGCTCGATCTGGTCAACGGGGTGTTTAACCGTTTGCTGGTGGCGCAACCGTCGGTTCAGCCGCCGAACGTGCCCTTGACCGTGCAGCCGAATCGATCGAGTCAGTTTCGCAACTGTGGTGTCGAACTTCGATTGGTGCAGGCCGAAGAGGAGGGCGATCTGGATTCTGCGGCGGCCACGAGGGTGGAGGCCGAACATATCGCGACCATGATCTCCGGGTGGTTGAGTCCGACTGACCCCGGAGGCCCGGGGCCTGGCTCTGAGGGCAGATTGCGTCCCGGCCACATCGCGCTGCTCTTTCGGAAATTGACCCAGGCCGAAGACTATTTGGAGGCGCTTCGACGGCATGACATTCAGTACATCATCGATGGGGAGAAGCATTTCTATCGCCGGCAGGAAGTCATCGACCTGGTGAATCTTCTCTGCTGCATCGAGAATCCCCACGACCGTATTTCGCTGGTGGGGCTGTTGCGGTCACCGATTGGGGGCCTGCCGGATTCCGCCTTGGTCAGTCTTCACGAAGCGCAGGCCTTGGATTATCGCGAAGCGGGTCGGCTTTCGAACTGGACGAATCCCCATGCTCAGTCGATCCGGCGATTGTATGCGGTGCTGGCACGATTGCATGAGGAGGCTCCCCGTTGCCCGTTGCCTCAGGTGATGGATCTGGTGTTTCAGCAGCTTCCCTTGCTTGAACTGGCAGCTGCTTCGATTCACCGGGAACAGGCCGTGGCCAACCTCCAGAAGATACGGCAACTGGCGGCGGACCTGGCTGATCGGCCGGCACTCACCTTGAACGGGTTCGTGGAGCTGATGCTGGAGCGCTTGCGCGAGCAACCGGACGAGGCGGAGAGTGCGTTGTCGGAAGATACGCTGGACGCAGTGCGGGTCTTGACCATCCATAAGGCGAAGGGGTTGGAGTTTCCGTTGGTCATTCTGGCGGGGTTACACCACGGAGACGGGGCAGGCCGAGCAGCTGCGCGCCCTCAGATCTGGCACGATTGGTCCACCGGCATACAGGGGCTCGATTTCGGTGGGCGGTGCACGGCTGGCGCTGTTCTCGTGGCCGAAAAGGCGCGCATACGGGAACAGGCTGAACGCCGCAGGTTGTTTTATGTCGGAATGACTCGCGCACGCGAGTCGCTGGTCTTGTCGGGAGCCTTGCCGAAACGCCGGGTCCACGGGGCTCTGCTGGATCTCCTGGAGCAGGCGGCCGGGACTGATTTGAACGGGAACGGGCAGGGCGATCTTTCCGTGGGCGGTGTCGGCCTCAGGCACACGATCCTCAGGGGAAATGACCGTCTGCCATCCCGGGTTCGGCCAGAGCCCACGGTGCTGGAGGAGCGCGCCGTCGATCAGGCCCTCTGCGATCGCTGGGCGCAACGTCACCGGGTGTGGGAGGAGCATCGGCGGGAAGCCCTCATCGTTTCTCCTTCGGAGTTCGTTCAGAAAGCGGCTGCGATGGCGTCTTCGGCGGTCTCACCATCTCGCCAGGGGCGGAGCGGACAGTCGGGGAAAGCGATCGGGACGATCGTGCACCGGGTTCTGCAATATTGGGATTTCACCGCTGATGCAGACCGGCAGGTGGCGGCCATCAGCGAGAGATCCCTGGCGCTCGACGAGCCGGGGGAGGCAACCAGCCAGTCCATCGTGGATGAGGTTCAGGCGCTGTTGCGGACCTTTATCCAGTCCCCCGCATATGCTCGTCTGCGACAGGCGACAGTGATCGGACGCGAGATGCCGTTTTTCATACCTTGGCAGGACGGCCGACAGATTTTAGAAGGCGCAATTGACCTTCTTTACCGCGTCGATGGCCGGCTCTGGATTGCCGACTACAAGACGGATATGATCCCGCTCGATCAGGTCGCCGCCCGAGCGGACCTCTATCGTGAGCAAGCGCGATTGTACCGGGAAGCCGTCACTCAGTCACTAGGAGAACCGGTCGCAGGATTTGAGTTTATTTTTCTTCGGCTCGGTGTGACGGTGCCGGTCTGACTAAAAGGAGCAGACATGAAACATCTGGTAGGGATGGTCATGGTGATCGTCACGATGGTCGGCTGTGCGGGGCCGCGGAAAGTCGAGATGCGGCCGCTCCACGCGCCGACCGGAACCGCCGAAGCAGTGAGCCGACAGTTGGAGCAGGGCAACCAATTGCTCCTGAAGCAGGATTGGGCCGGAGCGCGAGATGCCTATCTGGCGACGATCCAGACAGAACAGTCGCTGGCAGAAGCGCACTACAATCTGGCTCTGGCCTTGGAGAAACTGGGCGAAAAAGCCGAGGCCAGGAAACATTATGTCGCCGCCGCCAATCTGGCTCCCGGCAATAAGGTCATCTGGGACGCGCCGCCGCTCAGAAAGTACGACAGCGAACTGACTCTGGGAAAGAAGTCCTGGATGGACGCCAATCCGAAATAACGATGTGCCGTAAGGAAGTCCTACAGCGCCGCGGTCGAGCCGGAGCCTGAGCGAAGCGGCCGCTTTCGCTGGGAGGCGATCGCAAGGATCACCGCCCCAGCCACGATCATGGGAATGCTGAGCATCTGCCCCATTGAAATCGTGCCGACAATGAAGCCGATCTGGGCATCCGGCTCCCGAAAGAACTCCACCACAATCCGGCAGAGCCCGTAGCCGACCAGGAACGACCCAAAGATGGTTCCCGGCGGCGGCAATCGGCGGGCGATCAGCCACAGCACCGTAAACAGCAACAGCCCTTCCAAAAATGCTTCGTACAGCTGCGACGGGTGGCGGCAGACCGTGCCGCCCGCCGGAAACACCATGCACCAGTCCACATCGGTCGGGCGTCCGTACAACTCGCCGTTGATAAAGTTGCCGATCCGCCCCAGCCCGAGGCCGACCGGGGTCACACCGGCGGCGAGGTCGGCAATGGTGAGCACCGACATGCCTTGCCGTCTTGCGAACAGGATCAGCGCCACGATGGTGCCGATCAATCCGCCATGGAACGACATGCCGCCTTCCCAGACCGCGAAGATCTTTAGTGGATTCTCCAGATAATAGGACAGGTTGTAGAACAGCACATAGCCCAGCCGCCCGCCGGCAAACACGCCCACCGCCGCATAGACGATCATGTCGTAGACCTGATCCTTGTTCAGCGGAAGTTTCTGGGCCCTCGCGCGAGCTTCGATGATGAAGTAGGCGAGCGTGAGGCCGATGAGGTACATCAGGCCGTACCACCGGAACTGCAACGGGCCGAGTTTGAGAAATACGGGGTCGATATCAGGGTAGGGAATGGCGTGTAACCAGGGCAGCATAGAAGGACTCCACATAGTTTCGCGATCTTATGTGAGCGTGCTCCACATTGCAAGGCAACCGGCCAGCCCGCGTTGGGCAAGGCGTGAGCGGGACTCGTGAATATTCCCTACGCACACCTGTCGCTTTTCTGAAACGGTTGTCTCCTGCCGTTGTTCACAAAACAGCACCTTTTATGAGGGGTCTCTAACCTGTTCGCCTCGAACGGCGCAAATACGGCTCAATAGCGCAGTCTCCTCGCCTGGCATGCTTGATGCTGTATGTAGAGATAGCTACTCGCCGAGTCAGTGAACCATCAACCTTGTTGTACGAGAGGGAGGAAGTCACGATGTCTACCAAGGGGCGTGAAGCAGCCAAGATTGCAGCGATCATCGGTGGCGGGGCGGTTGTGGGCGCGGCGTTGGGTTTACTGTTGGCGCCGAAGTCCGGGGCGGAAACGCGGCGCGATGTCGCCCGCTATGCCAAAAAAGCCCAGCTTCAGGCGACCCGGTTCAGCCGTTCCGTGAAAACCGGCGTATCCACGATGGTGGAACGCAGCAAGGCGTTGGTGAAGCGAGACGATCACAAGGAAGCCGCATAGCCGGCGATTGAGAAAGCCGTCGGCCAGAGAACATGGTGTGCAACGGCCTGTTTCACAGGGGACAGGTCGTTGCATGGTGCAAAGATCTTCTCCCCGGCAGCTTGACCCTCCGGTACCCGGGTGTTAGATTTCGCCGCGACGGTTTTGACGCGGGAGTGGTGGAATCGGCAGACACCCAGGACTTAAAATCCTGTGTCATACCAATGGCGTGCGGGTTCAAGTCCCGCCTCCCGCACCAAAAGACCGGCCAACCGGTGACGGCCCGCCGCAACTCGATGTGCGCGGATTTTCCTCTCACGCTCACACATGAAACGCTCGGTCCGCGCGCTGTTCACGTTCTCGTGCAGATCACTGACTCATCGGCGGTCTGAGGGATGAGAAGCCGAGCGTCTCCCCAACAAGGCCTGTTGAATCGCCATCCAGGCGGTCAGGCGCGACGAAGTCCTCTGGTCACAGCCGACACAAAGCAGGATGAGCTGGTCATTGAGCAGGAAGCGGACAGCCGGCGCGGCTAGAGACCCCGTACCGATCTGATGGGCTTTTGATAATTTTGGTCGTCGGTGCCGAGATCGTCATGGCAGATCCGGGAATCGGTCGCCGCCTTGACCTTGTCGATGATGTTGCGGGACACGAGCAATTCCTTCAGGAGGTCCGGCGTGGGAAAGCTGTCCATTACCACGGCGGGACAAACTAGGAGTGTGCGCTCAACCAGGTTGTTGAGGATCACTTTATATTTCGTATCGGCCAGCGGATCTCTTCTCGGCAAGATGGCTTCCACGACATAGGGGGCCGGAAATTGTGCTTCCAGAAATTCCTTGATGACTTGTACCTTCCTGCGCGCGTAGTCGTCTGTCACGGTCGATGGTCCTTTCGGATTCCGCCCCCGTCGATTCGACGGCGGCAGGGGAACAGCGGTTGTGGTTTCATGTCTCTTGTGGCACAGTGCCGTCGGGCACCGTGTTGATATTAGGAGAAATAAAGACTGAAAACCAGAGCCTTGTCCCGGCCCGTTGCAGACAAGTGAGATCATCTCCTGACTGCACCGCCAATGATCGAACCCGGCCAGGGGCTGCTGTGGCGTCTGATATACTTGCCATAGTTAATCACGGCAGCGTGTCGTTGCCGCACTCTGGCGGGAGTTCCCTCGATGTTCCATCGCACCGCTGAGGTCACTGTGCAGGAAAACGAATGTTCCGGGGCGGCAGGCGATCCGGAGACACCATCCACACCAGTTCCATCTTCCACACAGAGCTCGCAAGACGTGGACGGGTCCCGTTGTCCGGTGCAAAAATGCGACGGCCGGATGAAGGTTTGCGCCTCCGGGTACGATAGTCGTAGCGGGCTGGAATCGCTGGTCTGCAAGAAATGCGAGCACCGGGGATTACGATCGCGCGAAGGCGTCATCCCGTTGTTTCGAGGGGGGCATGAGTTCCAATTCAGTTACGGGCCTTCCACGCGGACGGTCACGGTGGTATTGAGTTCCGCCGCGGTGAATTTATGGGGCACGCACGGAGTGAATGAGGAGCAATTGGCAAAGCTTGCGGCGGAATGGACGCTCCTTTGCGGCAATACGACGAAACCGGTGCAATTGGGAATTCCGTCTGAAGAATTCGCCGACTTGTATCTCTATTTTTGCCGAAAGTAACGCCGGATCTCTCCGGGGCAATCTCGCCGCCCTCCCCGTATCCTCCGATCGCTGTTCGAAGAGCCTGCCGCGCTGTATGCCGGCAGATCGATTACCATTTCCCCAGCCAATTTCGGCATCCCGCGTAATACGACGCAATCGCGATGGCCAGGACGAAGAGCACCTGCATGACGTGTTGCACCAACACGCTCGGGTCAATGGTCCGAGTCACAAAGAGCAGGCCGGCGGCGATCAGGGTGACGACGAATGTGGTTCGCTTCGGGCAGAGACTGCCGTCGCGCTTGCTTTGGGCCGCCAGGACAATCCACACACAAGCCCATCCGATCGCGCCGACGACGAGCGCTGCGGCAAGATCGGTCATGCCGACCATCAGACTGCTGAAGCCCAATTCCATTTTCGGCCGGCGAGGTAACTCGATCCGGATGCGGTAGAGTTCGCCGACTGACAGCGCCAGCCAGATCAACACAATTCCGAGCACAAAACTCCCGCGGCCCATTTCTTCCGAGAAAAGACGTTTTCGCGGCGCGGCTCCCGCGGAGGATTTCAGGGGAAAGCCTTCGAAGTGCGGAGTAAAATCGTATCCGCATTCGCAATACTGTGCGGCATCCGGGTTTGCCATGAGGCAGCGGGGACACTCAAGCGGAATGGGTTTACTCATTTCTGACCGACATTCGTGTTAGAATCGCGCGCCCTGCCTCCGGTGGATGACGGGGCCTTCATGAGGGTTGTATGCAGGCAACGACGCCATCATTCCGATTCGCATTGCTCGGGGCGTTGTTTGCCGGGAGCGCCGTGGCAGCCGGGGCTTTCGGGGCTCACGCGCTCAAATCGATTCTGGATCCCGCCATGCTCGCCGTGTATGAAACGGCCGCGCGCTACCAAATGTACCATGCTCTCGGCCTGTTTGTCGTAGCCTGGTTATGTCGTGAGACCAACAGTCCACTGGCGAGCAAGGCCGGGTGGCTGTTTTGTACCGGCACTCTGCTGTTCAGCGGGAGTTTGTATCTCGTCGCGCTGGCTGGAATCAAATGGATGGGCGCACTGACTCCCTTGGGCGGGGTGTCGTTTATCAGCGGCTGGGCGTGCGTGGCCTGGACTGCGTGGCGAGCCAGCCGCCCTTAGTGATGCCGCCGGCGCGGTGACGTCGCTTTGCCGCCCTCGTTGAAGCAGGTGGCGGTGCGTTTGCCGGTGATGGAACCCCATCCGCCCGCGGTATTTACGAAGGTGCCTTCCAACCGTTGTCCCTCTCCCGAAAAGAGCAGACTGTCTTCCTGCACACCCGCTCTGGTTTCCCATCGCAGATACACGCTATCGCCCAGGACGATGATCTCCGCCGGACTGGTGGCCGACACGGATCCCGGAGGCGCGAAGATGACGGCCGTTTTTTCTTCGCGATGATTTTGATGGTTGTGAATCGACCATTGCCAGGTCCCGCATAAACGCACGAGGCCGCGCTGCTGTCGCACCTGGTCTTTCCAAT
The DNA here is from genome assembly GCA_020853775.1 of Nitrospira sp. Classification (GTDB taxonomy): domain Bacteria; phylum Nitrospirota; class Nitrospiria; order Nitrospirales; family Nitrospiraceae; genus Nitrospira_A. The sequence goes on from JADYYH010000039.1 coordinate 92,602, forward strand.
TGTAAATCCTGAACCATTCGCGATGCACGGTGTCGACGGCCCAGGCTTCGATCTGAGCCACGGCTCCGCCGAGCAGCGGCGCGGTCTCTTCCGTGGGCGCGGCGGCAGCAAGTGTTTGCAGACGCCCCAGCGCGGGAGTCAGCGTCGTCCCATCGCTCAACCAGGCCGTCTGCGCGTCGATCCGTTTCTGCAGGGCCTCAGGCGATTCGGCTGCGGCGGACGCGTCGAGGTCTCGGGCGGCTTGCGCCAATTGCCATGCGGCCAGCCCGCGCACCAACTCATTGGCGGCTCGCGTGAGATCACTGATGAGCAGTTCCTGAGTCATTGCCGGAGTGAGCCCTTTAGCGCCGACCGTCATCGCGGCATCGTGTAATCCCAATTGCGGGCCGATCACCGTCTTGAATAGGGACAGCGCATCCCCCTGCGCCGGCAACGTCGACAACTGCGCCGCATTGGCCCGCGCCACTTCCTGAAAGGCCGGCAGGCGGTTGGCGAGAGTCGGCTGGGGCGGATGGGACGCCTCCTCGGCACGGACCGCGATCGGCGCAGTCAACAGGATCGTCAGGCAGCAGGCGATGAGGCGGAGGCACACACGAGGATTCGGCATGGGGCTCGGTTCTTTCTGTGCGAGAAGGAGGGTGACCACATCCAACAGCCGAAGAGAATCGGCCGGCGCCGTCACCACCTGGGTCACCCTCGATCTCGTTAGGTTCCCTGGAAACAGGTTTTGAGAAAGGCCACGGTGGCGTCCCAGGCCTGCGCGGTGGCTTCCGCATTGTGCCCGGCTTGTCTGGTTTCGTCGCAGAAGGCATGGGCGGTCCCGGGATAGGTTTTGATCTCGATCCGTTTACCCTGAGCGGCAGCAGCCTTGAGCAAATCGACGTCGGCTTGTGTCGCCCACGTATCGTTCTCCGCTTGGTGGTACAGCAGGGGGCTCATCATGTTGGAAAGCTGGTCCGGCGCGCTCACTTTGCCATAGTAGGCCACCGCGGCCCGCAACCGTTTGCGCTGACAGGCAAAACGGATGGCCAATGTGGCTCCCAGGCCGAATCCGACCACTCCGTGGATGTTCCGCTTCGTGCGTTCGGTGGTGTTGAGATATTCGCAGCAGGTGTTGATATCCTGCAGCAGGAGTGACTCATTGCACTTGGCTGCCAGGGCTTCTGCCACGTCGGCATTCGCCGTAACCATGCCGCCGAGTCGGCCGTAGAGCTTCGGAACGATCACGCCATACCCTTCGCACGCCAATCGTGCGCCCAGGGCTGTGATCTGGGAATTCATGCCCCACCAGTCATGCAACAGCACAATCCCGGGATATGTGACTTTGTCCTGCGGCCAGAACTGAATACATTCCACATGGACGTCTTTGCTGATTCGCGTGCGGATATAGGGATCCACCATCGCATCGGTCGCGGTGGGAATCGCCATTCCACTCGGAAAGCGAGCCGTGCCGGTTCCAATCTGATCCAGGGAAAATGGTGCGGTCTGCGTAGTCATGGGCGATCGGGTCCTTTCTCGATTGGCGTCTGCGTCCAGCGGGTAGCCGTTCGGTACTATAGGGAGCGGATTTACACATTGTCAATCGAGGCGTCGGCAGCCGAACGAGGCGTCTTGACCCGTCCGAGTCCGACCGGTACAGTGCGCGCCAACGATGCCTTACGACTCTCGCATGCCGCTCGGAATCGGGTTGATCGGGCTCGGCCATCACGGCAGCCGGTACGCCAAACATCTGTTGCACGACCTTCCCGAGGTACGTTTAGTTGCTGTGTGCCGGCGCCAAGTCGAGAAGGGAAGCGGGCTGACCGACGTAGCGACCGTTCCCTGCTATGCTGATTATCACGAGTTGATTGCGGACTCCCGGGTGGAGGTGGTGGTGGTGGTCACGCCACCGACGCTGAACCGGGAGATCTGTCTAGCGGTGGCGCAGGCGAAGAAGGCGCTCCTAGTGGAGAAACCGCTGGCGACTACGGCGGACGACGCACGGGCCATCATGCAGGCGGCGCAGGGGAGCGGGCAGGTGATGATGACGGCGCACACGCTGCGGTTCGACGCGGCGGTGATGTCGCTGCGGGGACGGCAGGCGGAGGCCGGCATGCTGCAGTATCTCAGCCTGGCCAGTCGAATGGAACCGCATGGGGTGAGTGAGGAGCGGGGATTCGGCGGGCGAGGCTGTGTGCTTGAGATCGGCATCCACCTGCTGGACCTGGTTCGTCTCTTGACGGACGATGAGGTTCACACAGTGTCCTGCGATATGGATCGTGTGGCCCCTGCCGGCGCCGAGCGGCGGATGCTGGGCCGCCTGACCACCAGGCGCGGATTGGTCTGCCTGGTGGATGTGTCTCGCGTGACATCGGGGCGGATCGGGCGGGTCGAACTGATCGGCAGCGAAGGGCAGTTATCGGCGGACTGGTGCGGGCAACGTGTGACGCGAGTGTCGGCCCGGCATGGCGCGGGAGAGTGGCCGACTGCGACGGAACCAACCGTACTCAGCACGCTACGGGCTTTCGTGCGAGCTGTCCGCGACGGCTTGCCGCCTCCGATCACCATCGAAGACGGCAAACGTGCCGTGGAAATTGCCGAAGCCTGTTACGCCTCCGCCCGCCAGGGAGGGCAGGCGGTCACGGTCGAGTACCGGTGAGCTAGGTCTCTGCGACGATGTGCGTATCAGTCTCTTCCACGCCTTCGATCGCATGGATACGTGTAATCACGACATCGGACAGCGCCCGCTCATCTGCCACATTGATAAAGACAAAAATGTCTGGTTGACCGAAGCAAGCGTGGATCTGCTCGACGCCGGCGATGTTCTTCAGCGCTGTGAGCACGGACTTCCCTTTGCCGGCCTTGACCTTGATGAGAATGTACGCTTTCGTTGCCATGCTGCCTCCTCAAGCTGGAATTCGTAAAAGAGTGCGATGATGTGGGCTCGCTCGTTGCCAGGGAATGATCATTCCGCTTTGGCCCCGGGCATCTCCCGGCGACGCTGGGCATAGACTTCCTGGAAGCTTTTGCCTTGGGTCGAAAACGCGCGGCTGCTTTGCTGGTACAGCTCCGCCAGGATATCGAAATCCTGTTTTCCGATATTGAATTCCCGGAACCCGTCACTGAGACCATCGGCGTTCCAGGCCATGTCGAATTGTCCGGCCGTGATCACCGCATCGAAGGTATCCGCCGACCAACCACTCTGGCGAAATGAGGTCTCCACTTCGTCGGCTCGCGGGCCCAGCTTAGCGCGATGGGCTTCCGTAAAAAACTGCCGGACGGCCGGATGATCGCTCTTGAGAAAGGCGGACTGGAATTGGATCACGGCCTTGATGATCCGATTGGCCTGCGGGGTGCCCTCCGGTGGCAGAATCCCGGCGTCTTCAAAGGTAGCCAGCATGGCCATCACCGAGCCGATATAGACCGAACCCGTCCGTACCGGTTGAGCCACCGTTCGCATCACCGGTATCGGTTCAATGACCGACTGCTGGCTCCAACCAGTATCAGGAACAGGCGGCGAGAGAGAAAGCAGGGCGATGACGAGAGACGCTCGGATGGAGGGCATCCGTGCCCGTTCCGACCGAGCCGGTTCAGGTGCAGTCAGGCTCTCGCTCGTGTTGGTACGACCACGGCAATCTAAAAGAGGCGACATGGCGGCATTATACAGAAGCGCCGCTATGCACGCTACCGCGGCTCATGGGCGCGTCCGCGGACTTGCGGCCTGATTGAATTCGGCTCAGGCAGCTGCCTATAATTCAGCCCCTGACGCCACTTTTCGACCGGTTGACCTTCCTCTCTTGTCGTCCGAAGGACGGCGTTCCCGGGGACCTATGCTGGCCAATGTCTTGAGTGCAGCGATTGTGGGAATCGACGCGCATCTGGTGGATGTGGAGGTCGACATATCCGCCGGCCTGCCTCAGTTCTCCATCGTGGGCCTTCCCGATGCGACGGTCCGCGAGAGTCGCGACCGGGTTCGGGCTGCCCTCAAAAACAGCGGCTTTCAATTTCCCATCAAAAAAGTCACGGTCAATTTGGCGCCGGCCAATATCAAGAAAGAAGGCGCCGGGCTCGATCTGGCCATCGCTCTGGGCATTCTCGTGGCCGAGGATGTCATTCCCGCGGAGGCCGTCAAAAACACGGTGTTCGTCGGGGAGCTTTCCCTGGATGGTCGCCTCAAACCGATTCCCGGTGCGCTCTCGATCGGTGTCGTCTGTCGCCGTCGCCATCGAATTCTCGCCCCCGCCGAAAATGCTGAGGAAGCGGCCCTGGCCGAGGGCGCGGAGGTATTTCCTATTCATACACTTCCGCAAGCCGTGGAATTCTTGCGCGACGCTCAACCAATGGCCGCCTTGTCATGGACGGGCAGTGGAGAGGTAGCGTTCACCCTTTCGGACGACGAAGACTTTGCCGATGTAAAAGGGCAGGCGCATGCGAAACGCGCCTTGGAGGTGGCTGCTGCCGGTGGGCATAATCTTCTGATGATGGGACCGCCCGGCTCAGGGAAAACCATGTTGGCGCGCCGTCTTCCCGGTATCTTGCCCCTGTTGGCGCAAGAGGAAGCCCTGGAGACAAGCCGGATCCACAGCGTGGTCGGACAACTTTCCCGCGATCACCCGTTGATGCGCCGCCGCCCGTTTCGCGCCCCGCATCACAGCGTTTCGGAAGCCGGCCTCATCGGCGGCGGGACCATGCCGCGTCCCGGCGAAGTGTCCCTCGCGCACAATGGGGTATTATTTCTGGACGAAGCCGGTGAGTTCGGTCGCGCCACGCTCGACGCCTTGCGCCAACCGCTGGAAGACGGGCATGTTACCGTCACGCGTGCAAGCGGCTCCTTGAAATTTCCCGCTCGCTTCATGCTGGTGGCCGCGATGAATCCTTGTCCCTGCGGGTATTATGGCGACCGCACCAGAGAGTGCGTCTGTAGCGTGGCTCAGGTGCGGCGTTATCGTGGACGATTATCCGGCCCGCTCCTGGATCGTCTCGATCTGCAGATCGAGGTACCGGCGGTGCCGATCCGCGCCCTCGGCGAGGACGTGCCGGCGACCGACTCCTCGGCGGCCATCCGGACGAGGGTGATGGCGGCACGGGCGCGCCAGGCCGAACGCTATCGTCGCGACGGGATCTTCACCAATGCGCAATTGAAACCGCGCCATCTGAAGCAGTATGGTGCTTTGGATACCCAGGGGCGCGACCTGCTTGAACAAGCCATGGCCCGGTTAGGGTTTTCGGCCCGCGCGCATGGACGCATTCTTCGTGTCGCCCGGACTATTGCCGACTTGGCTGAGTCTGATAGTATCGGACCGGCGCATCTGGCCGAGGCCATTCAGTACCGAAGTTTCGATCGCCGAGTGGAGTTGTGAAAGAAACCCCCGTCATTCATACCGCGCGTGTTTTCGCCTGGTGGTTCATCGTCGGCGCGACGATGGCGTTGGCGGTCATTCTCCTCCAAGGGGGCATCCGGGAGGCGATGCAAGCCCAGGGATCGGTCTGGGAGCTCAAACTGGTTGAATTGCTCACGACGATTCTGGGCGGCGGCTTACTGGGCGGATGTATCGCGTTGATTTTGGACCGTATCAAGAAATCGTGACACGGCATCGCCGGATGCCGGGCAGCATAAGGAGTGGTGGCCATGGATATTGAAGTCGGGTCGAATTTGTATCGAAACTCCAACGGTATCATCGATATCGAAGGCGTGCCGCAATTTGAAGTCGCCATTAAAGAACCGGCGCGGGCGCTGCTCGTCAACTTCGCCTTGTTCGATGAGGTGGGACGGATGATGGCGAAGGTGGTCGACAGCAATCTGACATTCAACGAACGCCGGGCGTATCAGTTGGCCAAGAGTCCGACCAGCGTCTCATTGAAACATGAAGAGTCGGGAACGGTGGTCTTTGCCTTGGAATTACGCGAGGGGAATCGCGTGGTGTTCAGCAAGGGGTCGTTTCATACCATCAAGGGCCATCGTCTCGACGTGTCGCAGACCGAATGGCGGATCGATAAGAAACACTTCAGCGGCAAAGAGACGGACACGAAGGGAGGGGCAGTCTTTTTAGGATAACCGCCCTCCGCACAAGCCATGGCGTCGCCCCGATTGACAGGGGTTACGGGGCGACAGTCGGAACAATGCAGATCTGCCCGTCCTTCAAATCCACCACGGCCGTATCTCCGTCCCGCAGCTCTCCCTTGATCAACTGCCGGGCCATCGGCGTCTCAATTTCCTGCTGAATCAGCCGCTTGAGCGGCCGCGCGCCATACACTGGATCGTACCCGCGCCGGCCGAGGTTCTGTAGCGCGTCCGGCGTCACCGTCAGGGTGATCCGCCGTTCCATCAAACGGGCTCGCAGGCGCTCCAACTGAATCTCCACGATCTTCGCCACATGCTCGTTGCCGAGCGCATGGAAGACGACGATCTCATCCACCCGGTTTAGAAACTCCGGCCTGAAATGAGCCCGCAATTCCCCGGTCACCTGGTTCCTCATCGTCTCATAGGAGGCGCCGGCTTGCTGCGCTTCCAGGATATGCTGACTGCCGATATTCGAGGTCATGATCAACACGGTGTTTTTGAAATCCACGGTTCGCCCCTGTGAATCGGTCAGCCGTCCGTCGTCGAGCACCTGCAGCAGAATATTGAAGACGTCGTGGTGCGCCTTTTCGATCTCATCAAAGAGGATGACGGAGAACGGATGCCGGCGGACCGCTTCGGTCAGTTGCCCGCCTTCCTCGTAGCCCACATAGCCGGGAGGCGCCCCGATCAACCTGGCCACCGTGTGCTTTTCCATATATTCCGACATGTCGATCCGGATGAGGTTCGATTCGTCATCGAAGAGGGTGACGGACAGGGCACGCGCCAACTCCGTCTTGCCCACGCCGGTCGGTCCAAGAAATAGGAATGAACCGATGGGCCGGTTAGGGTCCTTGATGCCGGAGCGGGCCCGCACCACCGCATCGGCCACGGCTGTGACGGCCTGTTCCTGGCCCACGACACGCTTGTGCAAGAGTTCGTCCAGCTTGAGCAGTTTTTCCATTTCCCCCTCGACCAGCCGCGTCACCGGAATCCCGGTCCAGCGGCTGACCACGGCGGCAATATCTTCTTCATCCACCTCTTCCTTCAGCAGGCGGGTTTCGTTTTGCTTTTTGCCCAGGGACTGCTGCTCCAACTCGAGCTCCCGCTCCAGCCGGGGCAACTCGCCATACCGAAGCTCAGCGACCTTGTTCAACTCGTAGGCTCGTTCAAAACGTTCGATGTTCTGTTTCACTTCTTCGATCTGCTGACGGATGTTCCTCAGCTTGCTGACCGAATTTTTTTCCGATTCCCACCGGGTCTTGAGAGCCTGCAGATCGCGATTTTTCTCGTTCAGTTCTTTTTCAATCGATTGGAGCCGGGCCTTGCTGCCCGCATCGGTTTCTTTTTTGAGCGCTTCCCGCTCGATCTCCAATTGCAGGACCTTTCGCGAAACTTCATCGAGTTCCGCAGGCAAACTGTCGATTTCCGTACGGAGACGCGCGGCGGATTCGTCGACGAGATCGATCGCCTTGTCCGGCAAAAACCGGTCGCCGATGTACCGGTTCGAGAGTTTGGCGGCCGCGACGAGGGCGGCGTCTTTGATGCGCACGCCGTGATGCACTTCGTATCGCTCCTTGAGGCCGCGCAGAATTGAAATGGTATCCTCGACCGTGGGCTGATCCACGAGCACAGTTTGAAAGCGTCGCTCCAACGCGGCATCTTTCTCGATATGCTTGCGATACTCATCCAGCGTGGTGGCGCCGATGAGGTGCATTTCGCCTCTGGCCAACATCGGCTTGAGGAGGTTCGCCGCATCCATCGCGCCTTCCGCCGCGCCTGCGCCCACCACAGTGTGCAGTTCGTCGATGAACAGGAGCACCTGCCCCTGCGCCGATTGAACTTCCTTGAGGACGGCCTTCAGGCGTTCTTCGAACTCTCCACGAAACTTGGCTCCGGCGACGAGCGCCCCCATATCGAGGACCACGACACGCTTTTGCTTGAGCCCTTCAGGCACGTCGCCCTTGACGATACGCTGCGCCAAGCCTTCGACGATGGCGGTCTTGCCGACACCCGGCTCACCGATCAGAACGGGATTATTTTTGGTTCGTCGTGACAGAATTTGGATGGTCCGCCGAATTTCGTCATCACGGCCGATGACCGGATCGAGCTTCCCCTGCCCCGCCAGTTTGGTGAGATCGCGGCCGTATTTCTCTAATGCCTGGTAGGTGCCTTCCGGATCCTGGCTCGTCACCCGCTGATTGCCACGGACCTGCTGCAACGCAGTGAGGAGCCGGTCTCGTGTGAGATTCAGTCGTCGAAACACCCCGCCTTCCTCGACCATCGCAAGGACCGCATGCTCGACGCTGATGAACTCGTCGCGCAATTCCTTCATCTGGTCTTCGGCCTTTGTCAGCACTGCGCCGAGCCGCGGCGTGAGATGTATTTGTCCGGGAGCAGCGCCTGGCCCCTGAACTTGAGGTATTTTCGCCAACGCCTGGTCCGCCGCTTGACGAACGGCAGCGGGCGATACCCCGGCTTGTTCGAACAACGAGCTTGCAATACCCCGCTCTTGCTCCAGAAGCGCCAGCAGGAGATGCTCGACATCGATGCCCTGATGTCCCCGGCGCATGGCAAGGGCTGATGCGCTTTGCAGGGCCTCTTGTAGCTTGACGGTCATCCGGTTCATATCCATGTGGCTGACTCCTGGGTGGATGTATCTCTCTTACTGAGAGAACATAATCACATCGGTGGGCAAGTCAATAGCAGCCGATGCTTGCTCGTCGTCGCCGGCGCCGGGTGGGAATTCTTTCGCCGCGCGACTTGACCTGTCAGGGGAATCCATCTTATTGTCCGCGCGACATGTGAAATCGACTTCCCGGTAGGGCGTGCCGCTCTCTGTTCGACGACCCGCATTGACTGATTCATGTTGACCGTATTCAGCTCAACACTTCAACTCTATCGTGACGCGCTTCATGCGACCTGGCGTTCCCTGGTTCGCGGATGGTTCGTGATTCTGTCCGTCATCGTGTTTACCCTGCTGATGATGCTGGCCCACCAGATCGCACGTCCCCTCGGGATGCTCGGGGGATTCCTGCTCGGAGCCGTCAATGCGCTCTTGATCGGGGCGACGCTCAGCCTGATTGAACAGTCCATCAAGGGCATGCGAACAATCACCATGCATGACGTGATGGACAGCATGGGGCATTATTTTTGGGATGTGATCAGCGTCGGATTTGTCCTCTGGATTCCCACAATGCTCCTCGATACGAGTCTTCGCGCGAACCCGGACAGCCAATTTCTGGTGATGGCCTGTCTCTTACTGGTCTTTATTTTGTTGAATCCCGCTCCTGAAGTGATCTATCTCACCAGACACGATTCGCCATTGGATGTCTTGAAGCGCAGTTATGATTTCGTATTGGATAATTGGATTGAATGGTTCCTGCCGATGGCCCTGGTCTTGGCCCCCCTGGGATTGTCCCTCTTTTTTAAACTCTCAAGCCAGTTGGGGAGGGGAGCGGGGCTTGATTTCATTCAATTGGTCCTAGTGCCCTTTACCATTCTCAGCGCCTGGTTGACAGACCTCGGGATTTCGGCAAGCCTCACCGGTCTGATGGCGCTGCTGCTCACCCCACCGCTCATGGTCGGGATGCTGCTCTTTCGTGGTCATCTGTTCTCGGCGCTTTCTTCCACGTCTCGGCGACAACGCGCCTACCAATCGCAGTTCCACGACTCCGCTCGCTAGGAGGTCATTCTATCCATAGAAGGACGCCGCGCGGTTCTTGCACAATATGGAGAACTTGTTGAGGGGATAAAAGAAGTGGTGTATGGCTTAACCTACACTGCTGCGCAGGCAGAGCCTCGCGTCCATCACCAGGAGGGAACCTGGTCGTGCGCCTCTCGATTTTCTGGCGATTAGTGTTGACGTATCTGGTCATTATCGTGGTCATGACCGGGGTCAATGTCTATGCGCTGTTGCAGATTCGAACACTGGCCGGCCTCAATACGGAGGTCGGATCCCACCATCATCCGGAGATTGATTCAGCCAAGCGCTTGCTGACGTCGATCTATGAGCAGGTGCAGGGCGAAAAAAAATATGTGGCCGTTCCTGCCGCCACGTTTCTCGAGCATTTCGATACGGCGAGCAAAGAATTTCAGCAAGTCCTACAGGGATTGCTCGATCACGACGCCTCAGAGCAGGAAACGAGATTGCTCAAGGAGATCGAGGGGCTTCAGCAAACGCATTTGGCCCTGTTTCAATCACAGCTGGCTGAGTCGAGTGGACATCCGGAGACGAGTTCAGGCTTCGATGTGCGGCGCGAAGCGGTAGTAGGAAAAATGGCGGCAGCTCTGCAGCAGTATATCGGCCTCCACGAGCGGCGTATTACTGTCGGCGTGAATGAATCGCATGCCAGCTCTGTGCATGCGGAAGCCGTCACACGCAATTTAGTCTTGGTGGCCCTTCTCTTCGGGCTCGGCATGGCGGCGGTTGCGAGTTACAACATTCTTCGCCCCTTGCGTCGACTCCAGGCTACGATTCAGGAGATGGGGCAGGGGAATTTCAAAGCCGCATGGGATGGGCAGGCCCCTCGTGAATTACGGGAATTGGGAGAAACGGTGAAGTGGATGGGCACCAAGTTGCAGCAATTGGACGATATCAAAAGCGAGTTTCTCGCCCATGTATCCCATGAACTGCGTACACCGATGGCGTCGATCCAGGAAGGCACGCATCTCCTCCTGGACGAAATTCCCGGTCCCTTGACCCAAGACCAACGAACCACGCTGCGCATCATGTCGGATAGTAGCCGGCGGTTAATGTATCTCATTTCGACAATCCTGGATCTGTCGAAAATGCAGTCCGGCATGATGGAGTATCGGTTTGTTCCCACGGATCTCCGGCGGGTCGCAGATATTTCAGCTAATAAAATCCGTCTGTTAGCAGATGCTAAACATGTACAGCTTTTAATCGAGGCTCCGGTAGAACGACACTGGGTCCGAGCCGATAGTACGCGGATCGAACAAGTGCTGGACAATCTCCTCTCGAATGCGTTGAAGTACAGCCCCGAAGGTGGGATTGTCAGGTTGCAGATGACTCCCAGGCGCGATGAAGGGCTCCTCTTCGTCGACGTGGCAGACGCGGGCCCCGGCATACCCGCGGAGGAATTGCCGCATATTTTCGAACGGTTTTATCAAGGGCGTACCAAAAGTCGGCAGGTGTCGGTGGGAAGCGGGCTTGGATTAGCCCTTGCGAAAAAAGTCGTCGAAGCCCACGGCGGGAGGATTTGGGTGGAAAGTGAAGTCGGAAAAGGGGCGACCGTGCGATTCATCCTCCATCTAACCAAACCAGGGATGTTGGCCTAGTGCAACGCTATTGCTCCATAGCCATGATGATGTTGTGTGGACTCCTGTCCGCCTGTGGCACTCTCCCTCCGCCCACGTCTCAGACCCCATATTTCTCCAATGACGGGGGAGATGTCAAAATGTTGCAGGCCCTTTTACGTAAAGATTCCACGTTAACGGCCAAATGCGCTAGTAAAAATACCTGCGATCATGTATTCTTCACCCGCGCATTGACGTCTCTGTATGAAAGTCGAGAGTCGGCCATCCATAACTTCGAGAAAGTCATTGCCCTCGCCCCCAAGAGCCAGTTGGCTGTGTCCAGCCGACTCTGGTTGCAGTTGCTGCAGGCCGGCGAAGTATCGCCTGATCAGTCGTGGATGCGTTCTGTCTGGAATGGGCCCGCAATCGCTGAGACTCAAGGCGTCTTTTCCCAAACCATTGAACGCACGGTGCGGGATCTTCTCGACCGCGAACTTACCATCCAACAATTACGAGCCTTGCAGGACAGCGAAGCCCAATCGCTTGAGGCCATGCAGCGCGAGCTTCAGGACCAGGAGCGAAAAGCGGAACTATTCAATTCCAGGCGTGAGTCCCACCGCATGTCGATTGAGCCGGCGACGCTTCAGAGCTTGCAACGGCAGGTCAGCGATCGCGACAAGAAAATTGAGGAACTCACGAGCCAGCTCGAAGCCCTCAAACGCATCGATCAGGAGATGAGAGGCAAAACCCGCACGATCAAGCCTCCATCGAGTGTGGTCCCATCGCAACAGTCGGAACCGTCCAAACCGTAAGGACTGTCATGGAACAAGAACGAATTCTCGTTGTGGATGATGACGAAGGTCTGTTGCATTTATTGCGGATGCGGTTGTCCGCGCTTGGATTTTCGGTGACCCCCTGCACGACAGGACGCGATGCGCTCGTTGCCGCTCGACAGGAAACATTCGATATCGCGATCACTGATTTGCGTTTGCGAGCAGAGGATGGCTTAGTCTTGACGGAAGAACTGTTACAGGTTCAGCCAGGGCTTCCGGTCATCATTCTGACAGCTCACGGGAGTATCCCCAATGCGGTAGAAGCCATGCAGCGTGGGGCCTTTGGCTATTTGACCAAGCCGTTCGATGACAAGGAATTAAAAGCGACGATCGATAAAGCCTTGATTCAGTTGCGGATGACGCGTGAGATCCAGCGGCTGAAATCACTGGTCAAAGAGCTCTATGGCTTAGAAAACGTCATTGCAAGAAGTCCCGCCATGCAACGATTGTTTCAGCAGGTCGCGCAAATCGCCGATTCAGATGCCACCATTCTGCTGACCGGCGAAACCGGGACGGGAAAGGAAGTGCTGGCGAGAGTGCTCCATGCAAATAGCCGTCGATCTAAGGGCCCTTTTGTGGCGTTGAACTGTGCGGCAATCAGTGAACATCTTTTTGAAAGCGAACTATTCGGGCATATCCGTGGGGCTTTTACCAATGCTATGGCCTCAAAGCGAGGTCTTTTTCAAAGCGCAAATGGGGGGACTCTTTTCCTGGACGAAATTGCCGAAATGTCCTTACCCATGCAGGTGAAGCTCCTGCGGGCCGTGCAGGAACGGGAAGTGCGCGAGGTTGGCGCGGATTATACAACGAAAGTCGATGTGCGGATCATTACGGCAACGAACAAGGATTTGGCAGAATGTGTGAAGCAGGGCAGATTCCGCCACGACTTATATTATAGAATTTCCGTTGTGCCGCTTAATATTCCCGCGTTGCGAGAACGGAGAGACGACATACCTCTCTTGGCCCAGCATTTTTTGAGGCAAAGTGCGAGACGATCTAACAAGGATGTTCGTGGATTTACACCGGCAGCCATGCATCGGCTTATAGGTTATCCATGGCCAGGAAATGTCCGGGAACTTGAAAATGCAGTGGAAAAAGCGGTGGTCATGTCCCGGCAGGACATGGTATTGCCGGAACTGCTGCCGTCCGCGGGAGCGTCGACCGATATCGGGTTGAAACCGTTGACCGAAGCAAAGGAAGAATTTGAGCGCTCGTATTTGCGCAATGTGCTACAGATGACGGGTGGAAATATTTCACGAGCCGCCCAGTTTGCCGGCCGGTACCGTGCCGATTTTTATAAGATGTTAAAGAAATACGGATTGCACCCTTCAATGTTGAAGGAGCGTCAGGACATGGACCTTGCTGAAATTGAGGATGCGACTGAGGAGGTCAAAGATGCCTAGAGTTCACGGGGGGAAGCGCGCAGAGTTGATTCCCCACCAAGCGTTCCAACCGTTTTGCCGTCGTATGACGAATCTTCCTGATCTGAATGCCAAAGTCTTTTCCGCTAACCCACTGAACCGAGGCCTCTTCTATTTCCAACGGGGAAGTTTGATCGGGCATTTCCATTCGTAACGTCAGTTTCATGCCTATGCTGACTTGATGGTCGCCTTGCAGACGCCATCCTCCGCTCGAAATATCCCGAATTATTCCTTTCCCAAGAAAATGTTCGGAGAGATAATAGCCGATATTGCAGCGCATGACCCTCTGGTAGGTGCGAAGCCTAAAATGCTTTGGCATGACGGCCTCCTCTAAAAAGTCGGGTCATGAATAAGTATGGAGAGACATTCATTGTCCTGTCGTCCCAAGAAAAACTATGCCTTCGCTCCAGGGCGATGGACCGCTGTAAGCAGGACTTCTCCGGACAAATTCCTCAAGGCGACACCGCTCATCTTCAGAGGTTCGAATAAATTCGACGCCAAGCTTTGCACCTTCTACCCATCTGATTGCAGCCAGGGCCACGTGCAGGGGCGCTTGGTGATCGGGTAAGAATAATCGCAGTTGCAGGTATTCGCCTGCAGTCATTTGTTTGGGGCTTTCGAGGAGACATCCAGGAAGAGAAAGATCTAAGATGCGCCCTTCCCCCACACAATTGTCTCCTGCAAACATTACCGAACAGTCCATAGGCACTCGCTGACTGTATCGATTCTGCATGGCGCCTCCTCTTCGTTTAGCCTAGGACCAAATACCTCCGCCTTCAAACTCGACTGTATTGCACGGACTGACCTTCGACTAGTCCTCAGAATTGTTAACCCTATAGGGGGGAACGTCCTGATTCTTACGCAGTCAGAGGAAACGGAAGATTCACAGCAGAAAGTTCCGATATGACACCCACCGACATTTCGCGATTGAAATTTTTGATGGCACCATCTAGCAGGCTGCGGAAAAATCCGAGTTGAATGAGATAGCTGCGCCCCACCACTACTGACACGGGCCAGCGCAGCACCTCCTCGATGAAGCGGGTGCCCCTCGGAGCGCCTCGCGGGGGACCACAAC
>JADYYH010000040.1 GCA_020853775.1 Nitrospira sp.
TACCGTCTGTCGCCATCGGGTGCCTCCATCGCTGTACGTAGAAGCTGCTTGGTCGCCGCTCCTATAGCACAGGTTGGAGCCTCGATGGCTTTTTTTATGACGCGAGTCGTGAATTTTCCGGGTTAGGGGGCCGAGGCGTACCCTCTGGGTACGTTGAGGATCTGATCGACGCGAGAACGCGGCTGGCGGATTTTTTCAGGGTCCTGTCAAATCAGGCCGCGGCGCTGCAGATAGTCCTTGTCGATGACCGGCGTAGGTTTTGGCGGGAGCAGTCCCCGTTCCTGCAGAAGCCGTTCGACGTACTTCCCGATCAGGTCAGATTCGAGATTGACCTTATCGCCCACCTGTTTCAGGCCGAGCGTCGTCACCTTCGCCGTATGGGGAATGATCGACACGAGGAACGAGCGTTCGGTTACCTCGTTGATGGTCAGGCTGATGCCGTCCACCGTGATCGAGCCCTTCTGGACGCAGAGCCGCAGAATGTCTTTGGGCGCCTCAATTTCCAGAACCAACGCATTGCCGTCCTGATGCCGGCTGCGAATGGCGCCGATGCCGTCGACGTGACCGGAGACCATGTGTCCGCCGATCCGCTCGTTCAATTTCATGGCCCGTTCCAAATTGACGGGTGCGCCGGTGATGAGATTGCCGAGGGTGGTGACAGCGAGGGTTTCCGGCGACACGTCCACCGAGAAATCATGGTCGGTTCGAACGACGGCCGTCAGACAGACGCCGTTCACACTCACGCTGGCGCCAATGGTCAGGTCGGTCATGACCGTCGAGGCCATGATGGTGAGCCTGGTGCCGGCCACCCCCTTATTCAGGACGGACACCGCGCCCATCTCTTCCACAATGCCGCTGAACATGGTTTACGCCCCCTTGTGCGTCTTCAAGAGATAGAGACAAAACCCGAGCAATCCGATTCCGCCCACGATGGCAATCCCGCGCTGAAGCGTTTCGATAAAATCCGTATCCATCCTTTGCTGCGTCCTTGTGAAAGAATTGTACAGTGCCGCCCCGACGAATGCGGCGGCATTATACACTACCGCGAAATGGTTCTCATCGTGGCCCAGAACGCAACGGCAGCAAGGATCTGGATCCCGGCGATCACGGCAAAGGCCCCCTGGTAGCTGGCGTGGGCAATCAAGAATCCAGCCAGGAGCGGGCCGCTCGCATGGCCGATATCCATTACCGTGCCTTGCATCCCCATCCCCGCACCCAACCGCTTGAACTCCGAACTGTCGGCCACCAGCGCCGCAGAGGATGACGAGACCACGGCTTCCCCGAACCCGAATCCGGAAGACAAGGCCAGCAGCACGGCGAATGATCCGACGTGGGGGATGCTGATGAATGTCGTTGCGCAAATGACCAGGCCGAGCACGATCAACGGCTGCCGTCCGACCCGATCCGATATCCGCCCCAACACCGGCTTGGACAAAAACGACGTCACCGCCTGCACGCTGAACATCAGGCCGACTTCACCGGCGTTCAGTCCGACCGAGAGGCCGTAGAGCGGCAGAAACGCCATCAACGCGCCGTTGGCAATCATCTTGGCCGCATCGGTGGAACTGGTGATCAACACTTTCCGGTTCCTGGCGACGGCGAGAAAGCCTTTCCCCATCTCCGTGATCACCGGAGCCAGACCCCTCTCACGCACGCGCGGAGGCGGCTCGTCCAGATGGAGGCTGAAGAAGATCAGGATGGCGATGCACCCGAAAACCCCGGCCGTGACAAACGCGGTGGGAAACCCGGCTGCATGAGCCAACCATCCCCCGAGAAACGGCCCAAGGAGGGAGCCGGACTGCGTGCAGGCCGTATAGGTTCCCATCGCCGCCCCGCGCCGCTCTTTGTACAGATCGGCCACGGTGGCGAGGGCGCTCGGCGCAAAGATGGCCGTCGCCAGGCCGTGGACAAACCGCAATGCGGTGAGCGCGTTGAGGTCTGAAATGAACGGATAGACGAACGGCGGTAGCCCGAATGCCACCACGCCGAGACGCAGCAGCATCTTCCGCCCGTAAATGTCGGAGAGGGCGCCCGACGGCAATTTCAGCAGCACCCCGGTAATCGTCGACACGGAGACGATCAATCCGATCCGCTCCGGCCCTGCGCCCAGGGACTCGGCAAAAAGGGAGAGGACCGGCATACGCACGAGGTTATAACTGATGAAGCAAAACACGCCGAGGGTACAGAGATAGAAGAAGCTGCGCGAGGTCGTCATGAGTGTCTCATTGTGGCGTCAGATTCCTCCTAGATCGATACCATGTGGGTCGAAACGACCGCGACTCCCCGTTAGTTACGTGACACCTTCTTCGCAATAATGTACACATGGTTTTCTGGATATTGGTCATATTCCATATGACGAATCGCACAGCCGAACCGCCAGAGGAGCCTCGCAAACTGGGGAATACCCAGCGAACTATATTCAAACCGTTTCCCGCCAAATTCCCCTTGAATACTCCCCGGTTCTTCTCCTCCGCCGCAAGTCAACAACAACACTCCGTCCTGGGACAACCCCTCACATAACTTCGCGAGGACGGGCTCATGACTCTCCAAAGGAAGATGAAACGCACTGTCCCAGGCGGTGATCAGGTCGTATTGTCGCGGAAGCGGCCAAGTACACATATCACCCACCGCAAAATCGACCGTCGGATATCGCTTCATCGCCGTCGCAATCATTTCTCTGGAGATATCCAATCCGGCGCAATGAAATCCCCGCTCCATTAGCATCTTCAGAAATCGTCCTTCGCAACCGCAACCGATATCTAATGCCTGGCGGGCGCCCTGCTCGACAAACATAAGTGCACGCTCCAACGCCGCGAGGCCATACGTCGACTCCTTCATCTGCTCAAGCCACCACGAAGCCAGTGCATCATAATTTTTCTCGGTTTGTCGTGGGTCCATCGATCAGAAAGCCTCTAGGGTTTGAGCCTATATGGCACGGCGGAATCATGCAGGCGCGCAAGCGCTTCTTTCAAGAAGGCCACCTCATCGTCCGGCAAGCCCGGTGGATCTGTCGCCTCGAACAGGACCTGTTCGGGATGTTCCCGCATCGCGCCGCCCAGGCGGCGGGCGGCATCGAACGCTTTGAGGATTTGCCGGTTCACTACGTTACCGATCAACGGACGGAGCAGCGAGAGGAGACCCGAAACAAAACGGTTGTCGAGCCGCAGATAGGACACCATGGTGCTGTCGATCGATTCAATGCCCCGGCTATCCGTCACTGATTGCACACGAAGCAAGACCACTGCCTTCCCGCTGACCCGCGGCAGGAACCGTCCGTCATGAGTTCCTTCCACGTAATAGATTCGCGTGTCCCGATCCTGCAGGAGCAGCCACACGACACCCTCGGTGCCTTCACCGTCTGTCGCCCAAAATTCCTGCGCTCCTCGCAGCTCGGCTTTATACAACCCGAGGTCGAGGCGATTCACAAGGGCGGCCGCCATGACCGGATGGTCCAGCAGATACAGGTATATCCTCTCGGGCAACGGGGTTCGTTGCGGTCCGACCCTGTTGGCTGTCGTGTAATGCGTGATGATCGGATCAAGCCGACAGCTCCAGGCGGCGTCAAGGTGATCGAGAGGAAACAGCAGGCCGACGTGTTTCGAAGGCAGGGGGCACCGGTCCGGTTCAGCCCGGCCTGAAGAGACGAGCAGGGCTAATCCGGCGGTCAGTACAACGGCAATCCAGCCGGTTCGCCGAACGGACGGGCCGGACCCGATCATGAAGGCCGTTGGGGCACGGTCAGGGTCAACTTGGCGGGAAAGAGCTGCGCCGGGTCGTGCCTGAGACGGGCCTGCCGCAACAGCGTTTCAACAGATGGCGTGATGAGGCCTTCGAATGACGGCTGCCCGTCGGTGGTGATGACGACAGGTTTGGACAGATCGACGAGGTCGTTATTGAGAGACAACGTATACTGCCGCACACGGTCGGTCCGCACCTCGATCCGATTCGGACCGGTCACCTGCGCGGTCAGCCGGGCATAGATCCGCTGGCGGATGCTGTCGTCGCGCTTGTCGATCAGATCTTCCGAAAACGAGGCGATCTGGTCCGTCGCATCGATCCGCACCCACCCGAACGGCAGGAGATGGCTCGCATCGCGCACCACGGTCACGGTCTTCGGCACCGGCGTCCGGCGCTGCTTATCGAACCACATCACCAGATCGGGCAGCTCTTCACGCGGAAAAAAATGGCCGCCGGCCATGGCATGCGTACGGTCATGTTCACGATAGATGAAGGGGTAGTCGAGATTCTTCAGCTCGCCGGCGAGTTTTCGGCTCAGCTCCACGGGCATCACTTGGTCTTGCGAGCCATGAATGATGTAGACCGGCGTGGTCCGCAGATTTTCCAGAAACGGAAACAGGACATCGTCGATCCCACTGGCCATCGGCGCCAGCCCCGCAAATAGGGGCGCGTGATGCATGCCGATCAGCCAAGCGCCGATGCCGCCGTTGGACATCCCGCTGAGAAAAATCCGGTTGGGGTCGATGCGATACCGCTCCCGCACGAGTTGCACCGTCGCGAGCACGAGATCCTCGGCCCGCCTGGTAAACCAAGCCCCCGCTGGATAGGTCGGACAGGCCAGGATGTACTGCTCGCCCAACCGGGACTTCCAGCGGTCTAAATAGGCTTCGCCGGTGAACCCCGCGCCATGGAGGCACACCACCAGCGCATAGTCTTTGGTCGGCTCGTAACTCTGTGGAATAGATAGGCTCACCCGATACGGCCGATCACGCACCACGACCTCTTCATCCGGCAACAAGCCGACCGGTTGGAGACCATGGGGTTGGCCCTTGCGGAGAATGTCCTGCACGGCCTGAATGGTCGCATCAGGGCGCTGCATGATGGAGGCCAATGTGGAATTGGCCTGCTCGCTATCCGGAGTCGTGAGGTACTGCCAGACCTGCGCAGCAAGATCCATCGAGGATGCGTCTTCGGCTGCATGAGGGAGAGAAACCGGCAGCAGCGTCAACCACATGCAGGCGATGGACAGAAAGAATAACCCGCGGCGCCGTAGATGAACCCTGTGAGCAGGGCGGAGAGAAGATCGCACGATGCTCCTATCGAGTCGGGAAATCAGCCTGGATCAGCATATCACGCCCGACTGGCTCCATGCGCAGATTCTTGAGCGGCACGGCGTCCCGCAGACGACGCGGTGAGATTCCCCCAAACAATCCCTTCGCCTCCTGCCCGCCCAACAGCAGGGGGGCGACAAAACACATCAGCCGCTGGGGCAGGCCGGCTCGAAGCACCGCGGCATTGAGCTCACTTCCACCTTCGACCAACAGGCTCGTGACGCCGAGTTGTCCAAGCCTCGTCCATAATGCCGTGAGGTTGACGTTCCCGCCGGAATTGGGCAATACCAGGACATCGACGCCCAGGGCTTGCAATCGCTCGATTTTTTTTACCGGGGCCGCGCGGGTCGTGGCCAATACGGTATGGGCATGCTCTTGCCGTTGCAGCACGACTGCACGAAGCGGAATACGTAGTCGGCTATCGACCACCACCCGGAGCGGTTGCCGCGGGGCCAGTTGATCGGGATCATCACCTGTCCTGGCGGTGAGCTGCGGATCGTCGCGCAGAACCGTGCCGATCCCGACCAGCACCGCATCGACGTCAGCGCGCAACCGATGAGTCTGCATGCGCGCCTCGTTGCCGGTAATCCATTGAGATTCGCCGCCGGCGGTCGCAATCTGACCGTCCAACGTCATGCCGGCTTTCAGGATGGTGAAGGGGCGGCCGGTCTGCACCCAATGGATATAGGTCTCGTTGAGTTGTTGGGCCTCTGCCTCGAGACACCCGACCTCAACCTGTATCCCTGCCCGCTTGAGTTGCGCGATCCCCCTGCCCCGCACCTGCGGATTCGGATCCACCATAGCTACAACGACTCGGCGAACGCCGGAGGTGATAACGAGCGGCACACAAGGAGGCGTGCGTTTTTTGAGATGACTGCAGGGTTCGAGGGTGACGTAGAGGGTGCCGCCTTTGGCGCGCGAACCGGCCTGACTTAACGCGAGCACTTCGGCATGCGGGCCACCGACCTTCCGGTGAGAGCCCTGTCCAACCATGTCTCCGCGGTTCACGACCACCGCGCCGACCATGGGATTGGGACTGGTATGACCCCGGCCCTTCGCGGCGAGGCGAAGGGCCAGAGCCATCAATTCACGATCGCGGGAGGTTGATTTCACCGGCTCGTACGCTTGGAGCGGCGCACCACGCGTTTCGCCGCCGGCCGCGTTTTCGCCTGCGCAGGCTTCGCAGACTTCTTGGCAGCTTTGGCGGCACTAGGCTTCACGGCCGTCGCCTTGCTCTTCGCCGGCTTTGGCTTGGGCTTGGGCTTGGGCTTTTCCTTCTCGGCTTCCGCCAACGCCGCCTGCGCTGCGGCCAATCGCGCAATCCCGACTCGATAGGGAGAGCAGCTTACGTAGTCCAATCCCAACTGGTGGCAGAACTCCACGGAGCTAGGATCGCCGCCATGTTCACCGCAGATTCCCAACTTGATGGTCGGGCGGGTCTTGCGTCCACCGGTGATCGCCGTCCGCATGAGCGAGCCGACCCCTTCACGGTCCAACACCGCAAACGGATCGCTTTCCAGGATATTGGCGGTCTTGTAAAAGTCGATGAACTTCGCCGCGTCGTCGCGAGAGAAACCGAAGGTGGTCTGGGTCAGATCGTTCGTGCCGAACGAGAAGAACTCGGCCTCTTCCGCGATTGCGTCGGCCGTCACGGCGGCGCGCGGCAATTCGATCATGGTGCCGACCAGGTACGACAACTTGACGCCGTACCGTTTCATCGTCTCCCCGGCCACTTCCCGGACAAGATCCTTCTGCGCCTTCATTTCCGAGACCATCCCCACCAGCGGAATCATGATCTCCGGGACGATCTTCGTGCCTTCCTTCGCCAGTTCACAGGCGGCTTCGATGATCGCGCGCGCCTGCATCTTGGTAATTTCCGGCATCGTAATGCCGAGGCGGCAGCCACGCAGACCGAGCATGGGGTTGAATTCATGCAGTTCTTCAACCCGGGTCAGGAGCCGCTTCTTCTCTTCCAACACCGTCTGCGACCCGCTGGTGAGTTCGAGCTGGGCGATTTCGACCATGAGATCTTCACGCTTCGGCAGAAACTCATGCAGCGGCGGATCGAGCAAACGGATCGTGACGGGGAAACCTTTCATCTCACGGTATAGGCCGATGAAGTCCTGCTTCTGCAAGGGCAACAGCTGATCCAGATACATCTCCCGCTCTTCGCGCTTCCGGGCGAGAATCATTTTCTGCATGATCTGAATGCGATCCTCGGCGAAGAACATATGTTCGGTCCGGCAGAGGCCGATGCCTTCCGCACCGAAGCTCCGCGCGATACGGGCCTGATCCGGCACATCGGCATTCGCCCGCACCTTGAGCTTGCGCACCCCGTCGGCCCACTTCAGCACGGATTCGAACAACTGATATTTTTCCGAGGCCGACGCCTCCATCTTTCCTTGCAACACCTGGATGACTTCGGATTCCACCACGGGAATATCGCCGCCGTAGACATTACCGGTCGATCCGTTGACGGAAAGATAGTCGCCCTCACGGAAGGTCTGCGTCCCGATGCGTACGGTTTGACTGTCCACCACCTCGATGGCTTCACAACCGGCCACACAGACCTTGCCCATCTGCCGGGCGACGACGGCCGCGTGAGACGTCATGCCGCCACGCGCGGTCAGAAAACCCAGGGCGGCGTTCATGCCGTGAATATCGTCAGGGCTGGTCTCCTGCCGCACCAGCACGACACGATTGCCGGCGGCTTTCATTTCGACCGCACGGTCGGCTGTCAACGCAATTTTTCCGGCAGCGGCGCCGGGACCGGCCGGCAAACCCTTGCCAAGCGGTGTGCAATGCGATTCTTCCTTCGCATCGAAAATCGGATACAGATACTGCGCCAGTTGGTCCGGGCCGATGCGCTGCAGGGCTTCCTTCTTCGAGATCAGCCCTTCCTTCACCATGTCAACTGCAATCCGCACCGCCGCCACGCCGGTCCGTTTCCCGACGCGGGTCTGCAACATGTACAACTTGCCTTCCTGGATGGTGAACTCCAGGTCGAGCATGTCGCGGTAATGCCGCTCCAATCGCGTATACGTTGTTTCCAAATCCTTGTAGGCCTGCGGCATGAACTTTTCGAGCTGATTGACCGGCAGCGGAGTCCGGATACCGGCGACGACATCCTCTCCCTGCGCATTCGTCAAACATTCGCCGAAGAACTGCCGCTGACCGGTGGCGGGATCGCGCGTAAAGGCCACGCCGGTGCCGCTGGTCTCACCCATGTTGCCGAACACCATGGCTACGACGTTCACCGCCGTGCCCCACGTTTCGGGAATGTTGTAGAGGCGACGATAGGTCACCGCCCGGGCGCCGTACCAGGAAGAGAACACGGCATTGATGGCCATGCGCAATTGTTCGAGGGGGTCATCCGGAAAATCGCGTTTGGTTTCCTCTTTGACGAGTTCCTTGAAACTGACGACGAGTTCCTTGAGCGCCTTGGCATCGAGATGCGTATCTTGCGTGACGCCGAGATCGCGCTTTTTGTGTTTGAGAATGTCCTCGAAATGCTCGCGATTGATGCCCATGACGATGCTGCCGAACATGCCGATGAAACGGCGATAACTGTCCTGCGCAAACCGTTCGTTGTTGGTCTTGAGCGCCAGGCCGTGTACGGTCTTCGTGGTCAATCCCACGTTCAGCACGGTATCCATCATGCCGGGCATGGAGGCGCGGGCACCGGAACGGACGGACACCAATAGGGGACTGTCCGGATCGCCGAACCCCGCCTTCATCGACCGCTCGATCTTCTTGAGCGCCACCAGCGCCTCCTCCATCATGCCGGGAGGATAGGCTTTGCCGCGCTTGTAATATTCGACGCAGGCCTCGGTGGAGATCGTAAATCCGGGGGGCACGGACACTTTGAGATTGGTCATCTCAGCCAGTCCCGCACCTTTGCCGCCGAGCAGTTCCTTCATGTTGCCGGTGCCTTCGGCTTTTCCATCTCCAAAGTAATAGACGTATTTCTTGGCCACGCGACGCTCTCCTTCTGCTATGAGGTCAATGAGTCGGAACCGAATGGCGGGCGGCGGCTTCCAGTCGCATACGATAGCGGTTGACGACGTGCCTGGTCACGCGAATGCCACACACGATGATCCCCACGACGAACGCGCCGACCGCAAACAGCCGGTAGTCCACGAACGGTCCATAGTCGAAATAGAACGTTCCGTCTGCGCCCTGCTTAAGTTGTGCGTCTTTCTGAAACGTATGGATTTTTCCGGTTGGATCGGCGAGGTTGAGCCACTCCGAACAGAACTGCACGGGGTTCTCCGAACCCGGCACATGTTGGTAGGCCAGGCGCAAGCAAATGTCTTGTCTGGAATCATAGATATCCGGTGTCCGCACCAGCCGTTCGAAATTGAGGCCGGTCACCCAGATGCCGAACAGAAAGACCGCGTTGCACACCACCATCATGACGACGCTGAAGCCGGACGCAAATCGCCGGACCTTGGTCGCCCTTATATGGGCCGCGGCACTTGCCGCGGGTGACTCAGGCAGGCTCTCTGAAGTTGCGTCCACACGCTCACCATCCGCTACGTCCCTTGTACCATAATCTGGGAGAAATCAGCGAACGACATGAACAAATCGTCGACCGTTTTCAACAGCGACAGCCGGTTGCCACGTACCGCCGGATCGTCGGCATTGACCATCACCGCATTGAAAAAGTCGTCGATCGGACCCTTCATCCGGACCAGCACGTCCAGGGCCTGCCCGTATTCTCCGCTGCGCAGGGCCGCCGCATAGGCCGCATGACTGCTCTGAACAGTCTCATGCAAAGCCGATTCGGCTGCCTCGCGGAACAACCCGGATTCCACCGGCTTGCGATCCCACTGTTCCTTTTCCGTCAGCCGGTGCGCGCGTTTGAATCCCACGATGAGCGGATCGAACTCCGCCCGCAGAGTGATCTGCTGAAGCGACTGCATTTTGTCAAAGAGATCGGTGAGATCGATGGACTGGCGATCGGCCGATTTCAGGACGGCCTCCATCACATCGTCGCGTACCTGATGCGCGCTCTTGCCGTAAAAGCGGACCCGCTCAAACAGAAAGCCCATCACGTCCGGCGCGCCGCCTTTGCCCGTCGGGGGCGCAGCCGCTACATTCTGATCGGCCAAGCCTTCCTGCGCCGCGTGCACGGCTTGCGCGAGATTCACGCGCAGCCGGCTCTCGATCACGATACGCACGATCGCCGTGGCGTGGCGCCGGAGGGCAAAGGGATCTTCGGATCCGCTCGGGACCAGGCCCACGAGAAAAAATCCCGCGATGCTGTCCAATCGGTCCGCCAATGACAGTACTTTTCCCGCGAGCGACTCAGGCAACTCCCCTTCCATGGCGCGAGGCATGTACTGCTCACGGATCGCCGCGCTGACCACCGGAGATTCGCCGTCATGCTTGGCATATTCCCCGCCCATGAGCCCCTGCAGAGTCGGAAACTCCCCGACGATCCCGGTCAAGAGATCGGCCTTGCTGAGTTCGGCCGCGCGCCGGCAATCGTGAATCAGTTGGTCGTCGCCAAGCTGCCCGGCGAGATGCGCCGCCATCGCGACGACGCGCTGCGTCTTTTGGTGGAGACTGCCGAGCTTCTGGTGGAACGTGACCGCAAGCTGTTTCGCCACTCGATCGGCCAAGGAGGTCTTGCGATCCTCGTCGAAGAAAAATTTCGCGTCGGCCAAGCGCGCAGCCAGGACCCGTTCGTTGCCCTCGCGGATCAGCCGCATGTTCGACAGCTTCATGTTCGTGACCGCGAGGAAGTTCGGCAACAACGCGCCCTTGGAGTCCACGAGGGAAAAATATCCCTGGTGCTCCTTCATGGAGGTCATCAGAATTTCTTTCGGGAGCGCGAGATAATGCGGCTTGAAGGAACCCAGAATCGTCAGGGGGCATTCCACCATGTAGACGGCCTGCTCCAGCAACTCATCGTCCTGATGCAAGTGCCCACGCGCGGATTTGGCCAATGCGGCCAGTTGGTCGAGGATCATGGCGCGCCGCCGCTCCTGATCGACGATCACGCTGTGGCGCTCGGTTTCCTTCAGATAGTGCGCGAGGGACTTGACGGGAAAACCTTTCGGACTGGTCACCTTGGCGCCCAGCACGCGATGCCCCTGGCTGAGATGACCGGCCTTGATGGTCGCAAATTCGATCGGCAGGACCTTCCCACCGCAGAGGGCCACCAGCCAACGCATCGGCCGGGCAAAACGTACGCCGGTCTGGTTCCAGTGCATGGCCTTGGGGAACGACAACTTGGCCAACAATTGCGGCAAGGCCTGCGTCAGCACCGCAGCCACGGCCTGCCCCTTTTCCTGCTTCACCGCAAACAGATAGTCGCCTTTGGGCGTCTGCCGCACTTCCAGCGCTTCGACGGGCACGCCTTGGCCCGCGGCAAATCCAATGGCCGCTCTCGTCGGCTGCCCTGATTGATCGAAGGCCACGGCTTTTGACGGCCCCATCGCTTCCTTGACGGCGGATGCCTGCTGTCGTGCCAGCCCTTCGATCAGCAACACAAGCCGCCGCGGTGTGCCCATCGTCCGCACAGCGCCAGAGGTGAGACGCGAATCTTTCAACAACGTCTCCGCCCCCTGCTGCAGGGCACGTAAGGCCGGGGCGACAAATTGATAGGGCAACTCCTCCGTCCCGATTTCGAGCAGCAATTCCGTCGTGGCCGGCGTCTTGGCGCGTGGGGCAGATGCAGACTTCTTCGCGCGTGAAACAGTCTTGGTCTTGGTTTTTTTAGATGGCATCGTGGAATAGGGTCCGCAGGCTACTTGGTAGTGACCGGTGATTGGGTGGTGGTTCCTTTACCTGCCCGGGCCGGTTGCTTGATCAAGGGATGGCCCATGGCCTCCCGGTCGGCCACATACGATTCCGCACAACGCCGCGCCAGTGCCCGCACCCTGGCGATGTAGGACGTCCGTTCGGTGACACTGATCGCCCCGCGCGCATCCAGCAGATTAAACATGTGCGAGGTCTTGATGCAGTAATCGTAGGCCGGCAACGTCAACTTCTTCTCCAGCAGACGCTGGCATTCCCCTTCGAAGGCTTGGAAAGTGGCCATGAGCATGGGCACCTCACCCTCTTCAAAGTTGTAGCGTGAGAACTCGACTTCGCTGCGGTGATGCACGTCCCCGTAGGTGACGCCGTCAGTCCACTGCAGGTCGTACACGTTATCGACCTGCTGCAGATACATGGCGATGCGCTCGGTCCCATACGTGATTTCACCGGTGATCGGATTGAGCGGAATGCCGCCGATCTCCTGGAAATACGTAAACTGCGTGATCTCCATGCCGTCGAGACGCACTTCCCACCCCAACCCCCAGGCACCCAGCGTGGGGGACTCCCAATCGTCCTGCACAAACCGGATGTCATGTTTCTTGGGGTCGATGCCGAGTTGCTTGAGGCTTTCCAAATACAGCCCCTGGACATTGTCGGGAGCGGGTTTCAGCACCACCTGATACTGGTAGTAATGCTGCATGCGGTTGGGATTTTCGCCGTAGCGGCCATCGGTCGGACGACGGCAGGCTTGCGGATAGGCTGCACGCCAGGGTTCCGGTCCGAGGGAACGGAGGAAGGTTGCGGGATGGAACGTGCCCGCGCCGACTTCCAAATCATACGGTTGATGGATGACACACCCGCGGTCGGCCCAGAAGCGATGCAGAGTCAAAATGAGGTCTTGGAAATTCACCGGATGTCCAGATCTAGCCGCAGGCTGCACGTGGTGACGGACAAAAATCACGCTGAAGCTAGCAAGAACGGTTACAGGGTGTCAAGAAACCGAAGCTCCATTTTCAATGGGTTGCAGTGCGCAACTTCTCACCAGGACGCGCGGATTCTTCCTCACGATCTCGCTGTCGAATTGCTTGAATCACGGCACGCGCTGGTTTATTCTGCAAAATCTTGAGCAACTCACTATACAACTACGCACGCCATGAAGTTCTCCAAGAAGAGTGAATATGGCCTCCGGGCACTGCTCGAACTGTGCGAGACCTATGGCGGGCGCGTCCTCCAGCGCCATGAAATTGCAGAACGGCAGAATATCCCGGTGGAATTCCTGGAGCAGATCCTCCTCGCGCTGAAACGCGCCGGCCTGCTGGCCAGTCGTCGAGGAGTCCGGGGCGGCTATTCCCTCATTAAATCACCGGAAGAAATCACGCTGGGCCAGGTCATCCGTATTCTGGATGGCCCCCTCGCCCCGATCAGCTGCGTGAGCAAGACCGCTTACCAGAAGTGTGCGGACTGCCCCTACGCGGCTAAACCTTCGTGCCCGCTCCAACAGGCCATGGGTGAGGTACGGGATGCCATCGCGAACATTCTCGACCATTACACATTGAGTCGATTCGCCCATTCGAAATAGGTGGAAGGAGCCACGACCCGCTATGACTCGTCAGACACAAACCATTTTGGGCCTTACACTCGGCGCCTGGTTGACCATGCTCCTTCTGGCCACTGCCCCGGTGCAGGCCGCCGAAACCCGTGATCTCATCCTGGCCGCCTACAGCGTGCCGAAAGAAGCCTACGAACGACACATCATCCCGGCCTTTCAACGACATTGGAAACAAAAAACCGGGCAGGACGTGCGTGTGCGTAGCTCGTATGGAGCCTCGGGCGCCCAGGCTAGGGCTATCATCGGAGGGTTCGATGCCGATGTCGCCGTGCTCTCGTTGGAAGGTGATGTCGATCAGATCGTCAAGGCCGGATTGATTACCCATGATTGGCGAAAGGCTCCCCACGGGGGCATGATCTCCGCGTCGGTCGTGGCCCTCGGTGTCCGCAAGGGTAATCCCAAGGGCATCAAGGGATGGGACGATGCCGCGCGCCCCGGCGTGGAAGTGCTCTACCCGAATCCCAAGACATCCGGCGGCGCGATGTGGGATGTGATCGCGATTTACGGCGCCGGTCTGAAACTGGCGGAGCAACGCGCAGGCGGGAAGCCGATCGCCCCGGATGCGGCGGCCTCGCAGGCCGTGGACTTACTGACCCGTGTCCAACGCAACGTCAAGGTGATGGACAAGAGCGGACGGGAATCGGTGACCACATTCGAACGCGGGGTCGGCGATGTCATCGTGACCTACGAAAACGAATTGTTGCCGCGTGTAAAGAGCGGACGGCCCTATGAAATCATCGTGCCGGCCGAAACCGTCTGGATCGAAAACCCGGCGGCGGTCGTCGACACCTATGCCGACCGCCACAAGGCCAGGGATCTCGCAGACGCGTTCGTCGCATTCCTCCACGGACCGGAGGCACAGGCTGCCTTCGTTGAATTGGGATTTCGCCCGTTGGACAAGCATGCCGGCGCCCCTGCCGCCACGCTCCCGCAACCGGCGCGCCTCTTCACGATTGCAGATCTCGGCGGCTGGGACCAGGTGAGCAACACACTATTCGGCGCGCAAGGTCTGTGGACAAAGATTGTCGAGGACGTGACAAAGAAATAGCAGCCTCCTGAGAAAATGATTCCTGAAGAATCATCACGACCAACGATAGGAATGGTGCCTGTCGAACAGGCGTGACCGTAACCAGTAAGGTAGAACGCTCGTATGACCGCCCATCTCTTGCTCAGCCTGGCCTTACGATCTGCCGCAGTCGGCTATGTGCTCGTGCTGATTTTCTTGCCCCTCGCGGCGCTGGCGCATCAATCGTTCGCGGCCGGATGGGACCGGTTCATCCAGGATCTGTCGGCTCCTCAAGCTGCGGCAGCGCTGTGGCTCACCGTGGAAACCGCCGCCATTGCGACTGCCATCAATGCCCTGTTCGGCACCTTGTCGGCGCTGGTGCTGGTACGCTACGAATTCCCGGGCCGGTGGCTCCTTAACGCGCTCGTTGATTTGCCCTTTGCCATTCCGACCCTGGTTGCCGGCCTCATGATCGCCGCGATCTATGGACCGACCAGCCTGCTGGGCACCTGGCTTCAACAGGGCGGGATGGCGGTGCTCTACAACCAGCCCGGGATCATCCTGGCTATGGTGTTTGTGACCATGCCGTTTACCATCCGCTCTCTGCAACCGGTGCTGATGGGCCTCGAACGTGATCAGGAAGAAGCAGCCTTCACGTTGGGAGCCAGCCCCTGGATCACCTTCTGGAAAGTCACGGTCCCGTCGATCCTGCCCGGTCTGCTGACCGGCGTCTTCCTCACCTTCGTGCGGGCGCTCGGCGAATTCGGGTCCATCGTGATCGTGGCGGGCAATATTCCGATGAAGACGCAGGTCGCTTCCGTCTATGTGTATGGGGAGATCGAGAGCTACAACCCCCAGGCGGCTACCTCCGTCTCGGTGCTGATTTTACTGATCTCTTTTCTGGTTCTCTTGCTCTTGGAACGGTTGACCCGTCGTCCCGGGGAACGGTTGCCAAGATTGTTTCAATGGACCCGGCAGAAGGATCCTCGCGACACCGAGTCAGTGGTGCCGACCGCGGCAATCTGAGACGATGAATCCGGCAGAGCCGGGCATGGTTGAGATGGGAGCATGTGCATGCGTTGGTTGTTGATCGGGATCGTCTGGCTCTACTTTCTCGTCCTGCTGGTGGGACCGATCCTCTATATGGCGAGCCAAAGCTTCAGCGAGGGGCTGACGGCATTCTGGACCGAAATCTCGAGGCCGGAGGCGTTGCACGGCTTCACCCTCACGGCAGAAATCACCCTGATC
Organism: Nitrospira sp.; assembly: GCA_020853775.1. Classification (GTDB taxonomy): domain Bacteria; phylum Nitrospirota; class Nitrospiria; order Nitrospirales; family Nitrospiraceae; genus Nitrospira_A. The sequence continues at coordinate 15,701 of JADYYH010000040.1, forward strand.
GTGCTGGTGCTGAACGTGATCTTCGGCACCATGACGGCGATGGTGCTGGCGAGGCAGAAGTTTTGGGGCCGCAGCCTCGTGAGCGGCGTGATCGACCTGCCGTTTGCGGTCTCCCCCGTCATCGCGGGCTTCATGCTCATATTGCTGTTCGGCCCGGACACCGTGCTGGGCACGATTTTCGGGCAGGCACAGATCAAGGTGTTGTTTGCCCTGCCGGCCATGATTCTCGCAACCCTGTTCGTCACCTTTCCATTTATGGTGCGTGAGCTGACACCGTTGCTGCAAACACTCGGGACCGAAGAAGAGGAAGCGGCACGAACGTTGGGGGCCGGTGAATGGCAGGTATTTCTCAAGGTCACCCTGCCGGCTCTCCGATGGGGCCTGGTCTATGGAGCGACCCTCACCGTGGCGCGGGCGATCGGCGAATTCGGCGCCGTCCTCGTGGTTTCGGGGAATATTTTGTTGCTCACGCAGACCGCCACGTTGCACATTTATCAAAGTTACGTCGATTTCAACTATGTGGCGGCAAACGCCGTCGCATTGACCCTGTTGGCCGTCTCCTTTGCGATCCTGACCGTGCTGGAGATCGCCAAGGCACGCGCTGAAACGACGGTAGCGGAAGCGGGAGCGCAGTAAGCCAGTGAAGATCGAAGTACGCGGGCTCACGAAGACGTTCGGTTCAGCCACGGCAGTGGGAGGCGTCTCGTTCGTCGTCAACGAAGGTGAATTGCTCGGTCTGCTCGGACCAAGCGGCAGCGGAAAAACGACCGTGCTGCGATTGATCGCCGGCCTGGAAGTTCCGACCGCCGGCGATATCTTCATCGACGGCAAGCGGGTGAACGACCTCACCGTGCAGGAACGCAACATCGGCTTCGTCTTCCAGCACTACGCTCTGTTCAAACATCTGACCGTCTTCGACAACATCGCTTTCGGTCTCAAAATCAAAAAGTGGAACCGGCAAGACATCGACCAGCGCATCACGGAACTGCTCGCGCTCATGAGCCTCGAAGGACTGGGTGGTCGGTATCCGCACCAACTATCCGGCGGCCAACGACAGCGTGTCGCCATCGCCCGCGCGCTGGCCCCGCGTCCGTCGGTGCTGTTGATGGACGAACCGTTCGGGGCCGTCGATGCGAAGGTGCGACAGGAGTTGCGTGAGTGGCTCATCCGCCTGCATACGGACCTGAACGTCACCAGCCTGTTCGTGACACACGATCAGGAAGAGGCGATGGAAGTGTCCGGCCGCATCATCGTGTTCTCCAAAGGCAAATTGGAACAGGCCGGATCCCCCGCTGATGTCTACGAAGAACCCGCCACTGAGTTCGTCGCCCGCTTCATCGGTTCGATGAATATCGTGGCCGGCGTCGTACGGCGCGGGCAGGTCCAGGTCGGCTCGCTCGAATTCCCTGCCCCGGGCTTTTTCGACGGTCAGACGCTCCAAGTCGGATTTCGTCCCTATTACGTGAAAGTGGCGGAAGATCCCGCGCGGTACCGTCAACAGGCGAAACTACGGCATATCTACTTCCTCGGCGTGGCGTACCGGCTCGAAATTGAAACCCCGGACGGGTTGATTCTCCGGTCACGCATGAACAAGGAAGAATTTCGTCGCTGCCATTTTACCGTGGGGCAGGCCGTCTCCTTCGCCGTGACTCATTTCCGCATCCTGCCGCAAGAAGGCGCTGGGCCCGCGATTGAGGCCAAACCCGGCAGCCCCATCACGGGGCCGCTGACGCCGTAGCGAGCGCTCCAAGTAGAGCAGCCTAGTCGAGGTTGGAAGTTGCGCATCGTTCATTGATAGTTCCTTGTGCTCCGAATCGCCCATTCGGTTATTGTACTATTGCACAGCGATGCAACCGTGCCGTAGCGAGTTACAGCCGGTTGAACCCTTCAGGCGCGGCAAACCATTCAATGGACAAAATGGCAAGAAGGGCATTGCTTCTCCTTGTATTGCTAGCAACCTTTTTGGGCGCCTTGTCGTCCTGTTCCCGAGCCTTCATTGTCAAACCAGAGGGCAAATACGGCGACACAATTTCTTTCCGATTCTACCAGCTTGGGGGAGGTGCGCATACAAAGCACAATGTCATCGAGCTGATCGTTCAGAAGAAGGTAGGGGATAATCAGTGGGATACAGTGTGGGCTCTAAGTGGCGAGCGATCGATTGATGAAGTCGAGTATGGAAAAACATATGACGGCCTCAACGAGACAACTCAAGCACTGCCCCTTTCATTGAAGGGAGAATATCGTGTGCACGTCAAAGATATGCCAAGGTTCGACCCTCCTGGTTACGGGTACGCCCAATTCACATTTGATGAGACTGGCGAAATAGTCATTCTGAGATAGGTAGAATCAACCGAGGCAAGAGTGGTCGGGAGTCTTTATTCAGGAGCCTCTGGGCCGTCCGCGCGGCCGCACCGTCGACTCCATCCCAAATCGCTTCGCCATCCGGTCTACCCAGGCCTCCTCACCGAAGGGACGCCCTCGTTGCACACTCAGGCGCAACGACTCGAGTTCCGACGCCGTGTGTGGCCGGTTGACTCGTGCCACCCAGTCTCGCGGTCGCTCGATGGGCCAGTCGCTCAGCCACGCCGACA
>JADYYH010000041.1 GCA_020853775.1 Nitrospira sp.
ATGATGTCGGGTGGCGATGCTCAACGTTCTCAGTTCCTTCGTCGTGATCAATCGCATGGGATCCTCCCTTGTCATGGCCTGTGACTGTATTCCATGCAGGGGGCCCACTCTCAACAAGATATTTCAGATGCGATGCGGGATCACGCCGCGGCCTGCGTGCTGCGCCCCCCCGCCGATTGTATGACTTGCCGCGCCGCCGCTCCGCTTGTCCGCCCAGATCATCTGGTACATCCATTCGGGACTGAGCAAGACCCTGTGCTCGGTTTGCAACCAGAAGCTGAGCGGTTCTGGACTCCACCGCTCAGCCCGCAGCCTCCGGGTGATGGCGCGACGGATACGGCTGGTCAGTGTACACGGTCGGTGCCGGAGCTGTGGCTGTCGGGCCTGCGCCGAGCGCTGCGCTTGCTGAAAGCGGTCGCCACGGCCTCCTGTGTTTCGAGCTAGTTCCCGGCTGACGGTCCCCTGGCTGATCTCCAGGGCCAGGCCAATCTCGGCTTGGTCTTGTCCGCCTTGTGCAAGGCATAGAGCTGACAGCGATCTTCATCGGTCAACCGACGATAGGTCCGCATGTGTAACCCCTTGGTGTGCCAAGAGGTTACTCCATGCGCCGTCAGGGAATTTATGCACTGGCTACTTGAATCCGCGATGTAAAGTCATTCAGCTCTTCTTGTGGCTCGTAGTGCAGGATTGGCCGCTGATGAAGGCGAAGTGATCGAGGGCGAGGCGCCGCAGTTGATGCATTTCCAACGGGCCGTATGAGCATAGAAGTCCAAGACGCGTTCAGAGATTAGCAGTCCATTGCATTTTGTGCAGGTCATGTCATGCTCCTTCGTCGAGTGCCCAGTGAGTGGTGCGGGTTTGGTGCAGAGCGTACTATTTGAGTTCGAATAAAATCAGCGCCAGCAACGGCGGCAACATTCCGGCGATCACCAGCCACTTTCCCCGGCGGGCCAGCCCATATTTGCCCCGCAGCACCAGGAGTCCTGTGAGGCTCAGGATAATCAGGACGAGCGCAAACACGTCCGACGCCCATTTCCAGCCTTTGAGCCGATTCAGGTGCAAGGCATTCACCTGATACAAGACGGGCCGTCGTGACACCTTTTCGTAGGTGCCATGTCCTGTCGCCAAATTGAGATGCAGAGAGGCGTTGTCATAGTAGATCTTCACTTGATCAGGCGTCGGGAAATCGTAGACTTTATAGGCCTCCTCCTCCACGAGCTTCCCAAAATCTGCAATCGTCTCTCGGGTGATCTCGTTTTTTGCATAGGCCTGCGTGAGCGTGACGGCCTGCTTGGAGATCACAAAGTCCGGGTTCCAATCGCTGATATGATTGAGCGCGATCCCCGACAGGCAATAGGCGAGGATCAAGGAGGCGCAGACATAGCCGATATCCCGGTGCGTCGCGATGTTGAGCCGCACAAGAACGTCTCTGTCGGGCCAGCGCAGAAGGGTTCTGGTTCGTGCCTGCATCAGTTGGCCTTGGACGCGTGCGATTGAATCTTTCGCACATAGTCATCGGTCACAGAGATGACCCAGAGCTCGACATTCGGATCGGGCAGAATGGAGTCCGGTTTGTAGAGGACGCGGGTTCTGTTGTCGGCCACCTTGGCGATTCCGTCGCCGATAATCTTGATTTGAAACTGTTCGTCGTGCGCGACGAGGACGGGGAGCACGAGGGCGGTCTGTGCGCTCTTGAGGACGGTATTGATCGCCGCGGTCGTTTCTTCCGGTTTGTAGTTTGCAATGTGGCCGCACCAGCCATAGGCGTACTCGGCAATTCCGGTGTGCTGCCTGACGTAGCCGGCGACTTTCCCGAACAGGTCAACCCATTCCTTGTCGTAGGTCTCATCGCCATATCCAATCAACACCAAGCCTTCATGCGCCGGATCGTGCGACAGTGCGGTGACGCGCCGCAGCAGATTCTTCTGGAGCATATCCGTAAAGTCGAGCGGCGGCGTGATGTGGGTTTGCGCGCGCGGAGTATAGCGCTCGATTTTTTCGATCTTGAGTTGTTGCATCGAATGTGGATCTTCCTTCAACCCCACGATGGTGGGAATATCGTCGAAGGTGTGAGGACTGACGGTGAGGAAGACCGGCACGAGAATAACATCGGTAAAGCCCTCGCGGTCGAACTCTTTCATGCGTGTCGCGATAGAAGGCTCGGTGTATTCCATGAAGGCCGTTTTCAATCCTTTAACGGTTGGGTTGCGGAGTATCGATGGGGCGACATGCGCTTCGAGCTGCAAGAGCCCGTTTCTCCAGGTCTCCGAGCGAGACCCATGGTTGACCAGCAAGACGCCGATCTTTCTGCCTACGTCCTGCGGTGCGGCGTGAGCCGGATTCGTTGGAGAAAAAAACGTCCCTGTGAGAGCCACCAGTGCGATGAGTGCGTAGTACATGTGCCACCTCCGTTGTGTTATGTGTGGGGGCGCGTGCGGTCCGGACCCCATGCGCCCCCGAGCTCTCATTACAGTGTCATCCGCATGCCGACGTAATAGAGTTGTTGTCCTTCCGGAGGCGGGACGCCTCCGACTTGCACGCGCGCCTTGGTGATGTTGTCGGCGCCGATGTAGAGATCCATGCCGTTGGCCAGTGTCTTGGCCAGCCGCATATCGAGCTGCACATTGGCCGGCGCGAGCTCGTTTTGATTGCGGTCGATGCGTCCGTTGTTATTCGTGTCGGTGAATCCGAAGGAGGAGAAGTAGCGAAGCCTGGTGGTGTAGGTCCATCCGTCGTACTCAATGTTGGCGCGGGTTTTCCATGTATGGCGCGACCGGCCGAATAGATATTCGTCTGTGGTGTGGTCTCGCGCATCGACATACATGTAGCCGGTTTCGAGGTAGAGCCAGGAGAGCGGTCTGATGCCTGCCTCAAGTTCAAAGCCTTGGCTTCGTGTGACCGCGGTGTTGAATGGTTTTTGACAGAAATTCTGCGCGACGCCCAGACCGGCGGCTTCCGCTGCCGAGCAGGTTCCGTTGATGAATTGGATCAGGTTGTTGACGTCATGTCTGAATACGGAGGCGCCGATCTTGGCACGCTCAAAATAGTATTCAACGTTGGCGGTGTAGCTCGTCGATTTCTCGGGCGCGAGGTTGGGATTGCCGACGATGCCGAAGAACCCGCCTTCGACAAACGAGGCGCCGAGTTCGGATAAACTGGGGGATCGGAATCCTTTGGTATAGGAGAATCGGCCGCGAAAATTGCCGGGCTTAAGAAGCAGTGTGGCTTGCGGGCTCCAGGCTCCGCCGGCTTTGCTGTTGGTGGTATAGCGGCTGCCCAGGACGATGTCCACCCATGGCAGCATGGCAATTTCATCTTGGAGCCAGCCTGCCGATTCCGTGAGGCGCTTGACCGCCGAGGAAGACGCGAAGTTCAATCCTTCGATCGACCGGATGTCGTGCTCCCCGCCGAGCGTCAGCAAGTGATGTTGATCGAGTTGCCGAGTGTATTGGAACTGAGGCTCCCAGAGGGTCTGGGTAAATTTCGACACCCGGGTTTGCGCGCCGGTGCCCAGGGCATTGGTGCGCGATTCATTCTGGAAGCTTTGGTAGTGCCCCCAGATGCTCAGGGTCGAGACCGCATCGGGGCTCCAATCCATCCGGGCGACTGTCTGATTGCGCTCGTTGTTGCTGGTGGCCTGGGTTCGTGTGGACGCGGCGGTGGTCCCTCCGAGGCTTACCCGATCCTGATCGGTGTATTTATTGTAGAGCGAAAATTTTGCGGAGTTCGAGAACGCGTAATCGAAATTAGCGCTGATATTCTTCGTCGAGTAGCGCGGCTCGCCGTTCGTCACCGGCGTGCTGGGAATGTAATCGACGCCATCCGATTTGGAAACCCCGGCTGCGATGTATCCGCCGAACTTGCCGTCGGCGCTGCGGAACTCCGGAGCGGCAAAGGAGGTGACGGTGTTGTAGCGGCCGTATTGTCCGGTGATGGTGCCGCCCAGCGTTTTTGTGGCCCGTTTGGTGCGGATGTTGATGACGCCTCCGATGGCGTCGCTGCCATATTGAACGGCGGCGGCTCCTTTGACGACTTCGATCGATTCGACGTCGGGGGACGCCAGCAGATCTTCGGTAAACTGCCCGCCTTCGGTCGAGCCGATCAATTCCTGTCCGTTGACAAGAAACAGCGTGTGGATGCTCTCCAAGCCCTGGATCTGAAACTGTTGAAAGCGTCCTCCCGTCCGGCGAAACTCAATGGCTGGCACGTCTTGCAGCACCTGGCGAAGATTGGTTGCGCCGGCCTGCTCGATCATTTTTGAGGTAATGCGTTCGATTTCAACGGGCGAGTCCTTTTGCGCATGCGGGGTCCAGGTTCCGGTAATGACGATATCGTCGACGTGGAGACCTTTCTGGGGAGCGGCCGCCGGTGTGCCTGCCTCGTCCGGAGCTTTCGGCGGTACGTCAGGCACGGTCGCCGCGGTGTCGTCGGCCGCCTGGGTGGCGAACGGGGTCATCGCGCACAAGGCTGTGATGGCCAGCATGGCGAGCGCCGTCCTAGAGGAGAGTCGAAAACCGGTCCTATGCATAGTCATTCAATGCATCCTTTGCGGGAAGAGGGTGGCAGCGTCGTGGTGCTAGGGTCTTGCCATGCGTTGTTGTTCCGCGTCACGCGGGATCAATTCGGCGGTGAGTCGCCGAACACCGTCTTCCAGCCAGCGAGTCAAGACGGGATCGACCAACCCTTTCTCGTTCATCTCGTAGGTCAGTCCTTTCAGCATGGTTTTGTAGGGACCGGATCCGTACAGCCGGTTGGCGACGACGAGGACCCGCCCGTTTTTCCCCGCGGCTTCGATCGCGGCGCGCGCCGTCGCAACGGCCTGTTCGCGCTCTTTGGGCCAGTCCTCCCGGACGGTCAGCGCTTTTACGGCCTTAAGCTTGGCGCAGTGAAGATCCTGCCGAAGTCGTTCGATGTTCTGATTCATGACCGCCAGCCATTTGTCGTTCCCCTCGTCGGTGCCTTCTCCATGTGCGATGAGCAAGACGGTTTCATTGGCGGGGTCTTGGCTCATTTCGGCGATGCGTTTGTGGAGGACCTGGGTGATCTCCGGGTTCTGCTCATACCCGCCGAACGTGGAGAAGAGCGCCGCCGTTCTGACTTGAGGCGGAGCCTCGGCCGCATGGTCGTGTCCGCCCCCATGGCCAAGCTCAGCGGTATCCTCAGACAGGCCGAGGATATAGTCCGTGAGCGATTTCATATGATGATCCAGGGCGTACATCCGTACGAAGACGATCCGCCTGATTCCCTGCCGCTCGAGGCGGGAGACTGCGTCCTGAATGATGTACGGGTCGCCCATCCCATAGGCCATTTCGATGGGGTATTTGGACAGGAGCGGCTGGATGGTCGATTCCACGGCGTCGTTCCACGGTTGAGTCGATCCGTGCGGCATGATCACAAGCCCCAGCGCCGCGGCTGAGAGCGGTGTTTCCCGATTCGCCGTTTTCTTCAACCACAGCAGGGCATTCGGGTGCGGAAGCAGTTCGTTCGGCTTATACACGACCTGGGTCTGTTTAAATTGACCGCCCAGCCAACTGGTCAGGGACATGGCCGTATCAAACTTGGGGCCGATCGATACCGGCACCAGCAGGGTGCGTCCTTGCTTCGCGATTTGAGCAAGGAGGTGGGCCTTGATGTCTTTGTTCTTCTGCTCGGCATGCTCCGCGGCGCGGTCGTAATAAATGGCGGTCTCCGCATCGCGAAACCCTTTATAGCGCTTGACGTATGCGAGCAACTTCTCGAGATCGGCTTTCAAGGCGATTGCGCTGGCTTCATCCATCGCGCCGGCACCGACGAGAATGAGGCGTTCCGATCCGGCCTGTTCGCTCAATGCCTCGACCCGATCGAGTACGATCTGGCCGATGAGGTAGTCGTGGGCCATGGCCGGCGCCCACCGGACGGGCAGCCCTCCGGTGTACGCGGGCACGAGCGGCTTGATTTTTTTGAGCAACGGGTCAGCGTCGGAGAGAAAGAGCGGGATGGTCACGATTTCGGTGGCGCCGGCTTGCTTCAGCTCCTGCGCGGCCCGTGCGAGATACTCCGCATATTCACCGTCAACGTCCGTATAGTCGCGACCGATTAATCCCAATGCGGCCGGATACGATTTCTTAAATTCATCGACCATGGCTCTGATTTCTTGATTGCCAAGAAAGCCTCGGTCCGGAGCGACGACCAGGAAGCCGACGGTCGGAGGTGCCGCGGCATTGACCGGCGTCCAACTTGAGCAGAGCAGTATTCCTGCGGCTATAACGGATAGGGTGCGTGTGAACATGGCGTTCGTCCTTTCATCAGCGGTCCAGGTGGTAGATAACGGGAATAAACACCTCAATGTGGGATTGCCCGAGCTCCTGTTGGAAATGGATGGGGGTGGCCCGGTGCATGAGGTTCAGTGCGTCTTGATCCAGAGAGGCAAAGCCGGAGCTTTCAATCACGACCGCACTAAGTAACCGGCCGTCGGGTCCGATCGTGGCCTGCACGACGACTTTGCCTTCCCATCCCTGCATGGCTGCGAGACGCGGATAGGCTTGGAAACTTTTTATTCTTCGCTTGAGCAGATCAGTCAGCCAGCCAAAGTCCGATCCAGCGGAAATTGTTCGGGTGATGGCTGGATGGCCCATGGCCACGACGGCACGCGGTGCGTCGGGATCGCCGGGATCTCTTGCCTCTCCTGCATGGGCAGAGAATATAGACGCCTCGGTTTCCGAGCCGCGGTGTGCGGCGTCCGCGGAAGGTGAATCTGTCTCTACCGCGGCCCTGTCAGCGTCCTGAGGCGAAGCCGATGCTTGTCCAGAATGGGTGGGGGCGCTGTCGGTAGGCTCCATCGATTGCCTCTGGACCTGCGCGGTCGAGCGTTCCTGTCGCTCGGTGGCGACTTCTTGACGGGTAGCGAGTGTAGATACAGCGTGTGTGGTTGTGGGCACGAACGAACGTTCAATCATTTGGGGCAGAGGCTGAGGACTAAGAGCAGGAGATTCATTCGCCGCCGGACTGTTCTCAATGCGCTGTTCAATTGGTTGAGAGGGGGTGACTGGAGTTTTGGTGCGGACGGTCTCTGGGGACAGAGTGTTTTGCGTGACTCGAGTGACAGGAGTGACCCGGGTCAGGGTCTGCTGGATGACTGAGGACTGCCTGTTGGAAGGTGATTCGACGGGTTGCGTGTTCGATGAGGCGGGTTCTCGCTGCGGATGTGCTGCTGCTGGTGCTGGTGCTGGTGCGGCCTGCGGCGCACCAGCAGTGTTCTTGCGGGCAGAGGGCGTATCGGCGACATTCGAAGATTCATGGAGGAGAAGCTCCATGCGGTATGTCGGAGGAGGGAGTTGAGGCAAATCACGAAGGAGGCTGGCGGCTGTTGCGACGGCCAGAGCATGTAGGCACAAGGATATTCCCCAGGCTGAAGCCCGCCAGCGCGGCCGCTCGTCCGGAGCATTGTTTGCGAGTAGCTGATGGAGATCGGTAAAGGGCAAAGGCGCAACTCCAAGTTATGAGATCAATTCTCAAAATCATATATCGTACTTGTGAAGGTTGTGGACATGCTCAACCGCCGGATGGGCATGTTCTCTTTCCAGATGCCGACCGGAAGGAGGTGCGCACCGGGGAGGCGTGCGAGAGACGTCTATTGGCCGGGTGCGCGCAACGCGGAGGTGACAGGAAGACGGGCGGCGCGAAGCGCCGGGGGAATCCCGCCAAGCAGGCTGATCCCAAGCGCAAAGGCCAGGGTGATGAGTATGGAGACTGGAGTCAGGGTCAGGCGAAACGCCAATTCCGAAAATGTGCTGAAGTTCATAGTTGAGAGTGTGACGAACTGCAATGCCGTCCCGCCGCCGATCGCCAGCAATCCGGACAGGGCTCCGATCAGCAAGGACTCGCAGAGAAACGAGGCGAGGATGGCCGCGGAGGAAAAGCCCAACGCGCGGAGCATGCCGATTTCCCTGGTCCGGGACGCCACAGCCCCGTACATCGTCATCGTGCCGCCCAGAATCGCTCCAAAGGCGAAGATGCCGGTGAAGGTCAATCCGAGGAGCCGGATAAACGTGGCCATGGTGATGGATTTCTCGCGGTAATAATCCCGCTCCCGTTTCACCTGGAGCAGCAGCCGCGTGTCTGTTCCAATGGCTTCATCAAGCTGTTGGAATGCGGTGGGATGAGCGAGGTGAACCGTCAGCGACGAATAGGAATCACGCCCGTACGCGGCCATCAGTTGATCGACATCGCCCCAGATCTCGGAATCGAATGCCGTGCCCTGCGCGTCAAACACCCCGACGACCTGCCACTCGCGTTTGCCGATCCGCAGATGCGCGCCGAATCCACCCGGAAGAAACCGCTTCGCAATCTGCGCGCCGATCACGATTTCAGTGGTGCCGCGCTGCCATAGGTGTCCCTGTGTCAGTGTGGCCTGCGGACGCATCGCGAAGGTGTTTGGGTGCGTCCCCCGGACCACGACGTTGGCGGGACTTTCGGCGCCGGCTTTTTTGAGACTGATCAAGACGACCAATTCTGGAATGGCCAGAGGCTCTCCGGCGGAGGTCTGCGCGATGCCGGCGAGTGTCTTTATGATATGCGCTTGATCGCGATAGATTCCGCTGGCGATTTCGGTGGTGGCTCCTTTTCTCAAGAGCAGGATATTATCCGTCGAGCCGCTTTCGATCAGGGCGCGATTCAACCCATTCCCCAGCATAAGGACCGCCAGGAGCACCAGGCTGACCAAGGCCAATCCGGCGACGGTCAGCACGTTGGTGCTGCTGCGCACCCAGACGTTTCGCACACTATAGCTCCAGAGCAATTTCATCATCTTAAAACCCTATCCGACGTGGCGCAAATCATAGGCGACGTGTCGGCGCAGCACGGCTCCGATGGGAATCGCCGATGCGCAGACGGCGATTCCGAGCGTGACAGAGGCGCTCAAGAGGACTGTGCTGGGGTATAAATTCATATGCTGAAAAAAGTTTCCCAGCTTGGCTCCGACCATTTCGGCATAGAGGGCGTTGGCCGGGATCGTGAGGGCGATGCCGAGCAACGATCCGAGCCCCGCGATCAGCAGCGCTTCACCCGTCACCAGCGCGGCGAGGTGGGAGGGCCGGAATCCCAGGGTGCGTAACACCGCCAGTTCTTTGGTCCGTTCGCGAACAGCCATCACGAGCGTGTTGGCGAGGACCAGGAGCGTGATCCCGTTCAGCGCGATCGCCAGCACTTTCAACGCGCTGATAATGGCGCCGGACATAGCGACAAAGCCCATTTGGAAGGCCTGTTCGGTTTCGGTCCTGGTTTCTGCCATCGAATTGGCAAACTCGGCGTCGATCGCGGCCGACAGTGTGCCCGCGCGCACGGGATCAGCCAGGCGAACGACATACCACCCAACCGTACCGGCCCGATCCGGATCGATCAGCTGGCGTCGTTCGTTCATATAATCCCACCGCAGCAGCATCCAGGTTTCATCTGTCGTCGACGTGGCCCCTTGATAGATTCCCCGGACGACGAATTCCCAATCTCCCGGGTAGAGCGTACCTTTGAGCGCGATCACGTCGCCCACTTTCCAGCCGTAGAGCGTGGCCAGGCGGCGGCCGATCAGGCATCCCCGACGATCGCTGAGAAACGCCTGCCGTTCGTCCTCGCGCACCGAGAGTTCCGCGTGAAGATCCAGAAAAGAGGCCGGTTCTACGGCGAACTGCGGGAAGAATCCTTTGGCGTCCCGGTAGACCCCGCCGAACCAATTGGCATAGGTAATGCCGGTGACCCCGTCGAGACCGGCAATACGGTCCCGGTAGGCGAGCGGCAGGTGGATGGAGAGCGAGGCGGCGTGGCGGGTGATCAGCCTGTTGGGGACTGCCGCTTCGACGCCGGCATACCAGGCGCGGACGGTGGTCACAATGAGATTGAACGCGAGAATGACTGTCGCGATTCCGAGTGCCGTCATCGTCACACGGAGCAGATGCCGCCGAAGATTACGAACGATCAACGTTCCGATGGTCATGCCTCAGCTCACCGTTCCTTTGTCGAAATGAAGGATCTCTTGGGCGTAATCGGCGGCGCGCGGATCATGGGTGACCATCAGGATCGTTTTCTTGAGTTCCAGATGCAGCCGCGTGAGTAGGGCCATGACGGCCTCGGCCGCGCTTCGATCGAGATTGCCCGTCGGTTCGTCCGCCAGGAGAATGGTGGGATCGCTGACGATGGCGCGTGCGATTCCGACGCGTTGTTCCTGGCCTCCCGAGAGCTGGCGGGGATAATGATGCAGGCGATCGCTCAAGCCGACGAGGCCGAGCGCGGCCTGAACATGCGTGGTGCGCTCTCGTTTGGCCAACGTGCTGAGCAGCAGAGGCAGCTCCACATTTTCCGCTGCCGTCAGGACGGGAATGAGATTGTAGAACTGAAATACGAAGCCGATGTGCCGCGCCCGCCATCGGGCGAGCTCTGATTCTCGTTGTTGAGACACCGTCACACCAGCCGCATGGATGGTGCCGCTCGTGGGGCGGTCCAGACCGGCGACCAGATTGAGAATCGTGGTCTTGCCCGATCCCGAAGGGCCCATGACCGCCAGGAATCGTCCTGCAGGAATCGACAAGTTGAAGTCCCGAAGAATGGGCACCTCCTGGTTTCCACGGAAATAGGATTTGGTGACGCGGCGAAACTCAATGGCCGGCTGATTCATCGGTGATACGCCTCCTACTGGGTGACACGGGAATGAACTCGATCGCCTGGTGCCAGCGACGATGGCGGTGCGAGGATGACCCGATCCGCAGCGGTAAAAGCGCCATGCACCTCACGCTCTCCACCGCGTGTCGCGATCTCTTCTATCGAGATTTCCCGCACGATGTCTCCGGTGAGTGCATAGGCCACGGGTGTCCCGTTCTTCAGCACCAGCGCGCTTGCCGGAATCAGGAAGCGCGGAGGGGATGTAGTCTGCGGCCGGGAAGGCTCGTGAAAAGAAATTTTCGCACTCATTTCCGGAAGCACGTGCTCGTCAAGTTCCAGGAATCGAACTTTGGCCAGCACGGTTCCTTTGGACCGATCGGCCGTCGGCACGATCTGGTGCACGATCGCCGGGTAGTGCTTGCCCTGCATGGCGTCCAGTGTGATATCGGCTGTCTGACCTTGCGAGATCTGCGCGATCGACGATTCGGAAATGTCCGCTTCAACCGTAAGTGAGGCCATGTCTGTGATCAACACCACGGCGCCCCGTGAGCTGGCGGAGCTGGCCATGGGAGCGACGACTTCACCGATCTCGGCAAACTTTTTGAGGACAATGCCGTCGAACGGCGCTCGGATGAGCGTGTTTTCCAGCATCACATCGGCCGCCTGCACGTCGGCTTCGGCGGCCGTGATGGTCGCCGAAGAAGACCGCACCATGGCTTCCGCCCGTCTGAGGCGATTGGCCGTCATGTCGAATTCGGCTTGCGACACAAACTGATTGGGCAGCAAGGCCTTGGCCCGCGCATGGCTCTGCTGGGCATCCCGCAACTCGGCCTGCGCATTGGTCAAGGCCGCTTTGGCCACATCCAAGCGTGCGCGCACCTGCTGTTGGACGGCTTGGACATCATCTTGCTGAACCCGGGCAATGATCTCTCCGGCTTTGACCCGGCTCCCGACGGCAACCCCCAGATATTCAAGGCGGCCGGTGCCTTTGGATGCCACCGAGGCTTGCCGCTGCGCGACGACGTATCCACTGGCGCTCAAGAGCGACGACGGCGTGGCGATTCCGACGATCCGAACGGGAGCAGTGTCAACCTCCGGCAAGGAGGAGAATTCCGGCAGAACCCAATAGAGTCCTGCCAGGCAAACGCTACTGACGATGCTTGCGCCGACCCATCTGATCCGGAGCCTTGATGGGGGAGGGGCTTGTGGAGATTCCTCTCGTGGCAAGGTAAGGACAGACACATCCGCATCTCGAATCGGCGGAGTGGTCATGAGGGTTTCCTTGCCGGGACGGGGCGTGGTTTGGGCGTGCGCCGGCCGCGCTGTGATCGAAACTGGATCGGAGATTGGCCGGTCGCTCGTTTAAAGAAATGACTGAATGCAAACTGATCGCAAAATCCGATGGCCGTTGCGATTTCAGCGACCCCCTTTTCCGTGGTCTGCAGCAATACGCTGGCGGTTTCAAGGCGGCGACGTTTGAGATGCGCAGAGAACGATTCGCCCATCGTGGTGTGGAAGAGGTCAGAGCAATACTTTTCTGAATATCCGAGAAACTGCGCCAACAGTTTGAGCGTCAAACCCTTATGGAGATTCGCGGTCATAAACTCATGAATGCGCGTTGAAAGAGGTGCCTGAGAAGGGGCGGCGTTCTCGTTTCCAGAATTGAGGACATGTCCCAGGTTGAACAGGGCGCTGGCCACCGCCAGGAGCTCCCGTTCCGATTTCACTCGGGCCAGTCGATCGGCCCATTGCGGGGCATAGCGGCTCAGTTCTGCGACGAGCGTGCGAATGCGTCCGGCGAATAGGGGTGATGGTGCCGACTTCGTCATCCGTGAAGGAAATCCCATTCCATTGCTGCCTGTCAGCGAGATGACGCCGACAGGACGAATATAATGAGGCTCTGTGCTATCGGGATCAGGACTCAGGTCCTCTGGTCTTCCCACACGAGCTCGTGTGGCGTAGTTGAACAAACTTGACTAAGACATCCGTGGCGTCGTTCCGCGCATCAACTCAATCGGTACGTACGCAAGGCGGCGGCATCGGGCACATTTGATTTTCAAGCTTTTTTGTCCGCCGGCAATGAGTTGCCCGCATGCGCAGCGAATGTTGCCGGCACGCGGTTGTTGTCGATCCTGTATGTCCATGTGTGGGCGTTCCTGATCCGAGACTGGAGCTGCTGCTCCGAAAAAGGTTCCATAAACACTTCCATGGCCAGTGTTTGACCATGGGCTCTGGACGATGTGTCCGTTGGCCTTGTCCATACTGATCGATGGAGGATCAGGGGACTCATCGATAAATCAAGAAGGTGGGCGGGGATGCTCCAGGAGGACTGAAAGCCCCCGCCCGCGAAGTGGGCGGTCATGGCTCCCACTCTGCTCCCGGCGCGTAGAGGGCGCCGACTGGTCGTCGATCACACTCCGTTGCCGTCATTGTCGGTTTTCCGATGTTCGAGACAACTCGTCAATGCCGCTACGACCGTTGGATCGAATTGGGTGCCGGCAGCTACGCGCAGAATGCGCGAGGCGATGAGGTCGCGCAGGGTGTCGTCGGCAGCTTCGGGGATTCGGATGGCGTCGTACGTGTCGGCGACCGAGAGAATTCTTGCGCCAAGCGGGATGAAGGGCCCTCTGATGCCATAGGGGTAGCCGGTGCCATCCCAGCGCTCATGGTGATGCGCGACAAGAATCGCCGCCCCCTGCAAGAACGTATAGGGTTCTAAGAGCGCCGCGCCGATCCGGCAATGATTTTGGACGGCCACGTAGGTGTCCGGCTCTAGGAATGCCGTGCTGTCCAGGAGGGCGGGCGGCAGCATCAGGAGCCCGACGTCATGCAGATAGGCTGCCAGTGTGAGGTGATGCAGGTCGGCCGACGGCAAATTGAGTTCTCGTCCGATTGCCTGGGCGATCCTCGCGGTACGCCACCCGTGCCCCGCTTGCCAGGGGAGCGCGCGATCCAGTTCCTTCGTCACCTGGCGTACCAGGATGCGCTCAACCTCCCGGCAAGATGCCATGGGCAGTTGGAGGCGGTCTATCTTGTCCAATTCCCGTTGAATGGCGAGGACGCCGGGGTGAATGCGATCGGGACTCTCGATGTGCATGGTGGTGTCCTTTCTCAATAAGCGCAGAGCCCAAGATCGTGTCTAACGATCTTGGGCTCTGGGCTGAATACCTCTGGCCGCAACGGGATCAATAGGCGTTTTCTAGGCGCTCATGACTCTTCCCCTCGTTTCCCGGCCATCAACGGTTGCTTCAAAATCCACATTTCGTAGAGCGGGATAGCCATCATCGCGAGAAAGCTGCCCATCATTAGGGTGTCCCCCGCCAGCATGGTGATTACAAAAATAGGCGAGATGTAGCTAATGAGCCAAGGAGATATCAAATCCAGCGCTACGCCTCCGAACGAAAGCCATGTCAGCCAAACTTGTGTGGCGTGGCTGGCCTGTGTGAGGTAGAGGACGTGCACAAGGATCATGAATACCACTGGCATGGTAAACAAATGAAAGTGCGTGACCTCGGCCAACTCCCGAAATGACATCGGCTCACCGAAAGTCGCATCAGAGCCGCGATAGTGATCAGCAATTCCTTGTGGACTTAAGCTGGTCATGCTGTGCGCCCAGAAGAAGGAGAAGAGAAAACCTGCCAGCATCAAGAATAAGAACTGTGTGTACAGCAATCTGATGTGGCGATCCGAGTCACGCAGACGGAATCGAGCATTAAAATTTCGCATGCCTCTGCAGTGTCCCGACGGCCTTAGTTGCCGAACAGGGTCCCCAAGATTCCTCTCTCAGCCTTTTGCACGGCGACCGCGTCGCTTCCTAAGCCAGCCGGTTTCAAGTAGAGCTCGTCCACTAGCACCAGCACGCGTTTGACGCCGGCACTCATTGAACGGACCGACATGGTGGCCCCGCTGATGTTGATAATGTCTTTGTTGATCCGAATAGGATCTGAGACGCTTTTGCCGTCATATTGGGAGTTGAACCGCTTTTTCCCCACCTCGCTACCCTTGGCATCGCGAAATACCAGCAGCTCGACGTCCGTACAATTTCCCTTGGCATCGACTCCGACCATATAGGTCATTGGCTTATATTTGCCGATGGTGTTGTGGATCATCGCATAACCATCCACCTTGTCTCCAGTCTCGCCGATATAAAGGTCGAACGAATCTTCCGGGAATTTCCACCCAATGCGTTGTTCGATCAGCTCCTTTTTGTCCTGTGACAGGCGGACCAGTTCTTTCCGCACACGTTGAGATTTCGGAAGGATCGTCTTCACGGCCTCTTCTTCGGACATGAATTCTTCGTACTTGAAGTCTTCGTCCTTTAAGTACCGGCGCAGTTCATTATCCCAAACTTTCTCCGTTGCCAATGCTGGCAGGGATGAGGTCATCAGCAGCACGACTGCGGTTAAGGTGCGGTACGCACTCAATGTACTGATCATCCATGCTCCTTCAATTTGGTGTCCAACCGGTTTTGTATGTCGGTCATGATCTCAGCCGAAGGTTGGGTGTCGGTCCAGCCGAACAGGCGCGAGCCCCCACGAAATGCCCACCGCTGTCGCTCCTCGATAAAGCCGATTTTCGTGACGTCGTCCAGGCGTGTGACTACTAGGGAAATCCGCGACCGATCTTTGCTGTCCCCCAAGTCTCGCTGAAGGGCACCAAAGGTCCGTCCCGGCATTGGTATTTCAAGCCATGCGGTGTCGATCACGCCTGATGCTTTATCCTGCCGCGTGATTGCGCGATCTTTGACTGCATCTAGCGCGGCTTCCCAGGAATGGTCGTAACTGCAAACGGCAAATCGTTGCTGCATCCCGCCCAGCGAGGTGCAGGCGGTGAGGAGGGCGACAAGAAGGAAGCTGAGGGGGCGGTAGTGTCGTGCCATATCACATCAGTATGGTGGCGCCGTCCAGACCTTCCTGATCAGGAAGGTCTGGACGGGCGATGGTTAGAAGTACGTGGCTGCCTGAATTAAGAATCCGTTTCCATTCAACGGGCTGCCTGCATTGCCGAGGTCTCCGGCGGCTACCAGTCCCTTTGCATCCTGCTGAGTATTAAATTGCCAATCGAATTTGATAACTGTGTCTTCAATCGGCCGGAAATTGAGACCGAGGGTTAGACGCTCAAGTTTTCGCTGACCACCCAAAGCATTCTGCTTCGTGCGATCGTCCGTGTCGGTATTAACCTGCTCCCACCGAACGACTGCTGTAAACGTGGAGGCATCGGTAAAGTGACTAGGGGCCCACTTTTTCAAGAATTCCGGCATGAAATGATAATTCCCCTGAATGTAATACCCCTGCATGCCGGCCGGGCCGATACCTCTATTAGCAACGCCGGTCGCATTGTTGTTGCTGATTCTCGTCCAAGCCGATTCTCCAATGATTTCGAACGGCCCTCTTTGTAGAGTCCAGTCCAAAGCAAACATGTCAATGTAGCCGGCTCCGACAGCGCCAGCCGCCGGTTTGTAGGCCCCATGGTAGCCTGATCCTGCGATTTCAATGCCCAGCATCGGGCTGAACGCGATACGGCCCACGACGGCCTTATTGTCATCACGATCGCGGGACACGCTGCCTCGGGCGCTTCGTATACCGAGGTCGGTGATGCCGCCCGCTGTCTGGCTCATTCCGTTGACCGCATAGACTTCATAGTCCAACTTCGAGCGTGATGAGGGATACAAGGTTCCGTATATACCGGCTCCGGCTTCGAACCAGGTGCTGGGGATTACGATGCGTGAGACCATTGGTCGATCGACGAGATCGTTCAATGGTGAGTCGTGCAGTAAGTTAAACTTGCCGACCGGCATCAGCAAAATCCCGGCGCGGAGGTTGATGGCTTCGTCGATCAAATAGTCCAATTGGGCGAACTCGATCTGTATGGAGCCGTCAGTGCCCTGCGGGGCGTTTGGTCCGCCACGTTCAATTTCAATTTCTGTTGCGAACTTGATGTGGTCGGTAATATCTGCATAGATGAAGGGTACCAAGCGCTGTTGCCCGAAGGAATTACGGCTTGGATTGTCCAAATTTTGTCGTGACAGAGAGTTGTACATGACGTCGGCATATCCGCCGACCGTCGCTTTCGGAGCACTCAAGAACGGCTTGGCGTAGATCAACTTTCCGGAGCCGGTTGAGCTAAATCCTAATGGAATCTTTTCCTCGCCCTTTCGCTCAACCCGAATGTCAGTAATCGGACCGGATGACACCGGATATTGTGGGGAGGAGGTGGCTTCAGCCTGTCCTTGTGGTGTACCGCCTTCACGCCGTTGATGTTCCTGCAGCCGCTTCTCAACTGCTTCGTCAACCAGTTTCTTGATCTCCTCCGGGGTCATGTTTTCCGCCAAAGCCGGCATCACCGGTAGACTGGCCAGAACGAGAGCCCCGAGGATTGCCCGGATCTTCATGGGTTCCTCCATCCGCGAGTAAAGTTTTTGTTGGACTCGGGACTCAAAGGTCTCTGGTCTACCTTGAAAATCAGCATGCGAGATTCAGGTTCGGGAGTGGTCCGGTTGGCGAGGCCTCCTTTCGTAGATCGAATCATGCTGTGACTGCGCCCCAGCCTTCGATTGCGGTAAATGGGATGACGACGATGCGCTTACAGCGTTTGCATTTGAGTTCGATCCCTTGTCCACGGACTTTGGCAATGAGTTGCCCGCACTCACAGCGTGTTTCGCTGTCCTGGCATAAGGAGGGGATTACATTATTGCTAGGTGTCATAGTGATTGAAGTTTTGTGTTCATGAAATTGAGAACGATTATTAATATCCTGATCAGCGCGGGAATGTCAAGTCTGAAGATCGATGGAATGTTGGCTTCTCAGGTGCTCGCTGACATATCGAGCCGGATTAAGCCTTGATAATCGAAGTTGCCGGCAGGTTCCCTCCAGGTGGGTGATGTAATGACGCTGGATGTGAACAGGGGATTTACATTTGGCCTCGTTGCCGGAGAATATGGGCTTCTTCATGTTGCTCTTCAGCCCGTGGTACAGGCTAATGAAGGGCGAGCAGTATTTCGAAAACTGTTGTGTAGTCCAGTTGCAGATCCACTGGAGGTGGGCAAGTGTCAATGAGATATCGCCTTGTGCTGTCGTGTTTGGGCTGTCTGCTGTTTTTAGCTGGATGCGTGACTACAAAGTTTGACCAGACGCCGGTTGTGGTGAAAAGAACACAGATGCAGATGGGAACGTTGGTGACGATTACATCGGTGGCATTGGATCGGCAGCATGCGCATGAGGCGGCATCGGCTGGATTTCAAGAAATTCATCGTTTAGAAGAGTTGCTCAGTACCTGGATTGCAACCAGCGAGCTCTCGCGAGTGAATGCTGCAGCGGGAAAGGTGCCCATCCGGGTCAGCGCCGACACGCTGAAGGTGCTGGAAGCCTCGCTTGAAATGGCACGAATGACGGAGGGAGGTTTTAATATTCTTGTTGGCCCTGCGGTTGAAGCCTGGAGTGTGCTCGATCGGCAGAAAGTTCCATCGGCTTTGCAATTGGAAGCGGTGCGACCGCTCACCGATTTGCGTTCGCTGCACGTGAACGCTGAGCAGCGCACGGTTTATTTGGCTAAGCCTGGTATGCGGATGGACGTTGGTGGCATCGGCAAAGGCTTTGCCGCTGACATGGCTGTTGTTGCCATGCAAAAGGCCGGAGCCACTGCCGGAGTTGTGGCTCTCTCGGGAGATATGCGGACCTTCGGGCAACTGCCGGGTGGCAGCAGATTTCCCTTCGGCATTCGACATCCACGTCGGGAAGAGGCAGTGCTGGCCTTCATCGATCTTCAGGACGAGGCGATCTCAACGGCTGGTGACTATGAGCGATATTTTGAGCAAGCCGGAGTGCGTTATCACCATATTCTGGATCCGATCACCTTGCAGCCGGCGCGTGATTGTCAGAGTGTGACCGTTGTCGCTCGTGATGGGCTGATGGCTGATGGTCTGGATACCGGCATCTTCGTCATGGGACGTGAGCGAGGGTTGGCGCTAATCGAACGGTTACCGGGAGTCGGTGCGGTGATCGTGGATCGTAGCGGCGAGATTTGGATTTCTTCCTATCTGAAAGGAAGGGTGAGAATGAATGCAGCTCATGAGTGATTCTATTCGAGGTAAAAGTTCGGCTTCCGGCTCGGCCCGTCATCGGCGTTGGAGGGCTAGGCTCGTAAGCACGGTCCTGACTCTAGTGACATTGAGCGCGTGCAGTGGCGGTTCCAAGTACTTTCAGGATGCGATCAACCAGGCGACGCGGGACATGGTCGGCAAACGCTATGGAACACCCCACAAAACCCAGGCGACCGTCGATGGTGGAGAAGCGTGGACCTATTTCGAGCGTGGCAGCGGGACGGCGGGTTTCGGCGGTCAAGTGCGAGGAACTGGTTGCCGAGCCTATGTTTTGACGTTCGACAAGGAGATGGTTTTGCGGGGTTGGGAACAGTTGCCCTGCCAGGGATGACCCCTCCGGCTTATCGGTCCAAGGAGTAACCGAGGGGAATTTGCATCGTGACAAAAGACTTTTCGAGAGGCTGGGAGAGAGGGATAGGCGAGGCTTGCCGAATCGTCTCCAGTGCGGCCTGATCGAGTACGCTATGTCCGGAACTCTTCGCAATTGTGGCTGACGCAATGTGCCCGTCTTCCCGAATCACGATTCGCACGACCACCCGCCCTTCCAAACGCTGTAATCTCGCCGTCGCAGGATATTGTTTGAATGTTTCGAGACGTTGCAGCAAGGGGCCTGTGAGCCAGCCGTAGTCTGGCTTTCTCGGGGCCTGAATCGCAGGGCTCAAAGGGGCAAGTGACGCCATGGGCGGTGGAGTTACAGCCGCTTCGGGCGACGGCGATGTGCTGTTTCCCGGGAGACGTGCAGCATCCGTCGGGGGCAGGTCCGAGGGGGGAGATGGGATATCTGGGAGCGGTTCTGTGGACTTAGAGGTTGCGTTGAGCGGAGGCTGAGGCTCTTGTTCCGCTTCCCGTGATTCGTGGGGAGGTGGAGACGTCGAGCGTTCGACCGGCTGCTGAAACTCCTTCCGCTGTGGAGGCATGACGGGGTGGGCTGCGGGGAGTCGCTCTACCGCCAAAGCAGATCGTAGCGGAGTCGGCGCCGTCGGAAGGGATGTCCGAGGGGATGAGGCCCGCGTGGAGGCTGTCTGAAGGTTTCGCGGAGCGGGTTGGGCAGGTGTCGAGGTAGCCGTCTGCGGCCTGGGTGACTCTACGACCGGTCGTGTTGATGGCGAGCTCTTGATCACCCTGACGTCCCAATGGAACGACGATGACGGCGGGGCTAGCCCGATCTTGGCGGCGAATAGTGCGGCTAAGAAGACGGCTGTGCCATGCAGGCAGAGCGAGATGATCCACCCGCTTGCACGCAAGCGGACGAAGGCGTCCGGCGTGCCGGGATGGGAGTCGGTCATAGGCGCACGACCTCTAGGCTGACGGATTGGAACCCCAGGCCACGGATCTCATCCACAACCGACACAAAACGCTCCAGCAGTGTGACCTTGTCGGCTCGCACGACGACCAGGGATTCGCGCGGGTGAGCGACGAGCATGCTTTTGAGGCCATCGGCCGGAACAGGGCGGTCGTTTAAAAACAGCTCTCCGTTGGCAGTCAACGTTACGACGACGGGGACATCCTTATGATCCCCGGCCTCCTTCGCCTTAGCGAGATTGACGGGAATTTGGCCCGTGCTAATGAAGGTCGCAGTCGTCAGGACGATGACGAGCAGCACTAACATCACATCGACCAACGGAATGACGTTGATCTGATTAACCTCTCGTTCCATGTTGCACCTTATAGGTCGTCAGTAGTTCAGCGACGCGTCGGCGAAGAATATTGTTCATGACAACGCAGGGGATGGCCACGAGCAGACCGACAGCCGTCGCCTTGAGAGCCAGGCTCAGGCCGATCATGATGGTATTCACGGCCATGGTTCCCGAGGTGCCCATCGTATGAAAGGTCATCATAATGCCTAGCACCGTGCCCAGCAATCCGATGTACGGTGCATTGGCTGCGACGGTCCCGATGATGACGAGTCGCTTGGTGAGCGCCATTTCAAACGTCTGAACGTCGGTAAACTGCGCCAGATTTACGCGTCGATAGTAGAGCCATCGCTCGATCGCGACAGCGACGGACCATACGCTCAACCCAATCAACAGACCAATGATTCCATACTCAACCGCATTTTTCAGGACGTCCATTCGTTGCTCCTCCAGCTCTCACTGTTATTGCCGGGCGGGGGCAGCCCGCATAACATCGCTACGGATGTCTTTCTCCATCGTGTTCGGTCTCGCGTAAGGCGAGTGGTCTGATGTCACGCCACCACCGTCGGGGAGCCGGGTGGTTGCGGAAACAAGACCGTGTGGGTCGCCACCACGCGAAGGGCAATGGCCGTCCCAACCTGGTAAATGCTCAGGGATGATTCGCTACTATGCACGATTTGCCCCGAGGGTAGTTGGATCGTGTAGACATTCTCCGACCCCTTGAATTGCCGTGCAAGGATACGGGCCGCGGCTCCTTTGGTCGGGACGATGTGAATGTCGTCAGGGCGAATCATCACGACGACATGCGTGCCCGTCGCGAGGTGTTGGGTATTGGGAAAGTCTCCGATTTCGGTCGTCACCAGGTGGTGCGTCACGACGCCGGCGATAAAGTCCGCCTGTCCGACAAAATCGGCAACGAACGGAGTGGTCGGCAGGTGGTAAATGGCTTCAGGCGTATCGAATTGTTCCAGACGCCCCTTGTTCAAGACCGCCACACGATCAGCCATCGAAAAGGCTTCATCATGATCATGGGTGACAAGAATGGCTGTGGTTTTGGTTTGTCTCAGCAGGGCATGAAGGTCCTGGCGCATGCGACTGGCCATATCCGGATCGAGATTGCTGAACGGTTCGTCGAGGAGGAGGAGCACTGGACGAAGCGCAAGCGCCCTGGCGAGAGCGACGCGTTGCTGTTGACCGCCGGAGAGTTCATGCGGATACCGGTGTCCTAAGCCATGCAGGCCGGTTAACGTGAGCAGGTCATCCACGATCGCCTGTTGTTCGGTTCGTGGAAGGTGCCGTAGCCCGAAGGCAATGTTCTTTTCGACCCGTAAGTGCGGGAACAGCGCATATTCTTGGAACACCATGCCGATATGCCGCTGTTCGGTCGGAATCATGGTATCCCGAGAGGAGACCAGTTGGCCGGACAGCGCGATACTACCGGCGGTCACTCGCTCAAACCCTGCGATGGCTCGCAGGATAGTCGTTTTGCCGCAGCCGGAAGGACCGAGCAGGCAGAGAATCTCCCCTTGGTGGACCGTGAAGGTAATGCCCTCGATAGCCGGCCGGGTGGGCTCATATGCGCACGATACGTCGCGCAATTCGAGCACAGCCGATCGTTCGGCGGTCGTTTCCAAGGCATTCGGCATCATCCCGCCGGTAGTGGTGCCGTGCTCGCCTGTTATGGATTCGTTCACGGGGTTCACCTGATGCCCTCTTGCGCATCCCCACGCCAGTCCTTGGAAACCAGCAGCATCAACGCGGGAAGGCTCAAGAGGACGATAAGCAATGCGGCCGGCGCCGCCAGTTGGTAATACTCTTCGCTGGCTTCCAGCCAGACGCGGATTGCCAGTGTATCAAATCCCACTGGTCGTAACAGCAATGTGGCCGGAAGTTCTTTCATGGTTTGAAGAAACATCAACACCCACGCGGCAACAAATCCATTGCGGACGAGCGGAAGAGTAACACGCCACAGGCTTTGGTGGGTCGTGCACCCGAGGGTACGCGCGACTTCCTCGACATTCGGCGTTACTTGTTGCAGGGCGGGCTCCATCGATTGGAGGCCAACTGGAAGGAAATGCAGAATATAGGCAATGATCAGTACGACCACAGTCCCATACAATGCCGGTGCGAAGTGAGTGAAGAGTACGAGCACTGCCAGGGCGGCGACCGGCCCCGGTAACGCATAGCCGGCATAGGCGGCTTGCAGGCAGGCGATGTTCAGTCGTGAGGGGCGACGGCTGGCGAGGTAAGCCAGGGGGAGTCCGATGATGACCGCGCCGCAGGCTGCCAGTGCTGCCAGAAAACTGCTGTTCCAGATAAAGCCTAGGAAGCGTGTGTCCAATGCGCCTTGAGAAATGGCCTCCATGCTCCAGTGGATCAACATGGCTGCAGGAATGCCAAACGCGGCTCCGAAGACCAGGACGACGTAGCCGGTGATCAGCGCTGTTCCAATGGGCCCTGCGTGGTGACGTGTCGATCGACGGTATCGACCGGATGTCTGATAGAAACGACTGCGTTGGCGAAACCAGCGTTCGGTCACCAGAAAGATGATGGCCATGACCACCAGCAGGAGGCTCAGGATGCTGGCGGCAGTGTGGTCGTACCGGCTGGTCATCTGTTGGTAAACCGCATAAGTCAGTGTTTGATACCGGAGTAAGGAGACCGCGCCGAAATCTGAGATCACGTAGAGAATGACCAGTGCCAGCCCTGCTGCAATGGCAGGGCGAATCAGGGGGAGCGTGACTCGCCTGAGCGTAGCCCATGGAGAGACGCCGCAGGCGCGTGCCACCTCTTCAAACGAGACATTGAGATTCTGGAGTGCGCTGCGTACCAGCAGGTACACGAAGGGAAAGGTGTCGAGGGCCATGACCATGGTAACCCCGGTAAAACTTTGGGGCCCTGGCAATCGGGCATCAGGGCCGAAGACCAGTTGCCACCACTGTTCCGCCGGGCCGCCCATTCCCAGTAAGTGGGCATAGACGTACGCCAGCACGTAAGTCGGCATGGCAAGTGGCAGCGCAAGCGCCCATTCCCAAATGCGGCGTCCGGGGAAATCGTACCGCACGGTGATCCAGGCCAGCGACACGCCTAACACCAATGTGATCAGCGCGACACCGACGGCCAGGGACAGCGTATTTCCTAAGAGTTCCGGAATGCGCGTGGACCAAAGACGGGTCCATACGGCTGGCGCGGCCGTCATCGCGACATAAACAATGTAGGCAGTAGGCAGGACCAGAAACGCGGCAGTGCCTAGACTAACCCACTGCAGTGAAGACGGCGCCTGGACTCTGGTCGCGGTAAGCATGCTTGGCCACACAGCTCAGCGAAGACCGACCTGCTCGATCAGCGTGAGAGTGGGTTCGCGCAATTCAGCAAGTCTGGCCAGAGGAACGAGTGCCGCGCGGAAGCTGTGTCGGTCGACGAGAGCCGGATCGGCTTTCACGTCCGGATGCAGCGGATATTCCTTATCCAAGTCTGCGAAGAGTTTTTGGCCGGCCTGAGCCACGAGAAATTCGATGAGCAATTTGGCGCTGTCGACGTGTTTCGAGGCTCGGGTGACTCCAATGCCGGTTACGTTCATGATGGCTCCCATGCCGCCTTCCTGCTGATCGGTCATGATCGCGGCGATGGGCGCTGTCGGCTGTGCTGCCAGATGACGATAAATATAGTAGTGATTGACGATCCCTGCCGCGACCTGGCCCTTTGCAACCGCTTCCACAATTTGTGAACTTTTCTGGTAGACCTGTGACCCCGCATTGGCCTTCAGCCCTTGGAGGAATTGTTTGGTGCGTTCGTCGCCGAAGGTCGTCTTAATGACCGACACGCCGGCTTGAAGGTACTCGCTGCCGGAATTCGGGATGGCGATTTTGTCCTTCCATTGCGGCTGGCCCAGGTCGAGGAGCGACTTGATTTGCTCGGGTTTCACCAAATTCCTGTTGTACACGACAATCCAGAATCGGCCGGAAAGCCCGATCCAGCTATTGTCCGACGCGCGGAATTGAGACGGGATGGCCCGGTCGACTTCTCGCATATTCATGGGACGAAGGAGTTTGAGCTCTCTCGCATGTTCGAGGCTTCCGGCATCATTGGTCAGGAAGACATCGGCAGGGGTATGGTCCCCCTCTGCCTGCAACCGGTTGACCAACTCGGTGGTGCCTGAAGACAGGAGTTCGATCTGAATACCGCTTTTGGCTTGGAATTCATCTAGCACCGGTTTGATCAACCGCTCGGCGCGACCTGAATAGACGACGAGTTTATCGGCCGCGTCCACAGACTGGACGGGCCATGAAGCCAGGATCAGCGCCGAGAGGGCCAGCGTCAGGGCGTACAGGATGCGAGGGAATCGAGCCATGCGGCGTGCCTCCACGTGTGGGGACACCCCGAGGGCGTCCTAGTTGAAATTGATAAGCCGTCTCAAGATGATACCGGATACGACGGGAATCCGTCAATGGCGGCAGCGCGCGCAGAGGCCGTACAGTTCTAATCGATGGGTTTGAATGACAAAGCCATTCTTGGTGGCGACTTCTTCCTGCAAGCGTTCGATTTCGCAGTTCTCGAACTCGACAATGGTGCCGCAACCCGTGCAGATCAAATGGTCATGGTGGCCTTTGTGGGAAATGTTATCGTATTGCGTTTGGGTACCGAAGTGTCGAGCTTGGGCAATTCCCGCCTCGCAAAACAGGTTCAGCGTGCGATAGATGGTGGCGAGTCCAAGATGGGGATCTTTCTTCGCGAGTTGATGGTACATGGTTTCAGCCGTCACGTGTTCCTGTCGCAGGAACGCCGTCAGGATCAGTTCGCGTTGGCGCGTCAGCTTCAACTGATGCTTGGCCAGATGCTGGCGAAGCACATCCATCTCTTTAAGAGTCTTGCTCATGGTGCGTGACTGGCGTCAAAGACGCTCATTAAAGACGAAAGTGGCTCGATGGGTCAAGAGGCTTTGTAGAGGAAACCATCTCGATTGACGAATCGGAAGCGGCCTGTTTATAGTCCCCCGTTACCGCCACTTGTGAGGAGGCGAGACCTTGCGAAAGTCCCACGAAATGACCGTTGATCGGGCCCTCCTGCTCTATGTGCTTTCGCTCGCCGAGCCCTATGGGCTATTGAGCGACGTGAAGCTCCAACAGCTGTGCTTTCTCTGTGAGCTGCAGATGTTCGGAAAGGGCCTGAAGGGGTTGCATTTTGAATTCGTCCGGTTTGCGTATGGGGCCTTCAGTCGGGATCTGGACAATGACCTGACTTCTCTCCGGCGCAAGGAACGGGTCGAAAACTTCAGTCCGTCTGATCAGGTTCGTGATGAGACCCTTCCGCTCCTGATGAAGGGGATTGATGGAAATGAGACGAATGAAAAAGTCCGAGACATTCTGCAAGCCGTCATTGCCACGTATGGGCCGCAGGACGTCACCGCCATTATGCAATCCGTCGAATCTGTGGAATTGAGTACGCCGCCGCAGCCCGAGTTCAAAATTCCCATCCGCGATATCGTGTTTCACACCACGCTCCTGGTGCCTTCGCGTATCGACGCGTCAGCTGAATTTCTATTGTCTGCCAGTCATCTGACGAAACTCAATGCCTCGATGGGGTACTGACCAGGATGTCACTGGCTCACTAATGGAACTTTTCTTATCGAGCAGGCATGAGGCAGGCAGTCTCTACCTCGAAGGAGTGCGGAAGTCCCCGCTCATGTCTTGATAACGAGCGCAGCTGGAACTGGTCTGTCCTAGTGGCGTCGGGGAAGGGCGAGGGCCGACTGGATCGTATGCAACATGACCCCCGTCTCGATCGGCTCCAGCAAACAATACTCGATGTGTAGTTCGCGGACCACACGCTGAAACTTCTCCCCCTCCAGGGCAGGCTCCTGCAGCGCGGCTGTGACCACGATCCGGGCGCTTGGAAAGGCCTTTCGGAGGTCGATCAGCTCTTCAGGCCCCTGGTCATCGTCGGCGACCAGGCGGGCAATTACCAGATCCAGCTTCGATGTGGGAAGTTGAGCGGAGGCATTGTGTAGCGTGGCACTATACTGGATGAAGTGCTCCATTCCAGGCAGGGCCAGCTTGATGAGCCGTTTCAAATTCGAGTCGGCATTGATAATCAGGATATTGGCCATAGTCCCCCGACGCGAAGTGATGATGGCCAACGATTGATCACCGTGCGACAGCTCGAAAAATCTTCGCAGATGTCTGCCCGTTGTAGTGGAGGTGGTGTCGTGAAAGTGCGCCTCCTCTCGATAACGTAGCGGCGTCAAACCAGCTGCTGATCCAGGGCATACCGAATCAACTCTGCGGTCGTTCTCATTCCCAGTTTCGTGAGCAGCCGGGCACGGTAGGTGCTCACGGTTTTAATGCTCAAGTTGAGGTGTTCAGCGATTTCCGTCAGCCGCCGACCTTGGGCAATCCACTGGAGCACTTCGATCTCCCGGTCTGAGAGAACCGCGGGGAGGTTGTGGGCGCTCGAGGTGTCACGGTTCGCAATCGTGTCTGTGAGCTGTTCCGATGGTGGTGGTGGGAAATAGTTGCCGCCTTGCAGAATTCGGGAGACGGCTGCGCGAAGCTGTTGCGGACCGGTGTCTTTGGTCAGGTACCCCAGCGCACCTGCGCGAATAGCCCGAGCGGCATAATGTTGCTCCGCGTAAATACTCACAATCAGAATCGGCAAATTGGGTTGGAGAGCTTTCAGAATGCGCAAGACTTCCAGGCCAGGCATGTCTGGTAAATTCAGGTCGAGGACTACGAGGTCCCATGCCCCGGTCCGAATTTGATCAATCGCACTCTGAGCCGAGGCAGTTTCGGTGATGTGAGGCGTTAATCCATCTTCCGTGAGGAAATCCTGCAAGAATTCTTTGAGGCCGCGCCGAAGGAGGGCATGGTCGTCGGCGAGCAGGACATTGAGGTCGGTTTTGACAACGGGCATCGTGTCCAATGCATTCACGGTAGTAACGTCTCCCATGGAGCGTGGCTGAAGCACGGTGAGCCACTGTGTGGAGGGGCAGTCAGATCGTCGAGCGCCTGCATATTCAGAGCAAGCCGCCGATTTGCCTGTGTCCGCTCGAAAACCAGAGACATTACCGTGTCTGTGCTCCTTCATGACGTCTAGTCGCGGAATAGCTCCAGCAGACATCGACCGCCCCGGCCAGGTATGGTGTGAATTCCCTTCTCGGCACGTTCTATGTCAGACGCCTTTCCTTCGAGTCCTTGGTTACCATGCTGAGCCGACTGATGCTCCAGAACAGGGCAAAAAGGGGAAATATCCCTATTTTTAAGTAGGTTAGAAATACCACGTCGGCAAAATGGCGCGCCAGAGCTGAAGGGCCCTGTTGTGGCCCTAGATAATGTTCCTGTTTCGGAATGCTTGTATAAGCAGGCGTGACCCGGGGGGAGGAGTGTGCCAGTCGAAAAAGTTAGAGCCGGTACAGATCTCCGTATTTCGCCTCGAGATATCGTAAGAACGGCTCCGGGCTTACGCCGTTACCGGTGACACGTCGTGCTAAATGGTCCGGCGTAAACATCCGTCCCCACCGGTGAATCTTTTGTTCCAGCCAGTGCCGAAGGGGAATCAACTGCCCGGCCGCGATGTGTGCCTCTAATTGCGGAATTTCCAGCTTCGCCTGTTCGAAAAATTGTACCGAGTACAGGTTGCCTAACGTATAGGTGGGAAAGTAACCGAAGGCCCCCATCGACCAGTGCACGTCCTGAAGCACGCCGTCGGCATCTTGTGACGGGGTGATGCCCAGGTAGGCCTGCATCCTATCATTCCAGAGGCTCGGCAAGTCTTCCGGATGCGCCCGGCCCTCAATGAGAGCCTGCTCAATTTCCACGCGGAGCATGATATGCAGGTTGTAGGTGAGTTCATCAGCTTCCACGCGGATGAGCGAAGGGGTGATGCGATTGATGGCGGCATAGAACTGATCGAGGGACAGGCCGGCCAGTTGTTGAGGGAATGTGTGCTGCAACAGGGGGTAGAAGCATTGCCAGAATGCCCGCGACCGGCCCACACAGTTTTCCCAGAGACGCGATTGGCTCTCATGAAAGCCGAGTGAGACAGACTCGCCGAGCGGCGATCCGTAATATCGGGGGTCCAATCCCTGATCGTACAACCCGTGACCGCCTTCATGAATGCAACTGAAGAGGCACGACGGCAGATCCTTCTCGAAGACCCGGGTCGTCACCCGCACATCCGTCGGGTGAAACGAGGTGGTAAACGGATGCGCCGAGAGATCGAGTCGGCCGCGCTCGAAATCGTATCCCATGGCGACCAGGACGAGCCGCCCGAACTCGAGCTGTTTCGTGTGATCGAAGGTGTGATGCAAGCAGCTGTCGTCGATGCTCACCGTGCTGGCCTGAATGCGCTTCAGGAGCGGAACCAGTCGGGCACGGAGTTGTGCGAAGAGCGGCGTGAGTTGGCCTACCGTGGCGTCGGGTTCATAGGTGTCCAGCAGCGCGTCATAGGGTGAATCCTGGTACCCCAGATACTGCGCCTCTTCACGTTTGAGGCCGAGTACGGTTTTCAGCGAAGGCAG
The DNA here is from genome assembly GCA_020853775.1 of Nitrospira sp. Lineage (GTDB taxonomy): Bacteria > Nitrospirota > Nitrospiria > Nitrospirales > Nitrospiraceae > Nitrospira_A. The sequence continues at coordinate 28,874 of JADYYH010000041.1, forward strand.
GAATTTCGCGAATCGACTTTCTGTCCGCGCAGCCACCCAGGCCTGTTGAGCCAACGAACATTCACGGCTCAGGCGGATGACAAAATCAGACGGAAGTTTTTTTGCACGCCGGAAGTCGCGCCAGACCTCTCGCAACAGCGAGCGCGATGGTTCATCCCAGGTGTCTGCCGCCTGTCCGGTCGTAGGATCGATCCACGCAGTCAATAAGGATTCAATGTGGGGCGACACAAGTCGCTCATGCGCCAGACCTTCCAGGGTGGCGATTTGTTCGGCCCGGGCCGTCCCGCCGCCTGCCGGCATGTATGTTTCCTGATCCCAGGACAAGACGGAAGCTGCGCTCTGAATACGCTTAATTTCCAGCAGTCGGCTGGTTAACGGTTCCAATGTCTTCAAGGTCTTCACGTGTACGCTCTTTCTCCACGATGACGTGGTATGATTCGCGGCCGGTGCGAATTGTCGCATAACTCTCTCCTGGAGTGAAACTCATGGCCGATCTCGTGTCGCCGAATATCGATGCCTATGCTGCTGCCTGCTCCCTGCCGGAGACACCGGTTCGTCGGGCTCTCCGCGAGGAAACCGAACGCACTATGGAGTGCGCCCGAATGTTGGTGGGGCCGCTGGAAGGGGCGTTTCTGCATGTGATGACCAGACTTGTCCGAGCTGAGCGGGTTCTGGAAATCGGCATGTTCACGGGCTATAGCGCCCTTTGCTTTGCTGAAGCCTTGCCTGAGCAGGGGCGAGTGGTCACGTGCGAGGTGGATGAAGAATCTGCCGCGGTGGCGCGCCGATTCTTCGCGGAGTCGCCACATGGTCGTCAAATTGAGGTCCGCATGGGCCCGGCCCTGGAGACAATGGCAAAGTTGACAGGACCCTTCGATCTGATTTTTATCGATGCCGACAAGGTGAACTACGTGAAGTATTATCAGCGCGCCATGGAATTGCTGTCGCCGCGTGGGGTCATTCTGGTCGACAACGTGTTGTGGGGTGGAGATGTCCTCACCGATCCGCCGCCTGATGATCGGACGGCGGCAATCCAGGACCTCAACCGGATCGTGGCGGCTGATGGGCGTGTCACCGCCGTGTTAGCGACCATCCGGGACGGCATTTGGGTGATCACTCCCAACTCGTCGCGCTAGCCGTCGCTGGTCGCGAATGCTCAATCGGGTAGTCGGCGCAGTGTTCAGGAATTGACTGAATGGAAAAACCCTCCGTACCCGCCGCGTATGCGGCGCTGACGATTTCGGCTTTGGTCTGGGGCGGGTCGATCGTCGGGCAAAAGCTGGCGCTCGGGGCTTTTTCGGCCGTGGAGACGTCGCTCATCCGCGGCCTCGGCGCGCTGGCGATTTTAATCCCGTTGTGGTGGTGGACTGAAGGGGGCCGGACAACGTTGACGGCCCGCGACCTCAAGGTGCTCTCCTTATTGGGATTGGGCGTGCTCGGCAATCATTTGTTGACGTTGTTCGGTCTTCGTTATGTCGGGGCCTCCACTGCCGGCGTGCTGATCGGCGCCAGCCCGGCCATCACGGCGCTGTTGTCTTCCCTGTTGGTGCGCGATATTCCGTTCAATAAGGTCGCCGGCGGTTGTGCGGTCTCTTTTGCGGGAGTCGCACTCGTCTCAGGGATTGGAGGGGACGCCCCCATCGGCGATCATCCATGGCTGGGCGGGGCGCTGGTGTTGTCGGGGCTGGTGAGCTGGGCGTTGTATTCGATCGGCGGCCGTCAGGTCATGAACCGGCTGTCTCCACTGACCGTCAATTGGACGACGCTGTTGCTCTCGCTGCTGTTGCAGATTCCTCTCCTTTGGAGCGACCAGAAAATGTTGGTGGCGGGTCCTAGTATCGTGCCGCTTTCTGGTTGGCTGGCTGTAGGGTATCTCATTGTGTTCGCCACGGCATTGGGCCAACAGGCATGGCTATATGGCGTGCAAGGGGTGGGCCCTTCCCGGGCAGGTGTGTTCGTGAATCTCATCCCCGTGTCGGCGTTGTTGCTCTCCGCCCTCATCCTGGGTGAAGCGATTGGGCCGCGGGAAATTGCAGGCATTGTGCTTATCCTCACCGGCGTATGGTTGGTCGGCCGACAAAGTGAGCCTCAACAGCGTCGTCGCTAGATCGCGGACTCGCGTATTGGTTGCCTCGATCCAGCTGTTCTCTCTACGCGCGCGTTTCTCTCCGGCTATCGCGTGCATTCGCGCTCTGTAGTATGATTGCCCGCAGCCTGACCCCTCCACCAGTGCTGGAACGTTGGCCGCCGAGTGGACCACTCTCCTCTCAGGGCCTGCTGGGACGGGGCCGCACGAGAAGCCACATGATTGAACACCATGATACCGGCTTGAGCAGAGTGCTTGTCATCTCGACCAGGCCGGATGGAATCATTACCAGCTTCAATAGCGCGGCGGAGCGATTACTCGGAATCCGCGCCGATGCGGTTGTCGGTAAAGTGACGCCGGCCGTCTTTCATGATCCCGATGAACTACGCCGCCGCGGAGAAACGCTTGCAACCGAGTCGGGATGCCCAATTCAAGATTCATTCGGCGTCATCGTCGCCCTGGTCGGTATCGGTCGGATAGTCGAAGACCAATGGACGTATCTTGATCGAAGCGGGTATCGATTCCCGGTCGTGCTGTCTGTGAGTGCCATTCCTGATGAAGCTGGAAAAGTCCTCGGCTATTGCTTTGTCGCCAAGGATCGGCGGGGGCAGTTACAGGCCGAGGCCTTGCTGCGTCGCCAGGCGAAGCTGCTCGACTTAGCCAACGATGCCATTCTGGTTCGCGATCTGCAGGCTGATACGATTACGTACTGGAATGAAGGCGCCGTGCGTTTGTATGGATGGACGGCGGACGAAGCACTGGGGGCGTATATTCATGACTTTTTGAGCACCACGTTTCCGCTCCCGTTAGAGGAGATCAAACAGCAATTTCTGGAGCAGGGGTTGTGGCGCGGTGAACTCGTGCATACAACGCGTTCCGGGAGGGAGATCACGGTATCCAGTCGATGGACTTTGCTGCGCGATGCCGCAGGGATGCCGAGCGGCAGCTTGGAATTGAACACGGATATTACAGAGCAAATACGGGCGCAGAAGGCCCTGAAGGATGCGCATGAAGAATTGGAACTGCGAGTCACGGAGCGTACGGCCGACCTGCGCGACGCCAATGAGCGGCTACGGGTGCTTTCGCGCCGCCTGATGGAAATTCAGGAATTAGAGCGTCGCGCGATTGCCCGAGACTTGCACGACGAGATCGGCCAGGCGTTGACCGCCATTAAGTTGAATCTGCGGGAGCTTCGGACCCATCCCAATTGCGAGCCGGTTGAGGACCAGATCGCGGACAGTTTGGAAATATTGGCACAGGTTCTGCAGCGAGTGCGCAGTCTGGCGTTGGATCTACGACCATCGTTGTTGGATGAATTGGGCCTCGTGCCGGCTCTCAGGTGGTACGTCGGCAGACAGGCAGAACGCGCGGGCTGGCAGTTGAAGTTTTCCGCGGACGGCCTGACCAGCAGGCCGTCTCCAGAGATCGAAATTGCCTGCTTTCGGCTCGCGCAAGAAGCCTTGACGAATGTGGTGCGCCACTCCCAGGCACAAAAGGTAGAAGTGCTGCTGGAGCGGTCTCCGCAAGCGTTGACGATGGTGATTCGCGACAATGGCATCGGGTTTGATCAAGCTGCGGTTCGATCCGGCCCCAGGGTCGGGACCAGTGTCGGACTGTCGGGGATGGAAGAACGGGTTCGTCTTGTCGGAGGAACCTTCAGGATTGAATCGACGCCGGCCGTGGGCACGGAAATTCGTGCGTCCTTTCCGCATGGTGTCGTGTCCAAAGGCACTGAGGAATCATGGGTATGAACAAGATCAGAGTCTTGCTGGCTGAGGATCATACATTGGTACGGGCGGGATTCCGGGCTCTCCTGGAGAAGCTGGAGGGAATTCAGGTCATCGGGGAAGTAAGCGATGGCCGCGATGCGCTACGTGTTTCCAAAGAACTGGAGCCCGAAGTGGTGTTAATGGACATCGCCATGTCCGGTATGAATGGTCTGGAGGCAACGAGCCGGATGCGGCAGGAGTGTCCGAGGACAAAGGTGCTCATGCTGACTATGTACACAAACGAGGAGTACCTCAAGGAAGCCTTGCGAGCCGGCGCCTCGGGGTATTTGCTCAAGGATGCGGATCGTCCCGAATTGGAGCTGGCCATTAAGGCCGTCTGTCGAGGAGAGACCTATCTGACTCCGGCCATGGCTAAGTTCACCCTGGATGCCTACTGTCGGCAGGATGATGTGTCGACAAGCCCACTGGGCAAACTCACGGCGCGGCAACGGGAAATCCTTCAATTGATTGCCGAAGGCTGCTCCACAAAACACATTGCCCACCGTCTTGCTTTGAGCGTCAAAACCGTGGAAACCCATCGAGCCCAGTTGATGGAACGTTTGGCGATCCACGATGTGCCAGGTCTTGTCAGGCTGGCAATCAGGACTGGACTTGTTCGGTCGGATACGTGAGATAATAAACCGGTAGCACTGCCAGTTCTGTCAGGACCTTTTCCCGGCATCCCCTTTTGATCAGGAATATTCCTTCCGCGTATCGGGGAATCCCTTATTACACGCTAGAAGTACGGTATGCCATAGTACCGCTGCTTCACGGGGGTTCGCTCTTGAATCATGGCTGAACATTCGCCATACCCGACTAAGTTGTTGGTCCTTCCTCATCAGGTCATTCTATGAAAAAATTGCGAGTAGCTGTCCTTGGCACAGGGGCATTTGCCGAAGCCTGTCACGTGCCGGGATTACAATCGCATCCCGACGCCGAGGTGATCGTCCTGTGTGGGCGTAACGCGGCACGTACTCGAGCCATGGCAGACCGATTCGGGATACCGGAAATTTCGCTCGACTACGCAGAAGTCTGCGCACGGAAAGATATCGACGCCATTACCGTTGCGACGCCGAACGTCGTACATGCCATTCAGGCAAAAACTGCGTTCGCAGCTGGGAAGCATGTCTTGTGTGAAAAGCCGCTCGGCATGAATGTGCATGAAGTCATTGAGATGGTCCAGGCCGCAGAGCGGAGTCATGCCATACACCAAGTCGCCTTCACGTACCGGTATCTGTATGGGGTTCAGGAGTTAAAACGTCGGCTGCTGAAAGGCGACATCGGAGAGCCGTATCATGTGCGTGTGCAATATGCGTCCTGGGAAGGTGTGAAGCCGGATTCAAAAATCGGTTTTCGAGAGAAACGCGACTGCGCGGGTGCCGGAATTTTGTACGATGTCGGATCTCACCTGTTCGATCTCATCGGTTTTATCATCGGGCCGATCGAGTCAGTGGCCGGTAGTACCCTATTGATTCCGCGTGAGCGGATGGATCACCAGACCGGTGTGCTGGCTCAGGTAGAAACCGATGACATCGCTTCGGCCTGGTTTGTATGCCGGGATGGGATTCAGGGCCATCTGTTTGCGAGCCGTGCCACGCCAAACTCAGGCGAGAAAGCCTACATCGAGGTAGTGGGACGGGAAGGCGCCCTGCGAGCGTCTTTGAGTCGTGGCTCCGTAGATATATTGCGGGTGTCTCGCTCCACCCACCCAGCGTGGGAACCGGTGCCGTTACCGGAGGAGGCTTCCACCGGTAGACCGCATTGTCTGCGGACGATGATGGGGGATTTTGTGGATGCCTGTTTCCGAGGAAGGTTGAACAGCCATGTCGACGCCTCTTTTTACGACGGTCTTGCTGTGCAACGGGCGATGGAAGCTGTCCAGGAATCTGCTTGCCGGCCTCATTGGATTGCCTTGGAAGGCGGCGTTCGATGCAATGTGCCCGACGAATGAGCGGCCGATCGGTTGACTTATCAATTCCCTAGCTACCCACTCCCCCGTGACGACACACATGATTTCGTATCAGACACAAATCGTGATTCGTGAATGCCCAAGCCGCCGGCGTCCTGAGGATATCGACTAGGCAAGCCATATCGCCATCAGAGGGCCGAGGTTCAGAGAGGTGAGCGTTTCTATGAATAACGAGTCATGTACGCTTCATAAGGAACAAGGCATGGATGGAGAGCTTAGTTCCTCATCGGAACGTCCTCTTGTCAGTGTGGTCATCCCGACCTACAAGCGCGCGTATCTCCTCAGGAAGGCCATTGTGTCCGCCTTAGCACAAGAGGAAGCCGGGGAGCTTTTTCAGATGGAGATCATCGTCGTTGACGATTGTTCTCCGGACGACACGGCCCAGGTCGTCGCAGAATTTCCTGCGGTGCAATACCTTAGGCTGGATCAGAATCGCGGTGCCTCTGGCGCTCGGAATGCAGGGATTAAGCGGGCAAAAGGAAAATACATTGCCCTCTTAGACGATGATGACGAATTCCTTACCCATAAATTGATGGTGCAGGTTCCGATTTTGGAGACGCATCCGGAAATCGGCGTGCTGTATGGGCAGAGCGTGGTGACTGGAGGACAAACGCCGTTATTGCTTTGGCCTGAATGGGGACCTTCGGGGAATGTGTTTGAGGAGTTCGTCACCAGAACTGACGATTTCCTCCATCCACCGACCTGGTTGGTGCGACGAGAATTATTTGAACAGGCGGGCTTTTTCGATGAGAGCAAGGCTGGAATGGAACACTATGACATGGCGCTTCGTATTGCAGCGCTTACTCCATGGATGTTTCTTTCCGGCGGACCTGTGGCGCGCGGACGTTATTCCCAACAAGGGCTGTGGTACAGCACCATTGTCAATGGAACAAACGAGCAGCAATTGCCGCAGATTGTGGAAAATGCGTTGTCACGCCTTCCTGCCACAGCTGATGCAGATCGTGTACGCCGTAAAGCGAGAGCAGCGGTGTGTGCCAGTATTGCTCATCAGCGTTGGTGGGCTGGCGGCGGCCTTGAACCGACCAAGGCACATTTGCTCAAAGCCGTGCGCGAGACTCCCTGGTTACTGCAGGAGGCGGCAGTTATTGAATGGTTAAACCGTATAGCCAGCACCATGGCTATGTCTTCAGCCAATCCGGTCGCTGCTGTAAAGACATTCTGGCGAGAAATTACGAAAGCTGCCGCAGAGGCGGACACGGCTTACACAGGTTCATTGCGTCGATTGTTGGGAGATCTGCTTCAATCGGCTGCGCTTAGCATGAAGCATGGTTCTCCAAGAAGAGCCCCCCTCGTGGCTGTCAGTGCTCTGCTGAATGATCCCAGCTCCTGGGTGCAGCCCGCCCGCGTCTGTTCGCTCTACCGCGCGTGGACTCATCAGTCCCTGGAGACGGCAGAACGGGCGAGAGTTTCTCCTTAGCCATATTCGTCGAGGACCGTGAAGTCGGGGAATCATGACACTCAGCGTCGTCATCCCGTGCCGTAATGCTACCCGCACAATTGACGAGACTCTGTACGCCCTTGCCGATCAACATTGGCCAGGGGCGTGGGAAGTGATTGTCGCGGATAATGGGGCCAACGACAATCTGGGAAAAGTAGTTGCTCATCACGCGCTTCGGATACCCCGTCTTCGGCTTATTGATGCCTCTGCGCGACGAGGCGCGTCCTACGCAAGAAACGTAGGGGTTCAAGCAGCAACGGGCGAGTATGTTCTGTTTTGTGATGCGGATGATGTTCCGGCCCCTGGATGGGCGGTTGCCATGGAAAAAGCGTTGCGCGTCCATGGATTCGTGGCCTCTCGCTTGGAGTTCGAAACACTCAATAGTTCGGTCGTTCGATCGGCGCGCGGGTCTACGCAGGTTGGGGGACTCCAGCAGTTTCGATTTTTGCCGTTCCCTCACGCTGGGTCGGGAACACTGGGTATCACGCGAGCACTGCATGATGCCGTGGCCGGATTTGATGAAACCATTCCGATTTGTGAGGATATTGACTACTGCATGCGAGTGCAGCAAAAAGGAGTGAAGCTGGAATTTGTTCCGGACGCGGTACTGCACTGTCGACTCCGGGCCAGTAAAAAAGGCGTCTATGCCCAGGCTGCCCAATATGCGGAATACGAGGTGTATCTGTATAAAAAGTATGGAGCCGGCTGCCTATGGGAATGGTGGCGCTGGCGTAGTTATATGCAGGCTTGGCGTATCCTGTTGGGACGCATATTCGAATTGCTTCGCACTCCAGAAGGTAAGATCATGTTAGCCTGGCGTCTAGGCCGTCTGATTGGCCTGCTGAAGGGAAGCCTCCGATTCGGGGCACCCCCCGTGATGGTGGAGTAACAGGGATCCGTTCGATGAATCCTCAATCCTTGCTGTCGGCGGCCGTGAGGAAAGTGTTGGGAAGCCTGACACATGTCGTCACGACGGACGCCGTTCTTTCGCTGACATTTGATGACGGGCCGGATGCCGAGAACACTCCTAAGGTGCTGGCCCTTCTTGAAAAATATGAGGCGCGGGGTACGTTTTTCGTGGTGGGAAAATCTGCCGCAGGTCACCTGGACTTGGTGCGGCGCATGGTCGCGGGAGGGCATGCCATCGGTATCCACTCGTGGGATCACCGCGCATTTCCCGGCCTGCCGAGCCGGGAACGCCGCCGGCAAATTCGGGAATGTGAACGCGCATTGCAGCCCTATGTCGGCCACTTATTTCGTCCGCCTTATGGGGAGCAGACCGTTATGTCGCGTCTGGAAGCGTTCATGATGGGCTACGAGGTTGTGGGATGGAATCTGAACAGCGGCGATTGGTTCGAGCCCCAGTCTTCGGTTATGGGCAAATATCTGTTGGAGATGGTGTCGCCGGGTGGGATCGTTCTCTTCCACGATACGCTATACGATAAGGGCGTGCCTGCTCATGGGGTTGATCCGGAACATACGGCGTGGCCTGACCGTCAAGCTATGCTTGACGCACTGGAGACGGTCCTCGATCGATTGAGCGGGAGCTATCGGTTTGTCACGGTACCGGAGTTGCTGCAAGCCGGGCGGCCTAGGCGCTCATTCTGGTTTAAGCCATCACTGACAACGGCCTGAAGCGCGAGGGCCATGCTGCGAGTTGAAGGAAGGGATCAGGCCATGAGAAGTGTGGCGGTCGTTGTGCCGGGATATAACAGGGCGGACTTCACCGAGGACGAAGAGATGTCCTTCCGGCATGTCGGGCATTACCTGGGGCGGTATGACAAATTCCTCGTCGTTCCGCAAAGTCTGGCCATTGAGCGGCCAGGCTTTCACATTCAACGATTTCCCGATTCGTATTTTGGAAGTGCCATCGCAAATGCGAGATTGATGCTCTCCCCGACATTTTATGAGGCATTCAAAGCCTATCGGTATGTGTTGATCTATCAACTCGACGCATTGGTATTTTCCGACCGGTTGATGGAGTGGTGCGCGAGAGATTGGGATTACGTCGGCGCCCCTTGGTTGCCATGTGCCGATAGTCCGTGGGTCGGTACCTCTCGCGTTGGCAACGGCGGCTTCTCTCTCCGAAAGGTCTCCAGTTTTTTGCGTGTCCTGTCGTCGGATGCGTTCTGGGTGGATCCAGAAGTGTATTGGCAACGGATTGCTTCCGACCGGCCCTGGTATGTGAGATCAATCAATCTGCCGAGAAAGTGGTTCAAGCAAATCAAACGGTTTAATAATGTGAAGCGTGAATTGGAACGATGGCATCTGCGGCCGGACGGAACCAAAAACGAAGATCATTTTTGGGCCGATGAAGCGGTGCGGTATGATTCGCAATTCAAGGTGGCGCCCTTTCAAGTCGGATTAGATTTCGCCTTTGAAGTAGTCCCGCGACACTGTTTCGAGCTGAATCAACATCGCTTACCGTTCGGCTGTCATGCGTGGCCGCGCTATGAACGCTCCTTTTGGGAGCCGTATCTCCTCAAGCCCTGATGGGATCGTGATACTTATGAATGAGTCGGAATTGCAGCAGGCGGCACAGTTGCCGGCTGGCACTCTCGCGTCGGCGGTTCGAACGCCGACGGTCAAAATTCGCCCGAGTCGAGGTCTGTTTCACCTAGACCTGCAGTCTGTCTGGCAGTATCGGGAACTGCTGCTCTTTCTGATCTGGCGGGATACCAAAGTCCGTTACAAGCAGGCCGTCATCGGTGCGGGATGGGCGGTGTTCCAACCCCTCATTTCCATGCTGTTATTCACCGTGTTGTTCAGCTATCTGGCGAAGCTGCCGTCTGATGGCGTGCCGTATCCATTGTTCGCCTATGCGGGACTGCTTCCGTGGAACTTCATCGCTCAGGCCACGAGCCGCAGCGGCACCAGTCTAGTGGGGGAGTCGCATCTGATCAGCAAGGTCTATTTCCCTCGCCTCATTATCCCGCTCGCGGCGGCGTCCGCGCCGGCGGTGGACTTGTTGTGTGCATTGCTGATGATGATTCCCCTCATGTTATGGTTCGGCGTCACACCGGGCTGGCAGTTGCTGTTTTTCCCGATTTTTGTGGTGATCGCCTTGCTCGCCGCCCTGGCTGTGAGTTTCTGGTTTTCTGCGTTACATGTGAAGTTTCGCGATGTGGGACATATCATCCCATTCTTCGTCCAGTTCTGGATGTTTGCTTCCCCGGTGGTGTATCCAGCCAGTCTCATTCCGGAACGATGGCGGACCCTCTACAGTTTGAATCCTGCAGTGGGAGTCGTAGAAGGATTTCGATGGAGCCTGCTGGGCCAGCGCCCTCCCTCGCTCGAAACGATCCTCCCGAGCGTTGGCATCGTCCTGGTGTTGTTCGTGAGCGGGATCGTCTACTTTAAACGGATGGAACGCACCTTCGCGGACGTGATTTGATGGCTGAGATTGCAATTTCCGCACGGCATGTGAGCAAGGAATACGTCATCGCAGGGATCAACCATGACACCTTGCGCGATCGCATCGCCCATGGCTGTCGATCTCTCCTGGGACGAGGAGCCGAGAAGAAGGACTCCCCACGATCCTTTCAGGCCTTAAACGATGTCTCGTTCAATGTCATGGAAGGCGAGGTTCTGGGCGTGATCGGGCACAACGGCGCCGGGAAAAGCACGCTGTTGAAAATTTTGTCCCGCATCACAGAACCGAGCCGCGGGGAAGTCGATCTGTACGGGCGCGTCACATCGTTATTAGAGGTGGGCACTGGATTTCATGCAGAGCTGACGGGACGCGAAAACGTCTACCTCAATGCCGCTATGCTGGGCATGCGCAAGGTGGACATCGACAAGAGATTCGACGCCATCGTGGAATTCTCCGGGACCCAGCAATTTATCGACACCCCTGTCAAACGATATTCAAGCGGCATGTATGTGCGACTGGCTTTTTCAGTGGCAGCGCACCTTGATCCAGAGATTCTGATCGTCGATGAAGTGCTCTCCGTCGGCGACGGTGCCTTTCAGAAGAAATGTTTGGGGAAAATGGACGAAGTGCGGAGAGACGGACGCACGGTCATTCTCGTCAGTCACGATTTGCCCGTGGTGGCCAGCCTCTGTCAGCGGGCCATTCTGCTACGGCATGGGCGGGTCGTTGGTAATGGGCAACCGCAACAGATCATCGAGCAATATATGAGCGAGACATTCGCAGGTACCGGAATCTCGCTAGCCGATCGCACCGATCGTTATACCAAGGGTGAACTGACCGTGCAGGCGATTACCTTCTTGGACGACAAGCTTAACCCCCTGCAGCCGGTGTTGTCGGGGCAGCATCTTGTCATTCGCGTACAGTATAAGTGTCATGTTCGAAAGGTGTTTAAGGATATGCGTGTCATGATTGTCATCAATCGTGACGAGCGCACGTCGTGTATTGTTTCGACAGATCTCGTGAGTCGCACGCCGTTGGATTTGGAGGGCAGCGGCTATGTGGACTTTCATGTGCCGCACTTGCCGTTGTGCGGCGGCCGATACTTTCTCCATGCCGCAATTGAAAACAACGTTATGACGCAAGACTGGGTTCAGTATGCGGCTGAACTGCAAGTGTTAGACGGAGATTATTACGGGACGGGTCGAATGTATCCGCATGATGGGTGGCGAGGAAAGGGCATGTTCGTCGACCATAGTTGGCGGTTCGAACGAACGTCCTGACAGCGACCTCCTCATCCTCCTTCCCTTGTGTCATCTGCCATTACGCTCCTAACCCGGAAAATTCACGACTCGCGTCATAAAAAAAGCCATCGAGGCTCCAACCTGTGCTATAGGAGCGGCGACCAAGCAGCTTCTACGTACAGCGATGGAGGCACCCGATGGCGACAGACGGTA
>JADYYH010000042.1 GCA_020853775.1 Nitrospira sp.
CGGGCTCGCTCCTCGCGGCCTCAACATACTGTTTCAAGTATGCCTCGACCTCTCGGAGCTCCGCGCGCCCGTCTCGCGTGGCGTCTTGGCGGTTTCGTCACGAACTCTCGTGAATAATGCGGGCTAGCTCAAGATCGATCACGTTTCAACCGATACAGCCCAAAGAGCGATCCTCAGGTTTTGGGTCGGCCCTCCCGTTCACGGACTCGAAGGACAGAGAGCCAGGCATGAAACGCGTCGTGATCGAAGAGCTCACACCGGGAATGATCCTCGCCAAGCCCGTCACCAATAGCACGGGGCTCGTGGTCCTACCGCTCGGCGCTGAATTGGACGAGGCAACCCTGCCCAGACTCCAACGCCTTGGCCTCACGTCTGTCTATGTCGAGGGCGATGCCGGCGACGCCAGTGGAAAAACCCTTGCCGAGTTGGAAGCCGAGCTCGACCACCGCTTCCGCCGTGTGATCGATGATCCGATTCAATGTCAGATTCGCGAAGCGATCCGCCTGCAGCTCCGGACGTCACATGGGGTGCCCGACAATCAAGAGGCGCCTCCGACCACATGAGCCCTTCAACCAAAGTAGATCTCCGGCGGCGCATTGAGCAGGTGGGCGAGTTGCCGACTCTGCCCCACGTCGTCCAGAAATTAGCGTCGATGATCGGCCGCCCCAATGTCTCGGCGGAGGAAATCGGCACGCTGATCGAAAAAGACCAGGTGCTGTCCGCCAAGGTGTTGCGGTTGGCCAATTCGCCGTTCTATGGCTTTCCCTCACGCATCGCCTCGGTCGCCCACGCCGTCGTCGTGCTGGGGCTGAGTGTCGTCAAGGGCCTCACGCTCTGCGCCACCGCGTTCGACATGATGAAAAACGCCGGCATGAATGACCTCTGGCGCCACTCTTTGGGGGTCGCCATGACGGCACATATCCTGGGCGCGAAGGCCGGGATGAAGAATCCGGAAGAGGTGTTTGTCGGCGGACTGCTCCACGATATCGGCAAGGTCGTGCTCTACGTGAAGTGGCCGGACGTCGGCCAACAGATCACCGCCGCCACCAAAGACAGCTCCCGATCACGCATGGACACGGAACGGGAACTATTTGACGTTACCCATGCCGATGTCGGCGGATGGCTCGCCACCGCCTGGCATCTGCCGACCAGTTTGCGCGAGCCGATTCTCCATCACCATCTCCCGTCGGCAGCCCAGGAGGCAAAGCTGCAAACCGCCATCGTGCATGTGGCCGATGTGCTGGTGAAGGGCCTGGCCTGCGGGAACCCGGGTGACGACCTGGTCCCTCCGCTCTCCCGTCAGGCCTGGGATCTCGTCGGCCTCGATGCTCACAGTCTCGCGCAATGCCTCGCACAAGCCACGGAAGAATTTCAAACCATCGATGACTATCTATGAGCGGCCCCCCTTCCAATCGGCGTATTCTGCTGCTGCACCACGACCCCGTCGAAACCGAGCGAATGACCGCAGGACTCAGCCGTTCGGGCTTCAGTGTCGTCGTGGCCGATGCCGGACGGCTCGCGCTCCATGAATTGGTGCATGATCCACCCTGCCTGGTATTGGCTGCGGAGGGGACGAATGGACGCTCGGCGGATACGCTGGCAAGGGAGTTGCGCGCGGATCCCTTTCTCGGTCGACTGCCGGTGATCATCCTGATTCGGGACAGCCGGGTGAATGATGTGGATTGGGCGGCGCTCGGCGTGGACGACTATATTGCCGTGCCCTATCGGCCCGAGGAAGTGCCACAACGGGTACGCCTGTGCCTGAGCCGGCTTGAACGGTCGCTTGATGCCAACCCCCTCACTCGATTACCGGGGAACAGCACGATTCTCCACGAAACCACAGCGCGTATTGAAAGCGGCGCCCCGTTCGCCCTGGCCTATCTGGATCTCGACAACTTCAAATCGTTCAACGATCGATATGGGTACGCGCGAGGCGATGAAGTCCTCGTGGTGACCTGCCGGATCCTCACCACCGTCGTCAGTGAACTGGCGGGCACCGACGGATTCGTCGGTCATGTGGGCGGAGACGATTTTGTGTTTATGAGTGCGCCCTCCACCATCGAACCCATTTGTCAGACGTTGATCAAACGATTCGATTTGGTGATTCCGGATTTTTACGATCCTGACGATCGAGGCAAGGGATTTATCGACTCCGTCGACCGGCGCGGCAACCACGAACGGTTCCCGATCATGAGTCTGTCCATTGCGGTGGTCACCAACGAACACCGGGCCATCACTCATCCTGGCGATGTCAGCAAGATCGCCTCAGAGCTCAAGAAAATCGCCAAGAGCCAGCCGGGCAGCGTGTATGTGAAAGATCAGCGAAAAGCCGAGGCGACGGACGCACGGCGCACCTGAGACACTCCGCCGACTGATCTCGCTGGAAGTTACTGACCGGCTGCCGCGCCAGGCGCCTGCCCGCCACCACTTCCGCCATTGCCGCCATACTGGCGGCGAAGTTCCCGCCGATAGGCTCGACGCTCTTCCGGGGACATCGTCTGGAACTTCTCCCGTAACTCCTTCCGCTGCTCAGGGGGAAGAGACCGGAACCATCGCCGGGCATTCCGCACCGATTCGCGCTGTTCAGGCGGCAATTGGCGGAACTGCTGATACCGCTCGCGCAATTGCTGTCGTTGCTCCGGTGGAAGCGACCGCCATTCTTTAAACCGCTGCTTGGCTTCCTGACGCTCTTCCGGCGTCATCGTACCCCACTGCTGCGCTCCGTTCCGTAAGCGTTGCTGTTTTCGCGGCGGTAACTGATCCCAGTTGTCGCTGAACCGTTGCAACAGTTGTTGCTCGCCCGGACTGAGCTGGCTCCAGGGAACCCCACCCTGCTCGCCTTGCGCCCAGGCCGGCGACCACGCGAGGAACACGACCATGATCCCTACCACCAACACGTTCATGGGCCGGTTTGCATCCTTAGGGGGTTGCGCGGGCGATCGTTGGCAGACGTTGACGGTATCTCTGGCGCGGGCTTGTGAGTTTCTGCAGGCATCCCGTTGCGATTCGGTTGTGGTGCCACTGGGGGCTGCGGGGCTTGATCGTTGGTGATGGTAAAGGGATCAACCCACTGTCCATCCTCATCCTGCCAGCTACCAAGGAAATCGAGCAACTCAAGGTCCGGCTCTTCTGTCGGCGGTGCCGGTACCGGCGCGGCTTCTGAGATTCCGATGGCCAGGCAGAACAGGAGCATCAGTCCCGCACTACCCAGTCGCGGCGGTACCATCGGCCAGCCAATCGTAAAAGTCGAGGTCCTCGGACAATTCGAGATTTTCCGGCGATTGCATGAGTTCGAGATCTTCCAACAACAGATGCGAATGATTGGCGCCATTCCCCTGCCACAGCCACATCGTCACCGCCAGGGCGGCCATCGAGGCCAGGGCCAATCCGCCGGCCCACTGAAACCAAGGCCGACGTGTAGAGGACCGGCTTACGGCATTGACCCGCGCGCGCTGTAGGGCCAGCACCGTCTTTCGATCGAGCTCCTCCACGCGGTGATCGAGAAGACGCTTCGCCGCCGTGGCCAATGGATCCGGCTGTTCGTCCGATCGTTCATTCATGGCCAATGTTCTCCCAATCGCTGGCGCAGCACCTGCAGTGCCCGGAATAGATGGGTCTTAACGCTGCCCTCGGAGCACCCCATCGCCTGAGCCGTTTGCGCCACATCCATCTCTTCCCAGATGCGCAGAAGAAACGCCTGTTGCTGGCGAAGCGGTAAGGCGCGCAGAGCTACGTCCAGTTCCGCGCAGGCCCGCTTACGCTGCACCTCGCCATCCGGTGCCGGAGTGGTTGAATCGGGAATCTGCTCCAGCGGATCTTCCGCGTCGTCATCGTCCTGCGCCCCACGAAAAAAATCTCGCAGGCGGTTTCGTACCCGCTCCCGCCGATACCAATCGCGAATGCGGCTCTGAAGGATGCAGTGAAACAGCGCGCCCCATTCCTCTTCAGGCCGCCGGGCATACTTCTGTGCCAGTTTCAGCATGGCATCCTGGACGAGATCCAGCGCCTCGTCCTCATTCCCCGTGGCAATGTGCGCCATGCGGAATGCGCGTCGCTCAATCCCGGCGAGAAATCGATCCAATGCCTGGGTTCGATCCAGTAATCCCACCCTCTCACCCAGGCACAGATGGCCTGGCTGCCCATGAACGGCGATGGGGGAATGACAACCGCTCATCCCCGTACTCGTCCTCTGCATGCCCAGTCCTCGACCATTGAGGACCTGTGCGCGGCAGCCGCATGAACCTGGTATCGGCCGCGATCGGCCCGATTCTCGACTCGAATCACGGTGAAATCAAGAGCGGCCAAGGGAAACGCTCCAATCGCGATGCCTAAACTGGTTCCAAAGCAGAAGAGCCGACTCGCCATCACCGCCTGACATCTTTCAAGGCGAAGATTGCTGCCCCTCTCAGGTTACAACGCAGGAGGACGCTCTCCGTTGACAGGGTGCGGGCGCGGAAGCGTGACGGCAATGTGGGCAACTTTGGGAACTGTTCACTGAGAGGCGTGGGAGGGATTGCGGACGGAATTACTTGGCCTTGCCCCCATCGGCCGATTTCTTGCTGCCAGCCCAGGCAACGGACGGGATCTGGGCCACGAGATCAAGACGCTCGTGCGCTTCATCGTCCTTGAGGTCCGGTCCGACACTATACAGGACGCCTTTCTTCATATTGACGAGCATGGGCAGTCCGGTAAAGGGGTCGTACAGTCCCTGGCCGGCCTTGGCTAACCGGGTCAGCAGGTCCTGCTCCGGCGGAGTCCGGCGCAACCAAGCCTGTAGCGACACCAACCGCAACCGCGTATCGGTTTCCAGAACCCGACCGGCGTAGGTCTCCCAGGTGGGCAGCGGATCCACCCCGACCAGACTTTCGATGGGATTCACCACCATGTCGCTCACGCTATACGGAGCCACACGGACAAACTGTGAGAGCTTCGGCCGGTCGGTATACCGTCCCTCCGCAGCCGCTTTTCCCGCCGCGTCATAATAGTCGGCGTACGCATTGAACCGGCGTTGCTTCGGCAGTGGCAGCGCCGCAGCGATGGCGCCATAGAACGGACGCGTGTCGGCCCGGTTCTGACTGACCGCCTCATCCAGCGTCTTGGTGGCCAGCACAAACTGACTCTGCATGGGCCAACGAAGTGACTGTTCAGATTGCTCCAACGGCCGCGCCAATTTGGCCATTCGGCTGACATATCGGTCGTCGAGATCCGGCCGCTGCAACAGCCCGCCCATGATCGTGGCGTCATCATTGATCGCGGCACTGGCCAGCATTTTCACCGGCAACGACTTTGCCTGTCCCAAGACCGTTCGCCAGGCGGTGAGATCAGATTCCAGCCGCCCCATTCCCGTCTCCACATCCTGCCCAAATCCGTCGGCAAGATACAGCCGATGAGTCTGGAGAATCAGACCGCAGTCCGGGCTGATCGACTGACCGTACCCCACGTCTTCAAACGGCTTGTTCAGCCATTGGCGGTAGCGAGTCAGGCCGACCGCCGCTTGCGACAGCCATGTTTTGGCGCCGCTTGCCTCCATGTGCATCTGCAATGCCGGATCGGCAGCCTTCATCCACTTGCCCGCCGCTTCTGCCGAGGCACTCTGCCCCCCGTCCGGCGCATACCCTTCTCCGGTCAGGCAGGTATGCGTGAATGCCTTGTCGGCACCTTCGGCCCGTCGATCGATTCCAACCTGCACGGGATCCTGATTCGCGGCGGCCCCAAAGCCGAGTAAGAGGACATAGCCGTTTTTACTGGAATCTTGCAGTGTCTGTTGCGGCACCGACGTCATCGTGCGGTAGGACGAGTTCGGTTGTTCCTCGAGTATCAGCCACGTGACCGCCATCGCAGCGATGGTGCCCCCAATCACAAACAGGACGAGGCCGACCAATGCCAGAGTCAGAACCACCAGTGATCGCGTCGTCGATACCCCCACCCCGACCAAAGAGGCTGCCACCTCAGACACCCGGCTCCATACGCCGGGCCCGGCAGGTTGGATGCGGGCGGGACGAGGTGACGGCTCTTCCGCAACCGCCGCCGGAACCTGCTCGACCTGTTCAAACGTCTGCTCCGATACCACGACAGCGGGCACCGCCTCCTCAACCGGTGATGAGGCGACAGCGGCCACCGGCTCAGCGGGAACGAGAGTCGCCGGGTGAACGGCGCTGACTTCAGGGACAACAGGATCCGCAGGTTTTTTAAGCCAGCGTGTCAGCATGTTGCCGGTGGAAGATTTCGGAGTCGGTGCTGACGAGGCATCCTCCCAGAGGATATGTAATCCATCACTTGCGGGGACGTCAGTGGAAGCGGGGGCAGCCGGCGCAGGCACCTCAGCATCCACAACAGCGACGGGCTCGACAGCCATGTCTATAGGCTGTTCTGCCTGCACGGGCTCAAGAGCCTGGGGCGCAGAGACACGTTCGCTCGAATCTTGCGTCGGGGCAACGATTGGCATTTCCGCCGGTACCACAGACAGGGATTCCTCGACGGGAGCTGGCTGAACATCCGTCAACTCTATTGGTGCAACTTCAGCGAAAGTCGCCGGAGCATCAACCACCTCAGGCTCGTCCGACTTCAACTCCGGCTCAAGCGACAGGACCGGGGCAGGCTCAATCTCAACGGCCGGAAGATCCGCCGGCACTTCGACCTGTGCCTCGCGGGCAATCGATTCGGCCACGGAGATTGCGCGATCGTCAACGGGAGACAAGGAGACGGGCTCGACGATCTCATCCACCGGTGCAGGTTCCGGAGGCGCCATCACCTCCGGCGTACCGATTAACTCCGGTGAGGGTTCTACCTGCCGGACAGGCACCGGGGTCTCGACCACCACCGATTCAGCATGCGTTCCGGCGAGGGTGAATTCCGTGATCGGCTCCGCGTTGACGGGACCCGGTTCAACCGCAGCGTGCGGGGGTATGGTTTCGCGTTCGACCAGGCGCAAGGGAATGGCTGCGGATTCTTCCTTCGCAAGTCCGGCAGACGGCTCAGCGTCGGATGGCGTAATGGCCTGCTCTGCAAGAGTCGCCTGCTGTGACTCCGCCGGATGCTGGAGCAGAGTAGTCTGGGGCTCCTGTTGCTCGTCTGCAGAGAGAAGGCGGAACGCACGGGCTGATTCATCGACACCGCTCGGCGAGGGCTCAGCGGCGATTGTCGGTGATTCCACTTCTGCGACTGGCGCCGGCGTTTCCGGAACCGCAGGTAAGACGAGCGTGGAATCCTGTGTCGCCTTGCCTGATTCCCCGGCTGCGTCGACTGCGAAAGAGGCTGAACTTAATTCCGGCTCGGGCTCTTGGCGGGGAATGGTGACCGCTTCGACTTCGATCTGCTCCCAGGGCATGGGGGCGGACAAGGGCAATGAGGCGCTGCCCGGATCAAGAGAGAGTTCCGACGGGGGCGCTTCGGCCGAGGTCGTTGCCACCTCGGCAGCATCAGAGGTCGCCGTGACTGCAGGAGCTGGTTCCTCCGGCACGATGGAATCTGGCGCGTGGGTCGGCTCCGCGCTTGGAAGCGACTGGGCCGGTGCAGGAGAAGATTGCATGGCCGCAACCGCGGCGAGAATTTCGTCCCAGGACAGCCCGGACGAAGTAATGTCTGAAGCACTCGAAGCGGAGGGCGGCCCTGGGGGCGCCTCTGCCTGCTGCGCGAGAATCTCTACCGTGGAACTCATCGCCTCGATCGCAGCTGGAGATGGCTTCTCTTCGCATGATTGCGGCGCAACCTCTTCCATGCCGGGTGCAGCGAGCGCTGCTGCCGGAGGAATGGGAATGGGATTCTCCTCGACCTGATCCCACGGCATGGACACCGGAGTCGTCGGTGTGGCGACGATCGGGTGGCTCCCTGATTGCGACAGTACTTCGATGGCGTGTGGAACGGGCTCGCTGGCAGAAGCCGGTGGCCATTCGGCTTCAGAAGACCGCGCCGCCGAAGACTCCTCCGCAGCGGACACCTGACTCGCAGGCGGCGGTATGATTAGAGCCTCCTCTGCACCCTGGACCAAGGGCATCGGAGCCGGGCTGAACGGCGCTGGAGCAACCCGATGGCTGTCGGTCTCTGCCGGCAGTTCAATGGAGGGACGCACTGCTTCAACCTCGGGGGTTGATCCCACTTCAGGCTCAGGAGAAACCGGAGGCGCCTCGTCGGATACCGTCGACACCTGGCTCTCAGATGCAGGCGGTATGACGACGGCAACGTCTTCAACCTGGTCCCACGGCATCGGTGCCGGGCTCGACGGCGCAGAAGCAATCGGATGAGCTCCAACCTCGATCAACGAGACGCTCGCCGGCAGGGATTCCGGAGAAACCGTGGGCACTTCCGCCTCGCTGGTCAAAGCAGGAAGCGGATCGATGCCGGACGACGCCCTTTCAGCAGCAACCTTCACCGGCTCATCCGGGGAGGTCATCGAGGGCAGTGACGGGGTAACAGGATCCGCCGATGTGAGAGTCGTAGGCAGTTGCGATGGTTCGGGCGCAGGGCTTTGTTCGATCCCGGGTTGTTGTGACTCAACCGCTGCCACAGCCTCGATCGGCAACGCAGGAGGACTAGCCGGCTCGATGATATCCGTTGGCGTTGCTTCCGCTGGGATGGACGGGGCTTGAGCGGCAGGCACATCGGCCTGCAGGGACTCCATCTGTTCCCAAGGCATGGGAGCGACACCATACGCAGGAGCCTCCGCCGCAGCAGTCTGGGGAGATTCGTTTTCCTTGGTAGCAACCGCAGGTTGGGGGGTCGCCTGCAGGACTTGTCCGGTCACCGTATCAAACATCGCGGCAAGGCGGAACGAGACCGGGCTCCCGGGAGCGATTGAGCGAATCCGTGCGAACAGCTCGCTGGGGTGGTTGGGTTTTTCCGAGTCCGGATCCTCCAGCAGGACTTCAACCGCCTTCCCATACTCGGCCGCCGCCGCCATGACGTCGCCTTTTTCCTCATAGACGCGTCCCAGCATTTCCAGGAAAGGCACATACCGTGGCCCTGCGGTCAGATATTCCCGCAACAGCGATTCCGCCAGCCAGTAATCCTGCCGTTCCATGGCTTCCCGGGCCAGTGATTCAAACGCCGTCCTCGCGCTCATGAGGCTTCCAAGCCGCAGATGAAGGGTGGCAAACAGACGCCTGGCTTCTGCGTTGAGGGGATCGAGCGCGAGCAGGTCTTTGAGGGCGGAGGACGCACGGCCGTACTTGCCGGCGTTCATTTGGGTAATCGCGTCCTCAAGCAGCGCCGACTTTTTGTTGTAGCCGAGGCTACCCTTTTTCTGGACCTTGGGAGGAGCCTTTTTATCGGACTTCAGAGGAGGTTTTTTGTCGGATCGCACTGTGTAACCCTATAACTTACAAGCATCAAGGAATGATCCTGGCCGGCGCTGCGGCTGGCTGATCTATTCGGGACCTGCCACAGCCATGTGTCTTACCTTTTCGGCATTCTTCAGTGCGATCTTGATGAGGGATTCTCCTGTGCCGGTTTTGACACAGAGGCGTGATACTACGACCTGAGGAACCCTGTTTTACCCGTCTGAAGGAGTTCCGTATACTGCAGCCAGGAGAATTGGACCGATATGCGACGCATCCTCATTTTTTCTGACTTGGACGGGAGTCTGCTGGACGCCACCACCTACTCATACAAGGATGCCTCCGAAGCCCTGACCGCCCTCACGCAGCGCGGCGCGACGCTCATCCTCGTCTCAAGCAAAACCCGCGTGGAAATGGAGCCGCTCCGCCGTTGCCTGGGCAATCAGCACCCGTTTATCGTCGAAAATGGGGGCGCGATCTATATTCCTTACGGCACGTGTTCCCTCTCCCTTGAGGGAACACTCGATCGCGAGGCCTATCGGGTTCTCGAGCTTGGAACTCCCTATGCCACACTCCGAGCGGCGCTGAAGGAGATCCGTCAAGAAATGGGGTGTCGATTACGGGGATTTGGCGATCTGACCCTGGCCGAGGTGGTTCAGTTGACGGGAATGTCAGCCCAAGACGCTCAGCTGGCCATGCAGCGGGAATACGATGAGCCCTTTGTAATGGATGGCGCGGTTGTCGCGTGGCAGGATCTGCTCGTAGCAGCCGACCGACGCGGCCTCTGCTGCACGCGAGGGGGCCGGTTTTATCACTTAATGGGTGCGAACGATAAGGGGATCGCGAGCCGGCGGCTCATTGACTGGTATCGACGGCTCGCACAACTGGAGGGGCAGCCTCTCGTGACGGTCGCTCTGGGAGACAGCCTCAATGATCTCCCCATGCTGGAGGTCGTGGATTACCCGATTCTTGTCCAGAAACCGAACGGCTCCTACGATCCCGACGTGCAACTCCCCCACCTCATCCATGCTGATGGAGTGGGACCGGTTGGATGGAATCGTAGCCTGATGGCTCTCCTGCCGACTCTCTGACGATCGAACGAAAGAGACTCTCACTTCATGAGGTCAGCGCTCGGCAGGCATCGCATCAGTGCCCGCGCTGAGACGTCATGCTCCGGCGGCTCAATAGGCCGACCACCAGCCCTCCCGCAAATCCTGCCCCAATCGCGCAGGCCACCAGCCCAAGAAGCGAACGGTTGAACACAAACCGGCTGGGGCGGCGGTGTGGATAACGCGGCACGGCTGCTTCTCCACCCA
The DNA here is from genome assembly GCA_020853775.1 of Nitrospira sp. Lineage (GTDB taxonomy): Bacteria > Nitrospirota > Nitrospiria > Nitrospirales > Nitrospiraceae > Nitrospira_A. The sequence continues at coordinate 10,589 of JADYYH010000042.1, forward strand.
GCCAGCGTCGCGCCTTAGTCTCGCCGTCGATATCAGGAATCTTATTCGTCATACCCCATCCTTTTATCAGTGACCGGCGAAGACCGCTCAGCCATTAGAGATGCCGTAAATCATCCGGTGCGCCATCTCGCGTTCGGACCGACAGCCCGCGCTCGAGATAGTCCTTCGCCAGATCTTTCGCGCCCAATCCGAATGCGATCGCCCCGGCCATGACGATCCCTCCCAAGGTAATCCCAAAGCCGACGACCACGATGTTTTGCGCAATCCCGAGCTGCTCCAACGCCATGGCCACGGCCAACAGCTGAATCCCCCATCGCGAGCAGGTCGCCACCAGTCGAGCCGGAGGTAATCCGGCGTTGACCGCCGCGATCAGCACCGCCTGCGACACAAAGTTGGACAACAACCAGCCGGCCACCAGAATCAGGCCTGCCGTGACCAAATGTGGCACATAGGCCAAAAACGACTTGGCGAAATCGTTGATAGGCTGAAGATTCAGCGCGCCCAATGCGGCGACGGTCGCAAAAATCATCACCAACCAGTACGCCGCCTGCCCTACCAATCGAGACGGATCCGTTTTCACTCCTCCGCGCAACAGCGCACCGGTCACGCCCAGTCGATCAAACAACCGATCCAACCCAACCACGCGTAACAGCCGCTCAAGCGCCTGACTGGCCGTCCATGCGACCACCAGTCCCGCAAAGAAAATAATGGACATGGCCAAGAGGCTCGGCAACACTGCGAGCACCTGCCGCGCCATCAGCTCCAGGGGATCGAGGAGCCCTTTTTCGAAGAATTCCTTCATACTTCCCTCCTCCGGCCTCGACTGCAGCCTGCCTTCAGATGGATCAACTCACGACTCTTAACTCGAATGAGGCTCATTCCACCGCGCCACCAGGTAGGACTTATCCTTCTCAAACGCCTGGCAGAGCGCTTCTATGCGGCCTTCGGCCTCGCTCGATGTGAGCCCCTGCGTATCCAGCACGAACGAGGCGGTGCGGCCCAAATATAAGGGCGTGAAGGCCTTCAATACGTGATCGAGCGGCAGGACACGATTCCGGTAGGCGACAGCCGCGTCGTAGACGACCCGTGCCCACAGGCTGTCCGCAATCCGAAAATCCTGCAACGAACAGGTTCCCAACGGCCGCAGACTCTGCCTGGTTCCCGGAGCGAGGATCTGGTCCCAGATGGTGCCCAAATCGCTCAGGCCTTGTCGAAAGGTGCTGATCATCCGATCGACATTCACGTTGACCGGCTCCACCCCGACTTCATACTGGAATCCGAAAAGCGGCACGGCGTTCGACCCATCCGTTTTGCCCCATACCGCATAATGGTCTTCCATCAGCGCGAACACCGCGCCGAGGACCTGCACGAGCATGGCCGAAAGATCAGCCGCCGGATCCTTGGGGTTGTGGATTTTGGCCCCCAGAAAACTCTGGCAGACCCGCGCCCCACTGGCGATCGCTTCCGTCGTCATCCAAATGTCGATGCCGAACTTTGCGACTTCCGACTCCCAGACATGCTTGTCGAGGTAATGCTGCGCCAATTGGCCTGAAAATCCGAAATCCCCGCCGATCGGTTGCCTGATTCGATGCCCGTAGAGGGTGCGCGTCAGCGGATACACGATGCTGTTCGTGATGGTGCCATCATATTTGTGGCGGAGATAATAGGGCGCAACATAGTCGAACCCCTGTTCGAACACCGGGCTGACGAGGAGTTCGATCCATTCGGGCGTGATGCTCCGTAAATCGGAATCTACCACGGCACAGGCTTTCGCCTTCAAGCGACGGGCAATCTCAAAAATCGTCCGAAATGCGCTGCCTTTTCCGGGGATGCCGTGATAAGGCGTAATGATCTTATGGAGCGAGCTCTGCTGGTCGCCGATAAACAGGGTTTTGAGATCGACGACTGCCTGTGACACCACTTGCTGCGTCCCGTCGGTCGAGCCGCCATCCGAATTCACCAGGACGGCACGGGCTTCCGGGAAATATTTGGCCAGGCCCGCGCTGACCGCTTTGACGACATGGCCGATCGTCTCCACATTATTGAAGCTGGGGATGCCGACCAAAATATCCGTATGGGCGAATTGGTCGACTTGCGCCTCGGTTTCAGGCGTCAGTGGGGTTGTATGGGAAGCGTCGGGAAGCTGAGGGCCAGGAGTCATACGTCATTCTCGCACGCCTCCGCCCTAGAAACACTGTTATGACATGACCAAATTGGACTGGCGAAAGGCTGGTGTGTGTACCAATGTATCTTGGCTAAGAGACACCATCTTGCCTAACGATGTCAAGCAATTCGGCTCCCCACCTGTGACCAGAGCACCTCTTTGAAGCTTGATCGATGCAGAGCGACGCCGCTTTTGGTGGCGGTCCGTTTCACTTCGCACGAGGCCTTCAGCGGAGTTTCGACACGATCGAGCAGGAGGAGAAATATTCTCGGCAAGGGGGGCGGAACTGCTTACCCGGCATCAGAAATGACGATTTGTTCCTTTCGGTCCGTACTGAACGACGGCACCGTGGTGTGGGCACTGACGAAATCGCTCAATCGCAGCTGATCGTCAGCATCCATAAGTATGGGATCGACGCCAAGGCGCGACTCACTCGCCCAGCGTATCGTTGCCAACCGTACCGACAAAGGCTTGGGCTCTCCCGGAATATGCAGATGCAATTGTAGCAAGTCCCCGGCCTGCAGCCCTTTAAGTCCGGTTCGTGACCACCCTGGAATCGAGAGATCAAGCATCCGGCCGTTCCAGATCAGCAACCCGTCCTCGGAACGAGAGCCGGTGCATTCAACGATAAACCGCGGACGATTCTGTTGTTCCATCATGCCTCCAGGCCAACGCCTCGGCAGAATATGAAAAACAACAGATTGTGGGATAGTCCCCGAAAGTGGGGGATCCACGGAGACTGGGCTAAGAGGATTGCAGGGATGGGAGTCTAAGGGCGCGGCCGGCAAAATCTCAAGTCCACGCCGAACAGCGAGACCTGACGACGCGAAACAATCGATTGACTACGCCACCCGCGAAGAATCTGCTGATTTCAGCACGCTTTCGACAAATTTATGGATGCGCGCTTCAGCCGCGGCACTCAGCTTGAGGGTTTCCAGGCCGAATACGCGCTCCTTCACCCATTTCACGGTGACGCCTTCCACGTCAATGGCTTTCGGCTGATCGGGCAAAAAGACGCGCAACGTCAGCTTCATACCGACCGTGACGGGCTTATCTCCATCGATACGCCAGCCCCTGACCGAGAGATCGCATACTTTGCCGGTTCCAACCAGTCCTTCCCCCAGATAATAGAGAAAGCAACTGACTGGCACGCGAGAATGTGACCGGGACGCTTGTGACTTGGCCATGGTGTGAGCGAAGGGATACGTACGGCGCGGCATTAGCCTCGGCTAGGGATCAGTCTACTCAACTCGCTGAAAATGGCCAAGCAGATTGTCGTTCCCCGCAAGGCGAACACATCTCGTTGCCACACACGAATCGGTAGCATGAAGAGGAGAGAGGACTAGACTAACGCCGTTACGAACTGTTCCAGGCGGGCCTGCTCATCGGCTTTGATCGCATTCACTTCAATGCCGAATTCCTGACCTCTGGACCAGCGAACAATCGCGCGGTCGACAAACACGGTCGGGTGCTGACCGGGAAGAAAGATACAGAGGGTCACGATCATTCCCGGGTCCACCGGATGTGTCCCATCGACGCGCCACCCATTGAGGGAGAGATTCCAAGCAATACCGCTCCCCTGGAAGGCATCGCAGGAATAATAGACCGAACACTGGACGGGAAAACGACGGAAGGATCGCACGTGAAACCGGACGCCGGCAGCAGCAGGAAGTCGATGGGGGACCGATGGGACAAGCTGCTTCTGACCACCAGGCATGGTATCCCCACTCGAACCCTGCCCCTCGACGCACGTTGGGGTGAGTGACGGGTTTCGAACCCGCGACCTCCGGATCCACAATCCGGCGCTCTAACCAGCTGAGCTACACCCACCACACAAGGTCAGCAGAGAACGCGCATCTTAACAAACCCTGTAGAACAGTCGCAACCGCTCTCATCGCCTCGACCGCACGAGCCAATCTTCTCGGATGCGTGCCTCACAAGGCCTCAGCACTTCGCTAGCCCCGACAGTCGAACGCCGCCTGCATTTCCTGGAGGATGGCTGCCGTCGCCACGAGAGGGTCTTGCGCGTCTCGAATGGGACGGCCGATCACCAGATAATCTGCCCCGGCAGCAATGGTTTGCGTCGGCGTCGTGGGGCGCGCATGATCGTCAGTCGAGTTGCCCGCCGGCCTGACGCCAGGGGTGACGATGAGCAAATCCGGTCCCACCTTGGCACGGATGGCTTCCGGCTCTTCCCCCGAGGCGACCACGCCATCGCATCCCACTTCGGCCGCCAACGCAGCCCGGGCCGTAACCAAATCACGCACGCTCCGCTGAATACCCATCTCCCGCAGATCGTCCCCGTCGAAATTGGTGAGCACCGTCACCGCCAGCAATTTGAGCTCAGACTGCCCCCTGCCTTGCACGGCCGCGATCAATGCCTTCCGGTTGGCATGGATGGTCAAAAACGTTGCGCCCATGGCGGCGACTCGAGTCGTTGCGCGCCTGACGGTCTCCTCGATATCGAGGAACTTGAGGTCGAGAAACACACGCTTGCCACGGTCGACCAATGTCCGCACAATGTCCGGGCCTGCTACCGTGTAGAGTTCCAGGCCCACTTTCACAAATCGCACCTGATCGCCCATACGATCGACCAAGGCCACGGCCTCGGTCGCGGAGGGAACGTCCAGCGCCACAATCAACCGATCTCGTGCATCGATTCGCGTCATCATCATTCCACCAGAGCGACGGGGAAGGCCCGCAGCCGGTGACTCCTTTCAGCATCCTTGACCTATCTTCGCCACCTATGCTACAAGCTCAAGCTTTGAACGTAGGAGAATCCGTATGCCTGTTGTCCACAAATCGACGATTCGACGTGCTCGTCAATCCGAAAAGCGCCGCTTGCGCAACCGCGCGACCATCAGCTCGGTCCGCAGCATCCTCCGCAAGGTTCAGGATGCGATCGCGGCGAAAAAGCCGGACGAAGCGAAAGCCACCTTGCGCGCCGCCACGGCAGCCCTGAGCAAAGCGGTCACCAAAGGCGTAGTGAAGCCGAACACGGCCTCGCGCCGCGTGTCCCGGCTCGCTGTGCGCGTGAACGCCATCACCGCTTCCGCGTAACCGTTCTGACATTCGACACCGGTCTCGATCCCGATGGGCGCGAGGCCGGTGGTACCGCCGGTTGCACCCGCTGCGCCGTTGATGCCGGCTTCGATGGATTGCCGCACAGGCGAAACAAGAGATCTTCCATCACACGGACAGGGGCGCTTCCGCTCCCACCCTTCAGCTTGGAATCCGTCTCCAAGAACCACTCGAACGCCTGGATCATCTGGTCATCAGGGAATTGCGCCAAAAACCCTCGCACTCGCGACGGATCCATCCGAAACGTCCTCGCAGCCTCGCCTTCCCGTCCACCGGACTTGAGCTGCTCCTTCACTTTCCACAAACGCCGGTATTGCCAAACCAAGGCGCCGAGAATACGGAGCGGAGCCTCGCCATTCTCCACATTCCTCGTAAGGATTCTGAAGGCTCGCCCATGATCATGCGCGCCTATGGCATTCATCAGATCGAACACCGATGCGCCGGGCTCCGTTCCCCTGAGCGCCTCGACATCGGACGATTGTGCGGTCCGGTCTGACGGGACATAAGCGGCCAGCTTCTCCAGCTCTCGCTGAACTGCATAGAGGGACTCACTCCCCACTTCTTTGAGCAACTGGATCGTGTCATCCTGCAGGCGCACACCTAATGTGGCCGCCTCCTGTCGAATCCATGCTGAGAGTTGAGCATCCCGCAAGGGGGCGCAATTGACCGTCACCGCCCGCTTTGTTAAGGCCTGCGTCCACTTCAGGCGGCCGTCCAACTTGGCCGCCACCACGATGAATGTCGTGCTCTCATTCGGCGATGCGAGATAGGACAGCAGCTTTTCGCCTTCGCGAGCCGGCAGCTTTTCCACGGATTTATAGACCACCACGCGACGTTCAGCGAAAACCGGAATTTCCGCCGCGCAGGCTAAGACATCGGCGATCGAAGAATCGTCGCCGTGAAAAATGTCGTAGTTGAATCCAGTCTCAGCACCCGCGCCGAGCGCGGCCGCGCGAAGGGCGGCGACAGAGGAGTCGCGCAGATAATCTTCCTCGCCGACGACCGCATAGAGCGGCATCACCCCGCTCCGCGCGAGGGATTGGGGCAGCTCCATGCTCATGACCGACGTACTCATCCCAAGACACCCTGCGACATCATCGGGCCGGTTCGGGCGGTGCGTTGCCGCCGGGGAGCGCCTCGGCTTTGACGGGACGCTTCAACATTTTGTCCAGCTCACCGGTATCCAGGAACAACAAAAAGCGAGAGGCGAGATCCTCCGCCACAAAACGACCGGCCTGTTCCAACGCCCGGTTCTGCAGCACGCGGTTGAATTGCAGATCTTGCGTGAGAAAAAATTCCGAGGTTCCCTTCGCGACCTGAGACCAGACCAGTCGCTTGGTTTTGGCATCCTCGATCCTCACACTCACCAGCATTTCGACGCGGCTTTCAAAGGTGGTGGTCTGATCGAAACTTAAGGTCGGCAGCAAAATTTGCATGATCTGGCCGGACAGGTACAAGTCCGCACCGGCGGAGGGACCGACAATTTCCGCCCCCGCACCGGCAGAGAACTCCCGGCGCAAATAATTGGCCAGCTTAATCTCGAAGTTCGGCTCATAGGTGCTGTTGGCGATGGGAAGAATGGCCAGTTTCAGCGCTTGCGACCGCTTTGCGGCCGTCTCCGGCGCACCGCCGATGGTAGGGCCGGCTCCCTGCACCCGGAACTGATAGCCGCAAGCGCTGAGGTTCATTGCACACAGGCCCAAGAGAAGCAGCAGCAGGTAGCGAGGCATGGCATCACACCACGAAATTGATCAACTTCTTCTCGACGTAAATCACCTTCTTCGGCTCTTTCCCCTGCAGCCATTCGGCGACTTCGTTTTTGGCAAGTGGTTCCAGTTGCTCGCGCGACGCGCCGGCATCGACTTCCAGCTTTCCGCGCAACCTGCCGTTGACCTGAACCGGTATCGTCAATCGATCGCTGACCACCAAGGCCGGATCGAATTGAGGCCAGGCTTGTTGGCCGGCGCTCGGTTGCTGGCCAAGCCGTTCCCAGAGTTCCTCGCTGAGATGCGGCGCAAAGGGCAGCAGCAGTAAGACGAAAGGTTCCAACAGCCGCCTCGGCCGTTGATCCAGCTTAGTCATGTCGTTCGTAAACACCATCATCTGCGAGATGGCGGTGTTGAACCGCAAGGCCTCGATATCCTCGGTGACCTTCTTGATCGTGAAGTGGAGCAGCCGCAACTGATCGGCCGTCGGTGTCATATTCGTCACCGCGGCACTCAACGTGCCGTCTTCACCGATCATGAGACGCCAGACCCGGTCGAGAAAGCGCGTGATGCCTTCCACGCCGCGCGTGCTCCAGGGCTTCATGGACTCGAGTGGCCCCATGAACATTTCATACAAGCGCACCGCATCGGCCCCGAACTGGTCGATCATCTCATCCGGATTCACCACGTTGCCGCGCGACTTCGACATCTTCTGATTGTCTTCGCCCAGCACGATGCCCTGATGCACCAACTTCTTGAACGGCTCCGGCGTGCTGACCACCCCCGCATCAAACAGGACCTTATGCCAAAAGCGGCTGTACAGCAGATGGAGCACCGCATGCTCGCTGCCGCCGATATACAAATCCACCGGCATCCAATACTGCTCTTTCGCCGGATCGACCAGCTGCCGGGTGTTTTTCGGATCGATGAATCGCAAGTAATACCAGCAGGAGCCGGCCCATTGCGGCATGGTATTCGTCTCGCGCCGCGCCGGTTTCCCGGAGGCCGGATCGGTCGTGTTCAACCACTCTTCGAGATTGGCCAACGGACTTTCGCCGCTGCCGGAGGGTTTGAAGTTGCTGGCCTCAGGCAAAGGAAGCGGTAACTGCTCTTCCGGCAATGGCCGGGGCTCGCCGTCGACCCAGACAATGGGAAACGGTTCTCCCCAATACCGCTGGCGAGCGAAGAGCCAGTCGCGCAGCTTGTAATTGATGGTCTTCTTGCCCTTGCCGCGGGTTTCGAGCCAGGCGGTCATCTTTGGGATCGCCTCGCTGGGCAGCAACCCGTCGAGCGAACAGGATCCGTCCGCCGTGGTGGAGTTGATCACGCGACCTCGATCCGTCTCGACGAATGCTGCCTTCTCAACCTGGCCGCCCTGAATCACTTCGCGGATCGGGAGGTGATATTGCGTGGCAAAGGCCCAATCGCGCTCGTCATGAGCCGGCACGGCCATAATCGCGCCGGTGCCATAACTCATGAGCACATAATCGGCGATCCAGATCGGCAGGCGCTCCTGGTTGACGGGGTTAATGGCATAGCTACCCGTAAAGACGCCGGTTTTGACCTTATCCAGCTCCTGGCGTTGCAGGTCGCTTTTCCGCGCCGCGGCGTCGCGATAGTCGGCCACCTGCGCCCGCTGCGAGGGACGCGTCACCACATCGACAAGCGGATGTTCAGGCGCTACGACCATATAGGTGGCGCCGAACAGCGTATCGGGCCGGGTCGTGAAGACACGCAGATTCCCCGTCGTGTCGGCCAGAGCAAAATCGACTTCGGCGCCGATCGAGCGGCCGATCCAATTTTTCTGCATTTCCAGCGTGCTGGTCGGCCATTCGACCAGGGTCAAATCATCAAGCAGCCGCTCCGCATAGGCCGTGATCTTCAATACCCACTGCCGCATCGGCTTGCGGATGACGTCGAACCCGCCGACCTCGCTTTTGCCATCGACGATTTCCTCGTTGGCCAACACCGTCGATAACGCCGGACACCAATTGACCGGCACCTCCGCCACGTAGGCCAGCCCGCGCTCGAACAGTTTCAGGAAAATCCACTGCGTCCATCGATAGTAATCCTGATCGGTCGTGCTGAGTTCGCGCTCCCAATCGTAGGATAGTCCCACGCGTTTCATCTGCCGCTTAAAGGTCGCGATATTTTGCGCCGTCGTAATGGCGGGATGAACACCGGTTTTCACGGCATATTGTTCGGCCGGCAATCCGAACGCGTCCCACCCCATCGGATGCAGCACGTTGAAGCCGCGCATACGTTTATAGCGGGAGACAATGTCGGTCGCGGTGTAGCCTTCCAGGTGCCCGACATGCAGACCGGAGCCGGACGGATAAGGAAACATGTCCAGACAGTAGAACTTGGGCTTTGAAGAGTCGTCCGACGCCCGAAACGGGCGGTGGGTCTCCCAATAAGCCTGCCACTTCGATTCAAGAGTGTGGTGATCGTAGGATTTGCTCATCGTATGAAGATCATAGGTGACGGATTGATTGGCACTCGACTGAAGAACGGACGACTGTAGCATACGCGGTACGCGGCAACAAGGACGCAGCGGGAGAAAGAGTTTCCGCACCGGCATGCCCGCTGCGCTTGATCCTCAGCGCCACTCCTGTTCAAATACTTGGCTGGACGGTGGCGCGAAGAGCACCACCCGCGCCCATTCACCCCGCACCGGAATGGCCATTTGGGGCTCTACGCCACCTATATATTTCCCCGACTCATGGATTGGGTGCTCCGCGGAGCGCGCTTCCAGACCGAACGCCGCCGCCTCCTCGCTTCGGCGCACGGCGTGGTGCTGGAGATCGGCTTTGGGACAGGGCTGAACCTGCCGCACTACCCTTCGACCGTCACAGACTTGCATACGGTGGAACCAGCGACGCTGTTGCCTGACCGCGTCGCCCGGCGAGTGGCGAGCGCGCCTTTTCCTGTTCACCTTCGCCGGCTCAGCGCAGAAGTACTGCCCTATACCGAAGGTCTGTTCGATTGCGCCGTCAGCACCTTCACTCTTTGTACGATTCCGGATCCGGTTGCGGCCTTGCGAGAAGTCCGGCGGGTCCTGAAACCGGAGGGCGACTTCCTGTTCCTTGAACACGGCCGAAGCGACGACCCTGCCATTGCCCGCTGGCAGTACCGCCTCAACCCGTTGCAGCAGGTCGTGGCCTGCGGGTGTCATCTCAATCGCCGCATGGATGATCTCATCGTTCAAGCCGGTTTTCGATTAGACCAGCTCGATCGGTATACCCTGCCCGGCGTCCCTCGAATCGGCGGAGAGATGTATCGCGGCATCGCCAGAACCTAGCACCATCCCTTAAGTGGAACCAACGGGTGCTCTCAATTGTATCCCTCCCAGGAATTTTGTAGACTGCGGCGTATGAGCCTTGTGCCTCGCAGTCGTCCTTCCCCAACAGGGGATTGATCCCGATGGCTTCCTCACCTCCACCTCCGGGCGATCGCCCCTCTTCGACATCCGCCATCGCTCCACCGGTCGATGCCGCCATGAACGCTAACTTGATGCTGCAGCGGGTCACGCTACTCTATGACGGCATGCCTGCCGCTCTTGTGGCCGGACTCGGCTGTGCGCTTGCACTGGTCGTCGTCAATTGGAACGTGCTCCCGCACCACCAGCTGCTGGCCTGGCTGACCTATCACGTCATCCTCTCAAGCGGTCGCTACTTGCTGGCGAGATCATTCAGGGCCTCCGGGCCGACCGCCGCCACGATTCACCGCTGGCACCGGGCCTTTCTGACTGGGACCACCCTGGCCGGACTCGGATGGGGTGCGTCGGCGCTGATCCTGTTTCCCGAATCATCGCTCTCTCACCAGGTGTTTCTGGCCTTCGTCCTGGCAGGAGTTTCGGCTGGCGCGTCCTCCACGCTGTCGGCGCGCTTCGATGCATTTCTCTCGTTTGCCCTTCCGACCTTGACGCCGCTCATTCTGCGTTTTCTCTTCCTGCATCATGAGCAAGCCTTGCCAATGGCGATCTGCACGTTGCTGTTTTCCCTGCTCATGCTCTACACCGCCTCCCGCACCTCGAACACCGTGCTCGAAACCCTCAGACTGAAATATCACAACGCCCAACTCGTGGATCAACTCGCCTCGCAATTGGAAGAGGGGGAACAAACTGCGCTGCTCCTGAACGTCGATTCCGAACACTATCGCTTTATCATGGAGTACGCGCAGGACATCATTTACCGAACGGACCGGAGCGGCCGGTTTACGTTCATCAATCCCGCAGTCATCCGCCTGCTGGGTTATCACGAGACCGAACTGCTCGGGCACCCCGCGCTGGATCTCGTGCACCCGAACTATCGCCGCCGCACGGAACATTTCTATATCCGCCAGTTTCTCCGCAAGACTCCCAGCACCTATTACGAATTCCCGCTGCTCACGAAAACGCAGCAGACCTTGTGGGTGGGGCAACATGTGCAGTTGCTGCTCCGCGACCAGGAGGTCATCGGATTCCAAGCCGTGATGCGTGATATCTCGGCTCGCAAAGAAACCGAAGAAGCCTTGCGCTTCAGCCAGGACCGATACCGGGCGCTGTTTGAGAGCAGTCCCGAAATGTTGTTGACCGTCGATGCGAAAGGCACGTTACTCACGGTGAATGCCACCGCCACTGCGGAATTGGGCTACAGCGCCGAGGAGTTGATCGGACAGCCGATTTCATTGATCGTTCACGCCGACGACCGCCCGGCCGTGCAGCAACATTTCACAGACTGTCTGCGGCGACCCGGACACGTCCTCCGCGGGGAATTCCGAAAACTCCGCAAAGACGGGAGCCCGCTGTGGGTACGAGAAGCCTCCCGGGCTGTACGCAACCCGAACGGGCAGTTCGACATTTTGATCGTGTGCGAAAACGTCACCGAACGGAAAGGCATGGAAGACGCCCTGACCCACACGCGCCAGCTCTTGGAGTCCATCGTGGAACATATTCCGCATATGGTCTTCCTGAAAGATGCCAAAGAGCTGCGCTTCGCCCAGTTTAATAAGGCCGGCGAACAACTCATCGGCCTGCCGCGGCAAGCGATCCTGGGGAAAAACGACTTCGACCTCTTCCCTCGTGAACAGGCGGAATTTTTTACCGCGAGGGATCGGGAAGTGCTCACCGGCGGAGCCCTGCTGGACATTCCCGCCGAACCGATCCAGACCAAGGATCATGGCCTACGGTGGCTGCATACCAAGAAACTGCCCCTCTATGACCACACCGGCGTGCCGCGATATCTCCTCGGGATTTCCGAGGACATCACCGATCAGAAACAACGGCAGGAAATCGAACAACTCCGGTTGGGACAACTTGCCACGCAGCAGACCGTCCTGCATAAACTGGCGGAAGATCCGTCCATTCACAGCGGGCACCCCCAACAGGCGTTTCCCGTCATGACCGAACATGCAGCCAGTACCTTCGCGGTTGAACGGGCGAGCATCTGGCTCTTCGACGGGACCCAATCGGCCCTGGTGTTGCAGGACTTGTTCGAGGTCACCCCCAAACGCCATCGCCAGGGAACCCTACTCTCCATCAACGAGTATCCGGCCTATCTTCGCGCCCTTGAAACAGAGCCCTATTCTCTGGCCGCCCATGCGGCCCAGACCGATCCGCGCACAAGCGAACTGACCCCGTCGTATCTCACCCCGCTCGGCATCGTGTCCATGCTGGACGCGCCTATTCGCCGCCATGGACGGGTGGTCGGAGTCCTATGCCTCGAACATACCGGCCCGCCGAAGACCTGGACCAGCGAGGAAGAAGCGTTCGCCGCCTCTCTCGCCGCCATGGCCACCCTGACCCTGGAAGCGGCCGACCGCCGGCAGGCGCAGGAGGCGCTGGAACAACATGTCCGCGAGCGCACGGGCGAATTGCGACGCATGACCGCGCATCTCCAGACGATCATCGAAGAATCTCCCCTGGCGATGATCGAATTGGATCAAGCAGGCCGCGTCACGACCTGGAATGCCGCCGCCACAGGCCTGTTCGGATGGACCAGAGAGGAGGTCCTTGGACAGAAACTCCCGTACGTGCCACCCGGGCAAGAACGGGAGTCCGATGAGCTGTGGGCGTCCGTCATGAGCGGCAGCTCACCGCGGGGCCTCGAGCTTCGCCGGAAGCGAAAGGACGGCACCCTGATCGATGTGACCATGTGGGGGACGCTGGTGCAAGGTCCCGGCGGCCAGGCAAGCGGGTCCATCGGCTTCTTCATCGACGTCACGGAGCACAAACAACTGGAAGAACAGCTGCGGCAAGCCCATAAAATGGAAGGGATCGGCAGGTTGGCCGGTGGGGTCGCCCACGATTTCAACAATCTGCTGACGGTCATCAACGGATGCGCCACCCTCCTCCTGGAGCAGGTGCGCGCCGAAGATCCGCTGCATCGATCGCTGACTGAAATTCTGACCGCCGGCCAACGGGCGGCCGCCCTCACCAAGCAACTCCTGGCCTTCAGCCGGAGGCAGGTCCTGACGTTCCAGGTCTTCGACCTGAATGAGGCGCTGTCGTCGATCAGCTCCATGATTGAACGACTGATCGGCGAAGATATCGCCCTCGTGAGAGACCTCACCTCTCAGCCCTGCATTATTCGCGCAGACCGGGGACAGATTGATCAGGTCGTGCTGAATTTGGCCGTAAACGCCAAGGACGCCATGCCCCAGGGAGGCACGCTGACCATGGCGACGCGAACGGTGACCCTGACCGCAGATACGCCGGTGCCCCATCCCGCGATGCTTCCAGGACAGTATGTGCACCTCTCAATTCGCGACTCCGGAGAGGGCATGGACCGGACCACCCTCTCACATATTTTCGAACCGTTCTTCACCACGAAGGAAGAGGGCAAAGGCACCGGCCTGGGGCTGGCCACGGTCTATGGCATCGTCAAACAAAGCCAGGGATTCATCTTCGCCGACAGCACCCCCGGCGAGGGCGCCATCTTCGATATGTATTTTCCCTTGGCCCAGGCTCCGCCCCTGGCTGCGGCACCGGCTACCCCGTCACGACCTCACTGTGGCCGCGAAACTATTCTGCTGGTCGAGGATCAACAGGCCGTCCGCATGTTGCTCACGCATGCCCTCTCGGATTACGGGTATACCTTGATCGAGGCCTCCAGCGGGCAGGAGGCGCTCCGCCTGGTCGCCGCCGCCAAGACGCCCATCCATATTCTGCTCACAGACGTCGTCATGCCGCAGATGACAGGCCCCGCGCTGGCCGAGCGCCTTCGCCAGCAATGGCCTCACCTCCGGGTGCTGTTTATGTCGGGCTATGCGGAAGGCAGTGTGTTGCCGACGTTCCTTGCGGAACCGGGGACGGGCTTCATTCAAAAACCGTTTTTACCGACTGAGCTCGCCCAGAAACTTCGCGAACTGCTCGATTCCGCCAAGTAGCCACTCGACGAATCTCACCGGTGCGCAGGAGTCAAGGCACACCCGAGAATCACCGGGACAGGATCGACTCGAAATTTTCGATGGAGTGAAATCGCGCGGAAGGAACCGGCGAGGATTGAGAACTCGATTTCGAGCGGTGAAAGATCCGACCGATGCCGAAGTCTTCGGCCGCCGCCAGGCATTGTTCGTCATCGTCGATATACAGGGCTCGTGTCGGATCGAAGCCGACCAGTTCCCGGCAAGTCGGCCAATATTCCGCGCGCATTTTGAGCCATCCCACCTCGAACGCGTCCACGATGCGATCGACCTGCCGGTGCAGACCGGTTTTCGCGGTTTTGACCTCAACGCCCGCCCGATGCGCGTTCGTGAGAATCGTCACTCGTTTTCCCAGCCGCCGCAACGAGAGAAGAAACGCCTCGGCATCGGGGAGAAACCCGATCATGTGGTCGAGTTCGCGATGCAGCGCCACCACATCGATCTGGACTTGCTCGGTCCAATAGTGCAAATCGGTCCAGGCGAGTTCTCCCTCCACGGAACGGTACATGCTCATCAAGCGATCCCGGGCTTCCGAGAACGCCAACGCATGTTTGGCCGCATACCGCCTGGGGAGTTCTTCTTCGAAAAAAAAGTTGTCGAAATGACGGTCCAGGAGCGTGCCGTCCATATCGAGTAACACATCGTCGATGTGACTCCAGTCGACAGGAGGAGGAGCCGAGTCCGCGCGGTGCTGCAGCATCAGGTCAGTATAACGGAGACCGGCAGGACAAGACGAGTCATTGTGTTCAAGGAAATCTCTATGATACGGTCGCAAGCCATGTCACGCACAAAACCCGCTCGTGGTCCCGTCACACCGCTCTTCACGCTCGAAGGCGGTCGCTTGCCGATTATCGCCCTGGTCGGGCGGCCGAATGTCGGCAAATCAACCCTCTTCAATCGTATTCTCGGCACACGAGCCGCGATCGTCGACGATGTGCCCGGCGTGACGAGAGATCGCAACTATGCCGATACCACCTATCGCAATCGCCATTTCAGGCTAGTCGATACCGGCGGACTCGATCCCACGGCCCATGAGGGCATGTTGTCGTTGATCCGGCAACAATCCCAACTCGCCATCGCGGAAGCCGACATTCTGGTTCTGGTCCTCGACGCTCGCGCCGGGCTCACGCCGCCCGATGAAGAGGTGGTCGCGACATTGCGCGGCTCCGACAAGCCGGTATTTTATGTGATCAACAAGGTCGATACACCAAAGGCCGATCCACTCGTCGCCGATTTCTATCGCCTGGGACAGGAGCACCTGTATCCCCTCTCAGCCGAACATGGCATCGGCGTGGCCGAATTACTCGACGACCTGTTTCCCCATATGGTCGACCCGCCGGGCGAAGAAACACCGACGGAAATCCCCCGCATCGCCATCGTCGGGCGTCCAAACGTCGGGAAATCCACGTTGGTCAATTCCGTACTTGGTGAAGCGCGGGTGGTCGTCAGCAACGTGCCTGGAACGACCCGTGATCCGGTGGACTCGATTGCGACCTTTAAGGATCGGCAATATGTCCTGACCGACACCGCCGGTATCCGCCGACGAGGCCGTGTGGAGCGAGGGATCGAAGGTTATAGTGTGGCGCGCTCGCTCCGGGCCATCGGCCGGTCGGATGTCGCGGTGCTGCTGCTCGACGCGGAAGAAGGCGTGACGGAGCAGGACACGAAGATTGCCGGGCTCATTCTCAAGCAGGGACGCGCCTGCATTCTCGTCGTGAACAAGTGGGACCTCAAGTCCGACGACGTGGATGCTCGAGAAGCGTACAAGCAGGACCTCGAACGCCGCTTCCCCTTCCTCGCGTGGGCCCCGGTGCTCTTTATCTCGGCACTGGAGCAGGATTTCTTGCGGGGCTTCTTCGCCTTGATCGATCAGGTCTATTTCTCGTTCTGCAAACGTGTTCCGACCGGCGCGCTGAATCAGTTTTTCCAGGGACTGCTGGAAAAGCACCCATTGCCGGTTCGGAAGGGAAAACCAGCCAAAGCGAGCAAGTCGGCCTTTATGACGCAAGTGGCGACACATCCACCCGCCTTCGCGTTATTTGTCGGGCACCCCGACAACATGACCCCGGCCTATCTTCGCTTTCTCGAGAACCAAATCCGGAAGGAATACCATTTTTCCGGCACGCCCATTCGCTTGATGACCCGCAAAAAATAACGCGCGGAAAGGCAGCCGCTCATCCCGTTTCAGAATAGCCTCCTTCGACATCACGAAGGCCTTTCAACTTGACTCATGTCCACCAGCATGTTATTCGCTCAGGAGACGGTGTACGCCACGCACGATCCGGCAGAAACGGCTGCTCACGAGAGACGGCCGGTTTCTCCCCCGCTCAATCGGCGTGAAACCACTCCATACAGCACCATTCGATACACATTATGGTAATCTTCGTGAATTCCGACCAACGATTCCGATTCATATCGTTTTCTTTGAGTGCCCTGCTCTGTGTGAGCGGCCTGCCCGCAACAGGTTGGGCCGAAACCGCCGCCCCGCTCATCGAACCGCCCCCGCTGGCTGAACCGGCCGACCCGGTGGAACCCGAGGCGATTCCGGTTGAGCCCGAGGCAATTCCAGTTGAGCCGGAACCGACCCAGACGATCGCCACCGCGCCCGTTTCTCCCTCCGTGCAAGTGTCCGGTTCGATCTGGAGATCCAAGCCGGGAATCGTCTTTCTGCAGACACCGATCGGTCCCCTCTCGCTGAGTTCCAAAACGACGCTGCGCGACGTCAAGAACTCGCAAAAGATTACGCTCTGGGTGCATGGCACCACCACGGTGATTGATATCCGCGAGAGGGGAGCCGACAAACTGGTGCATCGGTATGTGACGGCCATGCCCAATTTCACCTCCCCCGAGAAACAGACCGTCGCCCTCTGGACGCCGGACGGCGAACGATCCTTCGCGCTCGGCGGGCTGGCCGCGAAAATCGCCGGGCGCTCGGACGAGCAGCCCTTTACCATCGAAGTCGATGGAAGCGGCACGGTGCGCGGCCTGCATGACGTGCAATACGATCTGCAAGTGAATCAGGTTCCGCGTACGCCGTCCTCGGTGCACCTCCTCCTGAACGGCACGGTCTCGAAACTGAAGTCGAACTATGTGTTTCTGAAAACGCCCCTGGGCATCGTCACCGTGAGCGGGAAAACCGGCGTCCGTAACGCCAAAGTCGGGCAGGAGATGTCCGTGTGGGTGCAGGATCGGCACGTGGCGATCGACCTGTATCAAGACGGGGTGTCCACTCCATCCCGCCGCTTCCTCTCCGGCCCGCTGACCTATGCGCCGGAAGGGCAAAGCGCATTGATCATGCAAAGTCCGGAGGGCGCGCAATCCATCCCTCTCGCGCAACGGCCGGCGGCCCTCTCGGCACTGAAGGAAGGCTTGCCGATCACCGTCGAGCTGGGTCGGCAGGGTGAATTGGTCGACGTCCGGCGTGTCAATTAGCGGTTCGCCGGCGACAGCGGTCGCGCCGACTTGCTCGCTTGACAGTCTCTGAACGCCACCCGTAGACTCCCTTCCGCGTATGGCATCACGGAAGAAAAGTCCGCCGGCCTCCCCTGATGGACACGGCCTGTCCCCCTCTGTATCCCCTCCATTCGATCAGCTGTATCGAGACCATGTCGACGTCATGTATCGATTTGCCTATCGGCTGTGCGGCGAAGCCGAAGCGGCCAAAGACCTGGTCCAGGAAACATTTCTCAACGCCTATCGCGCCTACGACCGCTTTCGCGGGGATGCGCGGGTGTCGACCTGGCTGTATGCCATCGCGTCCCATGCCTGCCAGCGCATGCGGCGAAAGCGAAAAGGCGAGCCGGAGCGCGAGTTGTCCCTCACCGAATTCGTGCCGACCTCGGAAGGCGAGTTTGCGCTGCAGATACCGATGGAGGGACTGAGCCCTCAGGAAGCCCTCGAAAACAAGGAACTACGGGAAATCTTAGACCGGGCCATCGCCAAATTGCCGCGGAAATACCGGATGGTCCTCGTCCTGCGCGACATGGAAGGGTTGAGCGCCAAAGAAGTCGGAGACATTCTCGGACTGAGCGAGCGCGCCATCAAATCCAGACTGCATCGAGCTCGCCTGTTTGTCAGGAAAGAAATCAGCGGGAAAGGGGTCGCCGAAGAATTTCACCGCGACGTTGCCACTGTGGATCGATAGTTTGGTATAGTCAAAGAAGCAGTATGACCATGGCAGACCGTGTACGCACATATCCAGGCACCCGCAAGCCCACCCCGCATCAGGGGCATCGGAAACGGAATTGCCTCAAAATCCTCGAACGTCTCTCGGCCTATCTGGACGACGAGTTGTCCGGCGAGATCTGCAAAGAAATTCGCGCGCACCTCGGCGATTGTCCGAACTGCGAAATATTCCTCGATTCCCTTCGCCAAACCGTTCGGCTCTGCCAGCATCGGCCCTCCCCATCCCTCTCAGAACAAGAT
This sequence comes from Nitrospira sp., assembly GCA_020853775.1. Taxonomy (GTDB): domain Bacteria; phylum Nitrospirota; class Nitrospiria; order Nitrospirales; family Nitrospiraceae; genus Nitrospira_A. Next base: position 29,369 of record JADYYH010000042.1, read on the forward strand.
CGTGCCACCCTTCGACGCCAGATCTTAAAGGCCGCGGCGACGGTGTAGCCCCCCGTGATGCGTCAGACGCCCATCACGGCTGTGCATGAGCCGTCGGCAGCTGATTCCCCGACACATCCGTCCCGCGCACAGGTCCAGTCGGCCTCGCGGTTGCTTCGCGCAGGTGCCCACTGCCTGTTACTCATCATCCTGCTGCTCTGTGGCGGCACCGCCGTCCTGTTCGCCCAACCCGCTGACGGCCTGCAGCGCGGCCAGACGCTCTATCGGGAACATTGTATGGATTGCCATGGCACCACCGGCAAGGGCGACGGCCCCAAGGCTCCATTTCTGTCGCCACGCCCGGGGAATCTCATTTCCGCCGCCACCTCCGCCAAGACGGATACGGAACTGCTCCGGACCATTGCTCAAGGCAAGCCCCGCACCGCCATGCCCGGCTGGAAGGATGCGCTCCCCGATGAAGACCAACAAGCCGTGCTTCAATACATTCGCTCCCTGATTCAATTTTCCCGCTCTCCGGCCGCTCCGCCCCCGGTCCCCTAAACTCCTTCTATCCAAGCGGGACCTCTTTCGTCTGAAAAGAGCCGCGTGATAGAGTGACCTTCTTTTATCCTCATCGGAGGTCCTTCGTATGATCCGCGGGAACCTGTTCCATACACGACAGACCATTGCCATCCTCAGCCTGGCGCTGGTACTCGGCTCCTGGGCTGGAATCGCTGAATCCGCACCGGCCGTGGGCGGAAAGGGACATGCCAAAACCGGCGCCCCCAAAACCACACCGGCTATACAAACGGCCATACGGTATGCTGAAGCGCTCTCGCAGGGCGATCGCGTCACCGCCGGGCAATTGGACTTTGCCTGCCAGTACCGGCATCTCACCGCTTCACCGACCAAGGTCAAACAATTCGCGCCGAAGGATGATCCGTCCTACGATGCGTGCTGGCAGAGCCTGACCGACGCCTATGCCCCCATGCTCACCAGATCGGATATTGCCATGGATGTGATCTGGCCAAGCGCCGGGCCGCTGCTGTTCTTCGGCGATGACCTGCCCAGAGCGCCGGCCTCTGCCTTCGTGGCAGACGCGGTGGGGATTGCACCGCCGGGCAGCGGACTTCATGTCACCACCTTGAATAGCCGCACGATCCCGTCGGGGTCCTTCAAACTGGCGCGCACCGGCAAAGTCCTGGCGGCTCCGACCACCCTGGTCCAATTGTCTGTGCGATATCAGGATCCGCTGACCTCGCCCGTGACCTATGCCGCGGGCAATGTGAAATGGACCAATACGATCAAGAAGCCGCGGCGAGCGTTGAAATCCGTCACCCTGCAGTGGGTCGTCTTCAGCGGGCTGAAGCAACATGGCTTTCCGGGAGACACGGCGGTGTTCAATCTGCCGGTCCCCTCACAGCCGGAAGCTCCCGGCATGATGGCAGAAAAAATTCCCTTCACGACCGAAACCAGCCGCGCGCTGCCTGATTCTTTGGCCTGGTGGGGACCCGACGACCAGCCGGGCGTGTTGACTGCGGCAGCGGCACGGGCAGCCATTTTTCCAGACCTGCGCGACCGCGTCGCGTTGCTGAACCGTGTGTTGATCATCGACCCCAAACAGCCCGATGCCCTCACGGTGCTGACTCGCCATCTCTACAGCGTGCTCCTGCGAGAGGCGAGGAGCAACCATCAGGTATCGGTCAAAGACCCGGCCCTCGGTATTGTGCTGGATGAATTTTACTGGAACATCTATGCGCAGGGGGCCCGCCTGGATCTCTCCAACGGCATGGAAATGGGCGGCCTCTCCCAACCCACGCCGGCAGACTGGCTCTATCGCCTGATTCCGGCTCTCCAAACCCTGGCCGAAATCCGACCGGAGCAGCTCGACAACCGGTTTCGGCTGGGCGTCGCCTATCGGTGGAACAACGATCAGATTCCGATGGTCGAAACCTTTGAAGCCCTGGTCAAAGATATTCCTGAGCACCGCAGAACACCCAAGGCCGAAGCCCTGCTTCAACTCGCCTGGTCTCGCATCAACAAGGTGTCCTGGAACCGCATTTTGCATGACACGGAAACGCCCCGAGCCTACGCCAATGCCGAAGCCTCACTGGCACTCGCCGAACTTCCCCTCGACAAGTTCCTCGCAGAATATGCCATGGCCTATACCATGATCTTTCTGCCCGACTATGGGGACAAGGCGAAAATGCTCCACCACCTCACCGAAGCGAAACGCTGGTTCGATGAAGTGCCGGGGAAAACCGATGAGGCTTGGCGCTACTTCCTCCATACCGGCCTGCTCAAAGCGGTGCTGGATGCTGACCCGATCTTTGCGCCCATCCTGGCGACGGCTCCCTAGCCAAACCTCACCATGGCAACAGATCGGATGGCGGGAGGGCGCAGGCCCTTCCCCGTCCGCCTGACCACGCCATCTTCCCATAGGCACGCTCGCCCCTCTCCGTACCTTGTCAACCCGCACAAGCTGTGGTAACGATGGCGCACCACCACTGAACGGGAGCAGCCGATGCCGGACACATCACATCATCGCAACGCGCACAGACGTGTCGGCATCGCCTTCCTCGCAGTCTGCTACCTGAATCTGACTGCCTGCTCGATCTTTGGCGGGAGTTCGCAATCACTGTCTGTGAATTCGGAGCCCCCGGGAGCCAATGTCTTGATCAACGGCACCCTGGCCGGCACGACCCCGCTGCAACATCAGGTTTCGCGCCGGGGAGACCTCACGGTTGAAGTGCAAAAGGCCGGCTACACACCACAAACCAGAGTGACAGGCCGGAAACTCAGCAGCGTCGGCATTGTCGATGTCATCGGAGGTGCGTTGTTCTTGCTGCCGCTCCTCGGCCTCATTGCGCCAGGCGCCTGGGAGCAGGACCCCGGCATCATCGGCATCACACTCGAACCGGAGTACCCGCAGCCTGCGCAGCCTCAATAACCTCCGGGCTGACGAGCGCTGCAGGATCAGACCGTAAGGAAAAGAAACTATGATGGATGTCAAAGGTTACGCCGCCCGTACCGCGAAATCCCGACTCGCTCCCTTCACGTTTTCACGCCGCGACGTGGGCCGGCAGGATGTGCTCATTGCCATCCGCTACTGCGGTATTTGTCATTCTGACGTGCATCAGGCACGGGATGAATGGGGTGGGTCGATGTTCCCGATGGTGCCCGGACATGAAATCGTGGGCGTCGTCGAACGGGTCGGCGCCTCAGTGAAGCAATTCAAGGTCGGCCAAATGGTTGGCGTGGGATGTTTCGTCGATTCCTGCCGGACCTGCCCGCAATGCAAAAAAGGCGAAGAGCAGTACTGCGAAGGCCATATCAGCTTTACCTACAACGGAAAGGAGCGGGACGGCGTCACCCCGACCTATGGCGGGTACTCCACCAAAGTGGTCGTCGATCAACGCTATGTGCTTCGTATCCCCAAGCAGTTGCGTCCCGAGGAAGCGGCACCGCTTCTCTGCGCCGGCATTACGACGTACTCACCATTACACCACTGGGGCGTGGGCAAGACCCATCGCCTGGCGGTGGTCGGCCTGGGAGGACTGGGGCATATGGCCGTCAAAATCGGAAAAGCCCTGGGCGCTCACGTGACCGTGCTGAGTCATTCCGACAAAAAGCGGCGCGATGCAAAACGATTGGGCGCCAAAGAATTTTACAAGACGTCCGATCCCAAAACCTTCACCACGCTGGCCAAACACTTCGACTTCATTCTGGACACCGTCTCGGCGCCCCATGACCTGGATGCCCAACTGGAATTGCTCAAAACCGACGGCACGATGATTCTCGTCGGCGTGCCGGACAAACCGGCGCAACTGGGGGCCTTTCCCTTGATTCTCAAACGGCGGAGACTGGTGGGCTCATTGATCGGCGGCATTCAGGAAACGCAGGAGATGTTGGACTTCTGCGCGAAGCACCGATGCGGCGCCGACGTGGAAGTCATCCCGATTCAGAAGGTGAATGAGGCCTACGATCGCCTCGTTCGCGGCGACGTGCGGTACCGCTTCGTCATCGACATGCATTCGCTACAATAAGGCCCTGCCGGCGCGCCGGCTAACGCTGTGCGGCCAACTCTGAAAAATAATGCACGAAGGCCTTGATGCCGCCGGAGGCCTGCCCCCAATCGAAGTACTCATTCGGCGCATGATACCCGTGCTCGGGGAGGCTGAGTCCCATAAAGAGGATCGGAACTTTCCACGCCTTTTGCATCGTCACCACCGCGCCAATCGAACCGCCTTCGCGGATAAACGCCGGCTCTTTACCAAATCCGGTCCGGACTGCACGCTTCACGGCCTCAACATACGGCCCGTCGAACACGCCGCGGAATGGATGCAACATGCCTTCTCGTTCCACCTTCACCGCCGGATTCAACTTCGCAACATAGTTCTTCAACAACGTGAAGATCTTTTCAGGCGTTTGACCCGGCACCAATCGCATACTGATTTTGAGTTCGCCATGACCTGGGACGATGGTTTTGACGCCGGGACCATGATAACCGCCGGTCAGCCCATGCACCTCGAACGTCGGCGCGGCCCAAATCCTCCGCATGACCTCAGCCGGATTGTCCGTGCGCAACGTTTTGAATCCGTACGCCTGCTTAAACTTGCTCACCTGAAATCCCGATTTAAGGAAACTCGCGATCTCGGCCTTTGTCGGCGGCACGACCTCATCGTAAAAACCGGGGATCTTCACCTTGCCGGTCTTCGCATCGACACAGGCATGGACGATCTCCATCAACTCCACGAGCGGGTTCCGAGCCGCCCCACCAGTCACGCCGGAATGGGCATCCTTGGTTCCGGTTCGTAACACCAGCCGTGCACCGAGCAACCCCCGCAACCCGTAGGGCATCGCGGGTTGATTCTTCGAGAGCCAGATCGTGTCCGAAATCACCACGGAGTCCGGACGCGGAATCGCCGCCCGATTCTTGATCGCGGAGGCAAAACTCGGGCTTCCGTTTTCCTCTTCCAGTTCCCAAAGAAAACGCACATTGATCGGCACCCCCTGATCGATCGCATAGCGCGCGGCGAAGAGGGCCGCGAGGGCCGGCCCCTTGTCGTCTGTCGCCCCACGCCCACGATAGATGCCATTCTCATTCTGAAAGGCGAAGGGAGACTGCTTCCATTCCGGTTCCTGCGCCGGCTGAACATCCATGTGATTGTAGACCGTCACGGTGGGATAGTGCGGATCGACCGTCCAGCCGCCTGACACGACCGGATACCCCGGCGTTTCGACGATATGCGCTTCCGCGCCGGCCTCCCGCAAATAGTGCGCCGCGAGTTCGGCCATGCGCCGCACGTCGGGCGCGTGCCGGGGATCCATGCTGATGGACGGAATTTCGACCGCCTGCCCGAGCATATCTTCATACTGCGGGCGGATATCCTGTATGTACGTCCCTATCTGCTTGTGCACGTCGCTCATTGCGGCTCCTTCCCGGTCCCAGTGGCAATTGCCGAATGCCCACACATCTTTTTCTGCGTCACGACTCCCTACGTAGAACTCAACCTCCGTCACGGGCGATTATATCGAGTCAGAACAGGAAAGCCTATGTTGGCGACGACGGAGAGAAAGCATGTAGAATGAAACCGATGAACAGCAACACCTCTCACCAAGCACTCCGTGTCGGCACCCGGCTACTGGCTTGCCTGGCATTGTGTCTTATCGAGGGCAACAGGGTGTCCGCGCAAGAAGCCGTGACCGTACAGGAAGTGCTCGCCGATCCGGCGTTGTTTCACTTGCGACAGATCACGCTCAAAGGCACTGTGCGCCAAGTCCAGCCGCTCGATCCGTACGAGATCCCCGCCGGCTCAACCTGTTATGGCGGCTATCTCTTCAACCTGGAAGACGACACGGCCACTCTGTCCATCGCCGTGCCGGGGCTGTGCGGCGTGCCGATGGTGAAGGATCCCGACGTGGAAGACGGTGCCCGCGTCGCGGTGGATGCGACGGTTCAGGCTCCCAGCCATGGAGGCTATGCGTTGAGCTTCAAGGGCGCAAAAATCGCGATGGATCAAGAAGGTGTGGTGCAAGCGATTGCGAACCGAATCACGCCGTTGGCGGAATAACCGATGACGACCCGTCCACTTGACCAGGTTCCCCGCGTCGCGGCTCCCGCCCATACGCGCGTCGGCTGGATCGGCACCGGCGTGATGGGCGCATCCATGTGCCGGCACCTCCAGGCCGCCCACTATCGCCTCACGTTGTATACCCGCAACCGCAGCAAAGCCTCGGCGATTTTGGCCAAGGGCGCGACCTGGGCCGATTCTCCTCGCGCCGTGGCCGAGCAAACCGACATCCTCATCACGATGGTGGGATTTCCTCAGGATGTGCGCCAGGTGTACTTCGGGGACCATGGCGTACTGGCAGGGGCCAGCGCGGGCATGGTGCTGGTTGATATGACTACCACCGAACCCTCACTTGCCAAGCAGATTGCGCTCGCGGCTCAATCGCGAGACCTGCGTGCCGTCGATGCGCCGGTGTCCGGCGGGGATATTGGCGCCCGCGATGCAACCTTATCGATCATGGTCGGCGGCGAAGCCGGCGCCGTACACACGATCATGCCGCTACTCGAATGTCTGGGCAAAAAGATCGTACACCAAGGTGATTCGGGGACCGGTCAACATACGAAGCTCTGCAATCAAATCGTGATTGCCGGCACGATGATCGGCGTCTGCGAAAGCCTGCTCTACGGCTACAAGGCCGGGCTCGACCTGCCGCGCATGCTGGAATCGATCCGCGGCGGCGCCGCCGCCTGCTGGACGCTGGACAACCTGACGCCGCGCATCCTGGCTCGCAATTTTGATCCCGGCTTCTTCGTCGAGCATTTCATCAAAGACATGGGCATTGCCCTTGAGGAAGCACGACGCCGGCAGCTCACCCTTCCAGGACTGACGCTCGCGCACCAGCTCTACGAGCAGGTGGCCGCGCTGGGCCATGGCCGTTCCGGAACGCACGCCCTGATGCTGGCGCTCGAAGCCCTATCCGACATCGATCCGACCAGACCTTCGACCTCACTCTAATCACAGGAGCCGCATGAGAACGGGTACGCATCCTCTTGTTCTGGCACTCATCCTCACCATAACCTGCGCCGCCTGCACCGGAGCCCGCGGGTTGAACCGCCACCTCCTGCAGGAATCTTTTCATGACCATCCGGACGTGGCGACTGATCGCGACATTGCCAACACCATGGCCACCCAGGCCACCTTGCCGACACCCTATCGCCTGGCCATTTATTTCAAACATGAGGATTTCCCCAGCCGGCCCGCTCTGCAACGAGTGGACTGGGTCAGTTCCGACGGCGCCCGCGTCCAACGCGCGCTGGAACCGGTACAGGAGGAAGGGATTCTTCAACGGACTTTCCTGCTCGCCAATTCAACCGTGCAAGGCAATACGCTTCGCGACATACGACTTGCCGCGGCCCGCTACAACGCCGACGCGATCCTCATCATCGACGGGGCTTCGGCCTTTGAACGGTACAACAACAGCCACGCCTGGTGGTACGCCACCGGCATCGGCACCTACTTTGCCCACGGCACCGAATGCCACGCGCTGTTCATGATGGAAGGCACCCTGTGGGATGTCCGGACCGGGTATCTCTACGGCACGCAAACGGCGGAAGGGGAAACGACACTCATCGGCCCGGCGCCGTCACTCGACGACAAGGCCGCCGTTGCCGAAGCCAAAGATGTGGCGCTCGAACGGTTCGGAAAAGAACTGGCCGATATGCTGCGGCTGATTAAGGAGAAGCAACGAGTTTCCAATTGAGCGATTGCTCGGGCGCTCAAAATGGCTTTCGGGCGAGGCCGCAGTGAGTGAAGGACTGAGGCGTACTCACAGCAGTACGTCGAAGTCGTGAGCGAAACGAGAACGAAGCCCGATGCCATTTTCAGCGCCCGACTACGGACTGTCGAAGGTCCAGAGAATGCCCAGCAACACCAGATGCTGATTCGGCGTGAGGCTCAGCACACCTGGTTGCAGCTCACCCCGCCGGAAGAATCCGCCTCCTGCTCCGGTCGATTCATCCCATCGATGTTCGAGCCGCACGGTGGTGTTCGTCCATTTGTAGGGAATCCGGTATTCGACCGTGGATGTCATCGCCTTCACGAATTGCTCCGATCCCGTCCAACGACCGTTCCGATCCCAATAGAACTCCGGCCGGACCGCGAGAGCCCAAGGACCAGCGACATGCCAGCGCGCTACGATGTTCCCACCGGTCACGAAAGCACGTGGGTGTCCGGGCCGATCAGCGATATTCTCAGTTCCGATATCGTACGAAGCCGCAATCGTCAGGTCGTCCCCTTTCCATTCGACAATGTGATTCGCATAAAACCGCCAGAACTGCAGAGCCGTGTTGGTCTGATCCGGCCCCCCATAGACGGTCTGTGTCAGCGTGAGTCGCGGACTCGCTTTGTAGGCCCACTGCCCGCCGTAACTCGGTTGGTCGTTCGGATGCGAAAGGTGATAGTAGCCGTTGATCACGAAGGCCGTGACCGTCAGGTTGTCGGTGAGCGGATATTTGGCATTGATCCCGAACATCATATAGGGCGTGTTGTCGGCAATCCAGGAACGAGTATAGTTCACATTGTCCTTGGCATAGAGCGACTCATAGCCGACCAGACTGTTGAAGAGTCCTGCCGTGATCGTGAGTCCCTTCCCGACCGGCGCCAGGTAGGAGACATTCGCGCGATGGATGTGCCGGAGCGTGTCGGCCCCGCTCACTTCACGCTCGCCATGCAAAAACGCAAATCGTTCGGAGTCGTATCCGCCTTGCACCCCAAGCTCCATGCCCCACCGCGATGACTCCGTCGCGTCTTTGCGAACATAGGCCAGGGCCATGTTCGGTGCGAACTCGTTGTGCCGCGCCGCCGTCGCCCGATTTCGCCAGAGATGGTTCTCCGGGAAATTGAAATTGAGAATGTAGCCGACATCGAGATAGGCGCCGTAATGCCAGAGAGAAGACGCCTCAACGACAGCAGGCGATACATCGGCCGCTGCCCCCCTGTCGGCAAAGACGAGCGAGGCGAGCGAGATCCATAGGAAGACCGCCCGTCCACACCATCTCATCCACCAGCGTGGAGCGTTCCGGGTAGCCGGAGAGGCAGAGGCGCTCGGATGGTGAACTCGTGTCATCCCACACTCACAGGCTGGCGGCGCTCGCACTAAATTGCCGAGAATCAGGAGAGATGTAAACGAATTGCGGAGAGAAAGGAACCGGAAAAGTCTCAGAGAGCACTCCGAGCGGATTATTTGTCTGCTTCGGTACGCGCGCCCCGGAGCATGTCCAACACCGCGAGGATCTCCGCCGGCCGAGGAGGGCATCCGGCGATACGGACATCCACCGGGATATGGCGTTCTACCGGACCCGTCACCGCGTAACTGCCTTTGAACACCCCGCAATTGATCGCGCAATCACCCAGCGCAATGACGATCTTCGGATCGGCCGTCTGTTTATAGACGTCCTTTAACGCACGCTCCATGTTCACGGTCACCGGCCCAGTCACCACCAGCGCATCGGTGTGGCGCGGTGAAGCCGCAATATGCACCCCGAACCGCTCCACGTCATAGATGGAATTGGTCAGGGCATTCATTTCCATCTCGCAGGCATTACACGACCCGGTGTCCACCTCCCGGATTGTCAGGGACCGCCTGAACGGCTTCGCTTTCTCGATCGCCTCACGGCTCACCGGCTCGGAAGGCGACTTCACGGCAGGATAGTGCCCCGTCACGACACCAGTCGAAAGACTTTTCTTAATGATCCGAAACATGGCATCTCCTTGGCTGTCAGCCTCCGGCCATCAGGTCTCAGCTCAGACGCGACTGCTGATCGCTGAGCGCTCGTGTCTCACAGGTCATTGCCCGCATACGACAAATTGAAGCTCTTATTGATCAGCGGAAAGTCCGGCACGATGTTTCCTACTGCGGCCCACTGGATCGCCGGCCAATGCACAAACGACGGGTCCCGAACTTTACATCGGTGAATCCGTCCCTCTTCCCCCGCCATGACGACGTACAAAATTTCGCCGCGCCAACCTTCGACGGCCGATATCGCCCATTGCCCCGGCGTTGGAGGATCAACCGACAGCGCGACGACTGGCCCAGTCGGCAACTGCCGGCGAAGCGTATGGATCAGACGGATCGAGTCGTGCACTTCATCCAGCCGCACCCGCATGCGGGCGCGGACATCTCCGTACCGATACACCGCCACCTTCGGTTGGCACTCGTGATACGCAGCGAACGGCCGGTCTCGACGCAAATCACGATCGACGCCGGAGGCGCGGCCCACGACACCCATGACGGCATGATCCCACGCGGTATGTTCCGACAGCACTCCCGTATTCTCCAACCGTTCGGTCAGGGAGGCATTGGCGAAGAGTATGGTTTCAATTTCGACAAACTCTCGCTCGATGGCATGGAGTTCCGCATCGACTTGCGACAGCTGCGGGCCGGAAAGATCCAGGACCACTCCTCCCACCCTATTCACGCCTCGCAAAAAGCGTGAGCCGGTCAGGCGATCGTTCAGCTGCATGAGCTGTTCCTTCAGACGGCCACAGTGCGCATGCGCCAGGGCATAGGCCGTATCGTTGCAGATGGCGCCGACATCACCGATGTGATTGTGCAGCCGTTCCAGTTCGAGAAAGAGACTACGCAGATAGCGGGCTCGCGGCGGCACCGTCATCCCCAACAGCGTCTCCACCGCTTGACAATAGGCCACACTATGGCCCACCGAGGTATCGCCCGACACACGCTCCGCAAGCGGCACCGCCTCCGTCAGCCGCTGTTGCTCGAACAATTTTTCCACCCCGCGGTGCTTCCAGAAATGCCGCACTTCGAGTTGCAAGATCGGTTCGCCCGCCACCGACAACCGGAAATGGCCCGATTCGATGACGCCTGCGTGGATCGGCCCGACAGGAATTTCGAAGACTCCATCGCCGTGCATTTTCCTGTACGCGTATTCTCCCTGCACGCGCTCCAGCACTTGGTCCCACACAAAGTCCTTCTTCAGCGGATGCGATCCCTTCGGCCAATGTTCATGGCGAACCAATCTCCGCATGTCCGGATGCCCGACAGGGATCAGGCCGAAGAGATCGCGGATCTCCCGTTCGTACCACTTCGCCGCGTGCACCACCGGCGTGATCGACGCAAACTCGCGCTCACCCCCTGCGAGATCACTCGAAAGAAGCAGCCAGTCTTTCCGTTCCGCCAACGTGAACAGATAACAGAGTTCATAACGGGCTTCGCGGGGACGGTGATCGACGGCCCACAACAAGGAGAGCGAGCCGAGCACCTGTGGGTCTGTGTGGATATAGCGGGCGACCGCCGGCACGTCCTGCTTGTGCAGGCGCAGCATCGGCACACCGTGCATCGAGCCGACCTGCATGACAGTCTGTGGAAAGGCTTCCTGTACTCGCGCGACTGCGGTCTGGCCATCGGGCATCGGTGTTACCTCACCACAATCACGTGAACGGCCCTGGTCACCAATGTCCGCAACGACTCGGGAATCATGACGCTCAAGCCAACCAACGCCACGATCATGGCCAAGACCGGCACATGGCCGACAGTGCAGGCTTCGCCCCGGGTGATCCCGTCCTGCGGAGTACCCCACACCATCGCGCCAATGCGCGCCATCATGCCGCCGAACAGGACGACGCCGAAGAATAAAAAGACGCCGACGAGACCGAGACTCCGCATTTCATCCGAGACCGTCACCGCCACGAATCGACCGACATGCATCGTATCGGATGCAAAATTCTGGGCGGAAAGTGCCGACACCACCAACAACTCGCTCACGAACGGCGAAAACGGAGGCAGCCCGATTAGGGCAAACCCGGCCACAAGGGTCGCCACTGCCGTAATCGGTTGTGACCTGGCGAGCCCTCGTACCTGGTCGATTTCCAACGAGTCGTACCGCCGGTGAATATTGCCCGCGACAAAAAATGCCAACGCCTTGGCTAACGCATGATTGAGCAAATGGAAGAGGCCGCCGAAGGTGCCCACCAGTCCGCCCACTCCGAAGCCGAGCATGGCCAGCCCCATATGCTCGATGCTCGAATAGGCAAAGAGCCGCTTGTAATTGTGCTGAAGGAGGATAAAGAGCGACGCCACCACAAACGACACGAATCCGAAGGTGAGGAGCAAATTACCGGTAAACTGGGGCGGGAGCGCCTGATCGACGAGCGCCTTGCTGCGCAGCACTGTATAGACGGCCACTGTTTCCAACACTCCGGCCAACATCGCCGCCACCGGCGCCGGCGCTTCCGTATAGGCATCGGGTAACCAGGTATGCATCGGCACCAAGCCGACCTTCGTGCCATACCCGACGAGGATAAAGAGAAACGCCAGCTTCAGGACGTTCGGGTCTAATCGATCTGCGACTCCGATCAACTCCGTCACATTCAACGCCGAACTGGCATCGCCAAGCACCCGCACCGACGAATAATAGGTGAGCACCACGCCGAACAGGGCCAGAGCGATGCCCACCGAGCAGAGAATCAAATACTTCCAACCGGCTTCGAGCGATTCCTTGCGTCGGAAAAAGGCGATCAGGAAAGTCGTCGCCAGCGTCGTGCCTTCCACCGCTACCCATTGCACGCCCAGGCTATTGGCCATCGTCGCGGCCACCATGGCGAACAGAAACATGTGAAACAGGAAGAAGAAGATTCCCAGGTGCTTCGGCGCAATCACGCCCCGCGCGACCTGCTCATCCATATACGACCACATGTACAGCGAGCAGGAGAGCCCGATGGCGGTAATGATGATGAGAATAAAGTCGGACAACGCATCCACATAGACGAGCGTGCCCAATGTCGTGACCGATCCGTCCGCCAACACCTGTCGAGTGAGGAGCGTCTCGGCGACGGCCAAGGCCACCATGGTCGTAAAATTAACGGCGTGCAACAGGCGGGCCCGTTGGATCACCAGACTCGACAGACCGGCCAGAACCGGCCCGACCAACAACACGATCACCGGCCACATGGGGCACCTGTACGCACGCGCTCCGTCATCAAGGTCCTCATTCCTTCAACACCGTCAACTCGCTGGTATCCACGCTATCGAACGCATCTTGCAGACGATGGGTGTAAATGCCAGCGATCAGTCCCGCGACGAGCACATCGAAGAACACCCCTAACTCGACGATCAACGGCATGCCGTAGGCCGCTGCCGTGGTGCCCAGAAAGACGCCGTTCTCCATCACCAGAAACCCGACCATTTGTGTCACGGCTTTCTTCCGGGCGATCATCGTGAACAATCCGATCAAGATGATGGCCAGGGCAAGGGCCAGCGAATCCCGAGTCAGCAGATATCCCAGCGGGATAATGGGCTGCGTGATAAAAAATGCCACCACCACCAGGCCGCCGCAGATCAGCAGCCCGGCTGGAATGTTGATGTTCATGACCAATTCCCGCGACACATTCAGACGTTCGATGACTTTTCGAAGGATCCGCGGCAATACGATCACTTTGATGACCACGGTCAGCACCGCGGCAACATAGATGTGCCGATGCCCGGTCAGGAAGGCGACCAGCGCCGCGGTGGTCGCTAAAAAGAACGACTGCAACGCGAACAGATCGACGCAGGCCGAGAGCCGCCGCTGCGCGACGATCGCAAAGCAACTCAACAGGAGCAGCACCGAGCAGAGATCGACGAGCTGCGACCCGAGCTGTGTTGATTCCGACATCGCCTTATCCTCGTAACGTGTAGAAAAACACCAAGGCCAGTAGCGCCAGGATAAAGGCTGAACCCAGCAATTCCGGCACGCGAAACAGTCTCAACTTGGCGAACATCGATTCAATCACCCCGATGATGACCGCCAGCCCCGTCACTTTCACGACATACACCGCCACGCCAGTCGCCAGGGCCGATGGCGTCGCCTCCGTCGCGATCCCCCACGGCGCGAACACGTTGACGAGCAACGTCAGGAACACCAGCAGCTTGATCCCCGCCGCCCACTCCATCAGCGCCAGGTACCGGCCGGAGTATTCGAGCAGCATGGCTTCATGGATCATCGTCAGCTCCAGATGCGTCGCCGGATTGTCCACCGGCACACGCCCGGTCTCCGCCAATGTCACGATAAACATGGCGGCCAGAGCCATGAGGTGGGCGGGCGGCGCCAACACCATGCCTTCCAGCAGCGCCGACTGGTGCACGATCGTACTCAGATTGGTCGACCCGGCCGTCAAGGCAATGGCCAGAATCGACAGAATCATGGCCGGTTCGGCCAGCGTCGCCACAATGGCCTCTCGACTGCTCCCCATTCCGCCAAACGTCGATCCGGCGTCCAATCCGGCCAAAATCAGGAAAAACGTCCCGAGGGCCAGCATATACACCAGCGCGATGATGTTGCCGGCAAAGCTGAGCGGTGTGTGGGAAATGAACACCGGCATCAACAGCCCGGCCGCCACCGTCGACGCGAACACAATGTAGGGCGCAGCCGTAAAAATCCACGAGGCGGTGGAGGAGATCACCGGTTGTTTGCCGAACAGCTTGGCCAAATCGGCATAGGGCTGCAACAGACTCGCACCACGGCGGCATTGAAGGCGTGCGTTGACCTTTCGGATCACGCCGACGATGAACGGAGAGAGGGCGAGCAGCATGCTGAGCTGCATAAAGACGAACCCGATTTGAAGCATCACCTGCACGTCTGTCCTCACCCGCCACTTACTGACGGCTCGTCACCGTGAACGTCCTCTTCTGTCAGGAGCTACCCTGCCCAGAGCAACAACAGCACCAGCGTCAGGAAAATATAGGTCAGGTAGAGATGGAGGCTGCCGGCCTGAATGACGCGCAGACGCTCCGCCGCCCCCAGCAGCGCGGTGACGACCGGCTGATACAGATACTGTTCGATGAGCGGTTCAATGGTACTGTGGAATCGCTGATGCCGGATGAAGTACTTCGACTGCTCCAGAAATTCTCGCTCCAGCTTCACCGTCGGCTGATAGATCGTCTCGAACACCTGCTTGATCGGTTGCACGAAGCCGGTTGCGGTATATTCCATCCGCGGCGTGAGCGGAAGGCCACATCCCCATGTTCTGGAATATCGCGCCGGCATCCCCTTCCTGAGCAGCCGGGCAATCGCCAGTCCCAGCCCTCCCGCGCCGACCAGCAACGCCGCCAGAACCGGCATGGAAATACTGGAGAATTCCACCGTCACGGGTGCGACAACCCAGCCGTCGAGCGCCAGCACTTTGTCGCTGATCGTCACTCCCGTCAACGGAGCGGTCACCCGATCCAACAGGGGAACGACCAGCATGGGCGCTAAGCCCAACAGCGCGCAGCTCGTCGCCAGTAAGCCCATCCCGATTCGCATCGCTACCGGCACTTCCACGGCATGCCGGGCCTGAGGGCTGCGGGGCTGCGCCAGAAACGAGAGGCCGAAGGCTTTTGCAAAACAGGCCAACCCCAGTGCGCCGGTCAGCGCAAGGATCGCGGCGACAATCGGCAACATGAGCTTCAGAAATAACGTCGGCAACTGCACGCTGAGAAAGAGGCTCTGAAAGATCAACCATTCGCTGACGAAGCCGCTGGTGGGCGGAAGCGCCGCAATCGACACGGCCCCGATCAGGAAACACAGCCCGGTCCATGGCATGCGCCTGAGCAGGCCCCCATACTGCTCGATGTTTCTCGTGTGCGTCGCGAACAGCAGCGACCCTGCCCCGAGGAAGAGCAGCGCTTTGAATGCCGCGTGATTGATGGTGTGGTAGAGTCCGGCGAGCAATCCCAGCGCGGCCAGTTCGTCCAGGCCATAGGTGTGAAATATCATCCCTGCGCCGATCCCCAACAGAATAATCCCGACATTTTCCACACTCGAGAATGCGAGCAGGCTCTTCAAGTCGTGTTCCATGAGCGCATACATGACGCCCAGAAGGGCGGATAATGCCCCGACGCTCAACACTGTAAAACCCCACCACCAGGGAAACTGTCCTTCAAAAAAATCAAAGTACACCCGAATCAACCCATAGATCGCCGTCTTGATCATCACGCCCGACATCAAGGCTGAGATGTGGGACGGCGCCGCCGGATGCGCGTAGGGCAACCATACGTGCAACGGGACAATGCCGGCCTTGGCGCCGAATCCGATCAACGCCGTGAAAAAGGCGATCGATCGCAAGCCTTCCGGCAACCGCTGGTCAGGATGCCGAAACGCCTCGAAGGAGAAGGAACCGGTTTCTTGAGCAAAGAGCAGAAATGTCAGAATGATGAAGGCCGTCCCCGCATGCGTCATGATCAGATAAAACAGCCCGGCCTCACGCACGCCGGGCCGCTCATGCTCCGTCACCACCAGGACGTAAGACAGCAGAGACATCACTTCCCAGACGATGAGGAAGAAGAACCCGTTGTCGGCCAGGACCACCAGGGTCATGGAGAGCAAGAATCCATTGAGGAGGGAACCGAGCAGGCCGACCGACACGCGACCCGTAAACTCGCGCACGTAGCCATAGGCGTAGATGGAGGCGGCCAGCCCGACCAGTGAAATAGTCAGGACGAAGAACGCCGCCAGCGGATCGAGGCGCAGCGCACACGTGAGATAGGGGATGTTAGAGGGAATAGAGAGGGTCAGTGGTTGGGCCGCGAAGAGTCCACCAAGCCCCAGCGCAATGCCGGCCGCGCCGCCCGCAGCGGCACTACTATGGGCCAGACTATTTTGAAGAGACGGGCGCGATGTACAGAGAGGGAGCACTCCTCCGAGAAGGTAGCAGGCGAGAAGGACGGTCAGGAGGGTGGTCATTACGACACTACCCTCTCCTCACACGCAGCATCGCGATGCTCACCGAATCATCAAGAGACACGTCAGCTCTTGCAGTTGTCAAAGTACAAGTGAAACGAATGCCGTATCACCTCTTCATTTATCACCTTCTTGGCCGCTGCGCAACGTATCCGCCGTGAAGGACACGCTGAGATCAGATCGACTCACGTGAACTGTAGGAGAATCTGTCGCGGCGGGAGGAGGAGACTGACTGCAAGGCAACTGAGAGGTTATTGGCCGGCCTGTCCGAGCACACACCACAATCGCCGGGTGCCGGATTTCTGATCGGTCACCGCCTGACCGGAAAAGAAACTTTGTTGCCAGGCCACGATGTCGTCCTTGGGATGGGGTGTGGCGGTCCAGTAGATGCCGGACTTGATATTGCGGAAAGGATGGCCTGCCGGGAGCGAAGGATCCTGCTGGTCGAGATCGACCAGGGTCTTGATTTCCTCAATGCTCGGCGCGCGCCAGCCCTGCGTTCCACCGACGGTTTTCGTCGCGCAGCGCGCAACGGACCGGTCCCACACATCAAAAATGTAATCCGGCTCCCGCTCCCAGATGAGGCCGCTCGCCGAGTCTTTCACCGCCTCGCCATTCAACACCAACGTAAACCGCGAGGCACGCTCTTCCGCATGGAGCACGTCCATTGGGAAGCCGGCCCACAGAACACACCAACAGGCGGACATTCGGCAGAGCATCCAGACGAGTGACATGCCCGGCAGTGTGCCCGATGTCTCCAAGGTTTTCAAGCATGGGATCGTCATCGGACGTGCCTACCAGTCCAACCGCCGATATTGTCGCCGGAGCAACACCGCTCCCCACAGCAACGAGCCCAGCATCAGCACCGTACCGATGCCATACGAGAGATGCGCCAGGCGATGGTCATATTGCAGCCACCCCAACATCGTGAGGAGATTATTCCAGTCGTGCGCATCCACCTCTTTGCCGGTAAATCCGCCGAGCAGAATCAGATCCATCGCGCGGGCATCGTTGATATAGCGCGCGACATCCATGAAGTTTTCCGCCGTCCACCAGAGCGCCACCGAACCACCGAACGGATCACGCGTCTTGACGAGAAAGGTGCCGAGACAGATCAACGGCATGAGGATCTGCCCGAGACTGCCGCCGAGGATCATCATGAATCGCCCGAACGGCATGAAGAGCAAGTGCCCGGCCTCATGAAACGGCAGATTGATCAGGTGCAGGAAGGATTCGCCCGTGTCATTCGTCTCGATCGGGATGATGATCAACCGCCAGCCCCACCAAGCTAACAAGGCGAACACCAACACGCGCCCTGCAAAGTAGAGGGGATTGACCGACTCCTCCGTGATGAGGAGCCAATCCTTGGCGAGGCGTGCCCAAGACGATTCGTCAACCGGCTGGCATGGCACCGCAGCCGGAGCTGGAAGCCGGTGCATCTTCGCGAAGATGATGCCGCAGCGTGCGCAGTCTGCGTTCCCGTCGTCCTGTTCCCATCCACATTTTGGACAGTGCATCGCTCAGCGCAGAATGAACGGTTCCCAGGAGAAGGTCACGGCAAAAATAAACAGGGCAAGCCAACCGATCAGCACACGGGTGGTGCCCAGATCCCGGCCGGGGTTTCGCACCGGCGGATGCGCCAAGCCCATCATGCCGGCCAACCCCACCCACAAAAACCACCCCTTCCAGCCAAGCCAACCGAACACCATGAGGATGGGAATGAGAGCGACCGCCACACTGCGCTGACGCTCTCCCAATAAGGCATAGGCGACGTGCCCGCCGTCGAGTTGGCCAATCGGCAGTAAATTGAGCGAGGTGATGAAGAGGCCGAACCAGGCGGCAAATCCGACTGGATGCAAGATCACATCCGCGGTCGGCGCCAAGGGACCGATCACGACCCAGGACGCGAATTGAAGCAACAATGGTTCGCCCAGGTGCATGCCGTAAGTGCCTTGAATCGGGACGACCGTTGAAAGCCGGAGCCCGATCACGAGCGCAATCACCGCCACGACAAACCCGGCGATGGGACCGGCGACGCCGATATCGAACAGCGCCCTGCGATCGGTCAGTGGCGCGCGCATGCGAATAATCGCCCCGAATGTCCCCACGAAATGCGGCAGCCCCGGCACGAACAGAGGCAGGGACGTCGGCACGCCATGCAGACGCGAGAGCACATAGTGGCCCAGTTCATGGGTAACGAGAATGCCCAGCAATGTCGCAGCGAAGGGAATTCCTCTCCACAACGAACCGGGATCGTCGACCAGAAAGTCCCACGGGCCGACCAGAGGATTCGTGTTCGTTTGATACGCGCCGGCCCAGAGGACGGTAAACAGGGTGAGGGCAAACAACAACACAGGAAGCACGAAGGCGGCGAACGGTGGACGTTCTTCTTCCACCCATTCGTCTTCTTCGGGATCCTCGAACGACGTCGGTTCACCCGAAGACTGGTGCTGATCCGGCTCGTCGCGATTCATCCAGGCCTTTGGCGTTACGTCGCGAACGGGTTATGGAGCCGTTCTTCGTGCACTGTCGTGGCCGGTCCATGCCCGGGAAACAGCCGCGTGTTCGGCGGAAGCGCCAAGACGCGTTGCCGGACGGAAGTGAGATGCGTCTGATACAGCCCGGCTGGATTCGAACGGCCAATGGAGCCGGCAAACAGGGTATCACCCACAAAACATATGGGCTCCCCTGCCTCTTCGAGGCGATAACAGACTCCGCCGGGAGTGTGGCCTGGCGTCGGCATGAACCGCAGCGTGAGCCCGCCGACCTGCAACGTGCCGTTCTCTTGAGGCACGTGCAGCACGGCTTGCGAGGGACGCCAGCTGAGGAGGTCGAGATCGTCAGGGCCGAGATAGACAGGCACCGGATGAGACTTCAGAAGCGCGTCAATTCCATCGGCATGGTCGGAATGCCCATGCGTCAGGCAAATCGCCCGAAGGCGCAACTTCCGCTTGGCGAGCATCTCCAACATGGCGTGGGCGTTGTATGCGGTATCCACGATCACCGCATCACCGCGATCATGCACGATATAGCCTTTGACCTCGTAGCCCCCAATCGAACCCAGAATTGTTTCAACGTGCGGGACGGCCGGCGGCAACCCCTCAGGGGTCCACCCTTCAGCCACCTGCGCCAACTGGTCGGCCCTCAGCCCCAATGCACGGGCCACCGCTTGCACCTGCTCTCGATTCCGAGGAGGCTGGCCGCGCTCCAGTTCACTCAGCTCGGCCTCCGGCAGACCACCCGCGCGCGCCACATCGACGACCGAGCGCTGTTGCCCGTTGCGAGCTTTCTTCAGAATATCGCTGAGTTCATCTTCAAGAGGCATAGTCAGTTCTGTTCCAGGTTCATGACGATTGGGCGCATGGCCGCGGTGGCCGTCACTGCACGAATCGCATCAACCGCTTTTCTCAAATCAACGCTCCTGGGGCACGACAGGTCGGGGCCGCTTTCACTGCGCGCGTCCAACGAGGGCCTTCCGAGGCCGCGCGTTGCGCGAGCAACGAGCCACTCGATCTGCCGCCCTCCCCCTCAACTCTCCGGCGCCAGCGTAATCTCTTTCACCTCGCCAAAACTTGCCAGCACTTTCGACAAGGCGTCGCCGGAGCCCACCGCGAGAATCCGCAACCGGTCGGGATTAAAGTGCATCTTCGCGGCCCGTTGAATATCGTCCTTCGTCAGCTTGACCACCTTGTCCCGGATCTGCTGCAGCCAGTCTTTCGGCAAGCCGTCGTATTCCAGATCCATCAGGCGCGCGACGATACTGGACGCGCTGGTGAACGAAAACACGAACGAATTCACGTACGCTTCTTTGGCTTCTTCTAACTCAGCATCCGTCACTGGTTCATTGCGCATTCGCTCCATATTCGCCACAAAGCGATTGACCACCTCCTGCGTGGACGAGAGTTTGGTCTCCGCGCGCATCAGCCACACGCCTTCATCATACACACTGGCCCGCAGGCCGCTGCCGACGGAATAGGCTAGGCCACGCTTCGTGCGCACGTCGTTAAACAAGCGGCTACGGAAGGAGCTTCCCCCCAGAATGTCGTTGGCAATGGCCACGGCGACGTAATCGGGATGAGTCTCCTTGACCGTCAAATGCCCCACGCGCAGATGAGTTTGCGACGTGTCCTTATTCACGAATCGCACCAAGCCGGTTTTCAGGTCGGACTCCGCCACAGCTGGAATCGTGACATCCGGGACGGCCCCCTTGGCCCAATCGCCGAAGGCTTCCCGCAAGAGCGCCAACATACCGGCCTTGTCAAAATCGCCGGTCACACCGAGGATGATGCCGTTGGGATGAACGGTCTGGTGATGAAACGCCAGCAGATCTGCGCGGGTGATCGATTCAATCGAACGCACCGACGTTTCACGCGCGCTCGGATGGGTCGGCCCATAGAGCAGCTTGGCGAACTCACGACCCACGATGGAACCGGGACTGTCCTGCCGGCGCCGGATTCCTTCCAGTGCCTGCAACTTCGCCAACTCGATCCGGCTCTGCTCAAACGCCGGCCGGCGCAAGAGGTCGGCAAAAATCTGCAGCCCGCGCTTCAAGTCTTTCTTCAGCACATCGAGCGAGGCCGATCCAGACTCCTTACTGAAGCCGATGGAGATGGTGGCCGCCAGCTGTTCCAGCTCTTCATCCACCTCGTCCGGTGACATGCTGGCCGATCCGCCGGTGCGCATCGCTGCGCCGGTCATCCCCGCGAGGCCGACCTTGTCCGCCGGATCCAACCAACTGCCGGTCTTCAGCGTCGCATTGATCGTCACGAGCGGCAACTCATGATCTTCAAGCAAGTACACCACCATGCCGTTGTCCAACACGAGCCGCTCCGCATCCGGCGGGTTGAATTCCACCGTCGGAAATCGCATGGTGCGAGGATTATCCAACGCCAGGTCCCCGGCCATCACGAGCGACGCTTGCACGAGGAACAAGAGCACGAACACCGGACATGACATCCATCTCGCTGCTTGTCTCATAACCTTCCCTTGTTCCAATTCACACATGAGGCGCCTCATCGAGCCACCTCCCCAACGGCCGCCAGCTTTTTATCCGGCGCCTTTTTCACCAAGACCCCGACCGTCCGGTTCGGCTTGGTCAGGTACTGGGAGGCCACCCGCTTCACGTCAGCGGGCGTCACGGCGGCAATCCTGGCGCGCGCATTCAACACATACCGCCAGGTGCCGGCGACGGTTTGATAGAACGCCAGCTGCGACGCGAGGCCGCTGTTGGAGCGCAACGATCGCACCAGATCCGCATCGAGTCCATTGAGGACGCGCTCGAACTCCTTCGCCGAGATCGGCTCCGTCTTCAACCGTTCGAGTTCGTCATAAATCGCCGATTCCACTTCCGCCGTCGTGTGGGGCGCCAACGGAGTGGCCGCAATCACGAAGAGATTCGGCGCACGAACGCCCGGGTAGTTGGTGTCTGACAACACCGAAGCCGCCAACCGCTTATCCCGCACCAGCGTGCTGTATAAACGCGAGGTCACGCCTTCGGTCAGCACTTCGTCGATCACATCGAACACGAAATCGTCCGGGTGACCGATGGTCGGTTTGTGGTAGCCAATCGCCAATGCCGGTTCCGCATCGAATTCGATTTCGACCCGGCGCTCCCCGCGCTGCGGCGGCTCTTCGGTCACCAAGGCCGGGATGGGAGGCGCGGCCGGAATTTTGCCGAACGTCTGCTCGATCAACGCAATGACGTCTTTCGGCTGGATATCGCCGACAATGGCGACCGTCGCATTGTTCGGGCCGTAGTAGGTTTTGAAGAAAGCTTCCGTGGCGGCCGGCGTGAGGGCCATGATATCGGAGCCCCACCCGATCGTGGGCACACCATACTGATGTGCCTGGAAAGCTGTGGAGGTAAAGGTCTCATAGAGCAGGCCGTTGGGGCTGTCGTCCGTCCGGAGGCGCCGCTCCTCCATGACCACGCCCCGTTCCTTATAGAACTCGCGTAGGACAGGATGCGCCATGCGGTCGGATTCCAGCGCCGCCCACAAGGGCAAGCGGTTGGCGGGCAGACTGATCACATAACGGGTGATGTCCTTGCCGGTCGAGGCATTGAGGCCGACTCCCCCATGGCGCTGATAGAGCAACGCCATTTCATTGCCCACCACAAACTCGCCCGCCTTGTCCTGCAACTCCTTGACCCGCCGCTGCAGCTGCTGCACCTCTTGCGATGCAACATGCGACTTGCCTTCCATCTGTGCGCGAGCGGCTTCGTCTCGCTCGCGGCGGTCCAGTTCGTTCCCGACTACGGTGAGTTCGTCGAGCACGGCCTGTTCCCGCTCATAATCTCGCGTCCCGACAGTTCGCGTGCCTTTAAACGCCATATGTTCGTAGAGGTGGGCCAAGCCGGTCAGTCCGACCTGCTCATTCACGCCACCGACCCCGAAGGTCATGTTGATGCTGACGATCGGCGCTTGATGCCGTTCGACCATCAGCACCGTCATCCCGTTGGCCAGTTTGTGCTCGATGACCCGGTCTGCCAGGCTCGGTGACTCCGCATACGCGGGGGCCATCGCCGCAAGCATGCCGGAGAGGATCACCAACCCAATTGTGCGCGCTCGTGTGATGCTGATCATATGAAGAGCTCCATCAGTTCCTCCGGTCGTTCAATAAACCAGTCCGGTTGACAAGCCGCCATCTTCTGCCGATTGCCCATGCCGTATCCCACCGCACAGACCCGAATGCCCGCATTATGCCCGCCGTTGATATCATTGGTGCTGTCGCCGATGAGCACCGTGCGATCCTTCTTCACGCCGAGCTGTTCCATCACATGCACCAGCATACCCGGCTCTGGTTTCAGACCGAACCCGTTGTCGCCGCCGACCACATACGCAAAATGATGGTGGCCGAGTCCTTTCAAAATCACGTTGGTATATTCGATCGCTTTGTTGGTCGCCACCGCTTTGGACTTGGCGGCGTAATGCGCGAGCACCTTGTCGATGCCCGGATAAAACGCGGTGCGATCCAGGCAATGTTCAAGATAGTGCGCGCGAAAGACACGCAACGCTTGGTCGAAGAGATCCTGATTATCCTCCCCGACGGCCAGCCGCAGCAGCTTCTTCACGCCGTCGCCGACGAATCCGAAAATTTCCTCCTGCGGCCGCTCAGGCACACCCAGATCGCGTAACGTCAAATTGACGCTGTCGGCGATATCCCACTTCGATTCGATGAGCGTGCCGTCCAGGTCAAAGATGAGCAAATCGATCTCAGACTTTGTCGTCATTCTTTTGCCTTTCGCAATTC
The DNA here is from genome assembly GCA_020853775.1 of Nitrospira sp. Taxonomy (GTDB): domain Bacteria; phylum Nitrospirota; class Nitrospiria; order Nitrospirales; family Nitrospiraceae; genus Nitrospira_A. The sequence continues at coordinate 53,328 of JADYYH010000042.1, forward strand.
TGCCTGCAACGCCGCCAGCGAAGCCTGCCGCGTTCCGTCTTTTTCTTCCAGCATCGCCTGTCGCACCACATTCAACATACGTTTCTGACCGACGTGAGGCGGCAGGATCGGCTCCACGATTTTCCACCGCCCGTTGATCACCTTGAGCCGGACACGCGCCTGCTCCGTACCGGGCTCCGGCACGAATCCGGCGGTATCCAGATACATCACGCCCAGCACGCGAAATTCGACCGGCACCACCACTTCCAACCGGTTCACAATCTCCCATTGGCGGAAATCATCCGGCACCGTGAAGCCAGTGATGACGATGACCTTGCCCCAAGCCGGCTCCTCCTTCCAGTCGACATACCCGGCGACCGATTCGAAGGAACTCGCGTCAAGCCGCACCCCCTTGTTGTCGAGGGCAAAATATTTTTCCGCCACTTTGGCCGGTGAATGCGAGACCGCATTGCTTTGCGCGAGCCCGGGCGAAACCGAGGCCATCAGCCCGACGACTCCCGCCAGGAATCCGATGATCGCCGCACGCAGACATATCATACCGCTAACCGACCTCGTGCAGTTTCATGAGATTCGTCCCGCCCGGCTGCCCGACTCTGGTCCCGGAAAGGATGACGATACGTTGCCCTGCCGTGGCGAGACCGTGGGCCTTCAGCCGCCGCTCGGCCTCGTTGACGCGTTCATCGGTGGTGGGAATCTGCGGCATGGTGTGCGGCATCACTCCCCAATAGAGCGCCATCTGCCGGCGAACCGGTTCAAACGGAGTGAAGCCGATGATCGGCGCAGCCGGACGTTGTTTCGAGACCAGCCGGGCCGTGGTGCCCCGTTCGCTGAACGCCACAATGGCCGTGGCACCGGTCGCCGCGGCCGCGGAGGATGCGGACAAGCAGATGGCCTCCTGGAATGACAGACGCCGGTTGTCCGGCGAGGCCCTCCGGACAAATCCCGGCCCCGTTTCGACCTCCGCCGCCCGTACGATGCGATCCATCACCCGCACCACTTCGACCGGGTATTGCCCGACAGCCGTCTCCGCCGACAACATCACGGCGTCGGTACCATCGAACACGGCATTCGCCACATCCGACGCTTCTGCTCTGGTCGGCCGCACATGCTGCGTCATCGACTCCAACATTTGCGTCGCCGTGATCACCAGCCGCCGATGGCGATTCGCCGTGGCGATAATGCGCTTCTGCAAGACCGGTACGGCTTCCGGTCCCAATTCGACGCCCAAATCTCCGCGCGCGACCATCACACCGTCCGCCTGCTGCAGAATCGCGTCCAAATCCGTCACTGCTTCCTGCCGCTCAATTTTTGCGATCACCGGCACGTCGCCGCCGCACTCGGCGATGAGCTGTTTGGCCGCGACGATGTCGTCTGCGCCGCGCACGAATGACAGCGCGATATAATCCACCCCCTGCGCGACCCCGAACCGCAAGTCCTCGCGGTCTTTATCCGTCAAGGTGGGCGCACTGACGACCGTGCCGGGGAGGTTCATACCCTTATGGGAAGTCACACGCCCGCCCGCCACCACCGTACATTCCACCAAGCCATCGACGATACGATCAGCCGTCAATTCCACGAGGCCGTCATCGATCAATATTTTGGCGCCGGGCCGAATGTCCCTAGTCAAGGCCTGATAGGTCACGGGGATCTCTTGGGCGCTATCAGCGGGCAGCACAGTCCTGGCGCCGATTTGTCCGCCGGATCGCAAACTCATCGTCCGCAACCGCACGCGTTGACCGGCGCGAAGCTCCAATATTCCGTCGATCTCTCCGACGCGAATGCGCGGCCCTTGCAAATCCTGAATGATTGCCACCGCCACACCCAAACGGTCAGCGGCTTCGCGAATGACCTTGATTGCCTGACCATGGGACGCATGCGTCCCATGAGAAAAGTTCAGCCGCGCCGCATTCATGCCGCTCTGGATGAGTTGCTCAAGCACGCCCGCGCCATCGCTCGCGGGACCGATGGTACAGACGATTTTCGCTTTTCGCATGTGGCTGTTCTTCTGTCTTGACAAGATCGGCCCGGCACACCATCTTGTACGTATGCGGTGAGGCCCGACGCATCCCTGATTCAGTCGGCAACGGGTCATTCTAACAAACCCGTCCGCATGCCGCAAAAGAACATCTGCATGGCGTCTGGAGATTCCGGAGGCCGGACTCATGAGAACATTCTTACGAATCCACACACCACGAGGCGATTCATGAGCGCATCGGACAAGCAGTCAACGGAGCAGTTCGACTTTGTCACGATGGAGGGGCTGCTGGCCTATGGAGAAGCCCTCGCACAACGTTCATCGAGCGGCAGGTACGTGTTACCGCCGCCGCCCCCACCCTCGTCCGACCGGCTGCGGCACACGCAAGCGGCGGCCGACGGGATGAGAGCATGTATCCATCATATGCAGAAGGGCCTTCCCAGCGCCGAGGCCTATCGCGCCGCCCGTCAGGAACTGCTCACCAAGGCCTGCGGAAATGATCCCCTGGTGTTCTTTGCCGCATGGAACCTGCTGCTCGCCCGCGGGGAACTTGCGCCTGTATATAGGGCGCCGATCGGCGCGACTCAAAAACCTGCCCACCGCCGTCCGGTGGCAATTGTCCCACGGACGCAATTGACTCCTCAGCTGGCCGAAGGCCGGATCGTGCTGGATTTGGGGGATGATCGGTTCTGGCTGCTTCCCCGGGACCTCGGCGACCGCACGCTGTTCCTCACCATGCGTCACGGTGTCTCTGAGGTCGAGAGCAAAACCCATCGTGTGGGCCGGCGACTGGCAAATGTACTCGATACCGAACGCGGCGTACCCAGAGCGGATGCCGTAGGTGCTGCGCTGGCTCGCATGGTGGGGGTGGTCGGCCAGCAATTGGGGTATTTGCAATTGCGCAATTATCTCGATCCGCGCACGTTTCTTCACCTCATCAGTCACAGCCCGAATACAGAACAGCTCTGCCGGCGCATCACCAAGGCATTGCTTCCCGACGGCGCCGATGCGGTGCATCCCCACGTCGAACCGACGTTAGAGTCGCAGGATTTCGGCTGGGTCACCGGCATGGAGAAACAAGCGGAACTCGACGCGGCAGCGAACGCATTCGGAGTGGACGCGAAGACCGCGAAACGGCTCATCAAACATCCGTTCTACAGCTACCCCGGCGGGCATTCCTTTTTCGATCTGTACGTCGATGTGATCGATGGGCTTCATCGGCTGGGCCGAGCCCACCCCGGTGAAGTGTTGTGTCTTTATACACACAGTTCGACCCTACGCGCGCTGCGCATCTACCTCGATCCGCGTCCCTTCCGCGAAGCCTTTTCGGAATTCGGCGAATACAAGGAAGGGCAGGACAATGTGGTACTCCTCACATTGGAGAACGGCAAACTCTCCGGCTATTCGACCGCCGTGGGGCTCATTGAAAGCGACCGGGTCGCGCGGGAAGCCTGGGTCACGGTTGAACGGGAGCGGAGTCAACGTGTGATGCTCAAGCCCGGGCGCATCAAACGACTGATCGCCTTGGTGTCCGGCGGAGATTTCGGCGGCGGCGGGGCAGCCTTGAAGGAGTTGCGCGTCACCGGCAACCGCTTCGGCCTGGACGTCTTGTTTGTCCGGCATGGATTTCTCGGCCTGGCCAACAATTGGATCGATGCCGTCACCGAGGAAGATACCCGCGGCATGAGCAGTCATGCCAGCAGCCCCATCGGGAGCAGCCGGTTTGAGGATTTTAAAGACGAACAGGTGCAACACGCCGCGATGCGTTCCCTGGCGCCCTATCTCGAAGACTCGGCGCTCGTGGTCTTAGGAGGCGACGGCAGCTTGCGCGGCGCGCGGGCGATCCATGAGACCTATGGGGTGCAAGTGGTCGGCATTCCGGGCACCATCGACAACAATATCGCCGGTACCACCTCGCTGGGATTTCATTCCGCGATCGCCCTCGCAAATCAATCCATCGAATCGCTGAAGGCCACCAGCGCCGCCATGGGCAGTATCTTTTTCGTCGAGGTCATGGGCGCGGGATCTGGCCACCTGGCCTTGGCTTGTGCCTACCAGGCCCGGGCGGAAGGGATTCTGGTTAATGAGCATCCCGATCCCGATGCCTATATCGAAGACATTGTCCTGGGCACGTTACAACGCACATTGGGCGTGCCGAACAAAAGCCATATCTTTGTCGTGGCGGAACGGACCCCTCACCGGCATCACCGGGAAGGTGGGGTCCACGGCCTGGTCGATTATGTGGCACAGACAATTGCCACCTGGCCGCAGCGTCGGGGTACGACGGGCCCCTACTCGCTGGCTTCGGCCACGAAGGCCACGATTCTCGGCCATACCCTCAGAGGCGCGCCTCCGACCCCGGAAGATAAAATGATCGCGCAACATCTCGCCTACGAAACGGTGCGACGGCTCGTTGAACAACCGGAGACCATCGTCGGCTGCATGGTGGCCTATCATGATTCCAACCGGATCGAAACGATTCCGCTTCACGCCGTGTCGCCCAAGCCGTTCGACTGGGAATTGTTCACACGCATGCACGTCACGGAGCTGCAGCACGACCGTGTGTGATGGACCGCCCTTTCGTCGCACGGGGGCTACATTGACCACTCCTATGTGACGTGTTAGGGTCTTTCCAGTTGTTGTCACGAGTTGTGAATCACCATGCCTGTCCCGCGCTTCACACGACTTGTCCTTTGGGTCTGCGCGACGTTGCTCTTACACCTGGGCGTCGCCTTCGCGGCTGAGCCCGGCCCTGCACTCCTCGACACCCCGGTTCCGCATCTCACTCCAGCGCCTGCCCAAACACCGGCGGCGACCGACGGCTCGGTGCGCGCCGGTCCGGACTCGACACCACGTCAGATGCGCGACACCATTCCTTCGGTTGCACGCGAAACCCTCCAAGCGATTGAAGCCCGGCATGGAGAACCACTCCCGGGTTACGTCGGGGGCCGCAATTTTCAGAATCGTGAACGCGTACTCCCGCGAGGCCGTTATCGCGAATATGATGTGCATCCGAAGGTGCCGGGGAAAAACCGCGGAGCCGAACGGATCGTCATCAATCAAGCCAACGGCAAGGCTTATTACACGGCCGATCACTATCGTTCATTTGTTCCGATGAATTGAGGACACATGTCGATTACTGCGCTTCAATCGATCAAGAAACCATGGGCCCATCTCCTGGTGCATGCCGAAGGAGAGGCGCTGGATAAACTGCTGTCGGTCCCTGCACACTTTGAGATCAAAACTATTTCCGGCAAGAAATGTAAAACGAAAGCCGGGCTGCTGGATGAATTCAGCCGGGTCTTCTCGTTTCCCGACTACTTCGGCCACAACTGGGATGCGCTGGAGGAATGTCTCGCCGACCTCGACTGGCTGCCGGCCAAAGGCTACCTGGTTGTAGTCACGGATGCCGACCAGGTGCTGACGAAGCCGGATGAGGAAGACGACTTTGAAACCTTTGTCGAAATTCTGAGCGAAGCCGGTGAAGCCTGGAGCCTGAAAGAATCCGACGACGCAACAGGCAACGGCCTGCCGTTCCATGCCGTGCTGGCGGTCCAGGAGCGGCATAAACGCGCCCGCCACAATTGGTTCGCGCCGCCTTTGGCCATGGAGCGGAAGGCGACGAAATCCGGCGGCGCGAAGGGATCAAAAACCGGGGGGCGTTAGACCCTACCATTCCGACGTGTGATAAGGAGGTGACGATGGGGCTCTTCGATCAACTCGGCCAGGCGGCAACAGGGATGTTGGGACAGACCGGTAATAACAATCCGCTGCTGCAAGCCGTGGTCGGCCTGCTCGCACAGAACAGCCATGTGGGTGGGCTCAGCGGACTTATTCAAGCCTTTCAGAAAAACGGACTGGGAGAGATCGTGAATTCCTGGGTCGGCACGGGCAAGAATCTGCCGATTTCATCGGAGCAGATCCAACAAGGATTGGGTGGCGACCTCCTCAAGCAACTGGCCTCGCAGGCAGGCCTCAGCACGGATGCCGTCGGCGGTCAGCTGGCGAGCCTGCTGCCCGGCTTGATCGATAAGCTGACACCCGGCGGCAAGGTGCCCGAGTCAGATTTGATTGAACAGGGATTAACGTTGTTGCGAGGAAAACTCGGATAGTCCGATACGCGACCGATTCCGGCTAGCCGGCTCACTGTCACTTACCGATGCCTACGAGAGGAAGAGCAACCGTCCCATCTGTCTCTGCACCCATCGGGTCAGCCCCCAGGACAGGTCGTTCAGGCGTGAGAGCAGCCAGACTTTCGGCGTGACGACCTGTTTCACGCTCGCACTCAGCGAGGTGAAATGGTCCGCGCACAATCCATGCGTCTCACTGAGATCGTCGAGCGGCAACTTTTCACGGAGAAACGCCGGCTTCCCATCTCGCACACACCAGGCGCACAACACTCTCACTGGGTCACTCCATTCGTTGCAGTCCGACTCACCGCCCTGCAGGCGCAAAACCCGCACCAGGAGACAGCGGCGATCAGTTCGTTAATTTTTCAGCAGGTTACAAGAAATAGCGCGGCGAGATTAGGACATTTCGTCGGACAACCGTGTGGCATTACGGCGACGAATGACATTTTTTGTCTCTTCGGATGCCAAGGTTCCATGCCCATCGCTCACAACAAGGCAGGAGCCACTTCAGTGCTTCGGCGAACCACCGGCTCATAGCGCGGACGCGATCCCTCATCATAAGCCGGAACCAGGGGGTCACGCCCGATTCCCATCAGCTGAAGATGGCTGGAACAAATTCCATGGGTTTCGCGCCCATCGTTCAGGGGAGCCTTTTCGCGTACCACCGCCGGTCGCCCTTCACTTTCACACCAGGAGCAGATCACTTTCATCATATTCTCCTACGCAATGACACCCGGTGTTAAGCAAGACTTGCGCCACCGATTCATTGAACAAAAAACCATGATTTTTTACAGAAAATCTGATTGAATCCATCCAGCGTTCCGGCTGGTGTATCGATTCAGATACCCCGTTGTATCGAATCATCCGCCGGTGCGGATGGAAACGCGGCGCCTCAATTGACCGTTTTGAATTGCCCATGTTAGGTTGGCGCCCCAATTCACCCCTCGATGAAAGAGGCCCATGAAAACACTACGTTCGGAACAACTCTTCGCAGAGGCACAGCAGATCATTCCCGGGGGCGTCAATAGTCCGGTCCGCGCCTTTCGCTCGGTCGGCGGACAACCTCGCTTCATTGCCCGCGCCAAAGGCGCCCGGCTGTATGATGTCGACGGAAACAGTTATCTCGACTATGTGCTCTCATGGGGCCCCATGATTCTTGGCCATGCGCCGGCCACCGTGACCAAAGCCATTCAACAGGCCGCTGCCAACGGCACCAGTTATGGGGCGCCGACCGAATTGGAAATTCAGCTGGCCACGATGATTCGCGAGGCCCTGCCCTCGATGGAGCAGGTCAGACTGGTGAGTTCAGGGACCGAAGCGGTGATGAGTGCCATCCGCGTGGCCCGCGCCTATACCAAACGCGACGGCATCCTGAAATTCGAAGGCTGTTACCACGGCCATAGCGATTACCTGTTGGCCAAAGCCGGTTCTGGCCTGACTACATTGGGAATCCCCGACTGCCCCGGCGTCCCCGAGGACTTCACCAAACACACCTTGACCGTCCCGTACAACGACCTGGTAACGGCGGAAAAGCTGATCAAGAAACATCACCGGCAGCTGGCCTGCGTGATCGTCGAGCCGATCGCCGGAAACATGGGCGTCGTCCCTCCTTCACCGGAATTCCTGGAAGGCCTGCGCAAACTGACCGATGCGCATGGGATGCTCCTGATTTTCGACGAAGTGATCTCGGGATTCCGAGTCCAGTACGGCGGCGCCCAAACGCTGTACGGCATCAAGCCTGATCTGACGATCCTGGGCAAGATCATCGGCGGAGGACTGCCCGTGGGGGCTTACGGCGGCACGAAGGACATCATGAAGATGATTGCCCCGTCCGGACCGGTGTATCAGGCAGGCACCTTGTCAGGAAATCCCTTGGCGGTCACGGCAGGCATTGAAACGCTGAAGCGGTTGAAGAAACCAGGCACGTACGAACAACTCGAACAACGGTCGGTGGCGCTGTCCGAAGGATTGGGCAAGATCGCAAACAAAGCGGGAGTTCCGCTTACTCAGACGCGGGTCGCCTCCATGATGTGTGCGTTCTTTACTCAGGGACCTGTGGTGGACTGGGCAACTGCGAAGAAATCCGACACGAAAGTCTATGCGAAGTTCTTTCACCACATGCTGGATGCGGGAGTGTACCTGGCCCCATCACAGTTTGAAGCCGCCTTCATGTCGGTAGCCCATACGCCACGGGACATTGAGCGCACCCTGAACGCGGCTCAAGCCGCCCTTAAATCCCTCTGATCAGGTGGTGAAGCGGCGGGCTTTGCTCGACGTTCCTGAAGACCCGTTCCAGGATGCATTTCGTATCAAAACTGATACGAAATGCATCCATTCGGATACAGATCGCGGTCTATGCTGACCGAACTCATCCTGCGACCTCAGGATGCTCAACACGGTTTCCCAGCAAGGCACCAACGAACGAGGCCCAGAGGCGCACTCTTAGCGGTACGTTGGGGGGCGAGCGACACGAGAACGACGCTGGGAACCGTTTTCAGCATCCTGATCTACTCGTCGTCGTCCTCATCGTCCATCTCCAGCGCTTCCTGCCGTTTCTGCTCTTCCATCGCGTTATGCAGGAGCATGCGGACAAACATTGAATACAACGAACCTTTTTCCAAAGTTCCTCCGGGAGGAATCGCGATTTTACCTTCCTTGATCATGCGATCCATCCAGGCCTTTTGATCGGGGGCAATCAAGATCGGCACCTCGACCAGCCCAACTTTTCCAAACATATCCATGAGCGGCTCTCCTGTAGTAGTTCGTAAAACGTCCTTAAGAGCGAATGGTGTATAGCTGACAGAAAGGGAAGAGGAGCATCCTAAAGTCCTATCATTCGCTATTGGCCATCAGCCATATGCTCTGCATCCGAAGGGCATTTGAGCACGCGGTTTTTCGGCTTGTCAACCGAAGAGCCGCCGCCCATGACTCATGGCATGGAGCGTGCTGTGGATGGGGTCTGAACCTATGGAGGACTCTCAGTATGATTCGCACCATCGTACCCGACTCCCGCTTTTTGAGCCGATTGGCCCTGCTGTTACTGGTCGCCTCCCCCACCACGCCGGCACTGGGCGCGGTGGAAGAAAGCCGCTCCTCGCTCCACACCTATACCCCAGCCATCAGGAACGATCCGAGCCCCTTTCACTGCACCGATTGCTGGGACCTGAAGCCAGACCAACGCCCGTCCCTTCCCCAACACCAATCCCAACGATATCGACGCGGACATCATGATCGAGGGCTTCGCCCGCACAAGAACCCCTACGCAAAAAAGTCGCACTCCTTCAGTCGCGGGTTGAGATCGCTTCCGCGCCATGCCCTCTCAATGGGGGGATTCGAGCGGACGGTGGAAGGCTGGCAAGTCCGAACGGTCGACGGCGATACCATTCGGTATGGCACCGACCGCATTCGCATTCGCGGCTACAACGCGCCGGAATTATCCGAACCGGGAGGGCGTGAGGCTGCCCTCCGTCTTGAGCAACTGATGCAGGAAGGCACGATCACCATCGTGCCCCACGGCCACGATGTCTACGGCCGCACGCTCGCTGATGTTTTCGTGAACGGACAGAACGTGGCGGACGTCATGAGGATGGAAGGGTTTGGACGGAGGGGGTAGCGAGAGCGTAGAGCTGGTTTTGTGAGATGTTCTTTGCTTGATCGTAGCCATGCTGACGTAGAATTCGGATCCAACGTATACTTTATACGTCTCACCATGAGAAAAGAGGCGCACATTCTCTACAGTACTCCCGATCGAAGCCCTGCTGATCCCAACCGACCGCGCATGCTCTCCTCCACTGATCTCATCACTCCCCGCCTTCGACTCCGACAGTGGCGACCATCGGACCTCGAACCATTCGCGGCGATGAATGCCGACCCCGATGTCATGTGCTATTATCCTGCGCTGTGGACCAGATCGCAGAGCGACGGCTTTGCCGAACGGGTCACACAGCTGATCGAAGAACGGGGCTGGGGCTTCTGGGCCGTTGAAGAACGACTATCAGAGCGATTCACCGGCTTCGTGGGATTACATGCCCCTTCCGCCTCGCTCCCTTTTTCGCCCTGCGTGGAAGTGGGATGGCGCCTGGCCAAATCCTATTGGGGCTGGGGCTATGCTACCGGAGGCCGCGCAATCGGCAATCTCGTTCGGCTTTCAACAACTCCATCTGAAAGAACTCGTGGCATTCACCGCCATCGCCAACCTGAGATCGCGCGCCGTGATGGAACGGCTCGGGATGCGGCCCGACGGCGAATTCGACCATCCCCAGATGTCCACCGAATCTAACCTGCGGCGGCATGTGTTATATCGTCTCAGCAAACCACCATGAAAACGCAGTACTACACAGCCACCAGCCTCGACGGGTTCATTGCCACTGAAGACGATTCTCTAGACTGGTTGTTTCCGCTGGGCGACGTGAACGAGACAAGTTACCCCTCCTTCATTGCGGAGGTCGGAGCCTTAGCCATGGGCTCGGCGACCTATGAATGGATGCTCCGTCATACCGACAAGATTGCCGACCAACAGACGGGCCTGCCCTGGCCGTATTCTCAGCCTACGTGGGTGTTCTCCACACGTCCGCTTCCCTTAGTGCCGAACGCCGATATTCGCCTGGTTCGCGGGGACGTTCGAGCCATTCACACCGACATGCGCGAGGCAGCCGACTCGAGGAACATTTGGATCGTCGGTGGCGGAGACCTCGCCGGACAGTTTTACGATGCGGGACTGCTGGACGAGGTGATCGTGCAGGTCGGCTCCGTCACGCTGGGAAGAGGCAAACCACTTTTTCCACGCCGCCTCACAAATCCGTCGCTTCAGTTGGTATCCGTGCGCAAAATCGGACCCGGCTTCGCAGAATTGCGATATGAGGTGCCGAAAGGCACACCAGTCGGCTCAACCTAATGGTTCCACAGGCACAGACCAATCTTCTCCTTCTAGGGAACTCTCTATGCGCTTAGTCCGCCTTATCAGCCTGTGTGCATCAGCCTTAGTCATCGGGTGTGTTTCGGCCCCCGCGCCTGATCTCATGAAGCAGGTCGCTGAACGCAATCGTTGGGAACTCGCCCACTGGGGCAACCAGGCCATTCCGTATGAGGACGGCGGAGAGCCGGTGATCCTTGGCTTCAAGGATGGCAAAGTGTCGGGTCACGCTGGATGTAATCGGTATGCTGCCGCCATTACGTTCGGACCCAAAACCGGTGAGGTCTCGGTATCGCACGGCATCACCACACGCATGGCCTGCGAACCCAAGCGCATGGAATTCGAGGCGTCCTTCATTCGCGCCTTTGAAGCTTCAACCCGGTATCGCCTTGATGGGGAAAGCCTGTCGTTTGAGAGCGCCATCGCTCAGCCGCTGGAGTTTTACCGACGCCCTCGGGAATAGTCGATCCTGTCTCTGATTTCACACATCGAGTCCCTTCCTCGCGTATCCCTTCCGATACGACAGCGTATCGCTTGTGATACGACACTCAGAAGAATGCACCACGATTGTGACGGCTGGCGTTCATCCATGCTCTCAAAATCAGCCGCTGCGTTTACATCCATTCCATCAATCACCGGGCACTGCTCTTGCTCGATCCAGAAGTGAACTAGGAATGCATACCATGGCTGACAACATCTTCAGCGCGTTCCTCGCTTCTGGATTCCCGATTACCATATGGCTGTGCGGCAATGTCAGAGTGCCTGGCACGAATACTGACACTGCTGGAGCGGATGGCGCGAGAGCATACTGGTGCTGGCTCACCTCTGGAGGGCGCCAGGCTAAGGACCAATTTCTCACCCTCGATCGACTCTTTTCATGGCTGTATGGAGGCGCACTCGCAGCAAGCCTGTGCTGGGTGTGGATGGCACTGGACCAGCCGTTCCATCCTGGCTGGATTTTTGCCCCGCTCGTCATAATCATGATAGCGGACTGGCTGGAGAACCTAGTGCAAGCAGCACAGCTCCGTCACTACACATCGTCAAATGAACAGTGTGCCAAGAGCCTGTGGATCCAGCTTGCCAATTGCTCGACCATCATTAAACTCTGGCTCACCAGTGGGCTTTACGTAAGTCTGGCCGGCCTCATCCTCAACATGCTCTGTACGTTCACAGAACGGCGCCTGGCGACTGATGCAGTCGAATAACCGGGTGTGACCCAGGGCGGCGCTGCGGCAGCCGCCGTATTGCTGCAGGCAGTCGATTGGACGGGGGGCACCTTCATTCAGCTACCCCGCACGGTTGATCTTCACCCGGTCCTGCGATACACATGGTGCAGGATCTTGTGAGGACCTCTATGCGCCGGAATATCGTGCCCGTCTCTTTCCTGCTCGCTCTTCTGCTCGGCACTCTGCAACCGTTCATTGGGCCGACCGTTGAATCCGCGGAACAGATCCGAGCGGCGATACCCGCCCCTCAGCGCGACTCCTGGTGGATGGAGCGGCATGATCGGACCGTCTCGCGCATCCGCCAAGGTCCGGTCGATCTGTTGTTTATCGGCGATTCCATCACGCAGGGCTGGGAGGAAGATGGGCGTCCGGTGTGGGACCAGTACTATGCCGGCCGACGAGCCATGAACCTGGGCTACAACAGCGATCAGACGGACAATGTGTTGTGGCGACTCCAGCATGGAGAGCTGGACGGAATCACTCCCAAGCTGGCGGTGGTGATGATCGGCACGAACAACAGCGCGATGCGAGAGGATCCTCCCGAGAATACCACCGCAGGCATTCGGGCGATTCTCACCACGTTGCGCACTCGCTTGCCGGGAACAAGAATTCTGCTCTTGGCGATTTTCCCCCGAGGACTCACGAACGACGACCCGCTTCGCCGCGTGAATGAGGCCGTCAATGCCCGACTGCCTTCGCTCGCCGATCAACGCCAGGTCTTTTTTCTGAACATCAACCGGCGCTTTCTCGACGCCGACGGGCGCCTGTCTGCTGAGATCATGCCCGATGCGCTGCACCCCAGCGCACTAGGCTACCGCATCTGGGCCGAGGGCATGGAGGGGATGATTCGGAAACTCTTGGGAGAGTGAACGGGGGCGGGCGGAAACGGTGACGCTCCGAAGAGCCACAAGAAACCCATCAGGACTTCTTGTTCTTCTTGTCTTTCGGATTATCAGAAAAGAGGAGCCAGGCCAATACAACGAACCCGATTGCCACGCCTGTCACCGCCAACCATGTGCCGAGTTTATCCATTAGTGCCTCGTGTGTGGAGGTCCTTGTAACGCAGCGAGGGTGAGTTTGTCGAGCCGCTTCACTTTGAGCTGGTCGTCGACTGTCACCAGCTTGGCCGAGCCCTCCACCACAATACGCCCGCTTGTCCGCTCTCGCAACACATGCGCAAAGGTAAGGGAAGCCCGGCCCACCGCCGCCAGGTTCGTATCGATGATCAAGGTGTCGCCATACCGGGCAGGCGACCGATAATCCAGTTCCGCATGCACGACCATAAATTGCGCGCCCTGATCACGCAATCCCGCCACCGAGAGGCCCCGTGCTTCGAGATACTGCGTCCTTGCCCGTTCGAAATATTTCAGGTAGTTCGCGTAATACACCACCCCGCCGCAGTCGGTGTCTTCGTAGTAGATGCGAATTTCCATGGGAGCGAATGGTGTGGACAAGAGCTTATGGCGTATGGCTGGAATGAGCGGAACAAATGGCAAATGCCTTATCGCAAAAGCGCTTTCTTCACTCCAGTGCGTTCCGGAAGGCATTGATGCTCTTTGCCAGCTTCTGACCTTCATCGTACAACGCCTTGTGTTCAAGGTCGGCAATATATGCTTGCTCCGCATCGAGGCAGGACGCAGCCACGACTTCGACCGTCGAACCTAGGGCAATCTCCAGATGATAGTCAAAAGCCTTTTTAGAGCTCTTGGCCGAACCTTCGGCAATATTGAGGCAAATGGAATTCACGGCTCTGTTCATCTGAGATCTCAATCCATAGTCCTCGTGACGAGGGAATTTCGCCGTCGCCAAATATACTTTCGAAGCGTAATTTTTTGCCTTCTTCCATATATTGAGCGTTTCAAACCTGAATGACACTTCTTGCGTTCAACCTTTCGGCTTCGGTCCGCGACAATTCAGCGCAGTCATCCGTTCCCTTAACCGCCCCAATCCCCCCCCTCCTAGCCATAAGCTATAAGCCATATGCTCTTTAGAGGTTCAGATTCGGGAACTTCGGCAGCGAGGACTCGCTCACGCCGGTGAGCTTCATCACCATATCGGAAAGCTGCTGCACGCGCTCGGCTTTGACCGCCTCGAACCCGTGTCCCAGCACTGCGTGATTGGCGGCATCAAGCAGCGGTTTCATCTTCGGCCAGTCGCGGAGAAAGGCCTGCCCCATCTGATCGCCGAGCCCGGCCAGTGCGCGCCATTGACTCTGCAACGGCAGCTTATACTTGCCATCGACATCGTCCAGAAAGCAGGTGCGACAGGTTTCGCGCAAGGCTTCGGGCAGCTGTTCCGGTTGTACGTCCCAGGTCTTGATCTTGTACTGTTTGAACAACTGCCGCTGGGCGCAGGCTTCCAACGCGCGCACGAGCGCAACCATGGCCCGCTCCGGATCATGATCCCCATGCGCACGACGATGCGCATGCGCCAGCAGATCGAGCACGACACCTTCTTTGACCTCAGCGGGGTCGAGCACCATCTTCTCCAAAAAGCCGCTATTGGCCTTGAGCAACGGCAACAGCGCTTTCAGCCCCGGTGGCCCTCCCCAGAGGGACGCCATGTCGAGGGCTTTCAACGAGGTCTTCAACTTTTCCCAGGCCTGGCGATAGTGAAACTGCTCCCAGAGGCCGTATCCCAGCGCCAGTTCACCCAGGGCGCGATAGAGCGGCTTCTGTCCGCCGCTCACTCGAGCTTCCAACGTATGGAACAACGTGGTGGCAGCTCTGAACGATCCTTGGTTAAATGCCTCGCTGGCCTCACGGCGGACGACGACTGCGGACTCGTCCCAGGGATTGCCCTGGACCCAGCGTTTGACGAGGCCATCAACCATGATCTGTTCGTTCTCCTCAGCCCCTGCGGCATCAACCAGACTGATCATTCTGGAAGTCCAGGGTTGACTCACGGTCGCCAGCGCCGCAGCCATGGCCGGAGTGGCTCCGGTCAGATCGACGACCACTTCACCCACATGTACCGCCCAGGTGCGGAGGAGATCATGCACGGTTCGTGACAAGGCCTGATGGCAAGCCATAATGTCAGCCGAATCGGGCGTGACGACCCAATCCCACCGCTTCGGCATTTGCTGCACCAATGGTTGCACCGCTTCTTCGACTTGCGTCTTGGCCGACTCCGGCACAAAAAAGCAGAGCAGTTCAGGCTGCAGCCGGTTGATGACGTAGGCCGCGAGCGGCGGCGCATCGGTGAAGGCCAGGATGAGCGCTTTGACGGGAGTATCGGCTGGCATAATCCGCGGACTATAGCATAAATCCAGCGGGTTCAATGCACGCCGGTTTCCCGGCAATCCTTGACGGTCCCCGGAAAGACGCATAGACTGCCGCGTGAAATCCTCTGTGGTTCCGCGCAGTGCTGACTGAGGGGGGTACGATGAGCTGGTGGCTCTGGGCCTTTCTGGGAATACTGCTGCTCGGCGGCGAAATGGTCACGCCCGGCGGGTTTTACATGCTCTTCTTCGGGATCGGGGCGCTGTTGGTCGGCGCACTGGTCGGCTTGGACGTCATCCAAAGCGCGTGGATGTCCTGGCTTCTGTTCTCAGGTCTTTCGGTCGGTTCGCTGCTGGTCTTACGCCCCCCGCTCCGGCGTCTCATGGCCAGCGACCGCGGCGGAATCTCCCCGGTCGATACGATGGGCGGGGAAACGGCCATCGTGTTAGAAGACATTCCTCCCGACGGCCGGGGCAAAGCGGAATGCCGCGGCAGCACATGGAATGCGCACAACCTCGGCGACAAACCGCTCACCAAGGGCCAACGCAGCCTGGTCCATCACGTCGACGGCATCACCCTGTGGATCAAACCCGAATGAGGTCACCCCATCATGGAGGATAGCGGCATGCCAGGCGGACTCTGGGTCGTCATATTCCTTGCGGGTCTCGTGCTCCTGGTCATTTCCAAAACGGCGCGTGTGGTACCGCAACAGAGCGCCTATGTGGTCGAACGCCTGGGCCGCTATTCGCGCACGCTCGGCGCGGGATTTCATATCCTCTGGCCGTTTCTCGACAGTGTTCAATACAAACATTCGCTGAAAGAAACCGCCATCGATATCCCCGAACAGATCTGTATCACTCGCGACAACGTGCAGGTCGGCGTGGACGGCATTCTGTATTCGAAAGTGCTCGATCCGCAACGTGCCTCCTACGGCATCAGCGACTACCGCTTTGCCATTACCCAGCTCGCCCAAACCGCGTTGCGCAGCGAGATCGGAAAAATCGAACTCGACCGCACGTTTGAAGAACGCACCAACATCAACAGTCAGGTCGTCAATGAACTGGACAAGGCCACGGAGCCCTGGGGCGTGAAGGTGTTGCGGTACGAGATCAAGAACATCACCCCGCCGAAAGATGTTCTGGCCGCGATGGAAAAACAGATGCGCGCCGAGCGGGAAAAACGCGCGGTGATTCTGACCTCCGAAGGCGAACGCGATGCCGCTATCAATCAGGCAGAAGGCGAGAAGCAGCAGGTCATCAAGGCCTCCGAGGCCAAGAAGCAGCAACAGATCAACGAAGCCGAGGGGGCGGCGGCCGCCATCATGGCTATCGCCAGTGCGACCGCCGAGGGACTTCGCAAAGTCGCCGAGTCAACCCAGATCCCCGGCGGCTACGAAGCCGTGCAACTGCGTGTCGCGGAGCAGTACATCACCAAGTTCGGAGAACTGGCCAAAGCCAGCAACACGCTCGTGCTGCCGGCCAACGTCTCGGATGTCGGTTCCATGCTGACGCTGGCGATGAACATGATCACCAAACGGTCCTCCCCCACATCGGCCGAGAAGTGATCAAGCCCCTTAACATAAGAGCATTCTGGAAACAAAACATCATGATGATTAGGGGCTGTTGACATTTAGACCATCCACACAAAGGCCGCGACGAGCGCGATGAAGGAGGAGAACCGGTTCGCCAGCTTGTCGTAACGTGTGGCGATGCGACGAACGTGTGTGATGCGACAGAAAAACCTCTCAATCAGGTTGCGATGTCGGTCGTGATGCACATCAAAAGAGCGCGGCTGTCGTCGGCTCTGCCGCGGTGGAATCACCGCCGTCGCACCCCTCTGCGTGATGGATTCGATCAGAGGATCGGCATCGTACGCCTTGTCCGCCACGACAGCTTGTGTCGCAAGGCCCGCC
>JADYYH010000043.1 GCA_020853775.1 Nitrospira sp.
ATGACGGCTCTACCGCGTTCAAAAGGCTCTTCTTCGGATGATTCCCCGCGGCGTGGAGGCCGCAGGGTCTGACGAGGGCGGGGTGGAGGATACGGAGGGTTACCACTCTATTGAGGAAGTCGGCGTCTCGCAGGACCGACCCGAATCGGTCGGCCCCGCGAGGCCACATCACACGTCTCTACGCTACCACGTTCTCTATACTGTGCTGCACAGGCCTATGTCACGCCTCTCCTTCTCTTCCATCAGGGTTCAACTGTACGCGGCACTCATACAGACAACGGGCTCGCTCCAGTTGGTTTGCGGCGCCCGCTGCTCGACGTATCCGGCCAACCAGCGCAACCGGGTCTGATCCGTCTCGGACATCCGGATAAACTCCAGGCCCACCTGCCCGTCGCCGACCCAGCGCACGGCCGCCAGCTTGATCTGCATGGGTGCGTGGCTTTTGGGAAATGTCAGCCGGAGGTCCACATACTGGCCGACCTTGAGTTTCATGCGCGTTGCGAGCAGGCAGCCCGGCACCGAGAGATTCACCATTTCCGCCTGGCCGACCAGGCCATTACAGGACAACAGACAGGTGCTCTGTACTGACGCTCGTGAACTGTATCGCTTCTTCATCCGTCCTCCTCTGGTGTGGGCCGCCGTGTTCGCTGATGCTTCAAACTTACCTGTACAAAGGCGTCGGCACATTACCTAGTATTGGTAACTCGGAAGGGGGGCGGCGGATGGCGCAAATTGAACACAATCGATGACTTGTGATGTTGTGGGGCATGAAGCAGATCTCGCCACTGTGGCGCAGAGCTCCGGGACTGCCACTGTGGCCGTTACAGCCCCGAAAGCACTGCACTCGCTATTTATTCGAAGCAGGGTTGCTGATTCACGTGCACTACCATGGCCGGCGGAAAGCCATTAAAAAACGTGCTGCTGGCCCCGCAGTACGCTCCCATGTTTTCGGAGTACACCAATTCGCCTAATTCCATGTCGGGCAGGTGCTCGGCCAGGCTGATGGTGTCGAGCGCATCGCAGGTGGGGCCAAAAACGGCACAGAGCTGCGTGGGGTCTTTCCGAAAGCTTTTCAGGTGATATTGGCAATGGTCGAAGATCACGCCGCTGTAGGTGTGATAGACGCCATCATCGAGATAGTAGCAGAGCTTCCCGCCCCGGACCGTTTTCCCGATGATCTGTGACACGGCAGTGGCGGCGGACGCTACGAGGAACCGGCCCGGCTCGGCGAGAATCTCGATCGGTTCGGGAAACAGGCGGTCTAATTCGGCATTGATGGTATTGGCGAGGCTCTTGAAGGCAGGAACGGAGTCGTCGTAGTGCGCCGGAAAGCCGCCGCCGATATCGAGGAGCTTCAGATGGAATCCACGCGCCTTGGCCTCGGAGAAAATTCCTGATGCAAGGTGCAACGCCTGGCAATAGTTTTGAACGTTGGTGCACTGGCTACCGACGTGGAAACTCAGCCCCTCAACCTCGAGCTTGTGGTTATGTGCGAAGGCGATGAGATCGACCGCCTCTCCCGGTAACGCGCCGAACTTGCTCGACAGCTCGACCATCGACCCGGTATTCGGGACGGCCAACCGCAGGACCAGGCCCGAGCGGGGAGCATAGCGGGCAATCTTGAGCACCTCCTCGTGGTTATCGTAGGTGATCAAGGGCTTGTACTGATCCAGCTGCTTGAGGGTCTCAATGGCTTTGATCGGATTCGCGTAGATGATCCGATCCCATATATAGTCCTGCTGCTGCTTGGCCGACAGATGCTTGATCTTCTCGTGCACGATCAAAAACTCGGCCATGCTGGCCACGTCAAAGCTGGCCCCCAAGTCGTAAAACGTCTGCACGATCGCCGGATCGCTGTTCGCCTTGACGGCGTAGTAAATCTGCACGCGCGGCAAGTGGGTACGAAACTGCTCATAGTTTTCTCGCAGCACGGTGTGATCCACCACAACGAGCGGGGTGCTATGCAGTGTGGCCAGTTGAAGCAGCGTCTGTTCGTCCATGGACTCTCCCTGTGTGTGCAATAAGCGCTGACCTATGCGGTGCAATGTCGTGACGCTGCCTCCATCCCCCGTCGACCGATTCAGTCTCCCTCCATGATGAGAAAGTTTTTGAACTGCCACGGATCGGATCTATCGAGTTGCGGCTGGTTGTAGCCTCGGAAAAAATTGGAGTAATGCTTCAGCGGATTCCAATCTGAGGGAGCGGAGATGAAGTCTCCCAGGTACGGCCTGCTGATGTCGAGGATGTACTCGTGGGGCAGATTGTCGGGTACGCAGAGACCCAGGCGTGGGTGCTCGAGCATCCAGAGAGAGGCGGCCACGACGGAGATGGCCACCTGCATGGTGGTGGCGTTATGATGCGGCACCAGCCGACGCGACTCTGCGATGTCGAGGTGGGAGCCGCACCACCATGACTGATACGGATGCCCCATCACCAGCACGCCCAGCGTGTCAGCCCCGCTGATAATTTCGTCGGTCATGATACGAATACGCGGTTGCAGTCTATAGTCAGCGCCGCGCAGTTCGTGGAGTGACGCAATGGCGCTATCGCAGGGGCAATAGGCATAGTGCACCGTCGGGCGGTAGATGGCCTTGTCGCCATCCCACACCGTTAGTTTCTCGGTGATGCTGAACGCTTCACCATGCCGCACGACCATGCCGATGATGTTATGGTCGGGTGGCACCCAGCTCGCCACGAAGGTGTTCATGCCCATCCGTGCGAGGCAGATCTGGCTTTTCGGGCCATCGGGGTGCTCGTAGGCAAAAGACGGCAGCTGCTTTTCATGCGTCCCCCAGCCCATTTCAGCCGTGGTGGTCCCCTCTTCGCGAAACCCCTCGACGCTCCAGGTGTTGACGAACTCATTGACCTGTTTCGGTTGATTCGTAATCTGGGTATCACGCTCGCTGCAATGAATGACCCGGACGCCGAGTTGGTGCGCCAAATGGTTAAACTCCTGCATCTTGGCATGGTGTGCGATCTTTTCCGCTTGTGCGCCGTCGAACTTCTTATCCTCCAGGGCTTGCCGCGCAATATCCAACAGTGCGTGCTTGGTGAAATGGCTGATCAGGCCCGGATTCGCCCCATGCTCAAGTACCGCAGTCGGCCCCGGTTCCTTCCATGTCGCCGTCATCTTCCGGAGGTTCATGTGGCGCCAGTAGAGGGTCCGCTCCGTCGGATGCTTGTCGTCCGCCCCGCTGTACGGGTCCCAGAGCTCCACCGAGGTGTTGACATACAGGACCCCCTGATCATGGCACCACTGGACGATATCGCAACAATCGATATTCCATGCCAAGTCGATGAGCAGGTCCCCGGCCGAAACGTACTGGCCCAGCAGCGTGCCCAGGTTGTCCGGCCTCACGCGATCCTTCACAAACGTCACGCCCTGCTCGATCCATGGTCGCAAGGCCGCCTCGTTCGGCTCGAAATCGATGATCGTGATACGCTTGGGGCTGACGCGGAGGTGCTTGAGCAAAATGGGCAGCGTACAGCGGGCGACGGCCCCAAACCCGACGAACAAGATGCGATTCGGAAACACCTGCATCTGATAATCCTCCCAATCTTCGAACCTGCGTCAGTCAAAACGACACCAGCCTGCGACCGGCACATACGTTTATCGCAACCACTTCCGATGGACTTTGAGTCACGTCTCTACCGCGAAATCTCCTGTCTCCACGTGGCAGGGCGCCCTATCGCCTGTAGCCGGCACTCATAAAATACCGCCCCGGATTCTGACCCCACGCCTGATAGGACAACCCGTGCAATCACGGCGGTACAGGTCGCATGATCTCTTCCCGTAAAAAGGGTGTGCATTCTAGTGTCCTGAGTCTGAAATCCGATGACAAAAGCGAGCGACGCTCGCCAGAATCTCATCGGCCGTTTTCGTCCACACGAAGGGCTTGAGCTGCTCGTTCGTGTGGGTGATGTAGGCACGGATGGCGGTCCGCAGCGCCTGCGTACTGCGATGCACCCCGCGCCGCAATTGTTTCTCAGTCAGCAAGGCAAACCAGCGCTCTACCAAGTTGAGCCAGGAGGCGCTGGTCGGGGTGAAGTGCAGATGGAAGCGCGGCCGTTTGAGCAACCACCGCCGAATCAGGGCCGTTTTGTGCGTCCCATAGTTATCGAGAATCAGTTGGACGTCCAAACGAGCGGGGACGTTCGCCTCAATCGTGTCGAGGAACTTCCGAAATTTACGGGCCCGCTGCCGCTGATGGAGTTGCCCGATGACCCGGCCCGTCTTCACGTTCAGAGCCGCAAACAGCGACGTGGTGCCATGGCGCCGAGAGTCGTGGGTGCGTCGCTCGACCTGTCCGGGGCGCATGGGCAGCAAGGGCTGCGTGCGGTCCAGCGCCTGAATCTGCGCCTTCTCATCCACGCACAACACGAGCGCCTTGTCGGGAGGATTGAGGTAGAGCCCGACGATATCGCGGACCTTGTCGATACAGAGTGGCGCGGTGGAGAGCTTGAAGGTCTCGGTCCGATGTGGCTGTAGCCCGAAGGCCCGCCAGATGCGGCTGACCGTGCGTTGCCTCAGGCCGCAAACCCTTGCCATCGCCCGGCGGCTCCAGTGGGTCGCCGCCTGCGGAGTCGTCTCCAGCGTGCGCGCGAGCACCCGTTCCACCTCCGCATCGCTGGTGCGCCGCGAGGTGCCCGGCCGGGGGGCATCCAGCAAGCCGTCCAGCCGCCGCTCGACAAAGCGCCGACGCCAGCGACCAACCGTCTGCCCGGTCGTGTCAAACTCAGCCGCCACGACGTCGTTCGTCTTGCCCTCAGCACAGGCGAGCACGAACCGAGCGCGTCTGGCCATGGCCTGCGTCGTCTTGGGCCGCCGGGCCCACTGTTCGAGCGTCTGTTGTTCTTCCATAGTCAGCATCAACTCTGCTTTCGGGCGTCCCGTTCGCATCGGTGTCCTCCGCAGTGGGGTGGCTCTTGAGGACACAGACGCGGCACAACTTATACCCATGACTTCAGACTCAGGACACTAGCAAAATCATGCGGCTCAGAGCTTTCACATTCTTACGAAACGGAAACATTTTTCTTCGGTTGGAAACTGGGGGCTTCAGCGTACAGCAGCGCGTTTCCAGAGGAGGCATCTATTCCCATGGCACCGTCCCCCGAGTTCTTCATCTTCGGGCGCTTCGCTGCAGGCTTTTCGACACACCATCATCAAAATCTTCTCCATGAAGCTGGCGCGCCACATCGGCACCGGCCTCCGGCCGTTTTGACCATGGGCCAAAGAAACCGATACAGTAACGCATGTCCTCACATTCTCCATCCTTGCCTCCAATGAAATCGCTGATTGAGCGGGAGGTGAAGCTCGCCGTCGATGCGACGTTTCGATTGCCCAGGCTGAAAGGACGACGGCTGCCGACGAAGATGCTCACCAGTACCTATTACGATACCCCGGACCTTCGATTGGCTCGATCCAGGATCACGCTTCGCCATCGTCAAGAAGGAGGGAGGGTTCGCTGGCAACTCAAGTTACCGCTGGATGGCGGCAGGCGAGAGCTGGAGCTGCCGGGTGGCACCACTCCACCCGCCGCCATGTCCGACGCGCTGTTTATCCATCTGCAAGGCAAGCAGTTGGGCCCCGTCGCGACTCTGCGTACCCGTCGAACAGGTGTCCGTGTAGGAGGAGCGCAGCAAGGGGCGGATGTGGTCCTGGATGAGGTGGCTGTTCTCAGAGGCACGTCGGAAGTGTTCACGTTTCGCGAGGTGGAAATTGAACAACTGGACAGCCACGTCCCAGTCGACGAGCGCCTTGAACCAATGTTGCGCAAAGCCGGAGCCTCGGATCATGACGGTCGCCCGAAAGTCTTTCGCGCACTAGAGCTCCCCTCACCGAGTCCGCTGAAACCACCGTCTCCCGACGACACCGACGATGCCCATCTGAGTTACATGTTGACCCGTCAGCTGGAAGCGCTTCTCATGCATGACCCCGGGATGCGCGTGGGCGGCAAAATCGAAGACGTGCACCAGATGCGTGTAGCGACACGCCGGATGCGGTCGATTCTGCGCGTGGCTCGGCCGATCGTTGATCCCCTGTGGGCTGAACCGCTGCGTAGGCGTTTGGACTGGCTGGGCCGTCGCTTGGGGGATGCGCGCGATTTGGATGTGCAGATTCACTATTTCAGGAAGCAGCTGGACAGCATCTCCGAGCGAGACCGGCGCGCCCTGGCAGACTTTATCGGCTATTTGGAGCGCAAGCGCGCGAAAGCGCAGCGAGGGTTGCTGCGCGAACTTCGACGGCCACGGTATGTACATTTGATCGATCGCCTCAGCCTTGATGTCCGGACACCCCATTGCGTCCGGCACAAGACCACCTTGCAGGATCTCGCCGGACAAGCGTTTCGCACATTGTGCAAATCCGTCAAGCAGATGGCCGAAACCGCGTCGAACAGTGAATGGCACGGCATCCGCATCCGGGCCAAACGAGCCCGATACGCGGCTGAGCTCTCGGAATTGAGAATGGGACAGCCTGCGACGCAATTCATCGAACGGCTGAAGATCATTCAAGACCATCTGGGGGATATACAAGACGCCGAAGTCGCTGGAAAGCTTCTCCGGCGTTATACCTTGAAAGGGCTGAGCGGGCACTCACAGTTTATCGCCGGCCAGATGGTGGAGCGCCAACATCAACGGCAACGGGATGCGAAAAAGGCCTTTGTCTCGGAGTGGAAGGCGCTCAAGAAATGCGGACAACACCTATGGACCTAGCAGTCGCCGGGAGCGCAGGTGGTCCATTTTGAGGCCAGGAATGTCGGGGGCATTTCTGGAGTCGATCCGTCACCGCAACCGGTGCTTATGGCGCCAACGGCACGGGCGTAATCCGATCATCGGTTCGAACGTCAACCCCTTGAAGACGTTCGATATACCGCAGTAACACACGAGCTTCATCCCGTCCCTGCTCAGGAGCCATCAGATAGCGTGCCTCTCGAAACATCTCGTATCCATCGCCTCCCTTCACGAGATATTCACTGATCGCGACAGAATAGAGTCTGTTCTCGTCTAACGCTTCATCAGCCACACGTATGTCCAGCAGACGTGCCCCCGGAGACCGGCCAGGCATATAGCGAAACGTAAGACCGGCCACTTGCAAAAACCGGCCATCGGCTTTTTCGACGCCCATCTTGCTGAGTCCATGCTCAATGGCCGCTCGCAGCGTCCGGCCCGTGATTTCGACCGACACGACGGGATTGTTAAAAGGCAGGATGTCATAGACGTCGGCCTGTGTAATGGGACCGGGTTCATAGACACGATCGGATCGAATCGACCCACCGTTAACAAGACCAATATCAGCATGTGTGGCGTGCCGATAGGCTTCGGCGATGAGGTCTCCCAAATTGGTCTCGCGCGTTCGATTCGTGGCTTGCTTGGCATCGAGTGTGGTGACGACATGTCCCAGGACCCTACGGCGAGCGTCTCGTGCGTGAACGGCCATACTACTGGCGACCACCTTCGCGACCTCGACGGATTCAGGAATATCTGCGGTGACGGGAAGCATCGCCCAATCCATGCTGACAACGCGTCCCGTCCCGGCTTCCACGAAGAGATCCAGTCTGCCGAGGTGTCGCGCGTCTGACCCCACCTTCAGGATCGGGGTATGCCCGACGAAGGAATGCAGAGGAACATGTTCGTGCCCGCCGATGATGACATCGAAATTCGCACAAGACGCCAGCTCTTTGTCACGACTCAGAGGGAGATGGGTCACTCCGATGATGACCTGTACACCGGACTCTCGCATCCGCGGGATCACCCGACCTGCGGCTTCGCAAGGATCTTCGAACCGCACACCCGTACCGTTCGACAGGACTGCCGTATCCGGTGTCGTCATACCTAAGAAGCCGACCGTCACCCCGCCGAGGTGACGAATTAGAACGGGGGCTGTCCCGGAAAGGGTCGCCTGAGAAACACTATCGGTCATGTTCGTCGCCACCCAGGGGAAATGAGATTCCTTGACTCGCTCCAGCAGCACGTCCTTGCCGAAATCAAATTCGTGGTTGCCGGGCACCGCGACATCCAGCCCTACCGCGTTCCACACAGCAATCACGTGAGCACCCTTCGAGACAGAGGAGGCAATTGACGGCGAAATCGTGTCTCCGGCGAGCACCAGGAGGGTGTGGGGGGACTCCAGAAGGATTTGCTGTCGGATGGTCGCCACCCGAGCCAAGCCGCCATGGCGTCCGTTCTCCACTGGCTCCATCTCGTACACATCATTGAGGTGCAAAATCGTGAAATGCACGACGTTCGCGTCTTCGCACAGGGCAGGGGTGGAAAAGAGCGCCACGGACAGCGCGATCACGAGCAGTATATGACTTGTTTTTTTGATAGGCACTCTCATCGGATTGATCAGCCCGGGATTTCTTACTTGATTCACCGTGGTCTGTGTCGTCGTGCCGCCGACAGGAGTTTATGCGCGGCTATCCTGTCAACAGCACGAAAAGAAAGGCCGCGATTCCCCTAGATCAGCTAGGGCGTGTCATCAATTAATTTTTTAGGTTCACAAAGCCATCGTGTTGTGCTTCACTCCGTTCCGGGCCAAGGGAGGGGCCTGCGGATGGTGAGACGGTACGGGTTGCGCGATGACCAGTGGGAGA
>JADYYH010000044.1 GCA_020853775.1 Nitrospira sp.
GCCGCCACCGAATGGATCAACTTCGTCCGGCTGTCCACGCCGATATGGGCCTTCATGCCAAAGTACCACTGGTTCCCCTTCTTCGTCTGGTGCATCTCTGGATCCCGCTCCTTCGCACGATTCTTCGTGGAACTGGGGGCACTGATGATCGTGGCATCCACAATGGTCCCCCGGGTGATCTGCAGCCCCTGCTCGGCCAGATACGTCCGGATCAACATAAACAGCTGTTCCCCCAAGTGATGCGCTTCCAGCAGGTGGCGAAACTTGCAAATGGTCGTTTCATCGGGGACGGGCTCACGGCCCAGATCAATCCCCACAAACTGCCGCATGGCCCGCGAGTCATACAGCGCCTCCTCCACGGCTGGATCGGACAGGTTGAACCAATGTTGCAAGAAGTGGATGCGGAGCATGCGCGCAATGCCGACCGGCGGACGGCCAGCCCCCTCGGCCTTGGGATAAAACGGTGCGATCACCCCGGCCAGGTCACCCCACGGAATCACGCGGGCCATCTCGTCGAGAAACCGCTCGCGGCGCGTGGCCTTGCGATACCGTTCAAACGAAACCTCCGCAAACGTCTGCTGCTCCATGGGCACGCCTCCCTCAGGGTGCTGTGCTCTCCCTTACCATATCGCGCGGCGCGAATAAATCAGAGATTCCCTAACCTTTCCGCGAACCACGCCGGCCGCTCGCGAGGCTGCGGGCACCGTCGAAACACGTGTTCCCATCAGCCGATAGGCAACCACCCTCCTCCGGCACTCGCTCCGTTGATTGCGAGAGTGGTCCTGAGGTACGCTAGTCCCTTCCGATTCCCGATTGACGACTGCCAGCCGCCACCTATCGTACAACGCTGAGCGCCACCGCTCAGGTCAACAAAGGAGTGCTCTCGCATGGCCGGTTTTCCGATTGAAGTCGCAACCCGCATTAAGACGCTGCCTCCCTATCTCTTTGCCGCCATCGACAAGATGAAACAAGAGGCACTTGCGCGCGGAGTCGATATCATCAACCTTGGCATCGGGGATCCTGATCTTCCGACACCGGCACCGATCATCGAGAGCCTGTATGAAGCGGCCAAGAATCCGAAACACCACCAATACCCCTCCTACGAGGGCATGCTGTCATTCCGTAAAGCCGTGGCTGACTGGTATAAGCGACGGTTCAATGTCGTCCTCGATCCGGCGAACGAGGTGCTCACCCTGATCGGGTCCAAAGAAGGAATCGGGCACGTCCATCTGGCCTTTATCGACCCGGGCGACATCGTCCTGGTGCCCAGCCCGGGATATCCGGTCTATCCGGTTGGCACAAGCTTTTGCGGCGGCGTCTCGCACATCATGCCCCTCACGAAGGCCAACGGCTTCCTGCCTGATCTCAATGCCATCCCGAAGGATGTGGCGAAGAAGGCCAAATTGATGTGGTTGAACTCCCCCAACAATCCGACGTCCGTCATCATGAGCAAGGACTATTTCAAGCGTGTCGTAGAGTTTGCGCAGGAAAATCAGATCATTGTTTGCCATGATGCCGCCTACTCGGAAATCTTCTACGACGGCAAGCGGCCGGCCAGCTTCCTCGAAGTCGACGGCGCCAAGGACGTGGGCGTCGAATTTCATTCCCTTTCCAAAACCTACAACATGACCGGCTGGCGCATCGGATTCGCCGTCGGCCACAAAGAGGTCCTGGCGGGGCTCGGCAGAGTGAAGAGCCAGCTGGACTCAGGCGTATTCGAAGCCGTGCAAGCGGCCGGCATCACGGCGCTCGGGTTGGATGACTCCGTGACGGACGGATTGCGCAAGCTCTATCAAGAACGGCGTGACACCCTCGTTCCGGGATTGAAAAAACTCGGCTTGGAGGTCGATCCGCCTCCCGCGGCCTTCTACATCTGGGTCACGGTGCCGAAAGGATATACGTCTGCCTCCTTCACCGCCCATCTGCTGGAAAAGGCCGGCATTGTCACCACCCCGGGTAACGGCTTCGGCGCGCCCGGCGAGGGGTATGTCCGTATGACCGTCTGCACGACAAAGGAACGGCTGGCGGAAGCGGTGGAACGAATTCGCAAGGCGGGGTTCTAGGGCTGATCCACTAGTCAGCACGCGGCACGCTGAGCGGTCTACAGATTATGGCAACAGCCTTTATCGGATTCGGCTCCAACCTGGGCAATCGGATCGACTTTTGTGATCGGGCCGTCACCCTCCTCGGGCTGTTGCCGCATTCCCGGCTGGATGCGGTCTCGTCGTTGTATGAAACCGAACCGATTGAGGACGGAGCCGCTCCGGGCCACGCATGGTTCCTGAATGGCGCCGTGCAAATCGAAACGAACATCACCCCGAAGAGCCTGCTTGAAATCTGCCGCGAAATCGAACGGGCACTCGGACGAGATCAAGACAATCGCAAGGGGCCGCGTACGCTCGATCTCGACCTCCTACTGTATGATGAGTGTGTGCTGAATGAGCCGGGTCTCATTATCCCCCATCCTCGCCTCCATCAGCGTCGCTTCGTTCTGGCGCCTTTGGTTGAGCTGGATCCCGATCGACGCCATCCCGTGATCGGACAACGCCTTCGTGAACTTCTGGAGACAGTGGCCGATCATTCAGTCGTCCGCCTCCTCGACCCTCAACCGAACTCCCGTTACGGCTCGAGACCGGCCTGTAGTCTACCTCCTATGAAGAGTCCCCACGCGTGAACATCATCCGCACCACTTCGGCCATGACCGACTGGAGCCGCCGCCTGCATCGAGAGGGAGTGACCATCGGGTTTGTCCCGACCATGGGGGCGTTGCATGAGGGACATCGCGCGTTGATTCGTGCCGCTCGATTGGCTTGCGATGCCGTGGTCGTCAGCATTTTTGTCAATCCGACCCAGTTTGGGCCGGCCGAAGACCTGGCGAAATATCCACGCCAGCTTCGACTCGACCGTGCGCTGTGCGCAAAAGAGGGAGTCGATGCGATCTTCGCCCCTCCCGCCGAGGCCATGTATCCGGCCGGGTTTCAGACCATCGTGGCGGTCCCAACACTGGCACGACTGTGGGAAGGCGCGGCACGCCCACATCATTTTCAAGGCGTGGCCACCGTCGTGACGAAATTATTGTCGTTGGTCCAGCCTGATATCAGTTGGTTCGGCCAAAAAGATTTTCAACAAGCCGCGCTGGTCCGCCGACTTGCCAAGGACCTCCATCTGCCGGGGATGTTGAGGGTTCATCCGACCGTCCGCGAACGCGACGGCTTAGCACTCAGTTCACGTAATGTGTATCTCTCCGCCCAGCAACGGGAGGCCGCACCTGTGCTCTATCGCGCACTGCAGGCCGGCGCTGCCGCCATCCGTGGTGGCGAACGGCGAGGTGAACGCATACAACGCCTGATGGCGCAGACCGTCAAGGCACAGCGGTCGGTCACTGCGGAGTATCTCGCCGTCTGTGATCCTTCCACGCTGGAGCTGTTACCGATACTCCAGCGCCACGCCATTCTCCTCGGTGCCATTCGCGTCGGCAGCGTCCGCCTCCTGGACAATATGCCGGTGGCGATCAGACGCAAGCCCTGAACAGGAAGTTGGTGGAATACCTGGGCTTCGCATGGAGGCAGGCCTGTTCCACTATGAAAACGCTGACCTGATCTTGAGATTAGACGGAAATGCGAGGAGGCGCTTGCTGGTAGGCAAGCAGTTCTAGGATCAATTGCCCCATGCGCTGCTTGTCTTCAGGTTGGAACTCCAGAAATTTCATCCCGATCGACTGAGGTTGAATCGAGCAGATCATCGCCGCATCGACCTTGATATCCGGTTGCCCGGACGGGCCGTGGAGCACGAACCTGACGAACGTCCCGCGAGGAAGCGTTGTGGTCGCCTGCAAGGTACAGCCGCCCATGGAAATGTCGGTGACGACTCCTCCGGCCGCCGGGTGATCCAGAATCAGCGTCGCCGCAAAATTCACGGACAGCCGACGATATTCACGGCGATCAAATTCCTGCGTGGTCAGCCGGTTCCCCGGTCTGCGGGCCTGAAAACGAGTCGTACAGAGCTGACAACGAACCTGAAAAATAGACAGCCGGTTCAACGTCTTCTCGATAAGACTTGTCCCTGACGTCACCCTGACGCAGGGCGTGCCGCAGGCCGGACAATACAACTCTTTCATACTACGCCTCTGACTCCTGCATCCCGGTTTCCGCATGCGAGATGGAGCCCACGCTGCCGGACACCTGTCTTGCGAGCAGTGGTTTGACGTCCGCCGGAGAATAGGTTGGGGGTTTCACCCACTTCCCATCCTCCCGCTTATAGCCGCCGACCTTGCTCAAATTCGATCGATGAACCTCGCGGAAGACCGGATCCATATCCACTCCGTAGGAGACCGCCGTACCATAGACAACATACAACAAGTCAGCCAGCTCTTTCGCCACCGCCGGTAGGTCTTGTGCGGTCATGGCTTCCTGAAGCTCGGCAAACTCCTCTTGAATGAGCCGCACCCGCAACTGCCGGATGGCGTCAGGAGGAATTGCCGGCTTCTCCCCGACCGGTATATCAAACTTGCGGTGAAACTCAGCGACCATGTCCTGGGGCTGCTTCATCCTCACGTCCTCAAATCTTCAGCCGCACACGAAAGTCCTGCCCTCGGCTCAATACTGGTGGATTCCAGCATCGCGAGGTCTTTCTCAGATGATATCCCGAGGTCTTTAAATTTTCTAGCGGCAGGCCATACCCTCGTTTCCAACGACGCCACCGCCTTGTTATAGGCCCCGACGCTTTTCCCTAACGCCTGGCCGATATCATTGAGATGGTCAGTGAGCACCGCCATCCGCTCGTAGAGATCCTTCCCCAGCCGCCCCGCCAATTCGGCATGTTCGGTCAATTGTTCCTGTCGCCATCCATAGGCGACGGCGCGCAGCAGCGCCATCAGCGTGGTTGGCGTGGCGAGGACGACCCCTTGAGCGAAGCCATCCTCGATCAGGGTGGGATCCTGCTCCAAGGCGGCGCCGAGAAACTGCTCGCCGGGCAAAAACAACACGACAAACTCCGGCGTCTGCCCGAACTGCGCCCAATAGGCCTTCAGGCTGAGCGCGTCCATTCTGCTTCGCACCTGGCTTGCATGGCGACGCAGGTGCGCCTGCCGCTGCGGCTCATCCTGGGCTTCGTACGCATCCAGATAGGCGGCCAAGACCGTTTTGGCATCGACCACGATCTGGCGGCCCGCCGGCAGATACACCACCATGTCGGGACGGAGCAGTCCTTCCATGGAGTCGACCGAGTCCTGCTCCATAAAATCGCAATGTGTCACCATCCCCGCCAGTTCAGCCACGCGGCGGAGAGTCATTTCTCCCCATCGACCGCGCACCGCGGGAGCCCGCAAGGCCTTCACCAGATTGCTGGTTTCCTGCTGGAGCCGCTGGTGGGATTCGGCCATGAACTTCAACTGCTGGTCCAGGCCGCCGTATTCCCGCTGGCGAAGCTGTTCGGCCTGTTGGAGTTGCTCTCGATAACGTTGGAGCGATTCTTCGAGCGGCTTCACCAGTTCGCCGATCGCCTGGTGGCGCTGGGACAACTCCCCTTTGGCTTCTGCGTGCAAGGTTTCGAAGGACGCACGGGCGAGGTTCAGGAACGCGTCATTATTTTGTTTCAGGGCTTGTCCGGACAAGGCCTCGAAGGATTCATGTAACTCCTGCCGCGCCTGACTCAACATCGTCTTTTGGTCTTCCACGCTCCGGCTGAGGACTTCCATGCGCGTTTCGGCTTTCGTCCGGCATTCCTGGGACTCGGCCAGCGCCTGCCGCAAGTGCCCGACTTCAGACTGTTGTGTGTCGAACCGCTGTTGCAGCACCACCGCCAAGGCATCAGCCCTCTGTGCACGCTCCCCGCTTTCGAGCAACTGAGCCTGAACCCGGGAATACGTGCGAGCGGTGACCCACCATCCGGTGACCAAGGCACCGATCCCGACGCCGGCTACTCCACCCGCGACAAAGGTAGCTGAGGTGACATCGATCATGATGCATCCTTCTCAATACAGAGCATCGCCACCATGCCTCTCACCCGCCCGTTGTAGGGAAATCGCGTAGAGGGTACGAGAAACCAGATCAAACGTCAAGGGACCAATCGGCTGATGGTGCCTGTTGAACTCACAATTTGAACCTGCTCATCTTCGCGCAAGAGGGTCGTGGCATAGGGCACATTGACCAGGACCGGAAGGCCGTATTCCCTCGCGATAATGGCGCCATGTGACAGGGTACCGCCCATTTCAGCGATGAGGCCGGCCGCGACACCAAATAGCGGCGCCATCCCCGGATCGATCACCGGCACGACGAGAATGTCGCCCGGCCGCACGCGCTGCCAATCCTGGGTAGAACGGACGATGCGGACGGGACCAGTCGTCGTTCCCGCGCTGACAGCAATGCCTCGCAACAATCCATCGGGCACTTGGCCAGCCAGGGGAATTCCCTGCTCGAGCACCGCTTCCCAATCCCGAATCGTGTCCGGCACCTGCAATGCGTGGTGACGCACCCATTCCTCTCGACGGCCTTGGACAAGCCGTTGCCAATCTCTTTGTGCCCCCTCACTCAATACGGCTCGCTCGTCCATGGTGAGATAAAACATGTCGTCAGGTTGACCCAGAATTCCTTGCTCCACCATTCGCCCGCCGAGTTGAAGCAGCAGATGGCGCACGGCCGTGGAATAGTAGAGTAAGTGGTGACGATTCGCCTCCCGCAGCGCGCAAAAACGGCTCAGCCGTCGATACCACCAGCGAAAAAACACCCCTCGATGACGCCGCCAGCCAAACCGCCGATGAATCTCCGCGAGCGCCGATTGACGCCGCTCCGTCTGCTGAGCCATGACATCGCCCGGCGGAACGGCCTTGCCGTCACGCAACTGTGTCTGCAGCAGCATCAAGACGGAATCGGGCTGGTCTGCAATGCGCGGGGACATGATGTCCGACTCTCCGACTGCGCGGTGTCCGTAGTCCGCCAGATACTCTTCAAACCGTCGCAGAAATCCGGTGCCGGCGAGGGCCTCTCGGAATCCGGAGGCCGCCCACCCTTCTGAGAGAAACCATCGCTGAACAACGATCTCGCTCCTCGCAACCTCGACCAATTCCGCCAGACGCAGAATGTGCTGTGCACTGATCACGCTCCCTTGTCCTTGCAATGAGGCGTTCAGCAACTCGCGCCAGTCTTCTCCCAGCCACCCAGGAAGAAAGGCGCCCATCGCCTGCAGACTCTGCGCGACCCCTCCCGCGATTCCGAACGTCACCTCGTGCGTATCGAGCCATTGCCCCAGACGGTCCAGTGTCGCCGCCAGTTCCTTCGCGGAAAGGTGTCGGACACGGTCGGACTGATAGGTCTCCGCCATGCGTTTCATGGCGACAAAATGCTCCGGCCCCTCCCGGACTACTCTGCGCCATTCCCGCATCATCAAGAAGCCGGCGCGAACAAGCGCGAGACCATTCACGGGACGCACCGAAGGCGTAAACCCCAATGGCTCCCCGCCCATCTGCTCGGTTAAGAATGACGGATTGCCGTGGAGTTGCGTCACCAGAGCATAAAACAAGGTGACGTTGAGATAGGGGCGGCCGTGCATGACGCGAACGGACGACAGTCCGTCCGGAATCGTGCAGCCGAGTCGTCGATAGGGAGCAACGATATAGGCATCCATGAACCGCTCAAGAAACGAGAGACCCAATGGGCTGGGCAGTTCCGGCATGGTTTCTTTCAAATTGGCCCGCGTCCACTCGCATTCGTCATTTGTCAGGGCCGGGGAAGGTTGTACCGCGGTGATCGGCCGCGCCTGAACCACCCACAACTGATCAACGTCCCACACCCACTCGAGGTCTACCGGATGTCGAAAGGCAGCTTCAATGTGCTTCGACACGTTGGCCAATTCGAAAAGCTGCGCATCGGACAAGGAGGACGGCTTCTGTGCGGTTCCAGAAATCGTCTCGGTGTGGACTCCAGCAGGCGTGGACAGCAATTTCTGCTGTTTGGTTGCCAGCATACGTCGCCGGATGCGAAGCGGACGCCCTTTGGCCTCGTCCACTTCGACGACATACTGATCGGGAATCACCTCGCCGCTGACCAGGGATGAGGCGAGACCGGGCACTGCGTTGACGACGACCTGCGAGGTGCGTCCCGTGACAGGATGGATCGAGTAGACCACGCCGGCCACCGTGGCCTGCAGCAGCGGCTGAATCACCACGGCCATGGATGGGCAGGCTATCGGACTGCTCGTCCTGAGGGCATATTCGAACGCAGCATCAGACCACAACGACAGCCAGCAGTCGCAAATCCCGCGTAACACTTCGAAAGACGATAGGCCGAGCGACGTGTGATAGAGCCCGGCCGCACTGGCTTGCTCGACATCTTCATTCGTTGCAGAGGATCGCACGGCCCAACGTGTCGCCGGATCGTGTGCCAGGCCGGCGAGCCGCCGTTCCAACGCAGACGAAAAGTCTGCCGGCCACACCTGTCTGAGTACACACTCCTGAATTCGCGACCGTTCCCGGGTTCGCTCCTCCTGTGACGCCTGCAGCACTCTGCGCCACACCTCTTCGGCATCGATTCCGCCTGCGGTCAGGGCATGATGGTAGACTGTTGTCGGGATGCACAATCCTCGTGGCACGGCGAAACCAGCCGCCAGCAAACGGCTTAAGCCGACAGCCTTGCCCCCGACCAGGCTCGGATCGCGACTCTCCTCAAGGGAGAGAATGAGTGGCTGAGTCATGGAGGGGGGATAGTACCTAGAGCGCAAGGAGGAGGTAAAGATCGTTCACGTTGGTCCCTGTGGGACCGGTAACAATGTGGCCTTGCAGCTTCTCGAAGAACGGATAGGCATCGTTATTTTGCAGGGCATGAGGCAGATCCAGCCCCTTGCGACGCGCCCGCACCACCGTCTGACCATCCACCACGGCACCGGCCACAGACGTCGGCCCATCAGTCCCGTCGGTCGCAAACCCGGCCACCCACATATCTGGCAATCCAGCAATCTCCGGCGCGGCTGCTAAGGCGAATTCCTGCGCCCGTCCGCCCGTGCCCTCCCCTCGAATGGTGACCGTGGGCTCTCCCCCTGCGATGATGCAACAGGGCCGCTTGAGGGGCCGTCCA
The DNA here is from genome assembly GCA_020853775.1 of Nitrospira sp. Classification (GTDB taxonomy): domain Bacteria; phylum Nitrospirota; class Nitrospiria; order Nitrospirales; family Nitrospiraceae; genus Nitrospira_A. Next base: position 9,066 of record JADYYH010000044.1, read on the forward strand.
TGGCCTGCAATCTCACGAGCCATGGCACCGAACATTTTCGCGAGCTCCCTTGCCTCACCGGTGAGAGTCGTGGACAGAATGAGCGTGCGTAGCCCCTGCTGCGTGGCAGCCTTGGCGACGGCATCGACCGCAGCTTGATTGTCTCCGATCAGAATGTTGTCGACGCGGCGAAACAGCGCGGCGTGCGGCTTGGGCGTCTCTGCCGCGCGGCGCTTCATGCCCATCTTCAAACGGTTTCGCACGGAAATGGGAATGGCTCTGGAAACCTCGTATCGCTCGACAATCTCCCAGGCCTCCCGAAAGGTGGTCGCATCTGGCGCGGTGGGCCCTGATCCAATCGTACCAAGGTCGTTCCCGATGACGTCGGAGAGAATCACGCTGGCGACGCGGGCCGGAGTCGCCGCGGCCAGCTGTCCGCCCTTGACGCTGGACAGGTGCTTGCGGACGGCATTGATCTCATGGATGGTCGCCCCAGACCGGAGCAATAACTTGGTCGTCTGCTGCTTGTCTTGGAGTTCGATTCCAGAAACCGGGGCTGGGAGGAGGCTCGAAGCACCCCCAGACAGAAGCACGATAAGCAGATCGTTAGCCGTGAGTGTCTTTACCAACGCCATGACCTGGCGGCTGGCCTCAAGACCGGCGGCATCGGGAATGGGATGCCCGGCCTCCACGATACGAATGGTGTGGGTCGGCGCGCCATGACCGTACTTCACCACGACCAACCCGTCGTCGATCCGCGGCCCTAATTGTTGCTCCAGCGCCTGCGCCATCCTGGCCGACGCCTTCCCCGCCCCGACCACAACGATGCGCTTGCATTGATCAAGAGAGTACTGACGGAAACCGATGGTGAGATGTTTGCGCCCGACGTTGACCTGACGCCGCACCGCTTCGAATGGATCGACGGCGTCCAATCCCGCTCGGAACAGCCTGGCGAGAAGGGCTCTGGTGTGAGGCTGCGGGACGCCGACTTTTATCATGCGGACTACGGCAGCTTGTCTTGCTTGAAACAGCGATTCGGACAGGATTGCCGGGGCACCTTAACCTGATAACTGCCCTTTGGCAAGTAATCCTTCGTGAACTCCGGATTGAGCATCTTCAATTCAAGGAAATAGGTGCCATACTCCTCGGCAATGGAGGTCAGGCGTCGCTGGGCTTCCTTAATGGTGACGGTGACCGTTTCGGTTTCCAGCGGCGGATAGAGATCCTTCTTGGTCAAACCGAGATATTTCTCCGGCTGGGAATAGATTTCCTTCGCCGCAATGATGCGCGCAACATAACGCATGGTTTCTCGCGGGCCATGCATCCGCCAGAAATCCGTGACATTCTGCTCCTTGAGCAATTTTCGCACGCGATCTTCACCCGCATTATAGGAGGCCATGGCCAGAAACCAGTCGCCCTGCAGCTCTCGGAGATAACGGAGGTACTTGATGGCCGCTTCGGTAGACATCTCCAGGTTGCGCCGTTCATCGAGCCAGCGTTCGTTGTGCAGCTTGTAGCGCTTGCCCGTGGAGTTAATGAATTGCCATGGGCCCGACGCCTTGGCTCGAGAATAGGCTGCGGCGATGCACTTACTCTCGACCAGCAGCATGTATTTCAGGTCGTCCGGTAATCCGGCATCGGCGAGCTGCTTTTCGGCCGGCGCGAAGCACCGCCCCGTTCGTTTCGCCAGGATGATGCTCTCTCCTTGATCCTCGAGAAATTGGTAAAACTCATACTCGACGCGCTCACGCACTTGCCAATTATCCAAGGGAATCGATTGCCCGGCGAAGGTCAACTTGTCGGGCAGCTTGAATGAGCTCAAGAAGAACCGCTCGCCTTCCCGTTTGATTTCAGGAAGGATCACAAGGCGGTCTTCGAGTTCAGGCGCGCCCTCCGGTTCAGTTGCCATGGGGACTGCTCCGCGGTCGGATCCTGGGACGCGTGGCTCATCCCCCGAGCTCGGCGACGCAGGCGCTGGGGCTTTCGAATCCAACGATACTTCTGCAAACAATGGTGCCAATCCAAGCACCATGGTGACACCGACTACGAACGCCCGAAGCCCCCAATCATTGTTCCGCATGCCCGACGTATCCTTTCGTCACACTGAATGACCCATGCTATCAACAAGCCCCTGATGGGACAAGAAACTCGTCGGTTTGCTACACTCCACGATCATGTCGACACTTTCGATGCTCAACGCCGAAATCATTGCCTGCACGCAATGCCCTCGACTTGTCAGTTACCGCGAATCCATTGCCGCCACGAAGCGCCGGCAATACCGAGAATGGCGGTATTGGGGAAAGCCGATTCCGGGATTCGGGGATCCACATGCCAGACTGTACATATTGGGTTTGGCACCGGCGGCGCATGGAGGAAATCGAACAGGGCGGATCTTCACCGGCGATCGCAGTGGAGATTGGCTGTATGAGGCCTTGCATCGATTCGGGTTTGCTAACCAGGCCACGTCCACGAATGTCGGTGACGGCCTGGTTCTCACAGACTGTTATATCGGCGCGACTGTGCGATGCGCGCCGCCGGCGAACAAACCCACGCCGGATGAGTTCACAGCTTGCCGCCCCTTTGTGTTAGGGGAACTGCGCCTACTGAAGCAGGTGCAGGTGGTCGTCGTCTTGGGCAAGATTGCGTTTGATCACTATTTCAAAGCGTGCCGTGAACTCGGGCAGGAGCTTCCCTCGCCGCTTCCGAAATTCGGTCATAGCCTCGCATATGAATTGCCCTGGGGGGTCTCCCTAATCGGCTCCTATCACCCTAGTCAGCAAAATACCTTTACCGGCAAGTTGACCAGGCCCATGTTTCACCGCATTTTTTCCGATGCGGCCAGACGACTCACGGGGAGCCGCCACGGGTCCCCCTCGGTTTAGTGGCAACTATTTTTTCCCCATTGCCTCCCAGTCCGCGAGGAATTTCTTCAGGCCGATATCGGTCAGCGGGTGTTTGACCAACTGCTGAAACACCGAATAGGGCATCGTGCAAATATGCCCGCCTGCCAGCGCCGCTTCAACCACGTGTTGTGGATGCCTGACGCTCGCGACCAGGACTTGGGTCTTGTAATCATAGTTCTTATAAATCGTGACAATCTGGCGAATCAGCGCCATTCCATCGGAACTGACATCGTCAAGCCGGCCGATAAACGGGGACACGCACCAGGCGCCGGCCTTCGCAGCCAGCAGCGCCTGCATTGGTGAGAAACACAGGGTCACATTGACACGGATGCCTTCCGCAGAAAGCTTCTTGGTGGCGCGAAGGCCTTCAGGGATGAGCGGAACTTTCACGACGATATTCTTGTGAACTTTTGCCAAATCCCGGCCTTCTTTAATCATGGCCTCGGATTCGACGCCGACGACTTCCGCACTAATCGGACCATCGACCATCTTGCAGATTTCCAGGAGCATTTCCTTAAAACTGCGCCCCTCCTTGGCCACCAACGACGGATTTGTGGTCACTCCGTCGATGAGGCCGAGGTTGGCGCCTTCTTGAATTTCTTTGACATTCGCCGTATCGAGATAGAGCTTCATGAAGATGTCCTTTCTTTTCTCTTCAAATGTCTCGTTTCTTGTGCCACGTTTTATTCTAGAAGTAAGTCACAGGCAAGGCAACGGGTCAACGCCCCTATGATAAACTCGTTTCATGCCACAGAACAGTGAGCGTCATCAAATTTTCAACATTGCGCTGTAGGTCCGCACCTGTGCGGACCAAATCAGGAGGACAAGCGATATGAGAGCACCAGTCTGGCTTCTAGCCATCGGTCTTCTCGCGGGAGGCTGCAGCCACAATCCTTACTTGGATAATTCATTGACGCGTTACCAGGGAAAAGACCGCGCATGGATCGAAAAGGAGTTGGGGCCGCCCGATGCAAAAACCACCCGCTTCTTCGGAGGGGAGAAGTGGACCTACAATCGAATTGCCGGAGGAAAAGCGGGACCTCCGCTGTTTAACTTCAAGGCGAACGAATGCCAGATGATTTTGTTCTTTGATAAAGAGGATATGGTTTCTGACTCAACCTATTCGGGCTGTTAACTCGAGAGCTGTTTTTCAAATGCGGTAGCGCATTCGCGGCTACAAAAGAAATACGTTTGCCCGCCGATTTGCTCTCTCACGGCATTTTCGCGAGGAACAAAGACACGGCAGACCGGATCTTGCACCATGTGATTTCCGGATGCTCCGCTGTCACTCGACTTTTCCAATGCGCTACTTTGTCCGATTTTTCTCATGGCTCGACGAATCAGGTAGTAGAGGACGAGCAACAGTACCGTAATCAGAAATAATCTATACATAGTGGCACGTCCCTATCTGACCCACGAAATGTTCCAGGTGAGCGCCTCACCATTCAAATGGTACCTGGACAAGTTACCAGGTCGTGATAATCCATTACGGGCATTACTAGGACCAAACGGCCCAGATACTTCCACGCTGATGAGGGCCTTTTCCCCTTACTCACACAGTACTTCAGATGGATGGTTTATCCTACAGCGTAATGTTATAAGCCCTTCATGCATAAATGTGACAAATGCCGCGGAACAATGTTGCCGGAGCGGGCGGTTGATCTGAATGCTGGTTTGGCCATCACAGTGCTGGCTTGCCTGAACTGTGGCCGTCGAAAAGCAGCTGATGCGGAACCGAGACCGATCACGTCACGACATTGACCCGTTGCAGTAACAATCGACCGTAGAGCGCTCACATGCGATGAGTAGGGGGTGTAGCGACTCACCCTCTACAGTGTACCGTCCTCCTCTGGACTTCCGTACCACCCCATTGCACGAAAAGCCTCCCTCCCTCTTCCTCCGGCCAACGTACAGAGCCGACTGACAGTTGCGCCTCATCGCGACGAACCGTTCTCCTTCTCATTTAATTGCGACTGGATCGAAATAGATGCAACGAAACGGGATTTGCTGAGGTTTCCTCCTGCGGAAAACACCTGGCCTTCCGAAAGAGATGGAATTGTTTGCAGAACCGACTATTTGAGACTCAACACATCGAGCATGTCGTAAAGACCCGGTGGCTGCTTCACCAACCATCGCGCCGCCCGTAAGGCCCCTCGTGCAAAGGTGTCCCGACTGCTGGCGCGATGCGTCAGCTCGATGCGTTCGCCCATGGTGCCAAACATCACCGTGTGGTCTCCGACAATGTCGCCGGCGCGAATGGTCTGGATGCCAATCTCCCCCTTTTTACGCTCACCGATCAGCCCCTTGCGCGCATACACTCCCACCTGCCCCAGGTCCCTGTTGACCGCTCGAGCCAGAACTTCCGCCATTTTGAGAGCGGTCCCGCTGGGAGCGTCCTTTTTGAGCCGATGGTGCGCTTCGATGACTTCGATGTCATAGTCCTCGCCGAGTGTCTTCGCCATTTCCGCAATCACTTTGTAAATGACGTTCACCCCCACACTCATATTAGGCGAGAACACGCACGGGATCTGTTTACTCGCGCTTCGAAGTTCGTCCAATTCAGACGGTGAAAATCCGGTCGTCCCGACCACAATCCCACGGCGATGCTGAGCAACGATTCTTAAATGCCCGAGTGTCGCGGCAGGAGTGGTAAAATCCACAACGACTTCCCCTCGCTCCATCAGGCTTGACAGATCTTCGACGATAGGCACGCCTATCCGCCCGCAGCCGGCCACCTCCCCCGAATCCTCACCTAAAGCGTGATGGCCCTTGCTCTCCACAGCTCCTGCCAGGGTCAGAAATGCTGAATCTTTGACCAAGGACACGAGACGAGAGCCCATCCGTCCGGCAGCCCCAGTGACAACAACCTTGATCATGGCATCATCCTTCAGAACGAACAGGCCAACTACACCAAGCCAGCGGCCTTCAGTATAGTCAGCAGTTTTGCCTTATTGTCATGTCCCATAGGGCATAGCGGCAACCGTATTTCCGGCGCGATCTTGCCCATCAGGTGTAACGCTTCTTTGACCGGGATGGGGTTGGTCTCATAGAACAAAGCGGTAAAGAGGGGATACAGCTCGTAATGCAGCACGCGCGCGGCCTCGAGTCTCCCCTCACGAAAAGCATTGACCAGTTGAGCCATCTTCGTCGGGAGAAGATTGGCTGTGACCGTAATGACGCCCTTCCCGCCAACCGCCATCATCGGCAGGGTCAACGCGTCGTCCCCAGCCAGGACGGTCAAACGTTCCCCGCAAAGCTGAATGATTTCGGACGCCTGCTGAACCGTACCACTTCCTTCTTTCACCGCCACGACCGTCGGACAGACGGTCAGACGCGCGATGGTGGACGGCAGCATATTCACACCGGTCCTACCGGGGATATTGTAGACAACGAGGGGAAGGTCGACCGCTTCAGCCACCGCCTTGTAATGCAGAAACAGGCCTTCCTGTGTCGGCTTGTTGTAGTACGGCGTAATCAGCAGCGCGCCGTCCACACCGGCCGATTTGGCATGCTTCGTCAGTGCAATCGCTTCTTCGGTGCTATTGGATCCTGTCCCCGCCACCACCGGGACACGACGCCTCACCACTTCCACGGTGAAGGCCACCACACGCTCATGCTCGGCATGCGTCAACGTGGCCGATTCGCCGGTGGTCCCACAGGGGACAATCCCGTGGGTGCCGCTGGTGATTTGCCATTCGATGAGATCACCGAGGGCGCGCTCATCAAGCTTGCCGTTCTTAAACGGCGTTACAATGGCGACTAAAGACCCTGTGAACATGGGGCGCTCCATCAAGGAAGATAAAAACCCAATTTAGGAAAGAAACTCCGGCACCTCTTCGCCCCGGATCAGGTCGTCGTAACTCTCGCGCGACCGAATCACGTGATACTGCCCTTCGTGCACCAAAACCTCCGGCACGCGAGGACGCGAATTATAATTGGAGGACATGACAAAGCCATAGGCGCCGGCGCTCATCACGGCCATAAGATCTCCGGCGCCCATTGCCGGCATAACCCTATCCTTCGCCAAAAAATCCCCTGATTCGCATACGGGGCCCACGACATCGACCGTTTTCTTCTCCCCGTGCGTCACCTTCTCATACACCGGCCGAATATCGTGATACGCATCGTAGAGACTGGGGCGGATCAAATCGTTCATCGCCGCATCCACGATCAGGAATCGTTTCGCTTCGCCGTCCTTCGCGTACAACACTTTCGTGAGCATCACCCCGGCGTTCCCGACAATCACGCGACCAGGCTCCATGATCAACACACACTTCAGATCACGCACCAACGGAGAAATCGCCTCGGCCAGGTCTTTCGGCTCCGGAGGCGTTTCATCGGAATAGGTAATGCCCAAGCCACCACCAATATTGACGTACCGGAGGGGAATGCCTTGCTCGGCCAGCGTCTGCACCATCGTCAAGACCTTCTTCAGCGATTCGACAAACGGAGTCACTTGCGTCAATTGCGATCCGATATGGGCATGCAATCCCACCACTTTGATATGGCTGAACGCCGCGGCATTCTTGAATTCTTCAATCGCACGATCGGCCGCAATGCCGAATTTGCTCTTTTTTAAGCCTGTGGAAATGTAGGGATGCGTCTTCGGGTCGATGTCGGGATTGATCCGCAAAGCCACGCGGGCCTTCACGCCCATCGATGTCGCCACTTCATTGATGGCCTGCAACTCCGCAGATGACTCGACATTAAACATCAGGATGTCGGCCTTCAACGCGTCGCGAATTTCTTCCGGCTTTTTCCCCACCCCGGCAAACACGATCTTCGAGGCCGGCACCCCCGCCTTCATGGCGCGGAACAGTTCTCCTCCGGAAACGATGTCTACCCCGCTCCCTTCTTTGGCCATGAGTCGAAGGACCGCCAGGTTCGAATTGGCCTTCATCGCAAAGGCCACAATGTGCGGGATATTCTTAAAGGCGCCGTCATAGACCCGGAAGTGCCGGACTAAGGTGTGGTGACTGTAGACATAACAGGGCGTGCCCACTTCCTTCGCAATACGCGAAAGCGGCACATCTTCACAGTACAATTCCCCATTCCGATATTGAAAGTCATGCATGGTAATAATCCTCGATCAACAAGTCTGAACCGGCCCGTACCCCCGTGTCGCCGACAGTCGTGGCGAATGAGGTTCGCCGGGATCATGTGTAACAGTCTGGCGCTTATCTGGTTCCCATCGATCTCCACGGCGGCGTCGGCAGAGGGTCCGGTTCGGGGGGAATCGGCGCCTCTTCGATCGTCAGCCCGCTTGGAGCGCTGGGCCGTGAAGCCGATCCTGTCACGTTCGCACCGGCGGACAATAATCCTTCCCGCCTCAACTGCCGTTCGATGATCGGCGCCACCCCGACGTCTTCCGGTGGAACCGGCGCACCCAAGACTCCGCATCCCGCCAGAACTCCGAACGATAGAATCGTCAACAAGAGAGGCCACTCGATGGCCACGCGCCTCGCAGCGGCGGGCCTCATCCCTTCAACGCCTTTTCGAGTTCCTTGATCCTCGTTTCCACCCGGCGCCGCGCCGTCCCGCCGATCTGAGCTTTTCGGTCGATGGCCCCTCGCACAGTCAGGCAGCTCAGCACATCGGCTTTGAAGTGCGCTGAAAAACCCTGCAATTCCTTGAGCGTCAATCGTTGAAGCGGCCGCCGCTTCTCGAGTGAGAATCGCACAATCTGTCCGGTAATGGAATGGGCCTCCCGGAACGGCACCCCAGTCGTCACGAGATAGTCCGCCAGTTCCGTCGCCAACATGCCACCACCTTCGGCCGCTTCAGCCAAGACCTCCCGGTTCACGACCAGACGCCGCACCAGCTCCGTACAGAGAACCAGCGATTGTCCGGTCGTATCCACGGCATCGAACAAGGCTTCCTTATCTTCCTGCAAATCCCGGTTGTAACTCAGCGGCAAGCCCTTCAGCAGCGTCAAGGTTCCCATCAGATGGCCATAGACCCGCCCGGTCTTGCCCCGAACCAACTCCGGCACGTCAGGATTCTTTTTTTGGGGCATCATACTGCTGCCGGTACAAAAGGTATCGGGCAGGTCCACGTAGCGAAACTCCTGCGACGCCCAGAGAATCAATTCTTCACTCAACCGCGAGAGATGCATCATGATCAAGGACAAGGTACTGAGCACTTCCACGACGGCATCGCGATCCGAGACGGCATCGAGACTGTTTTGCGTGACCGCCGGAAACTCGAGCAACGCGGCCGTGTACCGACGGTCTACCGGATAATTCGACCCCGCCAGAGCCCCAGACCCCAGCGGCATGACGTTGAGCCGTTGCCGGCAATCGTGCAGCCGCGTCCGGTCCCGGTCGAGCATTTCGACATAGGCCAGAAAATGATGGGCCAAGAGCACCGGCTGGGCACGCTGCAAATGGGTGTAGCCGGGCATCACGACATCGAGGTGCGCCCGCGCCTGCCCCACCAGCACCCGCCGGAATTCCTGCACCTGCTTCATGAAGGTCGATAACACATCGCGCAAAAACAAGCGCAGATCCAACGCCACCTGGTCGTTGCGGCTTCGGCCTGTATGGAGTTTCCCCCCCACGGGACCAATCAGCTCCGTCAACCGGCGTTCAATCGCCATATGAATGTCTTCGTCTTGCGGCGAGAAGGGGAACCGTCCGCCATCCAATTCCACCTTCACGAACTGCAGGCCTCGCATAAGTTGCCCCGCCTCGCGCCCGGTCAGAACGCCTGCCCGCTCGAGGGTTTGGCAGTGCGCGATGCTGCCTTGGATGTCGTAGGGATACAGGCGCCGGTCATAGGCGATCGATGAGGTGAACTGTTCGACCAAACGGTCCGTTTGGCCGGCAAACCGGCCGCCCCAGGCCTTTCCTTTGGGCAAGGCCCGGACGGTCCGTTGCGGAGTACGCGCCGACTTACGCCCGCGAGCGCCAAGAGGTGTGGATTTCGCCATTACCGGCTCGCCCTCTTCTTGCGTTGCGCACGAATCGCCAACCGGAGTGCGTTCAAGCGAATGAATCCCTCGGCATCCTTCTGGCGATAGACATCATCTTCTTCGAACGTCGCCATGTCCAAGCGATACAACGACCGCGGAGACTTTCGTCCAACAACCGTACAGGTGCCCTTGTAGAGCTTCACGCGAACAGTGCCGGTGACATCCTTTTGAGCCTCATCAAGAGCAACCTGCAGCATTTCACGCTCGGGGGCATACCAATATCCGTAATAGATCAGCTCGGCATAGCGCGGAATGAGACTATCCCGCAGGTGCAGCACTTCCCGATCCATCGTGAGCGATTCCAGGCCCCGATGCGCCGCATGCAGAATGGTTCCACCGGGCGTTTCATAGACACCACGCGACTTCATGCCGACATAGCGGTTTTCCACCAGATCGACGCGACCCACGCCATGTGCGCCGCCCAGTGTATTGAGGTGCGCCAACAGCGCCGCCGGGCTCATTTTCTTGCCGTCGACCGCGACCGGATTACCGGCGACGTATTCGATCTCGACTTCACGCGCTTTGGCAGGCGCGCGTTCGGGGGAAACGGACATGACGAAAATTTCTTCCGGCGGGGCCTCCCACGGATCCTCCAGAATGCCGCCCTCATAACTCGTATGGAACAGGTTCATATCCATGCTGTAGGGCTTGGCCTTGGTCGCCGTGACCGGGATGCCATGCTTCTCCGCATATTCGATCAGCTCGCGCCGGGACCGCATCGTCCATTCCCGCCATGGGGCAATGATCTTGATCTGCGGATGCAGCGCCATGTGGGTCAGTTCGAACCGGACCTGATCGTTGCCCTTACCGGTTGCACCGTGGCAGACCGCTGCGGCGCCTTCCTTGGCGGCAATCTCAATTTGCCGTTTGGCGATCAGCGGGCGCGCAATCGAAGTCCCTAAGAGATAGCTGCCTTCGTAGACGGCGTTCCCGCGCAACATGGGAAACACATGATCCTTGACGAAGGTCTCGCGCAAATCCTCGACATACACCTTCTTCACGCCCAGGGACTGCGCTTTTTTCTTGATGGCCTTCAGATCCTCGCCCTGGCCGAGATCGGCGCAGAACGCCACCACTTCGCAGCCATAGACCTCTTCCAGCCATTTCAGGATGACCGAGGTATCCAATCCACCCGAATAGGCCAGCACCACTTTCTTGTACGACGACTGACTCATACCACTCCTTTTCCCTTACGTCTTCCGTGCGGTTTTCTTTCCGAGGAGCCTGACCAAAATCGCCTTCTGCATGTGCAACCGGTTCTCGGCCTGATCGAACACGACGGACTGCGGGCCATCCAAGACCTCGGCGCTGATTTCTTCTCCGCGATGAGCGGGCAGGCAATGCATCACCAACGCATCGGGCTTGGCGCATTTCAATAAGCGCGCATTGAGCTGATAGGGCGCCAGCGTTTTGAGCCGCTTGGCCTGCTCCCGCTCCTGTCCCATGCTGATCCAGACATCGGTATACACCACGTCCGCATCCTTCACGGCCACGAACGGATCGGAGCCGATTTCAATCACCGCACCTGTCCGCTGGGCTTCCGCCAAGGAGAGGTCCACAATCTTCCGGTCCGGCTGGTAACCTGGGGGACAACCCACCGCAATGGTCATGCCCATCTTGGCGGCGGCCTCAATCAGTGAGTTCGTCACATTATTCCCATCGCCGACATAGGCGAGCTTGAGGCCTTTCAGCCGCCGCTTCTTTTCTTGAATCGTCAACAGATCGGACAAGGCCTGGCAGGGGTGGTTCAAATCCGTGAGCCCGTTGATGATAGGAATGCTCGCTTCGCGCGCCCATTCCTCCGCGATCGCATGATCAAACGTCCGCAAAACAATCGCGTCGAGGTACCGCGACAAGACATGGGCCGTATCGGCGATGCTCTCCCCGCGGGACAATTGAATGTCGCCCATCGGCAAGACCATCGCCTGGCCGCCGAGCTGGTTCATGCCCGCTTCGAACGAGACGCGTGTCCGGGTCGACGGCTTTTGAAACAGCAGCCCTAACATGCGGCCCTGCAACAGAGGATGGGACAGGCCGCGGCGTTGTTTGACTTTCAACTGAGCCGCAAGGCGCAATAATCCGGTCAGCTCTTCGATGGGGATCGAGAGCAAATCCAGAAAATCTTTCCCGAGGCCGGTCCGGGAAGCCGACCGACGAAGACGCCGCACCATACGCGCCACGACACAATTAATGGGTTGAAGTGGTTCGTTGACTCAAAATTTGTGAGAGCGAGGCCAGCAGGCGATCGATCTCGCGCTCCGTAATGATGAGCGCGGGAACAAAGCGCAGCACCCGATCTCCGACGCAGTTGATCAACAACCCTCGCGTCAGACAATCGGCAACCACCGTCTTTCCGTCGAAGTCCAATTCCATGCCCTGCAACAGCCCCATGCCGCGCACCTCTTTGATGCAGCGATGCCGCTCTTTCAAGGTCGCCAGCCCTTTCGCCAGATACTCGCCCATCCGCCGGCCCTGGTCCAAAATCTTGCCGTCCAGCAAGACCCGCAATACGGCTAGCGCGGCAGCACAGGCCAATGGATTTCCGCCGAACGTCGAGGCATGAGTGCCGGGACCAAAGGCGCGGGCGACGCTGTCCGTGGCAAGGCAGGCGCCGATCGGAACCCCGCCGCCCAGGCCTTTCGCCAGGGTCATAATGTCCGGCTGCATCCCGAATTGCTCATAACCAAACAACGTACCGGTCCGGCCGATCCCGGTTTGTACCTCATCAAAAATCAGCAAGACGTCGCGCTCCCGACACAACTCCCGCAGGCCCTGCAGATAGCCGCGTTCCGCCACATGGACGCCGCCTTCCGCTTGAATCGGCTCCAGCATGATCGCAGCCGTCTTGGGCGTGATCGCCCGTTCCACTGCCGAGAGATCGTTAAACGGCACATAGGAAAAGCCCGGCATCAACGGCGCAAATCCCTTCTGAACTTTGTCCTGACCGGTGGCCGTCAGCGTGGCCATGGTGCGCCCGTGAAACGAGCTCGTCATCGTGACGATCTCATAGCGATCGGCGCCATATTTGTCGTACGAATATTTTCGAGCCAGCTTGATCGCCGCTTCATTGGCTTCCGCCCCGCTGTTGCAGAAAAACACCTTCTGCGCAAACGAATGTTCGACCAATGTCTGCGCCAAGCGCACCTGCGGCTCGGTATAATACAGATTCGATGTGTGGAGTAGATGCTGCGCCTGCTTCTGGATAGCCAGCACCAGGTCCGGATGTCCATGCCCGAGCACATTCACCGCAATGCCGGCCACGAAATCGATGTACTCCCGGCCTTCCAGGTCATAGACCTTTGAGCCACGTCCACGCACGATCGAAATCGGCTGACGTTGGTAGGTATTCATCAGGTACTGTTCGGCATTGAGACGCAACTCACCCGTCGGCATGACACACCTCTCCCATCGTGAGTCGGCGAAGCTATCATAGGGCACAGGTGAAAGCAACCGAACGAGCGCCCATTCGCGGCTCCCAGCGCGGCAGGCGGGGGGATCGAACCGAGGTTTTGGAGGGGCGTCCCTTGACGGGAAGAGATGGCGAATGGGATAAGGTGACGGTATGAAATCCTGTACGCAATGCCGGCAAGAAAACCGTGACGATGCCCGATTCTGTCACCAGTGCGGGGCTCCATTTGCGCCAGAGACTCGCGCGGCCGCCATCGAGCGGGAGCAGGTCGCTCCGCAGACCGATACAGAACTCTTAAAAGCCTTCATCGGCCCTAATGCCGACCGGTATCTGGAGACCTTCAAGAAATTCTCAGGCCCGAACGGACCGCAATTCGCGTTGACCTGGCATTGGCCGGCCTTCGTGTTCGAGCCGTTTCTCTGGTTCCTGTACCGGAAAATGTATGTCTACGCGCTCATTTATGCCATCGGGCCCGCCATGGCGTTTTACATCACTCAGGACTTGTCCGCCGACATCGTCTGGCGGGTTATTGCGGGAGGCAGCGCCAACTACATCTATTTTTGGCATGCCAAGGAGCAGCTCGCCAAAATTAAAAGTGAACGGGCCACGGGCGGGGAAACCCGTCAGCAGATGTTAGGGGAACTGGGCGGGGTGCAACCCTATGTCGTGTGGGTCGGTGTCGGGCTGCTCGTGCTGAAAATCGGCTTGGTCGTCGCAATGTTCAAGGACGGCCCGCCGGATGGACCGAAGGGTCCGCCTGCAAAACCGCACCCCGCCAGCCTCACGCACGTCTAAATCCAGCGTCAACGTGGGCCTACTCCGGCCTTCGGCTCATACCGGTCACGACTCTCACCGTGAGGTTTTACGCCCTTACTTGCGACTAGAAATGAATTTAATTGGGTCTTTCATGAACCGGTATGCAGGTGATTCTTCAATTTCCTCTTTCACCACGGACAAAATCGGCTCTATCACTTTCCCGTTGTCGGTGATGAGCCAGCACTCAAGATCTCGGCAAAACCGTACCGCAGTCTCTAGCAATTCGACCGATAACTCCCTCACGTCAAATCGGAAATAGACTTCTACAAGAAACTCGCCCTCGCGCCAAATCTCTAGGCATGATGTCTCGAGATTGCTGAGTACTTCGAGATCTTTCGACCATGTCTTCCCCGACGGAAGCGTCTTTTTCACGTCACTCAATGGGGCAACGGGTAATCGCTGATCCTTCCACCACACAACGGCTTCTCGCTGTTCTCGAGTAAGGACCATGCCTGGGCGCAATGAGTTCGCCGCTGCAACTCTTTGCGGTACTAACTCGATTGGAATTGCCATACGGCCATTGCGCCACTCGAATACTTGGGCGAAACACCATCGAGGCCGAGAGACTGCGCACAGGCCTGCTTATTCAGACAAGCGCTGTCGCTGCCACTCGATCCAGGACACGAACCAATCAAAATCCTGCTGGTATGCCGCACCGCTGAGGTCGGGCGCCGCCTGCGTCTGTTCTAATTGCGTATAGGTGCGAGGCCAGTTCTTCTGCCACCACGACTTCAATTCGTCCGCCCCGTAGGGCTGCCCGTTGGGGTTGGCGATCCCGGCAGCCGCGCAGAGACCGGCCACTAACGGCCAGTATCGATCCTTACCCAGCCCGAGGCTCCGGAAATGCTCGCGCAGCAGAAAGACGACCCACAATTCGGCGCTGTTTTTCTTGTTGTGTTTAAAGGGCTGGGTCTGGCGCAAGGGGACGGGATCGAAGATCTTGATCACCGAGGTGTAATCAGGGCCTCCATAAGTTCCGGCAGATTCCGCAATCCCTTGCAGCATATTGGCTAATTCGACTTCCACCATCGGCGGTCTGGCAGCCGGCGGCTCAACCGTGCCGGCACTCAATGGGTTCGTCGCCGTCAGCAGTTCGATCAGTGGCTTCAATTCCCGTAAGCGGACTGCAGCCGCTTTCAAGATCTGTTCGGATTCCAGCCAGTAGTCCGGATCACCCTTGGAGGCCCGCTCCCGTCCTGCAGGCGGGAGCACGACGGGAATCCAGTAGCGCACGAGCACAAAGAGAATGTATTCGACCTCGCCCCCGACCTGCACGGCGCCTGCAAGGGCCTGACTCGTCCCCATCGCGCGGCGGAAAAACGCTTCGACACGATCCTCGACCTGCAGGCGACGCCCCATTGCCTGCCACCACTCTTGCAAAGAAGACCAGTCCGAGGGGGAGACATCCGGCATCGGTACGTTCCACGGGTGAGAAAACCACAGGAGAAATCGGCGGCATGGTACTGACTGCCACTGCTGATTGCAACCGAGCCACCCGCGTACATGCCGGCTTTGAGGCACAAGAGAACTTGACAGGGTGAAGGGGAAATCGCATAACCTGTCGCGACAAGGTCGTATCCCCTCGGACAAGGAGACGAAGCACGATGAGCAAACTGGTTCTCATTCGTCACGGCGAGTCGCAGTGGAATCTGGAAAACCGTTTCACCGGCTGGGTAGATGTCCCGCTTTCGCCGAAGGGCATTGAAGAGGCGAAAGCCGCAGGGAAAAAACTGGCAGGGTTCACCTTCGATCGCGCCTTCTCCTCCGTCCTGGCCCGCGCCAACGAAACACTCCGCTTCATTCTTGAAGCGCTCGGGCAGACGAGCATTCCCGTTGAAAAAGACAAGGCGCTGAACGAGCGCATGTACGGTGAGTTACAAGGACTGAACAAGGCCGAGACGGCCAAGAAATTCGGAGACGAGCAGGTAAAAATCTGGCGGCGCAGTTACGACGTACGCCCGCCGGGAGGCGAAAGCCTGAAGGACACGGCGGAGCGGGTGTTGCCCTATTACGAGAGTCGTATTAAGCCCTGCGTGCTCAAAGGGGAAACCATTCTGATCGCCGCACACGGCAACAGCCTGCGAGCGCTGGTGATGCAGCTCGAACAGCTGACCCGCGAACAGGTGCTGGAGCTGAACATCCCCACCGGCGCGCCGTTGCTCTACGAACTCGACAATACCGGCAAGGTGCTGTCACACCGCTACCTGTAGCCAGATTCGCCTTAGGCGGCGGGGGACAATCTGCGTGATATGTCACACGCCGCCGCAGGTGGAGGCCGGCTCTATACGGCTCATACCTTGAGGTTTACACGCACTGGCTGAGCAATTCCTGATATTTGTCGAGCGGCACCAAATCAGGAAGCAACACCAGCAGCTTCGGCCGATCTTCCGGTTGGATCAATCCCTCGGTTTCGAGCAGGTCTGAGATTTCTTCGGACGCCGCGATGGCGCCACCCTCGTAATCCCCCACCGGCGCATACCGGGCGCGGCGGTCTTCCACCTCATCGAGGTACTCCTCCCATCTCACCGCCCCGAGTTTGTACTCGTGTTCCCAATCGGCGCGAATCAGGTCCATCACGCGGTGAAACACCAAATCACGGTACTTGCGCGGAATGTGCGCATTGATGGCGGCCAAGACCCAGTAGAGCGTAAAGGACAGCAGTTCACGCGTCATGGCGTCCTCTTGCGCTACCTCACCCTGAATCCCGTAGTCGCTCAACATCTCGACGGTCATCCGGCGCGGCATCAATTTGTACAAGGCATCCGCCGCCTGAGCCGGTGTCATGGATTCTTTTTTCATGCGATTCCTCCCTCAGAAAGGCCAGGATACTGGAGCCTAGAGCGCATTGACAACCCGGAGCTATAAGAGACTCTAGCTGTGCTCGCTTGTCCGCGACAAAGGCCTATGCTACATACAGCCCATCACCTCTAGCTATTGGACTATGACGTACACACGACGACTCCGGCTCTTCCTTGCCAGCCTTGCCTTCATCGGGTTTCTTTCGCCTTGCGCCGCCCAATCCGCCGAGCCGCAGGATCCGCACTGGGGCTTTGCGACCGATCTCGGACTCTGGACCGGCACGACCAACAACACGACGTTCGCGCTGGGATTTGGGCTCGATTACTACATGGATCCCAATTTTTCATTCGGCGGGATGGCTCTCTTTACCCCGGTCGGGGACCTGACGCAAATCGGCGTGGCCGGCGTGGCCAAATACCATCTCCGTCTGAACGGTGGATTCAACCTCGTGCCCTTTGCCGGACTCGGCATCCTGCATGCCGATCTCAATCGCGGCAGCGGCCCCACGAAGATCGATCGCAACGACACCAGCCACTTCATTCCACTGGGCATGTCACTGGAATATCAGGTCGGACCAAAGATCGCCTTCTCCACGACCCTCATGGTCAATCTCCACCACATCACCCTCTCGCCACCCGTCCCGAACGACAACACCAGCGTGGCCCTCCTCTTCGGCATTCGCTGGGGGCCATAGTCTCACGCGTCGATTCTGTATTAAGTTAATGGCCGAGGTTGCTACCGAACGCGTCTCTGACCTTGGCGGGGGCGTTCTCGCAGCCGCTCAAACGGGTTTTCGGCAAGGCCGCAGCCAAGCGAGGAGGCGAGGCGTACCCTTGCGGAACGTTGAGCTTCAGAGCGCGGCGAGAACGCAGCTGGAAGCCCGTTTCAGCGGCTGCCTACGCGGCTTGGGCGGGGCGCCATCGGAGTCCCACATGCAACAATTCCTGCAGCAGGTCTTTATAGGCGAGATTGGCTTTTCCAGCCGAGTCGGCGAAGTCTTCACCGCTGGCGATCTGAGGATTGGGGTTGGCCTCAATTACGTAAACCGTTCCCGCTTGATCCATCCGCATGTCGATACGCGCATACCCGCTCAGCCCCAACGCGCGATAGACGCGTTTGGCGAGATGCTGAATATCGTCGACCACGCCATCCGGCAAATTCCTCGCTTCGCATGATCGGATGCCGTATTTGTCCTGGTATTTGCGGCTCCACTTCACCCGCTGGGTTGCGATGCGTCGCGCCTCGTCAGGCATCTTGTCCATGACCAATTCCCAGACGGGAAAGACTTGCAAATGCGCGTTACCCATGACGCCGACATACAATTCCCGCCCTTCGATATACCGTTCGACGAGCGCGCCGGTGCCGACATTGTCATGAATGAACGCCACCCGCTCACGCAATTTCTCGTCGTCATCGACAATGGAGGCTTGCGAAATGCCCAACGAAGCTTCTTCAGTCACCGACTTCACGATCAAGGGGAAGGGCAGATATTTGGGACGACGCACCATGCGGTGAAGCGGCACCACCATAAACTCGGGATACGGAATCCGGTGATACGACATCACCTGCTTGGCTAAGGCCTTGTCCCTCGCCAGCATGAGTCCGCGCGGATTGCAGCCGGTGTACGGAATCCGCATCAATTCGAGATAGGAAACGACGTTCTGGTCGTACACCGCCATGCCGTCGAACTCTTCCAGCAGGTTGAAGGCAATGTGCGGCTTCCAATCCTCCACCGCCGCGCGAATGACTTCCAGATCACTTTTGACGCCCAGCGCCTGCACATCATGGCCGAGTTTGCGGAGGGTCGACACCACGTCGTACTCGGTTTTCCACGCGGCCGTCTCCAGATCCTGCCCGTTGAGCTGCTCCGGCGGGACCAGATCTTTATGCATGAGGACCAGCACCCGCATTCGTCTCATAACGCCACCTTATGTCTCCCGCTGTGCAGATAATTCATGGTCTGCACGGTCAGCAGGATCGCGAAGTCGAGTTTGGCCTGCTCCTTTTGCTGAGTCAGGTGTAACTTCGACGCATGGCACCGTTCGATCATCCCTTCCAGGACCTGATCGATTGTGTACTGATACTCTCCCGTCCATTCGGCGACACGGCGACGGATCTCCCTCCTCGTTCGACGGAGAAACTCGGCGGCGCTGGGATTCTTGGCATAGGCAGGCCCGGCCGAAAATAATTTGTGCAGGTCGTTGTCGTAGGAGGAGGCCCGGCCGATGCCGTAGTGCTTCCGCTTTTCCTCATAATGGTCCCGGAGCGTCTTATACATGCGCGGCAACGGATCGAGTTGTTGCCGGCCCGTGACCATGGGCGCCACGCCGGCGAGTTCCCCCATGAGCCGTTCCATGAAATCCAGCTTCTTCATCACCGGCCAGCCACGGTAGCGTTCCTTCCAGAGCGACCCGGCATCCAGCCACACGGCAAACGTTTCAGCAAAGTCCTCATCCGGATGGCTCTGGGCGTACCACACATCGAGGTGGCGTACAAAACTCCGGCTATAGGGCCGCGGGGTGTAATACTCGGGATAGGGCTGGGAGGAGCGGCCGAAGAGTTTCTGCCGACGCCGACGGCGTCGCAGCAAGAAGGCGTTTTCAATCGCATGGCCGGCCTCGTGGCGCAGGATGCGCATACACCAGTCGTGCGTGCCCCCCTCCACTTCGAGCATCTGGCTGGCTTCCAACTTCGCCAGCCGCGGATGGGCGAGATAAAACGGCACCGCAATGCCCGGCACCCCGTCCGGGGTGAACCACTCATCCGACAGCCAAAAGTGCGGCTTGAACACCAACCGGCGCGCATCCAATTCACGATACAGTTGTTCGATCGGCTGCTGATAGAAGGTGCCCTCGAGGCGCAGATCCAGATCACACATGCGGAGATCCAGCAACTGTTCGTCGCTCCACTCCGCCCACGCCGGCGCAGGGTCGTCCACTTCAGGCCTTCGTCGTCGCTGAATCTGTGTCCGCCCCATCGTGCACTCACCAAAAAGCCCCGTCCGGCGCCCTTTTGCTCTGTTTCAACTATAGCAGTTTGCAAAAATTGTGCTGCCGCCCCGGCGGACGAGTCTCTTTGAGGATCAGGGAAAACCCTTGGCGTGGGGGATCTCTGGTAGCGGTCGGTGAGGGACCTGATTCACGCCGACGCGGTAAGCGGAGAATCTTTTCTCAGAATGGCTGAGTCCAGCGTCGGCCGCGATGAGCCGTCGGCCTATCCCATTCACGACCCTTCTTGAGCTAGAATGCCAGGCCATGCAACCGACGAGTACAGGCCCCCTTCTCTCCCCCGCACGTCCATCGGCCCAATCCGAAGAGATTGAGCGGGTGGAGACCCGCCTCTGCCGCCTTGCGGGACAAGCCATTGCCGATTACCGGATGATCGAAGATGGCGACAAGGTCATGGTGTGCCTGTCGGGAGGAAAAGACAGTTACGGGCTGCTGGAAATTCTGCTGTCGCTACGCAGCCGAGCCCCGATTCACTTCGACATCATCGCCGTGAACCTCGATCAAAAGCAGCCCGGATTCCCCGCCCATGTGCTGCCGGAATATCTAACCCGGCGCGGCGTCCCCTTTCACATTGAAACGCGCGATACCTATTCGGTCGTCAAACGATTGATTCCGGAAGGGCAGACTACCTGCTCGCTCTGCTCCCGCCTGCGCCGCGGCCACCTCTATCGCCTGGCCACGGAACTGGGCGCGACCAAGATCGCGTTAGGGCATCATCGTGACGACATTCTCGAAACGCTGCTGTTGAATCTCTTCTTCACCGGCAAGATGAAGGCGATGCCGCCGAAGTTGCGCTCGAAAAGCGGCCGCCATGTGGTCATTCGACCGTTGGCCTATGTGAAGGAGGCCGACCTGGCGCGTTACGCGGACCTGCGTCAGTTTCCGATCATCCCCTGCGACCTCTGCGGCTCGCAGGAAGATTTGAAACGCAAACAGGTCAAGCAGATGCTGCAGGATTGGAATCAGCGCTTTCCGGGTTCGAACGACAGCATGTTCGCCGCCCTGGGCAACATCGCGCCCTCGCTGCTCCTGGATCGTTCGCTCTTCAACTTCTCCGACCTGAAAGCCGACACCGGCTCCATAGAACCGACCGCGAACGATGCCGAGGAAGATCTGCTGTAGCCGACGAGCTGAGGTACGCGGCAGGTCCAGTCGCGAACAGCAACAGACGCACCGGTGTTGCGGCAGGCCATTCCTCGAACGTCAGGGGAAGAGAGGGCAGAAGAAACGATCAGGCGCGCTGCCGTAGATGGGTCCGCCGACCACATCGCAAACAGCGGTAGGGATAGTAGCCGATCAGGAAGAAGAAAAAATCCAGCAGTCCCTGACGGCGTGAACGTTTTGTATACCCGGAACACTTACCGCAATACGACATATCTCTCACTCATGTGCATCGAAGCCATAGGGACGATCAGGACAGAATCCTACAGAAAGACCCTAGGGCGGTGCAAGTCAAGTTTCCACGACAAGGCCGTCCAACAACGACGGAGCACCCGTGCCAGCTCCGCACACAAAGGTGCCGGTTTAGGACAACAGGCCAGGTCGAAGCTGCATCAGGTGCGGCGCCGCAAGCGGAAGCGATAGAGGCAGAGGGTGCATCGAAACGGATAGAACCCGATCACACGCATCACGAAATCACGCCAACCATGACGGCTTACGCGCTTGGCGCTACCGGAACACATTGGACAATACACCATGGAGACTGTCGTCACGCGCCTTTCTCCTTCGCATCGGGTAAGATGACCGCGGTGCGGGGGCGTGAGTGTGAAAGAGTTTCCGGCTGGAAGCAAGTCCTATCGCGTGGAGGCAGTCGGCTGGTATGAGCCCGGGCAAACAGTCCACTCGGCAGGGAGCCGAGCCCCCGCTGTGGTCCATTGCGGCCGCAGCATCGGTGATTCTGTTGACGCCGATGCTGCTCTTTACGCTCGCCCCCGACGGACCTATTCGCGACGGCGATACGGTCTTTTCCACCGGAGCCCATAAGGTGCCGCTCTTTAAACCGGAGCAACACCGTCAGGCCGGATATGATTCAACTTGCCTGCTCGACCCCAAGGATCCAATGATTGTCCTCCATGCCCCGGCCGAGGGATCGGACGAAGAGGACATCATCACGCAGGTGCAGGGCAAAAACACGATCGAATGGCCGTTTTGCCCGCCCCAGGCTGAGCTGCTCGTCAAACCCCATCACGTCACTCAGCAACCGAGCCTGATCAAAGACCTGCGAGACGGCCTCGCGAGGCTGCTCACGTCGTCGTAGCAGCACCCTGCGTCGAGATACTCAGGCCTTCCGCAATGCCAGAAACCGCTGGCGGAATTTCGCGACCTTCGGCCCGACGACATAGGTGCAATAGCCTTCGAGGGGATTACGGGCAAAGTATTCCTGGTGATAAGCTTCGGCTTCAAACCACTGGGTCGCCGGCACCACCTCGGTGACCACCGGATTGGGATACAGACGCTCTTGAGTCACGGCTGCGATCATGTCCTGCGCCGCCTGCTGCTGTTCCGGCGTATGATAGAAAATTGCCGATCGATACTGGGTCCCGACATCGTTCCCTTGCCGATTGCGCGTCGTCGGATCGTGAATCACGAAAAAGATTTCGAGCAGCTCACGAAAACTCACCCCGGCCGGATCGAACGTCACCCGCACTGCTTCGGCATGGCCGGTTCGCCCCCCACACACTTGCTCATAGGTCGGCGCATCCACTTGGCCGCCGATATAGCCGGATTCTACCGACTGCACACCTTTGACCTGGTCATACACCGCTTCCAAACACCAGAAGCAGCCTCCCGCCAGGGTCGCCACCTCCATCACCGCCTGCGCCATCACCACCCTCGCTTTCGATTCCGGTCCACCATCTATGCCTGCCCGCCGTTCCACCACTCACGCCCTTCGCGCCGCAACAGCGCCTCGGCTTCCGGAGGGCCCCAGGTTCCACTCTGATAATTCGGAAAGGCTGCCGGTCCTGGCAAAGACTTCCAGACATCCAGAATCATCTGCACAACCGACCAACCCAACTCGATATTGTCCGCCCGTTGAAACAGCGTCGCGTCGCCGGCCATGGCATCGTGGAGCAGCGTTTCGTACCCGGTCTGCGGCGCATTCCCGAAATAGTCGGCATACTGAAAATCCATATCCACCGTCCCGATCCGCACCGTCGGTCCCGGGACTTTGGCATCGAACCGCAGAGAAATACCCTCATCCGGCTGAATGCGGATGACGAGCACATTCGGGGCCAACCGATCGACCTGGGTTTTTCGAAACAACATGAACGGTGCTTGCTTGAATTGGACGACAATTTCGGTCAATCGCCGGGTCATGCGTTTTCCCGTCCGCAGGTAAAAGGGAACGCCGGCCCAACGCCAGTTGTCGATGAAGAGCTTCATCGACACAAAGGTCTCCGTCGTCGACTCCGGCCCCACGTGCGGCTCTGCCCGATACCCGACAACCGGCTTCCCGTCAATCAACCCCTGGCCATACTGGCCGAACGCCACAAAGCGCAGGACGTCGAGAGAACTGAGCGGCACGACGCCGCGCAGCACCTTGGCCTTCTCGTCACGCACCGCGTCCGCCGCAAAGGAATTCGGGGGCTCCATCGCTAAAAAACACAGCAACTGCAGGAGGTGATTCGGCACCATGTCGCGCAGGGCTCCGGCCTGCTCATAATACCGGCCGCGATGTTCGACTCCGAGGCTCTCCCCGACCGTGATTTGCACGTGATCGATATACCGCCGGTTCCACATCGGCTCAAAAATCCCGTTCGCAAACCGGAACACCAGGATGTTCTGGACCGTTTCCTTGCCGAGGTAGTGATCGATCCGGTAGATCTGCCGTTCCTGCAACACTCGCTGCAGTTCATGGTTGAGAGCTTTTGCCGAGTCCAGGTCATGCCCGAACGGTTTCTCGATGATGACGCGACGCCAGGTGCCGTCCCGCTCCACCGTCAGGCCATACTCCCCCAGATGCGTCACAATCCGGCCGAACAGGCCGGGTATCGTGGCCATGTAGAAAATATAATTGCCGTGCGTTCCGGCAGCGGCATCCACCTCTTGCAGCAGCCCATTCAGCTGGCGGTAGGTCGCGCCCTCCTGGAAATCACCGGCCAGGTAATGCACGCGCTGCGAAACGGCTTTCCAGACGGCCTGATCCGCATTCTTCGGCAGATACTCCGGCATGACTCGATCCAGCTTGGCGCGGAATTCCTCCGTCGCCGTCTCCGAGCGGTCCAATCCCACAATGGCAAATCCTTCGGGAAGGAAATGCCCCGCCATCAAATTGTAGAGAGCAGGCAGCAACTTCCGCTTGGCAAGGTCGCCATCGATACCGAAGATGATCATGACGCAAGGCGTGCGCAGTTGTGCAAGGTCCATGGATGGATCCTGGTTTATTTCCGAGGTTATTGCGGGAGCATACGGTATCCTGCCTGAACCCTCCCTTAACCGCAACCACTGCGCTAGCTCGTCGAGGATTATTTGTGCGGCCGTCGTGGAATCCGACACAGGATCGTGCGGATCCGCTCATGCGCACACAGTCGCCGCGATGACGACGCCGACTGATGCGACCCGCCGAGTGACTGAAGCGGCCGATGGAGCAGATCACCTGCCTTCGACATGGTGAATCGCCACGAGGGAATAGGTCGGGAAAGGTGCAGGTGAGGGGAACGACGCGCAGTGCGGACGACGACAACGCGCACGTGATCGACATCGAGCGGCGGCGTTAATTGTTCTGTGTCTGCTTCAACCAGTCGATGAATTTCTGCAAGCGCACATGCTCTTCGTCATGCACATGCACAAACACCAGGCCGAACCCTGTGGCATTCGTCCACCGCACTTCGGCCACCTCGACGGTCAGCGGTTCATAGGGCGCGGGAAACTGGACATGCAGCGACAAGTTGGCGCGCATGGGAAGCGACTCTTCGCTCGTGACATGGCAGCCCTCCTTGGAAAGACTGGTGATCATCCCGCTTCCATCGACGGCATGGCCGGAGAATGTGAGCGGCACTTTTATTTCATAGCGCGGCGTATCGCGTCGCTCCACAAGAGCCTTTCATCAGATGGTGGCACGGCAGTGAGTTTTGTACACGCCCGAAGATGGATACGCTGTTCTGCCCATGAAATCAACCGCGTTTCGCAGCGAGGGGATCGGATCAGGCTGGTCCCCTCTGCTGTCGAGTCTCGTGTCCCTGTTCCGGCTTGAAGGCCCGGTGCCCGGTGCTTCCTCAGGGACATCGCCGGCATAGGGATTCCCCCGGCGTTTCCCCTGTGGTCCGGGAAACGGACCGATTCCCCCGTCTTTCGGGCTAAAGTTCGGGAAATACCCTACCGAAAAGGGTTGTACGCCCTCAGGCACAGAGGGCCAAGGCAAGGAGGCCTTCACATGGACACGGATCTTCGTTCATCCACTCGCGTTACCGTTACCTACCCCGTCAGACTTTCGGGCGACTCGATGATCGGCCAGGGCACGGTCGTCAATCTCTCCGCACCGGGTTGCGCCATCGAAACGACACTTCCCGTCCGGCCCGGCGATTACCTCGAATTACATGTCATGGCTCCAGATCAGGCCCGACCGCTGACTGTGGGACTGGCCAAGGTGCGCTGGGCGACTGAGCACAAAGCCGGCGTCGAATTCATTCGCGTGCGTCGGGACGAACAGAGCCGGCTTCAACGCTTGATCGGCCAAGTCCTCGAAGGGTCCGCCGTCGATCAGGAGCGGGACAGGCAGGAACTGACCGCAGCCTAACGGCCAAGAGCGGCCGCCAGACCTTCTCTCGCACATAACTGGAGTTCGGCGCAGTGGAAGGGACGGACAGGAGCTAGTGCCCGCCATGATCGCCGGCAGGATTCGCCATTCTCTTGATGATGATTTTCCGCCCCACGGTCATGAGGGTAAAGGACACCGCGAAGGCGATCGGAACAAAAATCGCCGTGGCCACGTTGGCATTCTTCACCCATCCCATCTCGTAACAGGCTTTCAGCACATAGCTGCCCAACCCCGTGAGATAGTACGTGATGACGATCACGGACAGACTTTCCACCGTGCGCTGCAGAATCGCCTGCGCCCGCGTCGTGGAATCCACGCTGGCCAGCAGTTTCATATTCTGATCCTGCAGCTGGATGTTCTGCTCCTGCAGCCGCAATTCGATGTGGGTGCGCAACACCGCCACGGTCGCTTCAAAGTCTTTCTCCATGGCATCGATACGGCGGAGCAACTGCTGGTAGCCGTCGGTAACCCCGGTAATTTTCCAACTGACATATTCTGAAATTTGGCGCAGCGGAGGGTAAGGGCGCTCCTGCAAAGCCAGCAGGTTGCTCTGCACAATGCGGTCGTACGGCACCGACGCCGAGAGCCGGTATCGCATCGACTCCGCCAGCCGGCTCACCTGCAACAGGTCTTGGGTGAGCACCGTCAGCCATTTCTGCATCGTCGGTGGATTCGTGCCGCCCAACTGCTCGATCAACACGGCCCGTTGATAGAGGTGCCGCTGCTCATAGTCATGGATTTGATCGACGGCCCGGGAGAACGCCTTCATCGGCAACATGACCAAGTGGTAATAGTTTTCGATGGCGACGATGGTATCGACAATCTTCGCCACCTGCTGCCGAAGCGCCTGCTCCGAGGTGGAGCAAATCAGGTACCGCTCCCGGTCGAATTCATCGGGTGTGAAACTCGTCACCGCCACAATCTCGTCGCCCAGAATGTGGCTTCCATACACCATGGCACCGGGAAGCCTCGCCGGCAGTTCGCGTTCGAGTGGTAACTCTTGGGGCAGGAACAGCAAGTCGAGCGCATTCACGCGCAGGCCGAGGGGGCAGAACGGCATCTGATAACCGGGAAACGTGATCGGCCCGAAATCGAGGGGCGTGTTCGACTCCCCCATCACATGCCAGACCTGATAGCTGTAATACTCCGTGTGCGCTTCCCACACGACGACGAGGCGATCGCCGTTGGGCGCCGTCTTGAACCCGTAGCCGAACCGTTCCTCGATGGCGCCTTCCGAAATCTCGAGCGCCTGGAGAAGATGCTGAAACTCCCGCCGGCTATTGGGGCGCTCGACCGGCGGATTCGCCATCCGGTAGGCGACATGGTGAATATGCGCCGGCACCCCGAGCCATTGCGGCAAGTACTGCTTATTCGATTGGTGGATCCGGTTCAAAAATCCCGGTGGACGGGAATGCGTTCCGGCAGACTCGACCGTGTCCGTCATATCACCCCTGCCTCCGACCGAGACCAGCACAGGGCACAGCCGCATCTCCTCCGGCCGGTCGGACTTCGCAACGAGACCGGCTTCGGAGACTGGCGGCAGAGGCAAATGGGACGGACCTCGTCATTACTCGTCTTCCTCTTCGATATCTTCAATGCCCTCGTAGCTGACATCGCCCTCGTGGATGGACGACGCCATCTTTTCACAGGCTGATTCAATGATCTCTTCGGCCTCCTCGGGCGAGTCGGCGGAAATCAAAAACTTCACGGTAATCCCAAAGCGCTGGTTCACAATCGTACTCCTTCGGCGAAATAGGCGGCAGAAAGTCTGTCGCCTGCTGTGGCTCAATACCATAAGCTCCCGCGTATTGTCACCCTCTGTCGCAGGACGGGAAAACGGGACCTGATTCACCGACCCAGACAACTGTCAAAAAACCAGCAGGAAGGCGTTTCTGGAATGGGCCACAAGGCCTATCGGGATCGAGGGGCCGCTCTGCAGCGGGAGAGATGGTGCGATGAGCAATGTGAGGGATAAGCAGGTGGTAGAGGAAGGAGCCGACGCGCCGAAACCTGGCCCCGGCGCCCCGCGGGCGGGCGCCGGAGACTCTCGCCTATTTGCGCAGCAACATATGGCCGCGCCGATTCTGCTGATAACACACTTCGTCATGGTCGGCACAGAAGGGACGGTCTTTGCCGTAGGACACGACCGCCACCTGCTTTGCGCTGACGCCCATGTCGATCAAAAAGCTTCTGGCTGCCTTGGCGCGTTTTTCGCCGAGTACGAGATTGTAATCATGGGTGCCGCGTTCATCGCAGTGCCCGGAGATCTTGAGGAGGGCCTTTGGATTCTCCTTGAGCCAGTCGGCATTGACGGTCAACGAGGCCACGGCGTCGTTCTCCGATACGTTGTAGCGGTCATACCCGTAGAATACGTCTTTGAGACCGGCCTCCATGGCTGCCGCTTCCTCGCGTCGGATTTCTGCGGCCCACTTAGCGTCCTGTTCATTCGACGTCAACATGCTGCCGATGGGGCTTCGGCTCAACCGTTCTTCGCCCGCAATCTGGCCGTTCACCAGCGGGGAAAAGCCGCGCAATTTGCCGCCCTCCGCCTCTGATGAGTCGTGCTGCCCGCCCAGTGAGGGATATTGTCCATCGCGCCCCGCACCGCCGCTCCCGAATGAACCGGGAGCGCTGCCCGACCCGCCTGACGATGCCGACAAGGACGAACCTGAATTGGTGGCCTCGTCCGAGCCGGATTGAAACCACTTCATGCCGCTACAGCCCGGTGCTGTTAACAGGACTATTGCCACTCCGCCCAACATCAGCTGCGACGCGCCACGGTACTTCATGAACCTTGCTCCTTGCGAGGGGGTGTAACCTGTGCTGTCCGTAACAAATATAGCACCGGCCTCGATTTACGCCGGTTTCAGCTGGCTGGCCTCAAAAACATGCTGTATTCCATGCGGTTGCAAGGGGTGAAGCTTTCAGTAGTCACCCATAGCTGGCGTTATATTCCCTACAAATCTAAGGGATTCTGAGGTGCGCAGAAGTTAACGAGGCACTGAGCTGGTCCGTGAATCAACGAAGCAGGAGCGGAAATCGTGATGGAGTCAGAATCGGAGAAAGCGGGAATGGGAAGCAGCTACAGCGGCGGGATACATACTCGTGGTGCGCCCGGAGGGACTTGAACCCCCAACCCTCGGATCCGAAGTCCGATGCTCTATCCAATTGAGCTACGGGCGCGCGCGGGGATTAAAACCATGTTACTGAGGGGAAGTCAAGAAATGCCCGAGGGCCACTGCTGTTTCACCTGCAGACTCAGCCGGCTCACTGGCTCGGCTCCCGTGGCATCAGCCTAAGAATGCGTTCGGCCACCTCGGCCGTGGAGACGCCGTCGGTCGAAACCACATGGGCGGCAGCGGCCTGATACTTGGGCGTCCGTTCGGTCAACACGTCACGAATCTCTTCGGTGAAGGATTTGGTCCCCGTCAGCGACGGCCGCTGTGTGTCGCCGCCGATTCGGCGTGTGATGGTGTCCACCGTCGCGGTCAACCAGACCAACATGCCATTCTTTTGTAACACCGCCACATTCTCCGGCCGGAGAATGGCCCCGCCACCGGTATCGATGATCAACCCATCCCGGGCGGCAAAATCCCGGCAGACGGCCGACTCCACATCGCGAAAATGATCCCAGCCGAATTGCCTGACGATTTCAGGCACAGGGAGATTGGCGCGTTTCACGATCTCGGCATCCGTCGAGACAACCGTGCGGCCGAGCTTACGGGCGAGCACTTTGCCGACCGTACTCTTGCCGGTTCCGCGATAGCCGATCAGTACCAGATTCATAGAAGGTTCCAGGCCGGAACGGATGAGGTTGCTACCCGGGGTTGCGCGCGGAGAAGAGCCGATTCCTTAAGCAAACCGAGACTCCAATACCTGCCGCATGATATCGACAGGAGCCGGCTGTTTCGTCCACAACTCGAATTGCAGCACCGCTTGATTGAGGAACATCTCCAACCCGGAAATGGTCCGGCAGCCGCCGGCCTTCGCTTCCTGGAGCAGCTTGGTTTCGCGCGGGTTGTACACGATATCCATCACCGTGAGCTCCGGCCTGAAGAGATTGGCGGGCACACAGGACTCATCGATCTTGGGCGACATACCGACCGGCGTACAGTGAATCAACGTGCGAACATGTGGCACCCAATTACGCAGCATGTCTAGCGTCAGCGGTCCGTCTTCGACGGGTACGCCCGTCTTGTCCCGCAGATCTTTCACCAGCTTCTGCCGCTCCGCTTCTTCAATCCCAAGAATAGTCAGCCCCGCAAGGCCCGTTCCCGTCGCCAATGCAAACGCAATGGCGCGAGCGGCCCCGCCGGACCCCAGGACCAACACCCGATGTCCGTCGAGCAGTGCGCCACCTTCTTTCAAGGCCCGCAGCGCCCCCGACGCATCCGTATTGTACCCTTTGAGTTTTCCCTCTTCGGCCACGATGGTGTTGATCGCGCCGATGTGCTTGGCCGTGGGCTCCACTTCGTCCAGGAACGGAATGGCCGCCACCTTGTGCGGAATCGTCACGCTGAATCCCCGCGCATTCCCCAAGGCTCGTATGCCTTTCAAGGCGTCGCCGAGGGCTTCTACGCGAAAGGCCAGATACACCAAATCCAGCCCCAGTTTCTGAAAAGCGGCATTGTGAATCGCCGGCGACAGGGAATGCTCGACCGGGTTCCCGATGATGCCGCACCATTGAGTGTGAGATGTGATGTCCATACGCGATGTTCCTGCTTCGTGCACCATGATGCCCACGCCCTGCCCTGCCCGGCGCGGGAGACTGCCGACTATCCCTTACTGATGGTCATGCCGCCATCGATCGGGAAGGTGCCGCCGGTGACCCAACTCGATTCGTCGGAGGCCAGATACAACACCATCTTCGCGACTTCCTCGGGCTTCCCCGGGCGACGGATGGCGTACTGCGACATGATAGGTTCCAGGCTGGCAGGATCCGCCATGAGCGGCGCCGCCATCGGCGTGTCGACCAACCCCGGGTTCACCGCATTGCACCGAATATTGTCTGACGCATAATCGACGGCCAAGGATCGGGTCAAGGCATCCAACCCGCCTTTGGATGCGGCATAGGCCGACAGCCCGCGAATGCCGATCAGGCTGGCCACGGTGGAAATATTCACGATCGACCCGCCGCCGGCCTTGATCAATTCCGGGATCGCCGCCCGCGTCATCCTGAACACGCCCGTTAAATTGATGTCCAACACTTTGGCCCAGGTGGCATCGTCTGTCTCGTGCAGCCGCTTGCCGAACTCGCCGATGCCGGCATTGTTCACCAGAATGTGCACCTTGCCGAACGTGCGCGTGGTCTGCGCCACCACGTCCTGCACATGGGCCTCATCCGTAACGGACCCGACAACGGCCAGCGCTCGTCCCCCGTTGACCCCGATGCCCTTCACGACACGGTCGAGTTCTTCCTTGCGGCGACCGGTGACGACGACGTGCGCCCCTTCATCCGCGAATAATTTGGCGATGGCTTCACCGATTCCTGCATTGCCACCGGTAATGATGGCCACTTTCCCCTGTAACCGATTCATGCCGTTGCGTCCTCCCCCTCCTGCTCCTCATCCTCTTTCTCGGCCGCCTCTTCCGTGTCGACGGTCTTGTTCGGACGCGACCACCAGCCCTCTTCGACTTTTCTGGCCACGGTCAAAAACCCCGAATGCGCCACCATGCGATGATCGGGGCGGACACTGCGCCCTTGGATCGACCAGGTCCGCAGCAAGGTCTCAAAGGTTTCGATATTGCCGAAGACCGACGTGCGTTCCAGCGCATCAACGGTTTGCATCACCTGCGGGATGGTGGGCACAAAGCTCAAATAAATGCCGCCGGAGCGCAAGACCTTCGCCGCATGCGGAACGACCTGCCAGGGTTCGGGCAGATCCAGCACGAGGCGATCGAACGGACGACCGTCTTCGAGGAGGTCGATGCCCTCATAGGCGTTCTTTCGCATGGGCATCAAGGTGGACACCGGCCCCATGTAGCGTTCGATATTCGTCAAGGCGGTGCGGGCGAAGTCATCCCGCGCCTCATAGGTCACGACCAGCCCGGTGGGACCCACGGCGCGTAACAAGGCCATCGTGAGCGCTCCGGAGCCGGTTCCTGCCTCGAAGACCCGCGCGCCTGGATACACATCCGCCCACATGGGAATCAACGACAGGTCCTTGGGATACAACACCTGTGCCCCGCGGGGCATTTTGAGGACATACTCGCCGAAGGTCGGCCGCAGGGCGAGGAATCGCTTGCCTTTCGACAGGGTCACGATCGACCCGTCGGGCTTGCCGATCAGCTCGTCGTGCGCAATTGTCTCGCCGCTGAAGTGATAGATATCCCCGGCTTTCAAGGTCAGGGCGTACTGCCGGCCCTTCTTGTCGACCAGATGAACGCGTTCCCCGTTTTGTAGTTGTGACATAGGTCGGCATTCTAGGAGATGGCCGACGCGTTTTCAACCGAATCGCCGTGAACCAGCGCTTCATACGCCACCGATCCCTTGACAGTTCCGCGAGCATCCCTATCTCACATGGGAAGGAATCTGAACGGCTGCATGCCCTCGTAGTATGAGCAAGGACGGCCGGAGCGTGGGCTGGGGCGACGAATCCTTTTTGTTGCTCTGGTCTCTTACATAGGAGAGGGGATCGTCCTCAAGAGTTTCCGTAGCCAACCATCCCCGGACGGGGAAGAGGGGTGACACATGATGAAACACGCGATCGCGATTCAAGACGATACAGATCCCACGCTGACCGTCGAAGTCGACCCGGACGCCGATGATGTGGAAGCCAGTACGCTGCTGGACAGCATCGCGCAGGGCGATCAACCTGAGGCCGAGACCGAAGAAGCGGCGCCTGAAAAACCCTTGCGTTCAGCGTCGTCCCCATTTCTTTTGGAATCGTTATATTTTCGTTCATTCGGCGAACGGGGGCTGCTGGAACGGGAAGAAGAAATTGAACTGGCCAAGCAACTCGACCTCGGCACGCGCCAGATACGCCAGTCGCTTCTGCAAGCCGTCAAAGCCTGTGGGGGATTAAAACGTCTTGAAGACGCGGCCGAACACATTCAGACCTTGCAGACGGTGCGACGGCTCAGCGGCCTATCGGCCACGGCGCTCAATCAAGCGGAGCGCGCGCTGCAGCACCTGCTCTCGGATAACATCGCGGGAACCAAAGTGCCGGCAGCGGTGCGGAAGGAGTTGGAGGCCTGCTTAGCCACGCTGCGCCGTTCACGTGTCACGCTGGAGACGGCGAAGGACGAGTTGGTGCGCTGCAATCTCCGGCTGGTCGTGAACGTCGCGAAGCATTACACGGGGCGAGGCCTCACCTTGCTGGACTTGGTGCAGGAAGGCAATATCGGTTTGATGAAAGCCGCCGAGCGCTATCAGCACCGCAAGGGATTCAAATTCAGCACCTACGCAACCTGGTGGATACGGCAAGGCATTACCCGCTCCCTGGCCGATCAATCCAGGACGATCAGGATTCCTGTGCACCAGACGGAAGCGTCGAACCGCATTCTCCGGGCGTCACGCCGGCTTGTGCAGCAGTTGGGTCGCCAGCCGCGCCTGGAAGAAATCGCCTCGATGATGCGCATGCGGCCCGATCGTCTGCATGAAACGATGCAGGCGTTTCAAGAACCGGTAGCGCTGGAACATCAGGTGGGTGAGGGTGGAACGGAACTCGGCGAACTGTTGCCGGACCAGCAGGCGGTGCCGCCGGATGCCCATGTGAATCGCACGGAACTCACGCGCGAGATGGACCGCATTCTCGGGACCTTAACGCCCAGAGAGCAAACAGTCATCCGGTTGCGATTCGGCATCGGCGAAGACCAGGCACGGACCCTGGAGCAGGTGGGGCAACATCTGTCGGTTACGCGCGAACGCATCCGGCAGATCGAAGCCAAAGCGTTGAAGAAGCTCAAGACCCCGATGGTCAAGGAAATGTTTGCCGCGCTGAAGTAGCGACGGCAGGACATGCGGAGCAGGGAAACGGGCGAGGCTTCGGCCTCGCCCGTGTTGTTTTGCGCGCGCTTTCGCCGTACGTGCGAGTGTGAGAGAATGCGCCGGCGGAGGATCGACTTTCCATGGTGACAGGCTCCTACAGTCCCGGCGCACCATCCAGAGGCGGCCAGACTCGTCGTCCAGTCTGGCGCATGTTTTCGGTGTTCCTCTGCAGTCTCACGCTGACGACCCTGGGAATGGAGCGCCAGAGCGCCCATGCCGCTTCGTTGACCGAACTTCCGGTGCCCACCGTTGTGTCGAAAGTGCGGCCGTCG
Organism: Nitrospira sp.; assembly: GCA_020853775.1. GTDB lineage: Bacteria > Nitrospirota > Nitrospiria > Nitrospirales > Nitrospiraceae > Nitrospira_A. Next base: position 42,973 of record JADYYH010000044.1, read on the forward strand.
GTGGTGACCGTGCTGACGCGTGGAATCCCGCCAGGGGGTTCGCAGCATGGCGCGCCCTCCGGTTCCGGCTCCGGCATCATTCTCGACACCAACGGCTACATCCTGACCAACAATCACCTGGTTCAGGGCGTGACCAGCGTCGTAGTCGGATTATCCACGGGCCGGCTGACGCCCGGTCGTGTCGTCGCCCGTGACTTTCTCCTGGACCTCGCCCTCATCAGAATTACGGCGCCCGATCTGGTGCCTGCTGAATTCAGCCAGCGCACCACCCTTGAGATTGGAGAGACCGTGATCGCCATCGGCAACCCGTTGGCGTTGAAAGGCGGATCTACCGTGACCGTCGGCGTGATCAGCGCGCTGGACCGTTCAGTCCTGACGCCGGAAGGGGAAACCCTGTACGATTTGCTGCAAACGGATGCCGCCATCAACCCGGGAAACAGCGGCGGCCCCTTGGTCGATCGCTTCGGCCAGGTTGTCGGGATCAATGTCGCCATTGCCCCGTCGGCGCAAGCCATCAGTTATGCCATCGCCATCGAAGCCATGACCTCGCCTATCGCATCGATGATGGCGCGGGGAGCCGTCGAGCGGCCGGACTTAGGACTGATTCCGCTGACTATCACGCCCAGCGTGGCGGCGAGTTTTGATCTGGAGAGCGACCGGGGCATCCTCGCCCTGCAGGTGGACCAGGCCAAAGTCGCCGGACAAGCCGGGTTGCAATCCGGGGATGTGGTGACGGCCATTGATAACCGCCCCCTCTACAATATGGGAGATTTCTGGCATGCCATCGAGCATGCCAACGGGCAGATGGCGTTCCAGGTCGCGACGCAGGGCAAATCCGGAACATCCACGATCATCATTTCACGACCCGGCCTGCCACGGCCGTAAGCCATGAGCCTCGATCATCTCATTCATGATGCACCTGCTGCGCCGTTCACAGGCACACAAGCCATGGAACGGAACGACGCCTCACGACCTGCGACGTTGGTCTGCGGCCAGGCGATGCCCTATGACGAAGCCTGGACCCTGCAACGCGCCTGCCGCACCGAACGAGCCGCCGACCGCTGCCACGATCTGCTCCTGCTCATCGAGCATCCTTCCGTCTATACGCTGGGACGCACGACACAAGACCGGCATTGGCCGGGAGCAGATCAGCTCTCCCGGGAAACCGGTATTCCCGTCATCCGGACGGAGCGAGGGGGATCGATTACCTATCACGGGCTGGGGCAGTTGGTGGGGTATCCCATCCTCCGACTGACCGATTATTGTGCGGGACCAAAAGCCTACGTTCGCCGGCTGGAAGCGGTGTTGATCGATACGCTGGCCGAGTGGGGCATCGCCGCCCATCGACGTGAGTGCCTGCCTGGCGTGTGGGTCGGCGGCGACCGCCCGTCAAAAATCGCGTCGATCGGCGTGCGTATTTCGCAAGGCGTCACCACCCATGGCTTCGCGTTGAATGTCTGCCCTGATCTGGAACCTTTTTCTCATATCGTTCCCTGCGGCATTTCCGATTGCCGGGTGACATCGATGGCGGCGCTCATGAACACCACGCCCGATCTCCAAGTCGTGCAGCAACAGATCGCCGCACAGTTTGCCGCACAGTTTCATCTCACCTGGACGGAGACCGTGGCCCTTGCACAGCTCGCGGCTAGGATGGAACCACCGGCGAGCGATGTTTCTCCTTCATTCATTCATGCGCCATCCACCCTCGAAGGAGCCTCCTGATGACTGAGTTGAATACCCACACCTTCCGTTTCGCTGTCGCACAATTTAATGAAGCGGCCGAAGCGATGCAGCTGGATACCAACCTGCGCGAGCGGCTGAAACTGCCGCAGCGTTCGTTGATCGTCAGCATACCGGTCCGCATGGATGATGGCCGTGTGGAAGTGTTCACGGGATACCGTGTCCAGCACGATACGGCTCGGGGTCCTTCGAAAGGCGGCATCCGGTACCATCCGGATGTGAATCTCGGGGAAGTCGCCGCCCTCTCCATGTGGATGACGTGGAAATGCGCCCTGGCCGACCTGCCCTACGGCGGCGCCAAAGGCGGCGTGCGGGTGGATCCCAAGCAATTGAGCCGCGCGGAACTCCAACGCCTCACCAGGCGATACGCAGCGGAAATTTTCCCCCTCATCGGCCCGGACAAGGACGTGCCCGCCCCTGACGTCGGGACCGACCAACAGGTGATGGCCTGGATCATGGACACGTATAGCCAGCAGGTCGGCTATGCGGTGCAAGGCGTGGTCACGGGAAAACCGTTGTCCATCGGTGGCAGCCTGGGGCGGGAAGAAGCGACCGGTCGTGGTGTGGTCTATGTGACCCTGGAAGCACTCCAACACTTGAAACTGGATGTCGCAAAAGCCACGGTCGCGATTCAGGGCTTCGGCAACGTCGGTTCGCATACGGCCCGCATCATGCAGCAGGCCGGCGCGCGAGTGATTGCCGTGAGCGACGTGAGCGGCGGGCTCTACAACCCCAAAGGCCTCGACATTCCGGAGTTGCTGCGTCGCTACCGCGAGAACCATGAGCCGCTGCGCGACATCACGTTGGGCGAACCCATCACTAATGAAGAACTGCTCCAGCTGGACTGTACCGTGCTGGTTCCTGCCGCTCTGTCCGAACAAATCACCGAAGCCAACGCGGCGAAATTGCGCTGCCGCATCCTGGCAGAGGGCGCAAATGGGCCCACGACGCTGGAGGCCGATCGCATCCTGACCGATAAGGGGATCTTCATCATTCCCGATATTCTGGCGAACTCGGGCGGCGTGATCGTCTCATATTTTGAATGGGTGCAGGATGTGCAGCGCTTCTTCTGGAAAGCCAAGGACATTCAAGACCGGTTACAGGACATCATCACGAGCGCCTTCCACAGAACCCTGCACTTTTCGCTCGAACGACGAACGACGATGCGAATGGCGGCTCTCATGTCCGGCATCGACAAGGTGGCCCAGGCCCATCTCCAACGCGGGCTCTATCCGTAAGTCACGATGAAGGCGAGCCTGCGGTTCACACGATGACCCGATATATCCTCGCGGCGATTGCGGGCATGTGGATGGCCGACGGGCTCGCCCTGTTGAGCGCCCCCCTGCTGGTCATCCGACGGCTGAAGGAATCCCTCGACGAGACTCCGCACCTGCTCCGCTGGCAAGCGATTGGAATCGGCCTCGGCATCATGCTGCTGCTGTGGACGACGCCGCTGCCCTATCAACCCCTCTGGTGGATGACCGGCGGTGCCATGGTCCTCAAAAGCGGCTTCCTGATATGGGGGCCGGCAGCCTGGCGGACACCTCTATTGAGTTGGTGCTTCACGCGCGAGGCAGTGGACTATCGATTCTTCGGCCTCTGGCTCTGCACGCTTGCTGTCCTGCTCCTGCATGCGTTAGGGTTGCTGCACGGGTAACGTTTCGCTCCCCGCTTCACCGTGACCGGCACCATCATATGACTCATCAATCCATCGCCTCTCTCTGGGAAGAGCACAGCCGCGACGGTTGGCCTCAATTTTCCAGCCCGAATGAAGGGCAGTTGATGACGTTGGATACCGTGATCGGCGGATGCGCGGTCTTTTATCTCGACGGCCAACCGGAGATGGACAGCCACCGTCTCGCGATTCTTGAGGATTGTGTGGCCGATCTGGATGGTCTTCTCGACGAGCTGTCGGAGGACAGCCTTGGCTATTTCCAGCGCCTTCGCCGACTCGCCACCGCCCTCGTTGACGCGGGCCGCCAAGGCTAATTCCGTTCACGCCGTCGGACGAGGACCGGCCATCAGGCCGGCCCTCGCCGCCACCTGCTTACGGTAACTCGACGATGTCGTTCTTCATCGGTCCGAGCAACGCCAGAAGCTCGCCCTTCTCCCCCGCAGGCACGTTAAACTTGTCGAGCGCCGCCACCAGGTCTTGGACCAACGCTCCGAAATCTGCTGAGCTGATCCGCATGCCCAGGTGAGTGCCCTTCATATCGCGCCCCTGATATTGACAGGGCCCGCCTGTTGCCTGGCAGACCTGATCAACGAGATGCCCCTTCAACTTAGGGATGTCGGTGGTCGCAAACCGGTGGCTGATCCGTCCATCCGCCGCGACATTGGCGACAAATTGATCGACCACCGCCGTAATCGCCGGCTTGCCGCCCAAGCGGTCATATAACGACTTCGTCATGGTCGCCGCGGCTTCAGGGCGTTGAGCCTGGCTCACTCCACCCGTTTCAGCGCATCCGCCGCACAGTGCCACGGCTCCCACGAGCATCACTCCCATCCCGTACTTCGACACCATCGCCCACCTCCCTTATTGATGAATGGCCGGTTGCCTGGCCTCGCCGCCAGCAGGAGCGCAGTGCCCTGTGAAGCGACATTCCGGTTGACGGCTCACCATAGGAGACCTAAGATGTATTCGTCTAATATATTGTTTTCATCGAATCCATAGTCTATGACTATAGCGGCAGGGAGCGAGTGTGGAACTGCGACAACTTGAATATTTCATGGCCGTCGCGACGCACCTGAATTTCAGCCGCGCCGCGGAGCATGTACATGTGTCCCAGCCCTCGTTGTCGATTCAGATCGGCGGGCTTGAAAAGGAGTTGGGCACGCGGTTGTTCGACCGTCTCGGGAGAAAGGTCGTACTGACGCAGGCAGGCGAACTCTTTCAGGTGCATGCAGAGCGCGCCTTACGTGAAGTGGAGCAGGCGGCGCAGGTGGTTCACGAACTGCTCGGCGCGAAACGCGGCCGATTGGTGGTTGGCACGCTATCGACGGTCAATTCCTATCTGATTGCGCCGCTCGTCTCTCGATTTAAGCAGCGTTTTCCCGACATTCATCTTCAGGTACACGCGCAGCCCTCTTCCGAGATCGTCCACGGTCTGCTGACCAATCGCCTTGATATCGGAATTTGCCTACTCCCGCTGACCCATACGCATGTCACCACCATTCCGTTGTTTGAAGAGCGGCTCGCCCTCATCGCCCCCGTCGGCATGAAGATCGGGAAGCGCCGCGCGCGCATGCAGGACCTCGCGCCATTGCCGTTGGTCCTGATGCCGGCTGATTATTGCCTGCGGAAAATGGTCGAATCGGAATGTGCGAAAGCTGGTGTTCACCCGCAGGTGGTTCTGGAAATGACGTCGCCGGAAGGCATTCTTCAGGCGGTGGCGGAGGGCACCGGGGCCACGATCCTTCCTGAGCTCTACGTCAAATCCCGGCTGCCGGCATCACAGCTCCAGATCATCGATCTGTACGATCCCACGCCCCGCCATACCGTCGGACTCGCCTACCTCACCAAGCGCCATCGCGACCAAGCGGCCAACGAATTCGCCGCGCTCTGCGAAACCACTATGCGTGATCTGCAGTCGGGATCGACCGGATCTTCTCGAAACAAGCGCCACAAGCGGACAGCCGCCTGACGCCTCACATCGATTACGCTGCAGGCGCGCGACTCCAAGCTTCTCCAGACCGCAATAAGCGCAGCCGCGACCTTGAAAGTCAGACGGCCGCTTGGATAGAATGCCCTGTTGCGTGACCCTGCCCTCTTTCCTGTGGCCGGTCATCGCAACCCAGTCTTAGGCTTTCAGCATGGGCTTTATGGAGGCATTCATGATGCAGCGTACGCGGACGTTCACAGCCTTGATGACTATCCTGGGGTCCCTGTGCCTCGCTGCCATCGCCACTGCCGAACCCTATGAACTCAGCAAGAACGACGTGAGCGACCCGAAGGTGATTGCAAGTCAGGATGTGTCCCTGTTCGGGATCAAGCTGGGAGATGATGAAGCCAAAGCTCTCGACGGACTGGTGAACGAAAAGATCCCCGGCATCAAGGCGGAACAAGAGGCCACCTTCATTTTCTTGCTCGATCAACGCAAACCGACCGGACCCATGGCAGGCGTACGGGTGCAGGACGGCAAAGTCGATCTCATCTTCATCAACAATCGTTTTGCATTTAAAACGCGCGGCATCTTCCGCAATGTCCTCAACAGCGAAAGCCCGGACGATGTGCGCAAGATTCTGGGCAAGGAAGATTATGGCGACGAGAATGTGATGGGCGCCCTGCTGGCCTATGACAAGCAGGGCTTTCAGGTGAATTATCTCGGCAAGGACGTCAACGTGGAGTTTTCACTCCCGCACTAAACCATCAGCCGACAGAGTTCCGCTCCGGCCCTCTCCAACGTTCCATACGTTTCACCTGTTCCATTTCATCCCCCCTCACGCTCTTTCGCCATCGGCAACACGCACTTGTGCCAGCCTCGTTCACCACGAGACCGGCACAGATCACGTGCCACCATTCACGCTGACGGGAAGTTATCGAGCCAATGCTGCCCGGCTGTCGCTCAGGCGGAGGCCGTAATTGATGAGGCTGGTCGCCGTATTCCAGCGGCGCTTGGAGTTGAGGATGACGAGCAGCAGGTCGCTGCCATCCTGAGAGACTTTCGCGATCAGGCAGCGGCCGGCCTTCGAGGTAAAGCCCGTCTTCACCCCTTGCACCCCTGGGATTCGGCCAAGCAGCCGATTGGTGGTGCGCAAGACGTACGCGCGATGCTCGTTGATCGGCATGATGATTTCCCGTTCTTCGCGGACGAGTTCCTTGAACACGGGGTGATGCAGGGCAATCTCGCTGAGCTTGGCCAGATCTTCCGCCGTGGAATAATGTTCCGGCGCATCAAATCCGCACGCATTGCTGAAATGGGTATTGTGTAACTCCAGCGCCGCCGCCTTGGCATTCATGAGATCGACAAAGCGGGCTTCGTCGCCGCCGACATGTTCGCTGGCCGCCAGGCAGGCATCGTTCGCGGAGACAATCAGCATCGCCTTCAGCAAATCTTCCAGGCGGAAAATTTGTCCCGTTCGCAGGCGCAGGTGCGTTTTATGGGCGCGGGCAGCCTTGGGGCTCACGGTCACTTCATCATCCAGATGGCCGTATTCCAAGATCACCAATGCGGACATGATCTTGGTGAGGCTCGCCGGGGACAGCCGCTTTTCGCTTTCAAACTGATACAGCGTCGTGCCCGTCTTTAATTCTTTGAGGAGGATGCTATGGGCCGGCACATGCCGCCACCGAAGGCTGTGATGCGCCTGCTTGGCCGATGGCACCGGTCTGGGATCGTACGGGACGGTAATGACCTCGTCATCCACATCGTTGTCGATCGCCAGGGCCTGGCCGGTCCACAGCGCGCCGACGAGAAACGGAATGGCCATGACAGCCACCGGCAACATTCGATGTGAACGGTTCATGCGGAATGTCTGTGCTTTCTTGTGACGAGCAGAGTGACTCTGACGGTCACAGGGTATAGGTTTCTCGAACCTTCGTGCCACGAACACTGCTGGCAATGACCTTATGGAAAAACCGGAGCAAGTCGGCCAGATCGATCCAGAACCCGCAATTCAGACAGCGCGCATACAGTCGGCGATTCATGAGCGTGTAATGCCGCTCCACCATCATGAATCCTTTGCATTTCAGGCAGTGCATGGCCCGACCGTTGCCCCTTCGAATTGATGACATGGACGTATCGGCGCATCTCACACCGATGCACACGTCGTCACTCTGTTTAGCGGAGACGATTGAGGATAAGGGCGAGGCAGCCGGCCAACAACCCACCCCCGAAGACCGTGGTACTGAAGGAGAGGATTGCGCCGGAGCTCCCCATCGGGTTGGTCCCCGACATCAGATCGCGCACCCCACCTTGCACCATTAAGACTGCCAGCGTCGTCAGGCAGCCCATGCTAAACCACCACAAAAACGATCGCACGAGCCCCCGCGCTCTGGTCGCTGAAAATGACGCGGACCCTTGTCCGACGACCTCTTCGAACTCTATCCGAGCCCTATCGAGGTGTCAAGCAAACTGCCTGTCCCCTCTTCGGTTGAACCGGCTCAAACCTGAATCGGTCGCTATTCCGGCGTGCCACCGGGCGGTGCCTGCCCTTTCCGCCCGTGATGCAAAAACACCGAGATGCTGGCGGCTCCGTTATCGGCCGTCACCAAGCCAGGCTCCTCCCCGTTCTCGGCGGACACACGATAACTCGCCACCGCGAAGGGGCCGTTCTTGGTGCGGTAGTTGCGCGGCGGATAGTGGAACGTGCCGTCGCCGCGCCCGAACAGAATGGATAGGTCGGTGGATTGTAAATTGACGATCGCCACATCGTCGATATGGTCGCCGTCGAAGTCATGGGCCACCCCGAAATTGGGGCTGGCATCAGCACCGGAATCTTTTCCCGGCTGGAAGGTCCCATTGCCGTTGCCGAGGAAGGTCGTGAAGCTATCGCCTTCACCATTGATGACCAGGAGATCCGCCAGGTGATCGTTGTTAAAGTCGGCAAAACTCACCCCGAGCGGACGCCTGCCGGTTTTGTAGTCTTTGGGCTCTCGAAACGTCCCGTCGCCGTTGCCGATCCATACAGAGACGGCGCTTAACATCGGCCCGCCGTTCGTCACCACCAGGTCCGGCTTGCCGTCTTGATTGAGATCCTTCAAGGCCACAGATGTTGGGGTATCGCCGTATTCATATTGCGCACCGGGACGAAATTGACCGTTAGAGCTTCCGAGAAAAATCTTCACCTTGTCGTTGCGCAGCGCTACGGCTAAATCGGGATGCCCGTCGCCGTTGATATCCTGACTGGAGATGGACACCGGGGCGCGATGAACCGGGTACTGCGGCCCTTCGTCAAACCTCCCGTTGCCCCGCCCAAACAGGATTGAGACCTGATCGCCACCCGAACAGGCCAGCGCCACATCAAGTTGGTCGTCGTGGTTGAAATCGTTGAGAGCGAGCGAACGTGGCTCCTGACACACTTTTACTTGAACCTGATCCCGAAAGGTCCCGTCGCCGTTGCCGAACAGGAGCGAAATGGAATTGCTCGAAATGTTCGTGGTAATGAGATCGGTAATTTGATCCCGGTTAAAATCGGCCGTCGTGACGGTGGTCGGGTTCTTGCCGACCGGATAGCTGGCAAAATAGTAGAACGGGTCCGGGGGAACGTAGGGATCAGTCTTTGAGCAGCCGAACAGCAGGGGCAAGCCGGCTACGAGCGCCAGAGCGACACGAAAAATCGATGAACTCTTGAAGACACAGGGGTCGATGGTCATCGCCATCCCGCTGAAAAAAGCATGACATTCCGGCCAAGTCCATGCTTCGCCGCTCCCACTCCTCATGCGTTGAGCGGAGTATACAGAGCCCCCTGCTGCTTCGCAACGAAGTCGCGCCCCTGATGGGGGTGTTCACAGCCCGGCCGTTGAGGCTCCCGAATGGGCTCTTGCACCTAGGCCTTTCGCCCCTTTGAAAACTTAGAAAGCCTTAGGCTACAATGCGGGCCAAGTGTGGAGGAGGTGTCCATGAGCAATAAAGTCACGATCCCTTTGTCGATGTATGGCGTCGCAGAAGTGCTGAAATGGTGTATTGATCGCAACAACGGCCGCGTGTCCGGAGTCGATACCGAAGGGTTCAAGCACATGCAGTCGCTTTTGGCCGAGAAGCCCACGTCGAATGACTACCTGGCGCTCGACCAATTCTGGAAGAAGCAGGTCGCATTGGAATTAACGGAAGACGAGGTTTCGACCATCGACCGTTGCCTCTACGACATTCCGAACTTCGATAACGAACCGCTGCCCCAGATTCGACATAAATTCTGGCCCCAGGCAGCCGGTATCGCGGCACATTAAGCGATTCGCCCCGGTTCATCCCCGATCAATTTGTGATTCCACCTGCAAGCCAGTCGGCTTGTGGGTGGAACTTTTCGTAGCGCCTCAAGAATTTTCATCATCGGCGTTTTCCATTCATTTCTTCTCACTGCTTTATCAGTTCGGGCCAGTCAACCCGGTGGTAGTGTGGACAGGGGTGTCGCTACTGCCTTACCTCAGCGCATTCCCGACAGCTCTCGACCGAGGACACTTCGTCGCACGAAAACCGATCAGAATGATGACAATCCTCTGAGCATCCGAAAGTACAGTTAGCACACACAGGGTGTAGAGCTGCGCTGTGGCTACCGGAAAATCATATAGGTGGGTTGGAAGAAACAGAGCCGCCCGGCACCATTGGTGCGGGGCGGCTCGCTGAAATTCTATTCTGGACCGGCCCGAGCCGCCTGACGGTGAGATTGCTAGAGCGACCCCTCGCCTTTGAGAAATTTTCTAAATCGTCCCATCAGATCGGCGCCGAGCGTGCCGCCTTCCGGCTTTTTCACTTCGGGATCGCTGAAGTGCGAACGAATCTCCTGGAGGCGTTTTTCCGCCTGATCGTTGCCTTGTAAGCGCTTGGTTTTCTGAAGCGCGGTATCGAAGGCATCGAAGGTCAGCTCGTTATAGCCGAACGACCGGATTCGCTTCACGGCCTTCATCATCGCTTGATTGCGGAAGGTGGTGAGGTGATCGGAATCGACTTCCTTCAGTCCCAATTTGCGGGCTCTGCGCTCGGCTGCCTTGCGGATACCGCTGCGAACAAAGTCGGGCGAGGTTTGCAGGCGCTTCCAGGCTTCATCGCTCCAGGCCACGCGCTCCTGCGGGGCTTCCCACAACTGCACGGCAGTCTGTTCGTCAATTCTGGTCAAGCCCTTCTCCCGTGCCATCTCCTCGGTATCATGCCGGATCATGTCGCTCACGAAATCCATGGCAATCGGCGGCGACTCCTTGATCTTCTGCTGCAAGAGCGCCAGGGCCCCTTCGGTCCATTCCAGCGGCGCAGCCTCGCGCTCGCGGATCTCGCCCAAGGCTTCGACCTTTTCAAAAAGATCGACGTTGACCTCCATGTGACCGCCCTTGCGGGCAATCTCGTCGGCGATCTGCTTGATCATCCCCCGCATGAATTCCGGCACTGCGGCCAGGCGCTCCTTGGCGGCAGCCGTCCAAGGCAACTGTCCTTTGGCCATTTGATCGGCCGCCTCGGCCATACCGCCCTCACCACCCATGGTCCCCATCATCTGACCTTTGAACTGGTCGAGGATCTCTTCGGTGATTTCAGGATAGCCCAATTCACGCGCTTTCTTTTCAGCCAGGCGGCGGACCATTCCCCGCAAGAACATGGGCGCACGCTCCATTCGCTTGAGCGCGCCGTCACTCCACCGGACCTCTGGGGCTGTTATATTTGAGGACTCTGCCACGGTATCACTCCTGTTACTTATTGAGTAATTCCTTCAGTTCCTTGCCTGCCTTGAAGAATGGCACACGCTTGGCCGGCACCGCAACGGTTGCCCCGGTCTTGGGGTTGCGCCCTTCCTTCATGCGCCGCGCACGAAGCCGGAAGCTTCCGAACCCCCGAATCTCCGTCTTGTTGCCGTTTCGCAGGGAGTCCCGGATACAATCGAAAATCGTATTGACCACGATTTCCGCCTGCCGCTTCGTCAACGTGGTGACCTGCTCCGATACCCGCTCGATAATCTGCGCTTTGGTCATCGTCCCTCTCCTCGTGGGTGGGGCTTACGCACAGGTGAATTGCTGGTTGCCGGACCGATCATGGCCCGACGCTCAGAACGCCATCAAATATTTCAGTTTGACGCCGGTATCGAACTCCAACTTCGGAAAGACCGACGACCACCGTGATTCGATGATATCCCGGAATGAAAACCGCTTGCGTGGTTCGACGACTTTCGGCTCCCCTTCCATGCCGGCGATGTCCGCCGCGATATGGATCGCATCGTCAAGATCGCCTAGTTCGTCAACGAGCCGGGCCTCTTTCGCCTGGCGCCCGGTATAAATCCGGCCATCGGCCAACGGCTCCACATCGGACACTTCCAACGACCGTCCGTCTGCCACAGCCTGAATAAACTGCTGATGGACATCATCCATCACGGACTGCAACAGCTTGCGCTCTTCATCACTCATCTTGCGCACGGGCGATCCGACATCTTTGAAGCGCCCGCTCTTGATGACCACACCTTCGACCCCGACTTTTTTCATCAGGCCTTCGAAGTTCGCCATCTCCATGATCACGCCGATACTTCCGGTCAAGCTGCCGGGATTGGCAATGATTCGATCCGTGGCCGCCGCAATGTAATATCCGCCTGACGCAGCAACCGTGCCCATGGACGCGATGATGGCTTTATTGCTTTTGTTTTTCAACCGCTTGACGGCGTCGTGAATTTCCTGCGACGGCACGACGCCGCCGCCAGGGCTGTCGATACGCAACACGATCGCCTTCACCAGCGGATTCTCGCTGTAGTGCTTTAACTCGCTGATCGTCGCTTGCGCATCCAGGATCACGCCCTCGATGCGAATGAGGGCCACACGATCCTGGGTTGAGAAATCGAGGTCGGGGAGGAGCGCGTTCAAGAGAATCAACGCTCCTCCCACAATCACGATGGCCCAGAGGATACGGCGCAGTAGGCTCCGCTGCGGTCTCCCCGCCGTGTCTGTTTGTGGGCCCATTCAGTCTCCCGACGTTTAGGCTTCGGAATCGTTCTGGTTCCGCTTCCGGCTTTGCTTGGCCGCGCGTCCCAGGGTTTGGTCGATTCCGCCCTGTGAAGCATGGAATTCATCCACCTGGCGGCGGTCGGAGTCCAGCTGGTGATCGCGGAGGCTGAGCGCGATCTTCCGCTCGTCGCGATCCACCTTGATGATCTTCGCCGTGACGTCATCACCCGGCTTGAACTTTTCTTCCATGCGAACGTTGGCGTCGAGACCCACTTCGCTGATGTGGATCAAGCCTTCCACGTCCCCGTCCAGTTCGATAAAGAGTCCGAAATCAGCGATCTTGCTGACCTTGCCGGTAATGCTATCGCCGACCCGGTACTTGCTGGGAATCTGCTCTTCCCACGGATCGCGGGACAATTGCTTGTAGCCCAGCGAGAGGCGTTCCTTTTCCTTGTCGATGCGAATCACCACGGCATCCACCTTCTGGCCCTTCTTGAAGAGCTCCGATGGATGCTTGATGTGCTTCGTCCAGGACATGTCGGAAATGTGAATTAAGCCATCGATACCTTCTTCCAATCCCACGAACGCGCCGAAGTCGGTCAGGCTCTTCACCTTGCCTTCGATCCGCGTGCCGGCCGGATATTTGGCTTCGATCATGTCCCAGGGATTCGGCGCGGTCTGCTTCATACCCAAGGAAATCTTGCGGCTTCCCGGATCGATATTCAAGACGGCCGCTTCCACCTGATCACCCACCGACACCACACGCGATGGGTGCCGCACTTCGTGCGTCCACGACATCTCGGACACGTGGACTAAGCCTTCCACGCCCGGCTCCAGTTCGACGAACGCGCCATAATCGGTCAAGCTCACCACGCGACCACGGACGCGCGTGCCTACCGGGTACTTCGCCGCCACCCCGGTCCAGGGATCTGCCGACTTCTGCTTGAGGCCCAATGAAATACGGCCGGTTTCCCGATCGTACTTGAGCACGGTGACTTCGACTTTGTCGCTGACCTGGAACAACTCGGATGGATGTCCCACACGGCCCCACGACATATCGGTGATATGCAACAAGCCGTCGATGCCGCCCAGATCGATGAATGCACCGTAATCGGTGATGTTCTTGACCGTGCCTTGAATCAACTGGCCTTCCTTCAACGTGGCCAATGTCGTCTGGCGACGTCGGTCGCGGGTTTCCTCCAGCAGGACGCGCCGGGAAACCACCACATTGCCGCGGCGATGGTTGATCTTGATGATCTTCAGCGGGAAGGTCTTGCCGACCAACCCATCGAGATCACGGACGGGATGCAGATCGATCTGCGAACCGGGCAAGAACGCCTTGACGCCGATATCGACCATCATGCCGCCCTTGATGCGGGAAATGATCTTTCCCTCGATGCTTTTTTCTTCTTTATGCAGCTTCTCCAATTCCTCCCAGATTTTCATCTTGTCGGCTTTTTCTTTGGAGAGCACCAGATTGCCGTCCGCGTCCTCGCATTCTTCGAGATACACCTGCAGGCGATCGCCCACTTTCAATTGTCCCAATTCTTCCTGCGAGAACTGATCGGCTGGAATCATCCCCTCGGACTTGTAGCCGATATCGACGACGACTTTGTCCTTACCGATCGCGACGACCATGCCCTCGGTGATGGTGCCTTCCTCAAAATTCCGGAAGGTTTCCTCATACATCGCCGCTAAGGCATCGCGGTCGAGCTTGGGTTCGCTTTGTGGGGTGGCAGTACTCATGAAAGGTCCGTCCTCCGGCCTATGCCGGGTGCTGATAGTGAAAAAACCCGAGTCTTACTCAGCGTTGCAAGACTTGGCTGCCGGTCTTGGCTCTAGATCATGCGACGGTCCGGCCTCGGCCTTCCCGTCTCCGGGGTTCGGCACCTGTCCGAGCTCCGCAATCTTTGCCATCACCGTACGACTGACATGTTGATAAAACACTTTGCCTTCCAGGTGCGCGGCTTCTGCCGAGAAGTCCAACGGGTCTCCGTAAGTCACTGTCACACGGCGAAATCTCGGCCACTTGGCCCCGGGGGGCAGCACCTCAAACGTCCCGCCGATATGCGCGGGGACTACGCGGCATCCCGTTTGCGACACGATCACCCCGATCCCTGGCTTCCCCGGTTTCAACGCACCGGTCATCGTCCGCCCGCCTTCGGGGAAAATGGCCACCGCCTTTTCCTCGTTGATCAAGGCGACCGCTTTACTGAAGGCGTCCCGATCGAGGCGGCCGATCCGTAACGGAATCCATCCCAATGCTTGCAGCAGGCCGTTGAGCAGCGGGATCGGAAACAAGTCATGCCGCCCCATGTACCAGACCCGCCGGGGAATGCCACAACCCAGCAACGGAATATCCAGATAGCTGGCGTGGTTCGACGCGATCAACAGTCCGCCTTGTCGCGGCACCCGGCCGATGGTGCGATACCGGAAACAGATCCAGCCGATACTGCGCGAGAGGACCCACAAGAGGGCATAGAGTGCGGAGCTCACAATCGCGCCGCAACCACAGCCATCATGTGCGAGACGACCTCCTCCACCGGCATGCTCGACGTGTCGAGCCGCTCCGCATCGGGTGCGGGAATCAACGGCGCCACCGCGCGGGAGCGGTCACGAGCATCACGCCCGGTGAGGTCGCGCTTGGTCTGATCGAAGTGAACCGAATGCCCCGCCGCCACCAACTCACGATGGCGTCTCGTCGCGCGGACCTCCGCATCGGCCTCGAGAAAAAACTTCACATCCGCTTCCGGAAACACGCGGGTTCCAATGTCGCGCCCCTCCGCCACGACACATCCTTCGGCACCGATTTGCCGTTGCACCGGTAGCAGCCATTCGCGAACGGCCGGGATGGCGGACACCATCGAGGCCAGTGCCGTCACTTCCGGGGTTCGCAGCTCTCCGGTAATATCGCGCCCATTCAGCAGCACATGGGATTGTTCCGGGCCACAGGCCATCTGCAGTGTCGTTTGAGGAAGCAACGCGGCGATGGCGAGGTGATCGTCAGGGCTGAGCCCCGTATTGTGAACTTTCCAGGCAATGGCGCGATACAAGGCCCCGGTATCCAAGTATAAATATCCGAGCCGCAACGCCAAGAGTCGCGCCACCGTACTCTTTCCCACGCCGGCCGGACCATCAATCGCGATGATCAAGCCACGTTTGCCGCGGTTGGCGATACCGATTTCACCCACGCAATCCTCGCACTATAGACCTTTCCCAGAATCAGTCAACAGTTCCAAGAGCTTACGATCAAAGTTCGGGAAGGAGGTTTCGATACAGGCGGTATTCTGGATCTGCGTCGCCTTGGACGCGGTCAACCCGCCGATGGCGACAGACATGGCCACGCGATGATCGCCGTGGCTTTCGCAGATGGCCCCGGTCAGGACTCCATTGGCGCCGGAGCGTCCCAGCCCTTGAATGACCATCCCGTCTGGCCGCTCTTCGATGCGCGCACCCATCGCGCGCAACTCTGTTGCCATGGTGGCGATCCGGTCGCTTTCTTTCACCCGCAGTTCTTCAGCGCCGGTGATCACGGTTTCCCCCTCCGCCACGGCTGCTGCCACGCAGAGAATAGGAAATTCATCGATGGTCTGAGGAATCTGATCGGGTCCGATGCGTACGCCGTGGAGCGGTCTTGAGAGCACCCGCAAATCCGCGACGGGCTCCCCCGCCTCCTCGCGCGGATTCAGCATCTCGATATGCGCGCCCATCTGGCGCAAGATGTCGATCAGGCCGGTTCGCGTCGGATTCATCCCCACATTACGAATCGTGACATCGGAATTCGGGACAATGGAAGCTCCGACCAGGAAAAATGCCGCAGCCGAGAGATCACCGGGCACCACCACCGGTTTGCCACTCCAACGGACAGAAGGACGCCCTTCGATCCGGACCGTGCATCCGTCACGCTCGAACGGAATCCCGAAATAGGCGAACATGCGCTCGGTGTGATCTCGCGAAAGCCGGGGCTCGGAGATCGTCGTGAGGCCATCCGCATACAGTGCCGCAAAGAGCAGTGACGATTTAATTTGAGCGCTCGCCACCGGCGAGACATAGCACATGCCCTTGAGCCTCGTCCCCGTGATGGCCAAGGGCGCAAGTTCCCCGCCCTTCCGCCCGGCAATGGTTGCGCCCATCGCGCGCAGCGGCTTCACCACCCGCCCCATAGGACGTCGCCTGATCGATTCGTCTCCGGTGAGGATTGTAAAAAAATCCTGCCCCGCCAACAGCCCAGCCATCAAACGGATTCCGGTCCCGGAATTGCCGCAATCGATTGGGCCGAACGGTTCCGTCAATCCCCACATGCCTTTGCCGTAGACCGTCAACGATTCCGGCGTCTCCTCGATTCGTACTCCCAGCGACTGGAAGGCGCGCATGGTATTCAAGCAATCTTCGCCGCGGCAATACTCCGTCACGGTGCTCGTTCCTTCGGCCAACGCCGTGAGGATGATGGCTCGATGCGTGACGGACTTATCGCCCGGCACCGTGATGGTGCCCTTCAACGGGCGGCCTGGCGTGATCGTTAACGAAACCATCGCAGCTTAGGCCTTCCCTGGCGTTCGGGGAATGAGTTGTTCGCGTTCGTGCTTGGCCTTGTCCAATTGTTTTTCGATCCCAGCCGCATCACCGGCGGCAATCAACCGTTTCAACTCACCGAGATGCCGTTCATAGGTCTCGATCAACGACACCACGTTGTCCCGATTCCAGAGGAAAATGTCTCGCCACATCTCCGGAGAACTAGCGGCGATCCTGGTGGTGTCGCGCAATCCGCCGCCGGAATGACCGGCCAGATCCAGTTCTGGCACGCCATGGTCGCGCACATCCGCCAAGGCCGTCATCAACGCAAAGGCTGCCACATGTGGCAAGTGACTGACGGCGCCAAGGATCTTGTCGTGGAGGAACGGGTCCATCTCGAGCACGATCGAACCCGCGAGTTCCCAGATTCTACGAACAATCTTCAGTGCCTCGGAATCTGTGTGGGCGGTGGGCGTCAGAATGCAGCGGGCACCGGAAAAGAGCGTCTCCGATCCGGCGGCCACCCCCGTCTTTTCCTTACCGGCAATGGGATGGGCGCCGACAAATTTTACCCCTGACGGCAGCAGAGCCTCGGCCCTGGTGACCAATTCCCCCTTCACGCTGCCGACATCGCTGACGATCGTATCGGGCTTGAGGCATCCCGCCCATTCCTGCAAATGCTGCTCATAGGTGTCTACCGGCGTGGCCAGCAAGACGAAGTCTGCCTGTTCGACGCCTTCGCGCGGATCAGCCACGTACCGATCGATGGCGCCGACCTCAACCGCCGTTTTCAGGTTCTCCACGCGGCGGCCGATGCCGACGACGGAATCCGCCAGCTTCTGACGACGCAGGATCATCCCTAGGGAGCCGCCGATGAGGCCGACCCCGATAATGGCCACTTGTTTAAAATGTGGTGTCGTCATTGGATACTTGCCGGGTTCTCAAGATATGCCCAGGTCAATGTCTTGCCGCGATCCTTACAAGGTGCGATCGACTGCGGCGGCGATCTTGCGCAAATCTCCCATCAGTTCTTTGAATTTCGACGGCCGGATAGATTCCTCTCCGTCACACAGGGCACATTCGGGATTGGAATGCACTTCGATCAACAGGCCATCGGCTCCGGCAGCGATCGCCGCTTTGGACATCGGCGCCACCAAATCCCACTTGCCGGTGGCATGACTCGGATCGACGATGACGGGAAGATGCGACAGATCCTTGAGCGTCGGGATGGCCGCGAGATCCAGCGTGTTCCGATACTGCGTTTCAAAGGTGCGGATCCCGCGCTCGCACAACATGACGTTGCGGTTGCCGCGGGACATGATGTACTCCGCAGAGAGCAGAAACTCCTTGATGGTGGCCGAGAGGCCGCGCTTCAACAACACCGGCTTATCGTACGCGCCGACTTCCTTGAGGAGCTCGAAATTCTGCATGTTACGGGCGCCGATTTGAATGATGTCGGCCTTTTCCAAGAAGAGTTCGATATCACGGGTATCGAGAATCTCGCTCACGACCGGCAGGCCGGTCTGCTTTTTGGCCTCCACCAGGTAATCCAGCCCTTCGCGTCCCAATCCCTGGAAGGAATAGGGCGAGGTCCGCGGCTTATACGCCCCGCCTCGCAAAACCGTCGCGCCGGCCGATTTGACTTCGTGGGCGATCCCCACAGTCAATTCCAAACGTTCGACCGCGCAGGGCCCGGCCATGATCGTAATTTTCTTGTCGCCGATCTTGACGCCGTTGACGTCGATGATCGTATTTTCTTTCTTAAACTCGCGACTGACGAGCTTCCACGGAGCCAGAATCGGCAACACACTTTCCACACCAGGCAAGGCGGTCAACGGCTGATTGTGCAAGATCCGGTCGTCGCCGATTACGCCGATAATGGTCCGCTCCTGCCCGGCCGAGATGTGCGACTTCAGCCCCAATTCCCGAAGCCGGTCGGTGATGTGATCGACTTCCCGCTCCGAAGCGTCAGGCTTCAAGACAATAATCATGGTCTCATCTCGCTTTCCTTATTGCGACGCGCGTGTGACGTCTTCCAGCGCGCTCAGGAACAATTGGTTTTCTTCCGGGAGCCCGATCGTCACCCGCAACATGCGGCCTTCGATGTGGCGCACAATGATGCCCTTGGCCAACAACGCGTCAAAGACTGCGCGCCCGCTTCTTCCGACATCGAAATAGAGAAAATTCGTTTCACTGGGCAAGGCCTCGAACCCGAGCCGGCGCAGACCGGCACGCACCGTGTCCATTTCCACGTGATTGAGCTGGCGGCTTGCTGCCACATGCGCGTCGTCGTCCAGCGCCGCCAATGCGGCACGTTGCGCCATGCTGTTGGCGTTGAAGGGGGGACGGATTCGATTCAAGTAATTGGTGATTTCAGGGGTGGTGAGGCCATACCCGATGCGCAAGCCCGCTAATCCATAAATCTTGGAGAAGGTCCGCAAGACGATGACAGGGCGGCCGGCCTTGACGTACCTGAGCGACTCAGGGAATTCCGGATGCCGCACATATTCGTAATAGGCCTCATCGAACACAACCACGACATGGTCTGGCACCTGCTCCATCAAGGCCGCCACTTCCGCCTTGGTCGCCATGGTGCCGGTCGGATTATTGGGGTTGCACACGAAGAGCAACCGCGTCTTGTCGGTGATGGCCGCGGCCATGGCGGGCAAATCGTGATGCCAATTTTTCTGAGGCACTTCAACCGCTACCCCGTGCGCCGCCTTGACCTCCATTTTATAAATCACGAAGGTCTGTTCGGCCATCACGGCCTCGTCTCCCGGCGACAGGAATGTCCGCGCGAGCAGGCCGAGGATTTCATCGGAGCCGTTTCCAAGTATCACCTGGTCCGGCGCGACCTTCCAGCGCTCAGCCAAGGCTCCGCGCAAGCGGAACGCTCCGCCGTCCGGATACCGGTGCAAGGTCGGCACCGTCTCGGCGAGCACGGCCATGGCCTTCGGCGAGGGCCCGATCGGATTTTCGTTGGAGGCCAGCTTCACCGCGCGCGGCAAGCCCAACTCTCGCTGTAGCTCTTCGATGGGTTTTCCAGGCACGTACGGCACGAGGGAGGCGATGTCGGGATGCACCTTCAATGGCATGGTGTCACTCGGACCTCTAGGAGTAGGCGGGATACGACCCGAGAATCTTCATGAACAAGCAGCGGCTCTTGACCTCTTCCGCCGCTTTCTTGACCCGCTCCTCGTCGATATGGCCCTCGATATCGACAAAGAAAATGTATTCCCAGGCTTTGCGACGCGAGGGACGCGATTCGATCTTCGTCATGTTCAAGCCATGGGAGGCAAAGGGTCGCAACAAGTCGTACAGCGCGCCGACCTTGTCCTTGACCGACAACATCAGCGAGGTTTTATCCCGGCCCGTCCGCTCCGGCGCCTTCTGTGACAGCACCAGAAACCGCGTGAAATTATTGATGTTGTCTTCGATTCTCGCCGTCACGACCTTTAAGCCATAGAGCTGGGACGCCAATTCCGACGCGATCGCGGCGGCCGAAGGATCATCCACCGACATTTCCGCAGCCCGCGCGGTACTCGCCACCTCCGACACCGGTACGTGGGGCAGGTTGGTCTCCAGCCAATTTCGGCATTGCGCAATGGCGTGGGGATGCGAATAGATGCGCTTGATGTCTGCCGCAATTCCGCTTTTTGACATGAGATGGTGCGCAACTTCCTGCAGCACTTCGCCATAGATCAACAGGTTGGAATCGACGAACATGTCGAGGGTGTGATTCACCACGCCTTCCGTCGTGTTCTCGATCGGCACCACGCCGAAATGGGCGCGTCCCCGTTCCACCTCACTGAAGACATCCTTAATGCTGTTGACGGGGATATAGTGCGCCGAGGCGCCGAATTTTTGCATGCAGGCCATATGGGTAAATGTGGCCCTCGGTCCAAGGTAGGCGACCTTTTGCGGCCCTTCCAAGGATAACGACGCCGACATGATTTCCCGATATACCGCACGGATGGCCTCGGTGGGAAAGGGGCCGGTATTTTGTCTGCTGAGACGATCGAAAATCGCTGCTTCGCGCCCCGGCGTGTGCAGATTCGCGTCTGCGTCTTTGAGCTTTTTCAGTCGACCGATCTCAATGACCGATTTCGAGCGCTCGTTCAGGAGGCGCAAAATCTGATCGTCGAGCCGATCGATTTGTTCGCGATGGACTTGCAAGTCATCAGACATGACGGGGGGATTTCCTCCTCGCAGCAGGCGTCTTTTCGAACGACGCTCCGCGAAACGAGTCCAAGCCAAAGGGCTGCGCTTGGACAAGTGGGTATCCTACAGGAGCCACTGCCGGCATTGCAAGGATAGGTCTGGGGATTCAAGGAGTTGCGAGCGAATCCGCCTCACCGGACAACGGAAGCAGGTCTTTCTGTTTCTTGAAATGCTCGTAGGCCGACCTGGTCGCCTGACGGCCGCGGCCAGTGCGTTCCAGAAAGCCCGCCTGGATCAAATAGGGTTCGTACACATCTTCGAGGGTGCCCTTATCCTCCTGCACCGCGGCAGCCAACGAATCAACCCCGACCGGGCCACCATTAAACTTTTCGATGACGGTCAGAAGCACGCGCCGGTCCATCTCATCCAATCCGGCCGCATCGACCGCCAACCAGGCCAGGGCATCCTGCGCGACTGGTTGAGTGATGCGTCCTCCGGCTTTGATTTGGGCATAGTCCCGAATGCGCTTAATCAATCGGTTGACGATGCGGGGTGTTCCCCGGGCCCGGCGAGCAATCTCAGCCGCACCGGCCTCGTCGATGGGAATACTCAGCAGCCCTGCTGAACGCGTGACGATCGACGTCAGTTCCGCAGAAGAATAAAACTCCAACCGGTGCACTAATCCGAAACGATCGCGTAGCGGGGAGGTCAACGCCCCAGCCCTGGTCGTGGCTCCAACCAGGGTAAACCGAGGCAATTCGAGTTTCACGGTTCTTGTCGAAGCGCCCTGTCCGACGACCAGATCGAGCTGATAGTCCTCCATCGCCGGATAGAGGGCCTCCTCCACCGACGCCGGTAACCGGTGAATTTCATCGATAAACAAGACATCCCGTTCCTGCAGATTGGTCAGAATCGCGGCGAGATCACCCGCGTGGCTCAAGACAAGCCCGGACGTCGAACGGATGGCCGATCCCATTTCCCTGGCAATAATGTGCGCGATCGTCGTCTTGCCCAGGCCTGGGGGACCGTAAAAGATCGCATGGTCCAAGGCCTCGCCGCGGCGCTTGGCCGCTTCGATACAAATCTCCAGCGATTCCTTCATCCGTGGTTGCCCGACGTACTCCCGCAAACTCTGCGGCCGCAGCGCCGCCTCGAGCCCGCGCTCGTCGTCGGTCAGTTGGTTGCTCACGGTGCGGTCAGACATGGCGAATTCCTAGAGGACATGCTCTTCAGTTATTTGGACTCGGGTGCGGGTCTGAATTTCGGTGGCGGCGGAGACGCGCCCTGCCCCGGAGCCGCCGTGCTGCCGCAATCAGGCGGGCACTTGACGCCGCCCTGGCTTGGATCGGGCATACTCGACCCCATCTGCTGCGATTGGCATTGTGACACCAGTCCGCCATCGACGGACCCGCAACGTGAAGGCACATTCGACCGGCCGACCTCGCTATAGCCTTCAGGACAGGAACCGCACACGGACAGCATGTTGCTGCCTACGGGCACACATTGCACCAACATGGGATCTCCATCCTTGCAGAGCTCCGGGGCATTGGTCCTCCCGGTGGTGGCATATCCTTCCGGGCATACCCCGCAGGTCTTGCGAATACTTTTCGGCTCCTCCAGGCCGTCGGCGGCTAAGACTCGCTCCGTCATCGAGACACAGAGCAAGACGACCACAACGGCGAGTCCGGTCACGATTGCTCGCCGCCTGCTTCTCGTTTGTGCACGCTCAGTCATTGGCATGTGTCACCCCTTGGCCAGGTCTTTGAGGGCCTCTCGAATCACCTGCTCTAACCCCTGCGTCATCGCACCGGCTTCCTCCACCCGCTTCAACGCCTCTTTCACATCCGGTTGCCGATAGCCGAGATTCACTAACGCCGACAAGGCATCCTCGTACAGCGGATTGGCGGATCGTCCAGGGCCAGCTCCGGCTGGCTCGCCGGACGGATGCAATCGAGCCACCTTGTCCTTAAGCTCCAGTGCAATTCTCGCCGCCGACTTTTTGCCGATCCCCGGTACGGTGCCCAACTTTTCGATATCTCCCGCCTGAATCGCCGCGTACAGGTCTCGCACGGACAGCGTGGAGAGTACGCTGAGCCCCAACTTCGGCCCGATCCCGGAAATGCCGGTCAACAGCAGAAAGGCTTCCTTCTCGGCGGCCGTGAGAAATCCGAACAACTGGATCGCATCCTCGCGCACATGCGTATGGACGCTGAGCGTCACCGGCTCATGCTGATTGGGCAACGAATAATAGGTACTGAGAGGAACCAGGACCTCATAACCCACGCCATGGACATCGAGCGTGACTTGCGAGGGCGCCTTGAAGGCCACGAGGCCTGTCAGTAAGGCGATCATTTGATCAGTAGGAACGAGTGCGGCGGAGTGATGGATGAATAGACTGCGTGTTCGTCGATACTCAGTGCCGAAACTCCCGGATTAGGCGGTGGCGGCGGCAACTTTCTCCATGACCTCGTCGGAGATATCAAAGTTCGCATGAACCTTCTGCACATCGTCATGCTCGTCCAGAATTTCCATGAGCTTCAGCATGTGTTCGGCGGCCTTTTCTTCCAACGCAATCGTATTCTGGGGAATGAAGTTTAATTCAGCAAGCGTATACTCGATTTTGGCGTCGCTCAGGGCTTTCTTCACAGCCTCAAAATCCTGCGGGCTGGTCAGCACTTCGAACGCCTTATCGCTGACCTTCACGTCTTCCGCTCCGGCTTCGAGGGCAATGGTGAGCAGCGCATCTTCCTCCACCTTGCCCTTCTCGACGACCAGTACGCCTTTCTTATGGAATTGCCAGGCGACCGCTCCGGCCTCCGCCATATTGCCGCCATTTTTTGTCAGCAGGCTGCGAATTTCGGCGACTGTGCGATTCCGGTTATCCGAGGTAATTTCCATCAAAACGGCCGTGCCGCCGGGGCCGTACCCCTCAAGCGTGAACTCTTCATATGTCACGCCGGGCAATTCGCCGGTACCCCGCTGAATGGCCTTTTTCATGGTATCGCCGGGCATGTTGGCTTCTTTGGCCTTGGCAATAGCCAATCGCAGGCGTGGGTTTCCATCGGGGTCCCCGCCGGATCGCGCCGCAATCGTCAACTCACGGATGATCCGCGTGAAGACCTTGCCGCGCTTGGCATCGACCGCCGATTTGTGCCGTTTGATTGTTGCCCAATGACTGTGGCCACCCATGGCGACTCCTCTTCGCGTGCACCGCCCCTGCTACGCACCAGAGACATGAACGCGCAAAACCGGAATTGAAAAATGTACAGCTAACATAGTCCCGACAAGGGTGTCAACGCGAGGCCGGTGGCTGCGGTCTTGCTGAACAGGACCGCCTTACTCGGAGTAGAACAGGAGCTGCACGCCGATCACGAGGACGAGGCTCGCCCAGACGAGTTCCCAATACGACCGTTCTGTCGCCAGCTGCCTCTGACGCCAGCCGGAAATCAACTTTGACGACCCTGCTGTAATCGCCATGGTTCCCATCAAGAGGTGATGCAGGGCGATTTTGTCGGCGGCGGGATGATCACCATGGGAATGGGTGAACAACATGAGGCCCCCCAGGACGGCAAATATCGGAAGTGGCACCATCCACGCCGCATGGGCAAACCAGCCGAGACGCCGCAAAAATTCGATCGCTCCCACTGCAAACGCCAGCACGCCATAGGTTTTATGCTGCAACACCTCCGGATCGCTTCCGGAAAATGTCTGCATAAAGGTCATCGACCCGATCGGCCAGGAATCATGGTCGCTCCAAATAAGCAGGAACACGCCGGCCACACCGAGGGCCCCTGGAAGTAGAAAGCGCGTCCAGGCCAGGACCGGCCATCCCAGCGCCTGGCGCAATTCGCTCAGCCCGATCAGGAGGAGAAACACGCCAGCCAGGTGATGATTGAATTCGGAGTATGCAATGCCTTCACGCGACCCTTCCCACGGAAGCCCAGACGACGACGGTGCGTGGTGGTGCCCGTGATTCTCGACGGAGGTGGAGTAACCGGGATCAGCAGACTCTGCGACGCGAGAAGAGGCGACCCAGGCGAAGATCGCGACGCCACAGATGACGAGCAGCGCACACCAAGGCCCTAGAAATCTCAGACAATAATTCGGTCGAGAGAGGAAAACCGGCGGGAATCGAACGGCCCATCCTGGCTTCCGGACGGGCCGAGCACTCGTCTCACGCATGCATTCGTCTACTACATGAACTTCATGAACTTCTCTTTGGCTTCGTCCATGACCTGCGCAGTAATCTCGACCAAGCCTCGTTCCTTGGCGATCCGCTCGATTTCCCGGCGAGCCATGGGACGAATGAAGTCTGGGATATTATCCATGCGCTGTTCGGCATCTTTGGTCCACGCGATGCCGTTGGGCGAATCATTCTTGGAATCATCCATCACCTGCAGCGTGATGCTCTTGTATCCATTCTTGCGCGCATAGGCTTCGACGCTGCTTTGCACCATCGGCTTCACAAAAGAGGGCAGACGCTCTAATTTTTCCTTGGCGTCCGCGGTCCAGGTAAATTCGCTCGTGCCGTTTCCATTCTGAGGTTTGCCGCCGGAGGTTAATCCCATTTCCGCGACCATCGCGGAAAAGGGACACCCGCCCGAGGTCTTCTCTCCACCGGCCGCAGGCATACTGGCCTTGGGTGCTGCCGCCGCCGTCGCCGGCTGGCCGCTCTGAATCTTCTCATTAAGATATGCAGCCATCTGCCCTGCGCCGGCCTGCGCTTCATCCTTGAGGGTTCCGCGAGTCATCTCAAATGGTTCGGCGGCTTCCGTACGGCCTCCCAGCTTCACCCCGAGCGACGCGACCATCTGTGTCTCGCCAGGGTTAGTCACCATGGAAAACTTGGCCTCGCAAGATGGACAGCCGAAGAACACTCCGAGTGAGCCCTCACCGGGTTTTTCGACCTTTTGAAACGTCATGTAGGTCTCGCAGTTCAGGCAAACGAACTTCATAGGATCCCCCTTCCAGGCCGGTCCGCTTAGAGCTTTTCCGCCAGGACTTTTTTGTAATCCAGCAACGATTGAATCCGCCCGACGATCTCTTGATATTTCCGGATCGTCGGATACTCAGGATCGAGGAGCGGTTGCCCCTTATCGAATGTTTTGGCGAGTGTACGGTCGAAGGGAATGCGACCCAGCAACGGCAGGTCCAGCACCTCGCACATCGCTTCGGTATTCCCTTCGAACAGTTCGTTCTCGGCGCCACAGGACGGACACCGGTACTCGCTCATATTTTCTACGATACCCAACACCCGGATCCCCATGTCCCTGGCGTAGGTCACTGATTTCTGCACCACATCGGACGCAACTTCGGAGGGCGTGGTCACGACAATCGCCCCGGCCAGATCGGGAATAAATCCGGCGATGACCGGCGGTTTGTCTGCAGCCGCGCCGGGAGGCAAATCGGCCAGAAGATAATCCAGCTCTCCCCACACCACGTCGGCGAGGAATTCGCGAATCACGTTCATTTCCATCAAGCCGAGCCAGACAGGGCTCAAGTCCATCGGGCCTTTCCATCGCACCGGCGAAGCATCTCCGAGGAAAAAATCCATCGAGGCAACTTTAATCCCGAGTGGCCCCACAGGAGGCTGCGCCCCCTCCGGCGTCATGGTCAGCGACTGGCCATGCAGACCCATCATGCGCGGGACGCAGGGACCGTTCAGATCGACATCGAGCAATCCCACCTTCGCCCCCTGGCGCGCAAAGGCCAAGGCGAGATTGACGGTGGTCATGCTCTTGCCGACTCCGCCCTTACCGCTCATCACCACAAGTTTCTGCTTGATGCCGGCCATTCG
The DNA here is from genome assembly GCA_020853775.1 of Nitrospira sp. GTDB lineage: Bacteria > Nitrospirota > Nitrospiria > Nitrospirales > Nitrospiraceae > Nitrospira_A. The sequence continues at coordinate 69,753 of JADYYH010000044.1, forward strand.
AGCCTGCACCTGCTTCATCTGCGCCGTGATCTGCTGCACGACTTTTGCGTCGTCGGAATACTGAAGTTTTGTCAGGATTGACTTGAGATCTTTCCCGGCCGCCATGGTCATGAAAAACCCTCGAATTTGTTGATGAAGGACGCTACCACAGGGGTTTCGGTGGAGTCAAACCGCTTCCGGGCGCCTTGGTCAGATCGAATATTGAATGTGGGTTTTCGTCCCGGACGGCTGGATCAGCACACCTCGCTTCTTCAATTCCTCAAGGATCTGGCGGGCAGCGGCATCGAAATCCTGCGGGCCGGCAAAATGCAGGTCCGTGTTCGGCGGCGGCTCTTCCCCTGCCCTGCTCATATGCACCGCAATCACCGGGGCCGGTTGAACCAAGGTCCGTATCATCTCCGCCATTCGCTGGTAGTTGATGCCGAACGTTTTGCTGGTCGAGACCACAATAAGCCCTGTATCGATCAATAGTCTGGCCACTTCACCGTATCGACGGACTCGCTCGGAAGCAAATGACGGGTCGGCGGCCGACAAATCGGCATCCAACCCCTGCAGCAAATTCTCGCCTTCCAACAAATAGGCATGCCGGCTGTCGGCCACCAGCAATGCCTCGACCCGTCGCGCCAGAAAGGTTTTACCTGTTTGGGCCGAGCCGGTAAACAATACAATGGCCGCGCGATGCCCATACTGCAGCGCCCGGTCCTCGGACCGGACGTCGCCCGTGAGCCAGGCATATTCGCGCTGCCGTGCCTCCTCGCGCAGTCCTTCCTGCTCGTCGTGCACCAACTCCGTGATGATTCCGCCCCCGGAAATGTCATATTCGTCCACCAGGACGAAGCGGCCTGTCGATTCAAAGGAAGACGAGAGGTCAAAAGCGAGCGGTGATTTCACGCGCAGGGTCAATTCGGCGACTTGATTCCGGGCCACCGATTGGCTCTCCTGTAGCTGTGCCAAGTCAGCCGTGTCGATAATGCGATGGATGACCGCCACCTCGCAGGGCACTTCCCTCGTGGCCAGACGCAGTACGTACTTCCGCCCTTTCTCGAGGGGCCGCCGACCCATCCAGAACAAATTCACCCGGACGGCCGTCGAAACCAGCGGAACTGAATCCCGATGCGACGCAATTTCCCCGCGCTCCACAAAGATCTGCTCATCAAGCGTGATACCAACGGATTGCCCGGCCTGCGCCTCAGCCGGAGGCGGATCGACATTGAACCCTTCGATCGATTGCACTACGGCCGTTTTGTTCGAGGGGGAAAACACGAGCTGATCGCCGACCTTCAACCGTCCCGCCGTAATACGTCCGGCAAGTATTCTCCGGGCGTCAAACTTGTAGACATCCTGGAGCGGAAACCGGAGCGGCTGCTCTGACCGGACCTGCTCCTTCTTGAAGAGCGCCAGCGTGTCCAGCACGGTGGGGCCTTGATACCAGTTCATGTTGCCGCTTCGGACGGCGATGTTATCCCCCATCTTGGCGCTGACTGGAATCATCTGTTGCGGGACCGCCCTGAACTGTCCCAAGAACTCCCGATATTCCTTCTCGATCCCATCGAAGACATCCTGACGATAGCCGACCAAATCCATTTTATTGACGACGACGGCGAACTGGGTTACGCCGAGCAGCGACAGCAGATACCCGTGCTTCTTCGATTGTTCACGCACCCCCTCCAGCGCATCGATCAGCAAGAGGGCGGCTTCAGCCCGGGCAGCGCCCGAGATCATATTCTTCAAAAATTCCTTATGCCCCGGCGCGTCAATGATAATGTATTGCCGCCCGTTCCAGATAAAGAACGTGCGCGCCGTATCGATCGTAATCCCCTGTTCCTGTTCTTCCAGAAAGGCATCAAACAGGAAGGCATACTCAAACTCCTTGCCCTGTTGCCGGCAGATGGCCTGCACTTTCTCCAACTTCCCTTCGGGCAATGAGCCGGTGTCGGCATAAAGTCTTCCCACCAACGTGGATTTCCCGTGATCGACGTGGCCCACAATGACGATATTGAGGCTTTCCTGCGGCTTGGTCTGGTCGTGCTGTGTCATAAAATTACTCGTGCAGTGGAACTCTCATTTCCGAATTTCGTCCAATACCGGCAGCCGGGCGGCTGAGGACACCGGTCTTACATGTAGCCCTTCTTCCGCAGCATTTCCATGCCGCGCCCCGCATCCTGCGCGCGGCCGGCCCGCTCCGCCACCGTGCTCTTGCGCAGCTCGACAATGATCTCGTCAACTGTCTTCGCGGTCGACTTGATAGGCATGGTACAGGGTGCGCAGCCGAGGCTCCTGTAGCGTGTGCCATCTCCCCGGTCAAGATAGAGATCCATGAAGGGAATGTTCTCGTGCTTGATGTATTCCCAGATATTGATCTCGGTCCAATCGAGAAGCGGATGAATTCGGATGTGCGTCCCCGGAGGGAAGGTGGTCTTGAACTGATCCCATAATTCAGGCGGCTGGTCGCGAAAATCCCAATCGCCGTGTTTGTCACGCGGAGAAAAGTATCGCTCCTTCGCCCTGGTGCTGTCTTCGTCGGCACGCACACCGAGAATGATGCCCGTGTACCCCCTTTCCTCGACGAGATTCTTCATGGCATTCGTCTTCAGTGCCGTGCAGCAGACATCCCGGCCCAGCGTATGATTCATCCCCGCGGCCAAGGCTTCCTTATTCTGACCCACTACCAGATTGAGCCGCCATTCGCGTGCAATCCGATCACGGTATTCGATCATCGCCGGGATTTTGTAACTCGTATCCACGTGCAGCAACGGAAAGGGCACATGTCCGAAGAAGGCCTTGCGAGCCAGCCACAGCAAGACCGTCGAATCCTTCCCCATCGACCACAACATGGCGAGGTGATTGAAGTGCTTATAGGCTTCGCGAAGAATGTAGACGCTTTGGTCTTCAAGTTGACGTAAATGTTTCATGATTCACACTCGTGTATTTATGCGGACAGGCCGACTTTCGACGCCGCTCCTGTTTCCGACCCGGCTCCCGCAATCAGTTCTGCCAATTTAGCCTTCGCTCGACCGGACTCCAACGCACTGCGGGCTGCCGCCAGATTCCCCGTGATCGACGGCCCCTTCCCGGCCGCATAGAGCAGCATGGCGGCATTCAGCAGAACCCAGTCTCGTTGCCCACCTGGAATCTCATTGGCGACCAATCGCTTGATCAAATCGGCTTCCCGTTCACGCTGCTCCGCAGGGAATCCCGCCATCTCGCGGAAGGTCGCCATGGCCAGCCCGGCGTCTTTAGGTTGAAAGGTAAAAGGCGTGATGCGTTCGTCTTTGAGTTCCAACAGACGAGTTGAGTTGCCGATCGACAGTTCCGGATCTCCTTCGACGCCGCGAATCACCAGCGCGCGCGGGCAACTCAGCATCCGCAAGGCCTCGATCGTTTTTTCGAAATAGGGCGGATGCGACAAGCCGATCACCTGTGAGGTTGCGCGGGCGGGGTTGAGCATGCGGGCCACGGGATGAAAAAAATTACGCACCCCCAGTTCCTGCCGCATTTCGAGAAACCGGCTCACCGGCGGGTGGTAGAGGGCCAGATCCAGATAGGCAAACCCTTTCTTTTCCAACTCAGGACCAACGAGCTTGGCCGTCTGACCGGTTGGAATACCCAGGAGCTTCAAGACGGAGGAGACGCCGCGCCGATCGGCCGGCCCATCCACTCCATGAAGCAACACGACCGCACCGGCCGCCGCCGCAATAATCGCGGCAGGCACAATGGCGTGAAACGTTTCCCGCTTTCCTGCATAGACGGGCACATCCACGACTCCGAGTCCGGAACGAACCGGCACCGGGGGAACATATTGCCTGGCCGTGGCGGTGAACGCGGCCAACTCCGTGACCGACTCGGACTTGAAACGCATGGCCGTCAAAAACGCGCCGATTTGAGCCTGCGTGGCAGTCCCTTCGATCATCAGGCGCATGGCCTGCTTCGCTTCTTCCCACGTGAGATCCTTGGATGTCTTTTGCCCTTTGGCGACTTTGGCGAGCAGATGTTGCATGTGATGGTGGTAACCTTATCTGGTGTCAGGGTGACGATGATGTTATTTGTGCAGTCCGCACTCGGTCTTGCCGAAGTTTTTCCACCGACCGGAACGCGGATCGTCTCCCGGAAGGACAGGCGCTGTGCAATGCGTGCAGCCGATGCTGGGGTAGTTGCGGTCGTGTAAGGTGTTATAGGGCACGTCGTGGAGCTGAAGATACATCCACACCTGCTCGCTGCTCCACTTGGCCAACGGGTTCACTTTGACCAGGTTGAATTTCTTATCCCATTCGATCAGCCCCGCATTCGCCCTGGTCGGAGCCTGATCCCGTCTGATTCCGGTGATCCAGGCGCTGTACCGACCGAGAATACGCGTCAATGGCTCTATTTTTCTCAGTTCGCAGCACTGATCGGGCTTGCTCGCCCACAAAGACGCTCCATGTTGAGCAGCCTGCTGCTCCGGCGTCAAGAGCGATTTCATCTGAATGACCTGGGCCAGCTTCAATCCGTATCGCGCGATAATGCGGTCCCGCACCTCGAAGGTTTCAGGAAATAGAAAGTCGGTGTCCAGATAAAACAGCGGCGCATCCGGATCGATGCGGTGCACCATGTCCACCAAGGCGACGTCTTCCGCCCCGAAACTACAGGCGAGCACAATCCGTTGCTGATACGTCTTGAGCGCATACGCCAGCAGGTCCCACGGCTGCTTGGCTTCAAACGAATCGCTGAGCGCTTTTAACTCTTCATCCGTCGGACGGACAACGGAAGACATTCCTGCCTGTAGCTCCATGCTTACCCCTCGACTTTTTCCACAAGAATTTTGAAATGTTTGGCCTCAGGCTCCAACGGTCCCTCCTCAAGAATCTTATGTCCGTCGTTCCGCAAACTCATCGGCACATTCCGGATGGGTTCTCCGGCATCGAGCCAGACTTCCAACTGCTCGCCGTCGTCCATCATCTCCAGCTTCAATTTGGTCTTCACATAGTTCATCGGACAGGCGACGCCACGCAGATCGTAGACCGGCGCGGTCGCGGCGGGAGCAGCCGGCTCAACTTTCGGAGCCGGGGCCGGCATCACAGCCTCTTTCACCTGCGCCAGCTTCAGATCCTTGCCCATTTGTTCGGTGGCCGCCCTGCAGACCGCAAGAAACCGTTTGGCAAAGGCCATCTTCTCGGTCGCCGCCTCGGCGGTCGCATCCTTCGAGCCCAGATCGCCGACTTGCGCGCCGAGATTCTTATACGTCGTCGGCACGATGCCTTTGCTCGCCAGCCGTAGATCGAACTCCTGGAACGTCTCGGCATCGGTCGCCGGATCCAGCCCTTCGGTCACCAGCAAACCTTTGGCCGCCGCCAGTACGGCACGATAGGATTTATTCACCGAGAGGGCATACTGATGCTTCTCAACAAGCAGTTTGGCCTGATAGAGTTCCTGATCGGCCTCCAACATGCGATCATCGATCATTTCCAGCGCACCACCCGCGCACTCGCCGGGGCCCAAATCTTCCAGCACAAATTCCGCTTCACCTTCCCAGTCGTAATAGTAGGTTGGATCCTGGTCGTAGGGCGGCACCATTGTGTAGGGAATGAGTTCATCCTTGAGGGCGTTTTTTCCGACACGTGTGATGAACGATTGCAGACTCTCGCCGGACTTCCGGTCTCGACGATAGACATCCACCAGATGGCGCACGGCCGCCGGGACATTCTTCGCCGGCAGCTTGACCACCAGCTGCCCGATCTTCGGCGTGCCGTCCACATGTCCGCCGAGGTGCAATTCGTAGTGTGGCGCCGTGTGTTCGCCGAGACGTTTGCCGACTCCGTGCAATCCGATCGTCGCGATATGGTGCTGGGCGCAGGAGTTGTGGCATCCGCTGATCTTGACGCTGACGTCCCGCAGATCTTCAGGCACCTGCCCGGCAGGAAAGACCTCGGCCAGAGCGCGGGCCATTCCCTTCGACGACGTGATCCCCAAACCGCAGGTATCCGTACCGGGGCAGGCGATAATATCCTCCACCAGTTCAGCGCCGGGATCGCCCAGGCTATGCGCCACGAGTTCCTCATGAAACGCTCCTAAACGCTCCTCAGGGATCCAGCGGATGATCACGTTCTGATTGATGGTGGTGCGGATGTTTCCATTGGAATATCGCTCGGCAAGGTCGGCCACCACCCACATCTGCTCGCCCGTCAAATCGCCCATCGGCAGCTTGATCGCCGCCGCGGCAAATCCCGGCTGCCGTTGAGGAACCACGTTCGTCCGTTTCCAGGCTTCGAATGCCGACTCGGAACCGTTGTGTGATGCGGCACCGTTCCCGTTTCCGTTGGTCAAACCCGGCGCTTTCGTCGGCATCAACAACGGCGGCGTATCGGCATACTCCAGCAACTTGATCGGTTCATGAATCGGCACCGCATATCCCATGGCCGCATAGGCCGCTTCCCAACGGCGCTTGAATTCGTCGAACCCGAGTTTCTCGATGACGAACTTCATACGGGCCTTGTTGCGATTCTTGCGGTTCCCGAGCGTATCGAACACCTTGATCACCGCTTCGATGGTCGGCAGCAATTCGTCCATCGGAGTAAATTCTCGCAGCACTTGCGCCATGCGCGGAGTCGACCCAAGGCCGCCACCGGCCACCATTCGGAACCCAATGGTTCCGTCCGCGCGCTTCGCCGCCAACAAACCGATGTCGTGAATGGGCGTGAGGGCGCAATCCTGCCGGCATCCTGAGAGCGCGATCTTGAATTTTCGCGGGAGGCTCTGGTTCAGCGGATTCCGTAGGAGATGATAGGCAACCGTTTTGGCATAGGGCGTCACATCGAACACTTCGCCCTGGCACACCCCTGCCAAGTGGCACGCCGTCACATTACGGACCGTGTTGGCGCAAGCTTCACGCGTGGTCAATCCCACTGAGGCCAGTTGACGCATCATCTCGGGCACGTACTTGAGCTCCACGAAATGCAGCTGAATGTCCTGCCGTGTCGTCACATGGCCCACGCCGGTGGCGAACTGATCGGCCAGTTCAGCGACTCGTCGCAACTGATTCGCCGTGAGCCCGCCGAACGGAATTTTGATCCGGAACATCTGCACGCCCGGCTGGCGCTGGCCGTAAATACCGTACTGTAGCCGGAAGGGCTTGAAGATGTCGGTCGAGAGCTCTCCCGCGAGGACGCGCTGAGCCTCGGCTTCAAACGTCTCGATTTCTTCGACAATATGCGGGGGAATGGGCTCGGTCTTCACTGCTGGACGTAGAGCCTCTGTATGAGAACTGATCATAACGACCTCGTCGGTTCGGATGTAATGTGCAGGCGCCTCATGCAGGACTTCAGATGTGATACATCAACGTATGTTGTTCGTCGAGAGCCCGCTGACGTTTGGCCAACTCCTCGACGGTCACTTCGGATAACACACTCAATTCGGCCCGTTTCACACGATCCCACAGATGCGCGAGCAGGATCTCCTGCTTCGAGCCTCGCGAAGAAGAATTTTTCGGACCGGCGTCTCCATTGGTCGTGAGAAGCGGGCCTTCCAAGGCATCGAGAATATCCGCCACGGAGAGCTCCGACGGTTTACGACTCAACACATATCCGCCCTGCGCTCCACGCTGACTGGTCACCACACCCGCCTTTTTCATCGCATGAAGCACCTGCTCCAGGAACCGGGCTGGAATGGCCTGACGTTTCGCAATCGATTTGGCGCAAACCGGTTGCTCGGCGTGATGGAGCGCAAGATCCACAGCGGCAATAATCCCGTAGGTGACTCTAAGGCTAACCTTCATTTGCGACTATTCCGATGGGGATTCATGAATCTCTATACATTGTGCCCCGCTTTGCTGTCAAGTCCAGCACCCTGTTGATGGCTCTCGCAGAGGATCAGCCCGCCCCACATTCATTGAACAATCACTCATATGGCTCGCTGAAGAAACGCATCGGCTTCACCGGAAGGCGCTTGCCCGCCATTGCGAATGACGCTGCCTCACGACTTCTTCCACCCGGGCCATTCACCGCGCTGTCCCAGTCAGGACGCACCGACATTACCGCAGGTTTTTCGTCATTGACATCATCTGGGGCCTGAGCAATAATCCCGCCCTCTTCTTCCTCGGTACCTTTCATGACGCTGCGTTCATCAACATTTCATATTCTCTTGCTCAGCACCGACAGCGAGATCCAGTCGCACTATAAGGACCTTTTCGGTGAGCAGGCGATCACCGTTGGCCGTGAAGGCCCATCGCTGCAAAAAGACCTGGCGAAGCGCGACTATGACGCCGTCATTATCGAATCGAAGCTGGCCGCCGGCGCCGACCTTGGCAAATTGCTGACCGGGATCGATTCTTCACGGACGCTGCTTCTGGTGGGATCTCGTGGCGTCCTGAAACGCACAGCCTCTGCGCTGCAGACGTCCCAGACGCCAAAGGCCGACGCGCCTCAGTCCAACGGCAAAGGGCAAGCGTTGTGCTTGGATTCCTACCTCGAACACAAGGTCGGTGATTTCGTCAAAGGCATGCGGAACGGCTCCGGGAAAAATCTCCATCCGATGCTGATCGCCGCGGTCGAACGTCCGTTGATTCTGCTGACGTTGCGTGAAACCAAAGGCAACCAGATCCAAGCCGCCGAACTCCTTGGCCTGAATCGCAATACGCTGAGAAAAAAGATTCTCGATCTGGACATCCCCGTCAAACGCGCCAGGGCGAGCTAGAGCACCGTCGGCCGAGTCGCACCTCATCACAGGCGTCACAGGCACGCCCATGCATCACATCCACAGGTCGCCAACCACCAACGGAGGGACGCAATGACCAAGGAAGAATTGATTGCCCAAATGGCAAACAGTGCCGGCATCACCAAGGTCGCCGCAACGGTTGCGCTCGAAGCCTTCACCGGCGCAGTCACCACATCGCTCAAGAAGGGGAAACGCGTGACGCTGGTCAATTTCGGCACCTTCACGATCTCAAAGCGCAAGGCCAGGATGGGACGCAACCCGCGAACCGGCGAAGCATTGAAAATTCCCGCCGCCCGCATTCCGAAATTCTCGGCCGGCAAGGAACTGAAGGCGGCAGTCAAATAGCGAGTCGGCAGACCAGGACAGCCCCAGGGGACAAGACGCGATGGCATGGGGCGACACAGAGAAAAGCCTGTCTTGCCATCGCGTTTCCTTGACACCTTTGGTGAGCCTGTATTAGCATCGCCGATCGATAGGCGCGTAGCTCAGGGGGAGAGCGCTACCTTGACACGGTAGAGGTCGACGGTTCAAGACCGTCCGCGCCTACCATTTTCGTTCGTTCACGAAGTTCGTGATCCGATTACCGGCAGTGGGGTGGTCGGCACGACGGTGTATTTTTTGGCAGGATTGACCGGAGTGGCCTCACAGCTCATTCACATCACCCTTCCTGACGGAACTCGAAAACAAGTACCCACAGGATGCACCGTCCGCGACGCCTTGACTCCACAGGGCGGCCGGCTCGACGGAAAAATTCTGGCCGCCAAAGTCAATGGCGCGCCCATGGACTTGTTCCATGCGTTAGACCAAGACGCGACCATCGAACCCTTGACCTTTGAGTCGGTCGACGGGCGCGAGGTGTATCGCCATAGCAGCACTCACATTATGGCTCAAGCCGTGAAGGAAGTGTTCCCGAGCGCACAACTCACGATTGGTCCGGCGCTCGAAGATGGCTTCTATTACGATTTCGCCTTCGACCGGCCGTTCACCCCGGAAGACCTGGAAAAGATCGAAGCCCGCGCCATTGAGATCACCAAGCGTGGCCTGACGGTCAGTCGCAGTGAATTGTCCAAAGAGGACGCGATCAAATTTTTCCACGACCGCAGGGAAGCCTACAAGGTCGAATTGATCAAGAGCTTCGAAGACAATTCCCCTATTTCCCTCTATCGCCAGGGAGAATTCGTCGATCTCTGTCGCGGGCCGCACCTTCCCAGCACCGGCTACGTGGGCGCCTTCAAGCTGCTCTCGACCGGCGGAGCCTATTGGCGCGGCGACGAACGCAATCCCATGCTCCAGCGGGTCTACGGCACCTCGTTCCCTACAAAAAAAGAACTTGATGCCCATCTGGCGAAACTCGAAGAAATCAAGCGCCGCGACCATCGCAAGCTTGGAAAAGAACTCGACCTGATCACGATTCAAGACGAAATCGGTCCCGGCCTGGTCCTCTGGCACCCCAAAGGCTCGTTGATCAGGCTGCTCATCGAGAATTTCTGGCGAGAGCAACACATTAAGGACGGATACGACCTGGTCTACTCACCGCATGTCGCCAGGCTCGACCTATGGAAAACGAGCGGTCACGTCGACTACTACCGCGAAAACATGTTTGCCTCGATGAAACTGGAGGGCAGCGAATATCAGCTCAAGCCGATGAACTGCCCCTTCCATATCATGATCTACAAATCCCACTTGCGCAGCTATCGGGATTTGCCAATCCGGTACGGCGAATTGGGCACCGTGTATCGTTACGAACGAACCGGCGTGTTGCATGGCCTGCTGCGGGTCCGGGGCTTCACTCAAGATGACGCCCATTTGTTCTGCCGCCCGGATCAGATCGAAGCCGAAGTCAGCCGCGTGCTGGACTTTACGTTTTTTGTCCTCGGCACCTTCGGATTTACGGAATTTGAAATCTATCTTTCAACCAGGCCCGAGAAATCGGTCGGCTCGGACGAGAACTGGACCATCGCGACGAATGCCTTGGAGGCAGCGCTGAAAAGCCGGAACGTGGCGTATCAGGTGGATCCCGGCGAAGGCGTGTTCTACGGCCCGAAAATCGACATCAAGATCAAAGACGTCCTGGGTCGTTCCTGGCAATGTTCGACGGTTCAGGTCGATTTCAACAATCCTGAGCGCTTCAAGCTGGCCTACACCGGTGAAGACGGCAAACACCACCAGCCTATTATGATTCATCGGGCGCTCATGGGATCGATTGAGCGCTTCTTCGGTATTTTGATCGAGCACTATGCCGGCGCTTTCCCGACGTGGCTGGCTCCGGTTCAAGCGGTCGTCCTGACGATCACCGATCATCAGCAGGAATTCGCGGCCAAAATCGTCTCCACCCTCAAGAGCCATGGCTACCGAGTTGAGGCGGATCTCCGCAATGAGAAAATCGGATTCAAGATCCGAGAAGCGGAAAAAAACAAGATCCCCTACATGCTGGTCGTGGGAGACAAGGAAGTACAGAGCGGCATGGTGGCGGTGCGCGGCCGGAGCGGGGCAAATCATGGAACCATGCCGGCTGAGCAGTTCCTGGAACTCATCCGCACAGACAGCAATAACGCATTGCGCGACACTGCAACCCACTCACAAACGAGGTGACCTATCGTCCCTAAATTACGCGTAAACCGGGAAATCAGGATTCGGGAAGTTCGGGTCATCGGTCCTGACGGCGAGCAATTAGGAATACTGCCGACCGTAGAGGCATTCAATAAGGCACAGGAAGGGGGCTACGATCTCGTCGAGGTGGCCCCGACCTCGCAGCCTCCGGTTTGCCGTATCATGGACTATGGGAAATATAAGTTCGAACTCAGCAAAAAAGATCACCAGAGCCGGCGGCACCAGAAATCCACGCAGGTCAAAGAGATCAAGCTGAGGCCTCGCACCGACAAACATGATCTGGAGATCAAGATCCGTCAGATCAAGGAATTCCTGGCCGATGGGAATAAGACCAAGGTGACACTCACGTATCGCGGGCGTGAAATGGCCAATCAGGAAATGGGTCGCACGATGATGACCAGTGTGATTCAGCAGTGCACAGAAGCGGGAACCGTCGAGTTTGCGCCGAGGATGGAAGGGCGGAGCCTGATTATGATTTTGGCTCCCAAATAGTGTGCGCGACGCACACAAGGAAGGAATGAGAGCATGAAGATGAAGATGAAAACCCACAGCGGCGCAAAGAAGCGGTTCAAGCGCACGGGGACCGGCAAATTGGTTCGCCGAAAGGCCGGCGGTCGGCATTTGCTGACCGGCAAGCCGCGCGACCGCAAGCGGAACCTGAAGGGGGCCACGGATGTCTCCTCCGCCTCGACGCCCGCGTTGAACAAGTTGCTTCCGCAGTAACGATGATTGTGCCGTGAACAGGATCTGAAAGGAGTAGCGTCCCATGCCTCGTACAAAAGGTGGTCCGAAAACACGACAGCGGCGAAAGAAGCGCCTCAAACTGGCGAAAGGCCAGTATGGCGCCAAAAGCCGGCTGTTCAGAACAGCAACCGAATCGGTCGATAAAGGGCAGGCTTACGCGTACTCGGGGCGAAAGCAGCGGAAGCGCGATTTCCGTCAACTCTGGATCGCGCGCATCAGTGCCGCGACCCGCTTGCACGGCATCGCGTATAGCCGCTTCATGAACGCCCTGAAGAAGGCGAATATCTTATTGGACCGGAAAGTGCTGTCCGATATGGCGATCCGGGATATGGCGGGATTCGAGAAACTCGTCGGGGTTGCCAAGCAGCAGCTCACGACTGCCGCGAGCTAACGGGTATGCCTCATAGTTCGTGACGGGAAGGTCCTCATTGAAGGGACTTTCCCGTTACACTTCTTCCAGCAATCGATCGATTTCCAGCTCCAGCGCGACGGCTGGCACTCCAATCTGCCACTGCTCTAACACCTCGGGATGCAGCTCTCCAAGTAGGCCGATGGCTCGTCCATCCAGCATGATTCTTCCCGCCCTGCCCTCAAGAAACGACGGGTGTGGGACCGGTTCCAACGTAAAAGAACGGTCCAAATAATAGAGCAGCAAATCCAGGCAGGAATGGATTTCTGAGAAGTGCGCCCCGGCATGGGCAATGACCGCCCCCAACATCGTGATCGTCCGTGATCCGACATCGGCACGAGCATCGGGAACCGCCACTTCACCGACCTCGAACATCCGATGCGGATAGAACGCCCGGCTGGAATTCGTCTCCACCTGCAACAACGACGGGGTGATCCACTGGCGCAGGCAGGAATAGCTGAGCGACATCACATTATCCACTTCCACGACCTTCGCCCACTCAGTGCCATCCAACCGCATGCGCGTGCAAAAATCCTGATGCGACCCCATGATATTGGAAATGATTTCCTGGAATTCCATTCCCACCATGAGATGACGAACCCGGTCGGCCATCTGCTCCAACCGCGAAAGCCCTCCCACCGTGAACTGCGACGGCATGACCGGAGCAAACCGGGCATAGCCCTGACTGATCGCCACATCCTCCACCACATCCACGGTGTGCAGCAGATCGTTGCGATACGGCGGCAATTGCACGGCCACCTTGGGTCCGGCTGATTTCACCGTGTAACCATAAGACTTGAGCGCCGTGGTGACTTCTTTGCTGCCCAACGCTTCTCCCAGCGCGGTTTCGATGGCCTTGAGCGGAATCGTCCGCGGCGCGCCGAAATCGATCGGGGTGTGCCAGCGTTTGCCGAAAGCGGTTTTCACCGGCGACTGAATTTCCACCGGCGCAATGACGGCACCGCGATCCGCAAGGTTCGCGGCAAAAATGTTCAATGTCAGCGCAACCATGTGGAGATCGGTCCCCGTCACCTCGACGAACAGGTGATCGTCCCCCACCTGCACCTCCCCGATCTCACGACTATTGATGATCGGAGGAAACGATAAGACTTGCCCCTTGGCGTCACGTAGGATCGGCAGCCGATCGTGGCCGCTAACGATTCCGCCATACTCCACGCCCTTGGGATGCACCATCAGGATCTCGCGCAGCGTCATCACCGTTTCCATGCCCAACGGCGTGAATCGCACGTCATCCGGCTTGACCAAATCGTACGACACGGGAAAGATAATCGGTGCCAAGCGATAGAGGCCGATGGACACCGTGCGGCGCTTACGCCCGAAAATATCCGCCAACTTCTCCTGCGTCTGGATCAGCTGTGCCAAACCGGATGCCGTCACGCGATAGCCGATCGCCGTACAAGCCGCCACATAGGGACGCACCTGCTCCAGCCCCGGTGCCACCACGAGTTTTCCGGCCGCACGTTTCTGCTTCTTGAAAAAGGGATAGGACATGGCCACGCCCTGCTGCTTGGTTCTGATCTGCCGGGCGATTCCTTCGCAACACCACAAATCCGGTCGGTTGCTGTCCTGCAATTCGATTCGTAATTCACCGGTCTCGGTGTTGTGCCCCTTCAACTCGCCTTTCACCAACATCAGCCATTGCTCAAGCTGGTCGATCGAAATACGGGACGCCGTTTCGTCCGGCCCGGCAATCAACGCTTCAAGATCGTCTCGTTGGAGGAAAATGGTGGGCATGATGTGATGGTCCTAAAAACTTCCCCGCATGGTCCGAATGAATTCTAAATCCGCCGAGAAGAGGTCGCGGATGTCATGAATGCCCAACGCCACCATCGCCATACGATCCAATCCGAGCCCCCAAGCAATGACCGGCACCGAGACGCCGAGCGGCGTCGTGACCTCAGGCCGGAACAATCCTGCGCCGCCCAGTTCCATCCAGCCGAGCTTCGGATGGCGCACGTGCATTTCAACCGATGGTTCGGTAAAGGGAAAATAGGCCGGGAGAAATTTTACTTCCTTGGCCTGCGCTACTTCACGGGCGAACAGATTCAACAATCCCAACAAGGTTCGGAAGGTGATATCCGAACCCAATACGATCCCTTCGACCTGAAAAAAATCGGTCGCATGGGTGGCGTCCACCTGGTCGTAGCGAAAACAGCGGGCGATGGAGAAGTATTTTCCCGGCACCGACGGGCTTGTCGCCAGACGGCGCGCAGAGACCGCCGTCCCCTGGCTCCGCAACACCAACCGCTTCGCTCGCTCCGCATCGAACTGATACCCCCAGCCGGTTGATCCTGCCCCCGCTCCATTTTCGTGGACCTGGGTCACGTTCGTCAGGTACGGCTCGGCAATGTTCTTGGCATGGGTCGGGTTCTTCACAAAGTACACATCGTGGATATCGCGCGCGGGATGAAACTGCGGCATGAACAACGCGTCCATATTCCAAAACTCAGTCTCCACGAGCGTCCCGCGCATTTCCTGGAAGCCCATGCTGACCAGTTTGAGTTTGACGAGATCCAGAAACTCCCGGTAGGGATGCCGTTTCCCGGCCGCGATCCTCGGGGCCCGCAAACTGATCGTATATTTCCGAAACTGTTTCGTCCGCCAGGCGCCTTCCTTGAGAAGCTCCGGCGTCAATTGGGAGACTTCCTCCGCCACGCCATCGCGCGACAGTTGGTCGGCGACCTCTTGGCCAGTTGGCGTCAGCAGAAACGATCGCGTCACCCGCTCATCGACACGGAACGGCTCGCGCGCGTTTCCACGTTTGACCGCATGCTGTTGAAGCACGGCTCGGAGCGGTTCCGCAAAGGTCTGCAACTCCCGTTGTCCGCTCCGCAATTCCTGCAACAGCGCGCGCATCGCCTCGGCCGTGGGACTATTCCGTCCGGTACTTTCAATACATCCGCCCTGCACAATCAGAATCGCGCCCTCTTTCTTGAGCGTCCCGACCGCCTTACTGACATCCGATGGTTCAAGCGCTTCTTTGGCCTGGATGTCCTGGATTGTCAGACGTTTTCCAATCTGCCCGGCTTCCCGTGCCGCCGACAGCACGCGTTCAATCGGCGCGTACTTCTCGAAAAACACCTCACCTACCGGCGTCAACGAGGCGATATACGCAACCGTTTCGGCATGCACGGCAATCAAGGATTTGGCCAAGAGCCATTCGACGGCCATACTTAACTGCGAGGGCTCCAGCCCGGTGGATTCCGCGAGGTGATCGAGTGTGGAAGGCGATCCGGGCTGCGGGGCCAATGCCAGCAGCACTTTGCTTTCGAGAGGATGAAGATTATCCATGAATGACGGTGCGGGCAGATGCCTCTTCTATCGTTGGGCAGCCATACTGTTACCGGTCCGTGGCGGTGCGACACGACCGGCTCTGAGCGCCGTAATGGCCGCGGCATAATTGTGCTCGGAAAAGACCGCGGATCCCGCCACCAACACGTCGGCCCCGGCTGCGAGAATGGACTCCGCATTGTCTGGCTTCACGCCCCCGTCCACCTCCAGGAGCGCCTTGCTCTGAGTGCGATCGATCAGTGCCCTGACCTCGGCAATCTTGTGCAACGACGAGGGAATAAATTTTTGCCCGCCGAAACCCGGATTCACGGACATGATCAGGATCAGATCCGCATCGCGAACGATTTCCGACAGGGTGGCAGCCGGCGTAGCGGGATTCAACGTAACCCCGGCCTTCACGCCACGTTCTTTGATCAACTGCACCGTCCGATGCAGATGCGGACACGTCTCCACATGAACGGTGAGATAGTTCGCACCGGCTTCGGCAAACTCCCCGATGAACGCATCCGGATTGGTCATCATCAAATGCACGTCCAACGGCAGGCTGGTCACTTTTCTCAAGGCTTCAACGACCGGGGGCCCGATCGTCAGGTTCGGCACGAAGTGACCATCCATCACATCGACATGCAACCAGTCAGCTCCCGCCGCTTCAACCTTGGCGACCTCTTCGGCCAGGCGCGCAAAATCCGCCGACAGAATGGATGGCGCGATACGGACGGTCCTGCCGGCCATCACTCAACCCTCCGTAGACGGGCAGCAAAAAACGCATCCATGTGATTCCTATTGGCCATCGTAGACAGGTCCCCTCGAGGGGTCAGGAACGGCAGACCGGCTGGGGGCAACCAAGGCGCGATCGAGTCGCGCTGAAATTCACGATGAGACTGACAGAACTCGTTGATAACCGACTCAGTTTCTTCCGGCTCAATCGAGCACGTACTATAGACCAACACTCCACCAGGCCGCAAGAGACGACTCGTCGCGGCGAGCAGTTCCAGCTGCACCTGACGATGGTGCGCGATGCTGTCCGGCGTCTTGTACCACTTGGCTTCGGGATGCCTCCGCAGCACGCCGAGACCGCTGCAGGGCGCATCGAGTAATACCCGGTCGAACGGGCGCGACCACACATCGGGCAGCGAAGGAACAATCACCGGTTCTCTCGGCCCGGCCTCAGCCTCCGTCAGTCGACGCATATCACCCACGATCGGTGTGACGATCCTCACACCGAGGCGGCGACAATTCTCCATCACGAGATCCAGCCGGGAAGCAGCCCGATCCACGGCGATGATTTCGCCGCGATTCTCCATAAGCGCCGCGATATGCGTCGCCTTGCCGCCGGGCGCCGCGCAGGCATCCAGCACACGGTGGCCGGGCTGCGCATCCAACAATAACGGCACGAGCTGTCCCGCCTCATCCTCGACATAAAAATGTCCTGCCGCGTATCCAGGCAGATCTGCGACGGCACCAGTGCGACCGAGTTGAATGCCGGCCTCGCTGATCGACGTGGGCTCGGCCTCCACCTGCGCCGCGCGCAAGTCGGCCAAGAGTGTCGCTCTGGCGGTTCGTAGCCGGTTCACACGAAGTGTCAGCGGAGGAATCTCCACCGAGGCCCTGCACAAGACTTCGGCTCGCTCTGCCCCCCACTGTCGACACCAGCACTCCACGAGCCACGTCGGGCATGAGTACCGGACCGCCAGAGCCTCGATGGGATCCTTCGCGAGATCCGGCCATTCCGGAGGCGATGTTCGCAGCATGGCACGCAGCACCGCATTGACGTATCCGCTCCAATCCCTTCCCAATCGATGGCGCAGCTGTTTCGTCATCTGCACGGATTCGTTCACTGCTGCTGAGGCCGGCACTCGATCCAAGTACAACATTTGATACGCGCCCAGGCGCAACATGGTTTGCACGAGAATAGGAAGTTTGGCGATCCGCTGATCGGACAAGAGGCCTAGCCTCCAATCAAGCGTCGCGCGATACCGCAACACACCCCGCACGAGTTCAACCATGAAGGCCCGATCACGGAGATCCAATCCGGCCCTGGCAGAAACCTGATCGAACAACTCATCCCCCAGCATGCCGACCTTATCGATCGTCAGCAGAGCTTTCACGGCAGCATGCCGCGCTGGAGATGGGGTGGGACCCGGTGACACTGGTTGCCGATCAGTCCCCATATGCGGAATGAATGATCATCGTAGGAAGGTCGTTCATGGAATAGACGTGACCGGATCGCGATCAGCCCTGGGCTGGCGGAACAGCCTGCAGGGTGAGACCCTCAGCAATACGATGGCCTGCCAGGTATTGCGCCATCGTCATGCGGCGACTATTGGATGGTTGGATGTCAAGAATCTGGATCGTCCCGCCGCCGGTCGCGACATCGACCCGGTCTTTGGTCACCTTTGTCACAGTCCCGGGAGCCGCTCCCTGAAACTGCTCGCCGATAGAGACCCGGCACAGGGTCCACCGTTCACCGTTCGCATAGGTGTAGGCGCCGGGCCAGGGGGAGAGCCCGCGCACACGGTTCGCGATATCCGTGGCCGGCAGGGTCCAATCGATCAGCCCGTCTTCCTTTTTGAGCAACGGCGCCATGGTTGCCTGCGCATCATCCTGTCGTTCCGGCATGAGCGTCCCCGCCTTGAGGCGGCGCAAGGTCTCGACCAACAACCGTCCGCCCACATCAGCAAGTCGAGGGGCCAGTGTGCCGGCGGTATCGTCAGGACGGATGTCCACGGTCTCGCGCAGCAGCATATCGCCCGTGTCCATGCCTTCGGCCATGAACATGGTCGTGATGCCGGTTACCCGCTCGCCCCTGATAATGGCCCATTGAACCGGGCCCGCCCCTCGATACTTCGGCAGGAGCGATCCATGCACATTGATACAACCTCGGGGCGGCAGGGTAAGAATCACCGGCGGCAGAATGCGGCCGAAGGCGGTGACGGCAATAAGATCGGGCTTCCACTCGCGCAACGCGTCCAGAAACGCCGGATCCTTCATCTTCAGAGGCTGGAGCACCGGAATGCCCTCGCGCTGGCAGACGACTTTCACGGAAGAAGGAATGACCTCCTGCCCGCGGCCCTTCGGGCGATCCGGCTGCGTCACCACCCCAACGACCTGGTCATCGGACTTCAGCAACGCTTCCAATGAAGGCACGGCGAAGTCGGGTGTTCCCATGAATACGATACGCATGCTCAGGCTTTATCATTCTCCCCTCGCGAATGCAATTCTCGTCGCGGCTTCCTTGACTCTCGTTTCGCACGCCTGTTAGTATCCGGTCGCGGGGTGGAGCAGCCTGGTAGCTCGTTGGGCTCATAACCCAAAGGTCGTCGGTTCAAATCCGGCCCCCGCAACCAACCTTTCCCACTTCTCGTTCAAACACTTAGAGCAGTTTCAGCACCGACCTCGACACCGGTATGGGACGAGGGCATACCTATGCCAAATAGCGATCAAATAGCGGAATGCTTGGGGAGGCGTGCGCTATGCCATCGTGCGATGGTCCGGATGCTTTACCGCACGTATGCCGATGACGAGTTCATAGTCACGATCCCAATGATCTAACTCGGCGGTGGTGAGCTCTGTGGAGTGGAGCCCATGTAGACTGGCCAGGGAGGCCAGCACATTGCCGTACGTCGTAACCGTAATGTCCTCCGCCCGGAACACTTGCTCAAAAAGTCGCCTGGCGGAGAGCGACGTGAACCGCCAAAACTCGCCCCAATTGTCCATATCGTACCGGGCAATCTGACTGATCCCGGGCACGATCACCAATAACACTCCTCCTGGGCACAAGATGCGCTCGAGTGTTGTGAGCGCCGCTGGAACATCAAAAATAAACTGCAGGGTGAACGTCAGAATAGCGCAATCGTAACTGTTTGATGGAATGTGTTTGGCATCCGTGAGATCCGCCTGGATCGTGGTCCCATCCATGCCTGGATTCACGTGGAGAATATCGGAGGTGGTGACTCTCTCGCCGCCGAATTGCCGGGTATAGCGATCGTCGCCGATTTCCAACACGCGGCCGCGAATATCCGCCTGGTGTGCGGGCAGAAAACGGTCTTCGGTATAGTAACGATCGATGGGGCGCCCTGACTGCCAACCGAAATCACGTCGAATCGGATGAACGCGCCGGAGAGAGTTTCCCCATCTCCAGTCAAGCCCCACGCCGCTGAGTTCGTGCAGCAAGGTCACTCGCGCCTGCTGGTAGCACTCGTCTCCCATGAGTCGCCGCACGAGTGATTTCATCGGCCATGCCAGCGCAGAGATCAGCTGACTTCGAATCGACCAACGTCCCTTGCCGGGCGGTTCATTGCGGGGCTGTGAGAACGAGCTGTCAGGCAAGAATGGCTCCTCAAAAACGGGCCGTCTTGGATGACCCCCCTGTGCGAGGTTACATCAGGCCCTGTTCTCGACTGTGACCACTAACTGCGACACATGCGGCAAGGCGCCGAATCCACACGATGCGGTTGCGTGACACGTCTCCAAAGAGTGCGGAGGAATGACGGAGCAGTAGCCGATGCTGAAGAAGTGACGTCACAACGGATGGCTTCTCGCCTATTGTAGCCGAGGAAAGTTCTTGTTCTACTAGGCAAAACCCGATGTCGACGAGAAAGCCTTCCACAATTCTGACAGTAGATATAAGTATATACGGATTTACTCCAGAGGAAGCAATAAAGATTTCACACCCCTCCCCTCCATCCCACACCACTCGATCAATGAACTACGGCATATACTTAGTCTCACGTATCCGATGACTGGAGGGGCTCTCGACAGGTTACACCATGCGGACAAGAAGATGCGCGAGCCGCTCGGCGATATCCGCGCATCGACTGTTTCAGGTCCCGATGTTGCTTGGAGGCTGACCGTGGGTCGTAGAAGAACGGCCACAGGCCGACCTTACGGTTCGGCCCGTTCCGTCGAACGAACTTCTCGGGGGCAGGAATCGTACACGCTGAATCTGTCTCTGCTCTCGTTATCGTTTCGCAGCCGGCCGGGCATTGCGAAGATCGACGGGAACCGACATGGGCTCCAACTGCACACGCTTATGATGCATGGCCAGCCACACGGCTGTTCCGGGAGTCGCCTGGTAATTTCCCCGGAAACTTTTGTAGTAACTCATCACTTTCCGGACATAGTCGCGAGTTTCGGGATAGGGCGGAATGGCGTGATACCGCTCCACCCGTCGTTCGCCGGCATTATAGGCCGCGACAGCCAGCCGTATATTGCCGTTGAACCGATCCAGCAACTACCGCAGATGACGCGCGCCACCGCGAATGTTGTCGCCGGTATCATACAGGTTGTGCACCCCATGACGAATGGCCGTTTCGGGAATCAACTGCATGAGCCCCACCGCTCCAGCTCGCGAAATGACGGTGGGATTAAAATCCGACTCTGCCTTAATCACTGCGAGCAGCAAGGCAGGATGCAAGTGGAACTGCCAGGCATAGCGCTCGACAGCCGCTTCTACTTCCTCGACAGATGTTCGATGCGCTAACCGACTCCGCTGCAAATCCGCCGGACGAAAGCGGCCGCCTGTGAAGACATTCGTCATTTCGAATGCGCCGTTCGATCCCACATCCCCGTACATGTCGCTTTCCCCGGAGGCGGAATCTCCCACCACCAACACACCGGCGATCACCACGGGAAGCGCCCAGGAGACGGATGCCTGCGCCTCTCCATCAAGCCGATATGCAAGAGGAGATACGCGTTGAAAAAGCTCCTCGTTCCGAGCGGATTGGTGGGCCATAGGTCTCTCCCCTTCCCCGCAGTCTCTGTGCGCAGGGAACCGCGTTGTGAACCAGGCCTTCTTCCGCAGAATTCATGCCACCGCCCCGGCCCGTACAAAACTGGTCACAGTCAATATCATCAGGAGGTTAGAGAAAGGGATCTGAAGGCCGATTGCGACTGCGTACGACAGAAGTTTGAGACAAGCCAATTTGGGGCCATCCGCTGGCCGTAATTTGGTGATCAACTCGTTGTTGTCGGTTAGCGGTGACCTGTGAGGTTGCTGGTATGCCGGAGGGGCCGATCGAGCATATCACCGCGGCACGAACCTCTGCCTGAACGCAATGACCACGCGAGGAAGCAGGCTCTTGTTTGAAGGTTCGAATCGACATGCTAGAATCCCGTTCAAGCCGGTCCTTCCCATTCAGGAAATCGTGAGTCGGGAGACATGCTCGCACCGACTCCACACTAGGCTTGCCACTCACGCATGATACGTAGGACCCTGCAGGCATTCATGGCTGATCGGTGCGCGAAGGTCTGTTCACCGCAACGTTCTTCACGCCGGTCCGTGAAATCCAGCCATGATTGGAACGTGAGCGCGGCCATATGATCAAACTGCTTCTCGTCGAGGATAATGTTGTCGACGCACAGTTGACGCAGGATCTCCTTGCCGAATGGTCGATGGACCGTTTCGAGATCACCCATGCCTCCGTCCTGGCGGATGGACTTGCCCGGTTGAGCCGAGACCGGTTCGATGTCGTCCTTCTCGATCTTTCCCTCCCCGACACGCATGGCCTGGCCACCGTCACACAGGTCTTGGCGACCAGTCCTGATGTGCCGGTCGTTGTCTTGAGCGGACATGATGACCATCCGCTCGCGCTACAGGCGCTGCAACACGGCGCGCAAGACTATCTGGTCAAGGGGGAAGGCGGGACGGAGTTTCTGGCGCGATCGGTTATCTATGCCATTGAACGTAAGAAGGCGCAGGAGCGGCTGACATACTTTGCACAGCATGATCCGCTGACAGGACTGATCAACCGAGCCCTGTTTCGCGATCGCTTGGTCCACGCCATGGCTCGCAGCAAGCGGAAGGATCAACCCCTGGCGGTGATGCTGCTCGACCTGGACCGCTTCAAAGCCGTCAACGATACGCTCGGCCACGACATCGGCGATCAGTTACTGAAAGAGGTGGCCACGCGATTGATGGAATGTGTGCGAGAGGTTGATACCGTCGCTCGACTGGGCGGCGATGAATTCACCGCCATCCTCGAAGGGATCTCAGGCGAAGAAGATGTGCTGGTTGTCGCGAAGAGAATCGTAGAATCGATCGGCACGCCATTTCACATCGGGCCGCATCGTATCTCGATCGGCGTAAGTATCGGCATTACCCTCTACCCCTCGGATGATGAAGATTTCGACGAACTGCTCAGACACGCCGACAAAGCTATGTACGCCGCCAAACAGCAAGGCGGAGGCCGGTTTCAATTCCATTCACCGGCCGGACATGCTCCATCCGACGTGCCCGCTCCGCTTCCGTAAACAGGCGGCTTGCCGCCACAGTCCATCAGCCCGGCTCACTCCACCAGCGCTCGACAGCTCGCCGCTACCGTCCGATATCCGCGAGAGGCTGCTCCGTCACTACGAGAGACCCTCGGGGATTGGGCAGGAAGACGTTTGCCGCCACTAATTCTTCCCGGGACGGGATCGGATGCGTGTCCGGCGTCATCACCAATCCCCAATGCTGATTGTCGCGGCAAACATTATCCAAAAGCAGGGCCTCTGCATGATGGAACAAGAGTATCCCGCTCAGCATGTTGCGATGACAGACATTCCGGACGCACTCCGGATGACTGCCCGGATCTCGCACCGCCACACCAAAGTGATGGTTCCCGTAACAGACATTCTGCGCCACTCGCGGCTGCGCACCGGCAAACACAAAGATGCCGGATTCCCGATTGGAACAGACTTCATTATCGATAAACGTCGGTCTCGCCTCGGGACCATAGATCACCACTCCTGACAGGATTCCTTCCATGGCCCGGCACTGCGTAATGGTGCACACCGAGTCCAACACATTCATGGCGGAATGCTGATCGCTGCCGACATAGCGGAAGGTGATCCCAGAAATCATGCCATGGGGCACTCGTTGGAGATAGAGCGGCCCGCCGCGACGACTGTATATCTGCACATGGTCTCGACCCGCGCCGACGAGGCGCACCGGCTTGTCCGCAACAAACACCTTATCTTCATATACACCGGGGCGGATAAATACCTGGTCATCTTCACCCGCATCTTTCAGTGCCGCACTGGGACGAATGTACGCAGCGGGGTCCCGGGCATCGACAATCAACGTCTTGCCGCCTTTAGGATTCGGTGGCGGTTCGATGAGAGGGGCCTTGCCTGCGCCCAATGAACCAGACTCCTGAGATGTATCCATACGCCCGCTTCAATCCTCTACGAACTTATATCGGCCACGCCGATCACCAGAACATGGAGCGCTAACCGACAACAAACGAAAATATGCCTTCTGTCAACCTGCCTGCCTTCTCCGTCGCGCTCGGCCCTTTTCCGTACAATCCTGCGTGCTTTCGGCACAGGAATCCCGCGACTCATCCCCACTCCGAATATGCCAACCCTACAATTTCACAACAGGTTCGTCTGGCGCCTCCGTCTGGTGCGGTTCTTTCATATCGACGGCCACAACAATGGACCGGATTCGGGCTCTGCCACTACGGAACAAAGAGGGGCTGTTATGACCATGGTTCAACTCACCCGTGGAAAGATGCGAAGTATCGGAACCGCAATGGTGTTCTTCGGCATGCTGGCGAGTGCGCCCGATCTGTTCGCGGCGGCGCCCCAGCCACCGGACGCCTCACGTCGCCTGTACGACCGCGTGATGGACGAGTTCCGCCATAAAGACTACCCCGCGGCACTGGCCGGATTTCGCTTCTTTCTCGAACTCCACGGGCACTCCTCATTGTCGGCCAACGCGCAATATTGGATGGGTGAATGCCAGTACCGTATGGGACGGAACGAGGAGGCACTGGGATCATTCTTTCAGCTCATTTCAGATTATCCGATGAGCCAGAAACTCGCCGCTTCGACCCTCAAAATCGGACAGATCTATACGAGACAGGGCGATCTCGAAAAAGCCCAAATGATGTATGAGCGGGTCACAGGGCAATATCCTGACAGCCCGGAGGCAGAGGTCGCGCGTAAGGCCATAGACGCCGCTGCCGCGAAGGGCGAACCAATCGCAGCCGGGCCGAACTAACCGGATGGCCGCGTTCGGTCCAGCATCGAACTCTTTGACCGAGCCGCCCTCAGTCCGGATCCGCGAGATCCAACACCGTCACGAGACCAGGCACCGTATACGCATGGAACGG
The DNA here is from genome assembly GCA_020853775.1 of Nitrospira sp. GTDB lineage: Bacteria > Nitrospirota > Nitrospiria > Nitrospirales > Nitrospiraceae > Nitrospira_A. The sequence goes on from JADYYH010000044.1 coordinate 94,611, forward strand.
ACTCAGTCGTACGAGTTGCACGCCGGCGGCGCGCAATGCACTGTCGAAGAGAGAATCCGGCGGCCCACCCGCGTCCGCCTCCGATGCCGGTCGCTCCACCTGCACCACCTTCTCCACCAACCGACTGCCGGGATGCACCAACACAAAGGTGGCGCGTGTGAGCGCCAGCTCCCGCAGCGTCTCCGCCGGCGGCATCCCGGAGGGAACGCGCAAATCCAACACGCTCCAGAGTGGAATTTGAGTGAACAGGAGATATCGATCTTCGACCGCAAGGCGCAGAAGGTTATAGAGCTGCACTTCCTGGTCTGTCAGCAAAGGCTTGGGGGCAAAGGTCATTCCGGACAGCAGGTTGCCGGCCGGCGCGGCCGGCGCGCGTCGCCTCCCGAATGTCTCCCAGGCCAGACTTCCCAGAAAGACCAGCGCGCCGATACCGAGGATAGGGTACAGGACGTCCATGCTCATGCCATTCAATTAACGGGGCAGAGACAGATCCCTGCTCTGCCGACCCGCCCCGCCCGGAACCACGGAACCGAGTAACACAGGCCGCCGAGCGCCCGTCACCTGCGGGACATTCGTGCAGAGCCCATGCAAGAAGTCATGTGCAAGCAACGCGAAGGCCGTCGCCTCAAACGCTTTGCTGCTCCAACCGCAATCATCAAACGTCAGCACGGGGGCAGGCGCAAACACCGTCCGGAGCGACGCCATGATGGCTCGATTGGAGACGCCGCCTCCTCCGACGATTACGTCATCGATCTTGCCGGAAACCCAGCGCCGCGACGAACCGATCGCTTCCGCCGTCCAGGCCGCGCAGGTCGCCAGCAGATCTTCGATCGACAACCGTGCGCGTGTCTGCTTGTCGCGCAACATACGCACGAAGGGCGCACCAAACTCTTCCCGCCCCGTAGACTTCGGCGGACGCCGCGTCACGAACGGATGGCCCATCAGTTCGGTGAGCAACGGCCGATGTATCGTGCCCTGTCGCGCCCATCTGCCCCCGGCATCATACACGCGGGTGCCTTGTGTCGCGCCCTGTACGATCGCATCAAGCACCATGTTGCCGGGGCCGGTATCAAACGCCCGCACATCGGCCATCCCGCCTCCGGGCGGAAGATAGGTCACATTGCTGATCCCGCCGATATTCACCACCAGGCGCCCCCGACGCGCATGGCTGAAAGCGACCGCATGGGCATAGGGAACCAGTGGCGCACCTTCACCGCCAGCCGCCATGTCGCGCGGCCTGAAATTGGCCACGGTGGTAATGCCCGTACGCTCTGCAATCACTGCCGGCTCGCCAATTTGCAAGGTCGATCGGATCAGGCCCACGCCCGCCTCACGCCTTCCCTTCGGCAAGTGGTGAATCGTCTGGCCATGTGATCCAATCGCATGAATATCGCCTGGCTGATGCTTCGCCGCGCGAATGACCTTGAGCGCCGCCTTGGCAAACAATTCTCCCAGGTACGTATTCATATGGCAGATCTCTGCCACGTCCCCGTGAAGCGACAGATCGACCACTCGTTGCTGCAAGGCCCGAGGATAGGGCACGGAGGTAAAAGCGATGGGCGTAATCGTTGGCCTACCCGCACGTCGGACGATACTCACCAGCGCCGCGTCTATCCCATCTGCCGATGTCCCGGACATAAGACCGACAACCTTCATCCCGCCCTCCATTCAGCACGGCACCCAGGTGTCGCCCTGGCATTCGGTGCGCTACGCTAATCGAAACCACCCGACGGGTCAAGCGGTACGCTGCAGAGACGACTCGGTCCACGTGCGCCATCGCGTTGACTTTGGGTACATCGGGTGTTACCGTCCGCCGGATGTCTCGTCCAATTGTTCTGATCCTTTTCATGCTTGTCACAATGCTGTGGAACCCTTCCGGAGCGGTCCGCACAGCATCGGCGGCCGACCCGCTCAACGTGGTGGTGACGCTCCCGGTCCTGAAAGATTGGGTACAACAGATCGGCGGATCGCATGTCCACGTCGTCTCGCTCATGACCGGGTATGAGAGCGAGCATACCTACTCGCCCAAGCCCAGCGACCTGGTGGCCGTCCGGAAAGCTTCCCTCTTGTTCGAGGTCGGCGCAGGACTCGAAGTGTGGGTCGCCTCGCTGGTCAAGAATGCGGGCAACGCCTCCTTGCAAGTAGTCACGACCTCCAAAGACATTGAATTGATCCCGGATCATCCCGAATCAACTGCCGATGCACACAGCCACCACCATGCGGGCGGCAATCCTCACGTGTGGCTGGATCCGTCCGCGGCCGCCACGATGGTGCAGCATATTTCCAAGGCCATGGCGGACGCCGACCCATCCCATGCAGCAGAATACCGCAGCAACACGGCGAACTATCTGCGAGCCCTGCTGCACGTTCAGGAAGAGTCGCTGGAGCGGCTCAAAAAGGTGCCCAACCGGACCGTCATCGTCCATCACCCGGCTTGGCCCTATTTTGCACGGCGCTACGATCTGCAAATCGCCGGTACGATTCTCACCCAGCCTGGAGGAGAACCCTCTGCACGCCATCTGCATACGCTGATCGACGCCATCAAACGTGGCCATATCCGGGTCATTATTTCCGAGGTCCAACTGAATCAGAAAGTTCCACAACTGCTGGCCCGGGAAACCGGGGCGCACATCGCCGTCCTGACCACCTTGCCGGGCGGCCTTCCGGGAACCGAGACCTACCTCGACATGCTCCGCTATAATGTGCTCCAATTAGCCCACGCGCTTGAACAGACATAACCGCCGCCTCGACCCGGACATCGACGACAACCAGCATCTCCATCGAACGCCACGCATGACCCATCCGATTATCCGTTTTGACCATGCGACTTTTGGTTTTCCCGGCACCGTGGCCTTGGAAGACATCTCTCTGTCCATCCCCGAATCGGAATTCGTCGGGGTGATCGGCCCGAACGGATCGGGGAAAACGACGCTGTGCCGCGCCGTGCTCGGCCTGATGGCTCCGGTGAGCGGCACGCTCCGCGTCCTCGACTGTGCCTGCGAAGAACTGCGCTGCCACCATCGAGCCCTGATCGGGTATCTTCCCCAAAAAGGCATGCTCGATCGCAACTTCCCCGTGACCGTACTGGAAGCGGTGATGATGGGGCGATACGGCGCGCTTGGCCTGTTTCGACGGCCCTCCGGAAAGGATCGCGACATCGCCCGTCAGGCACTCACGCAAGTGGGCATGGACCATCACCGGGATTCCGCACTGGGCGCCTTGTCCGGCGGCCAGCAACAACGCGTGTTCATTGCGCGGGCCTTGGCGCAACAGCCGCGCATACTGCTCCTGGATGAGCCCACCACTGGGTTGGACCTCACCGCCCAACATAGCGTCGTGGAATTGATTGAACAGCTGCATCACGAACTAAAACTGACGATTCTCATGATTACCCACGACATCAATATGATTCGCTCGCGGGTGGATCGATTGGTCTTATTAAAAACCAAATTATTCGCGGCGGGTCCTCCCCAGGATGTCCTGAAGCCGGAGATTCTCAGCCAGGTCTATGGCAAAGAGTTGGTCATCACCGATAAAGACCTCATCATCGTGGAAGATTACCATCATCACCACTAACACCTTGCTGATTGAATGATGCAGCCTGAATTCCGCGACCCGACCCGTTCATGATCACCGTTCATTATCTATTCACCGCATGGGCCAATGACTCAGTGAGACCATGTTAGAGTTACTCGCGTACGATTTCATGCAACGCTCACTGCTGGCCGCTGCGCTGGTGGGCGCGGTCTGTTCCGTGATCGGCGTGTTTGTCGTGTTGCGGGGCTTGGCGTTTGCCGGCGCCGGCACGGCCCATGCCGCATTTGCGGGCGTCACGCTGGCCTATCTACTCGGCCTGCCGCCCCTCAGCCTCGCCATCGTGTTCGGCCTTGCCACCGTGTGGATCACCGGCTGGGTCGAAGAAAAAGGCCGCATGAAGTTGGATGTGTCCATCGGCATCCTCTACACCGCGACCATGGCTCTGGCTATTTTGTTTCTGGGTCTGATGAAGACCTATAACCCGGAGGTCTACGGCTATCTTTTCGGCAGCGTGCTGTCCGTCACGACGGAAGAGCTCCTGACCATCGGAGGACTGAGCATCGTGGTGTTGGGAACGATCCTTCTGCTGTCGAAAGAACTCTACTTCATCGCCTTCGACCAGGAAATGGCCGCGGCGTCGGGTGTGCCCGCGCGGCAAATTTTCTACCTCCTCCTCACACTGGTAGCCTTGACCGTCGTGATCGCCTTAAAAACGGTCGGCGCGATTCTCGTGTTCGCCATGATTCTCATCCCGGCATCCACGGCCTACCAGCTCACCCACAGCCTCACGCAGATGACCCTGTATTCGATGTTCATTGGCATCTTCTGTGCCGTCACGGGCGTGTTGCTGTCCTACGCATTCGACCTGCCGTCCGGGCCATCGATCGTTCTCTTGGCCACGAGCCTCTTTTTCCTGGCGATCTGTTGTTCACCCAAGCGGCTGCATCGTATTCAAGCAGAATAGCCTGGATGCCAGACTGGTACCGATAGACTCCGTCGGCCGATAAGTCGTGCCAGTGTGCCGATAATTAAACGGGACGGAAACGAAGAATGGGATCGGCTGTTAGGCCTGAGAGGACTGTTGCTTTCGGGACCAGACCATGCCGGTCTGCTCTTTGGCGCTGAATCCGAGCCGTTCGTAGAATCCCGGCATCCGCGTACACAACCAGAACAGTTCCACCTGCTGCAGCGTAGGGTGATCGAGAATGCGCCGCACAATCTCGGTACCGATCTGTTGCCCCTGATAGTCGCGATCGACGATCACATCCCAAATAGAGGCGCGAAAGACATAGTCGGTCAGCACTCGACCGAAGCCCACCAGTCGTGGTCCGTCCCACGCTGAAATGACCAGATCGGTCTTCGCCAGCATGGCTTGCGCCTGCTCCAGTTCGCGGTGCTTGGCCCAGGGAGCCTGCCGGTACAAATGAATCAATTGGGTCGCGTCAAAATCGTTGCGATCGGAAAATGCGATGGGTCGTTGGCCGGTCTTGAGAGCAGGAGGCATCTTGTACTAAATTAATCCCTCCGAACGGGGCAATTGGTTAATCGTAGTGTAAAAGGAAGACCATGGGAACGCAAGTAAGAAGCTGTCCGAAGTGTTTTCAACTGATGTGGCTCAAGCAGGATCACTACGACGTGATCGACGAAGAGACGGTGCGCACGAAATGTCCGCACTGCGAGTCGACCGTCCGCTTTCAGCTGGTCACTGCCGGGGCCAACGCAGCGGGCCCGAAAATGGGGCATTGATCCGCCGAGACAGGCTTGAGGCAGGCGTGCTGAGTGTTGGAACGGTTCACCAACGACCTGGCGTTGAACGCACCACTCACCACGGAGAACTCACGACTCGCTCACTACATGCCTCGTCCGGCGCCCTCCAATTCCGGCTGATTGCCCGGCAAAATCTTGATCAGCGCCGCGCGGTACTCTCCCATCCGTTTCTCCTCCGGCGGGCTGACTTTAATTTCCTGATCGCGCTGCATCCGTTCCACCTGATCGAGAATGGCCATCAGCGGCTGCACTGCGCCTAGCACATTGCCGACTTCGAACGCCTCCAACGATTCGAGAAGGTATTCCTGCAAGCCCTTGAATGGCGAGCGGCCGCTCTGCTCTCGAAATCGCAACAGCGCCTGCTCAAATGCCTCCACGGCCTCCGGTTTGGGCTTCACGCCAGTCGGCACGGATGCGAGATGCACGACTGTCGGTAACTTGGCGGCATACCCCTTGAGCTGCGCAATCAGCTCTCCGATGCGATCGAGCACGGCACTGGTTTCCATCGTTCGCGTCTCCTCACTCTCGCCGACTTGAACTGGTCGGCCTTCTCTCTTGTTGACTCACATCAGTGTTCGACAGGCATCCCCTGTGTCGTGGCTGCGCGCAGGAGATCCTGCACCTGCTCCATGTCCGGAGGAAAGGGCACATCGAACTGATGATACTCCCCGCCCGTAGGATGTGTGAATCCGAGCGTGCGGGCATGCAGCATGACCCGTGGGATCGGGATGCCCGCCACGGTCATCACTTTTACCCCTCCATAGGTTTTGTCCCCCAGAATGGGATGGTCGATGGACGTGAGGTGGACCCGCAACTGATGGGTGCGCCCTGTTCGGGGGGAAAGCCGCACCTGCGCGGCGACCTTTCCATATCGCTCCTCCACCTGGTAGTCGGTTGCCGAGGCCTTTGGCTTGGTGGTCCGTGCGGAAAACTTCTTGCGCTCCTTCGTGTCCCGCCCGATGGCCAGCTCGATGAGCCCATGCCCTTTCTTCGGCACCCCCCAAATCAACGCTTCATAGACGCGGGTAATCGTATGTGATTTGAACTGAGCCGCCAGCGCACGGTGCGCCTGATCGGTCTTCGCAATCACCATCACGCCTGACGTTTCCTTATCCAGCCGGTGAACCAGACCCGGCCGCTCTTTTCCGCCGATATGGGATGGCGTCACACCGGCGGTGGCAAAGTGATGCAGCAAGGCGTTCACCAGCGTGCCGGACCAATTCCCCGGTGCAGGATGCACCACGAGGCCAGCCTGCTTATTGAGGACCAACAGGTCGGCGTCTTCATGGAGAATCTCGATGGGAATCGCCTCAGGACTCAGATCCAGGGGCTCCGGGCGCGGCACCTCCAGTCTGATGCGGTCTCCCGGCTTGATCTTCTGGCTTGGCCGGACGAGCTGGCCATTGATCTGGATACGTCCCTCCGCGATCAGTCGCTGTAAGGCCGAACGGGAAAAGGTCGGGTCGCGATTGGCAAGAAATACGTCGATCCGTTTGGACGATTCACCTCCAGTGACGACAATTTCGACCGGAGTCGTGCTCACTCTATTCACGTGGTGACTGCCTGACCTGTGACCGACATAGGCGCGTGCGTAAGCTGCCATAGGGCGGCCGTGAAAAACAAGGTGCGAAGATATCCACCGTGGTTCACAAGTCGCGCACACGTCATCCACAATCCATCCACAGGTTCGTTCCATTCAATGGTCCGCGCCTCTCGGCACTCACGAATGAGCCAGCCGTTCATCTTTGTCAGCCGTGCGGCACATGTGACAGGACCATGACGTACAAAGATTGATTCCCGATTCATTCGTGAACGTGACCCCGACAAAAAATCATGCTGTTAGCGCGACGAACAAGGTCTGATTGTAAGGCACCTGAATTGCTTTCTTATACGAAGGAATTCGCATCGCACCCTCTAGCGAGAAGAACCAACCGATGGCCTCAAATTTTATCCACAGAATCCTCAAGTCGCTACGGGTCTCAAGTGAAGCCGCGCGGTCGATTGAGCCGTTGATTGTGGATAACCATGCGGATGCTCCAATGACGGAGGCCCTCCGAGAACGCCGGCTCGATGCGCGATTCGCCGTCAGGACTCCCTGCCTGTATGGATTGGTGCAGGAACAGCGCCATGACACTCCGATGATTTTCGGCAAGGCTCACTCGTTGAATGTCAGTTCCGGTGGCGTCTTGTTGTTACTCGATCAACAACCACACACCGGGCAGGTTCTCCGCCTTCAGAATCCGGCGCTGCAATCGCAACAGGGAATCAGCTTGTTTGAAGTCAGGTGGACCACCTCACTTCCCCTCGGCACGCAGCAAGGATGTTATCTGGTGGGGTGCCATTTGGCCTTTGGACGTTTTCCCTTCTTTCTCGTACAACGGCAATATTTACATCGAGATATTTCCGGCCTCTCCATCTAGTGTAGTGCGTCCAACGCTTCTTTACATTTGGCGACCTTGGCCACAATGCTCTCCGCGGACGCCGTCCAGGTGAACACGCGAGGATTTTGGTTGTGAGTGGTGATGTACGTCTGAATCGCAGC